>NZ_JANLNL010000003.1:0-483484 GCF_027568365.1 Niveispirillum sp. BGYR6 | reverse complement strand
GATGGAAGCCCGCCTGCGTGGGGCGCAGCCGCCGGCCCCACCGAGCACGCCGCCCATTGGCCCGGCACCGCGCCCGACACTGCCAAATCCACCCGCAGGACCGGCGCCAACCGCTCCGCAGCAACCTGCTCAGGCTCTCCCAGACGGGAGCGGCGCAGCGGTGATGGAAGCCCGCCTGCGTGGGGCGCAGCCGCCGGCCCCACCGAGCACGCCGCCCATTGGCCCGGCACCGCGCCCGACACTGCCAAATCCACCCGCAGGACCGGCGCCAACCGCTCCGCAGCAGCCCGCTGAGGCTCTCTCAAACGGGAACGCCGCACCGGTAATGGAGGCGCGCTTGCGAGGGCCGCAGCCGTCGGCACCACCTACTGCGCCCACACCGCGCCCAACGCTGCCAAATCTACCCCAAGGACCGGTGCTGACCACCCCACAACAACCCGCGCAGGCTCTCCCCGACGGGGACGCCGAACCGGTAATGCAAGCCCGCCTGCGGGGAGCACAGCCGCCGGGCCTGCCGACGGCCACGCCCATCAGTCCGGCACCCTCCCCACCCTCGCCACCGGCCCCCTTGCGACACGGACAGAACCTGTCCGTGCGCATTCTGGCGGTGGCTGAGCCGGTTCTGGAGCAACTGCCGCCAAATGCCCTGCCCGCCACCCTGATGGGCAGCACCAGCCAGGGGCAACCGGTATTGTCCACCCCACAGGGAATGCTGGTGCTGAAAGGGCAGACGAACCTACCGCCCGGCACTGCGCTGACAGTGTTGCTGGATGTCCCGTCGACCGTAGAACCGGGGCCGGCTATGCTGCCACCGCTGGACCCGCGCCAGGGCCAGGATTGGCCGGCGATGAAGGAGGTGATGGCCATGCTGGCGGCAACCGATCCGGTGCTGGCCCGCCATCTGGCACAGACGATCCTGCCACAGCCGAACAAGCGGCTGACCACCAATCTGACCTTCTTTCTGGCGGCATTGCGTGGTGGCGATGCGGCCGGCTGGTTGGGGGGCGACGCGGTGGACAGCCTGGAACGGCGTGGCGGCGGCCGACTGCTGGCCCAGTTGCGGGAGGATTTCCAAGCCGTGGCCCGTCAGGCGGCGGAACCGACGCCGGAGGGCTGGCGCAGCATGGTCATCCCCATTGGCCCGCCCGAACAGATCAGCCGGATGCAGCTTGCCGTGCGCCATGCCCTGGATGGTGAGGAAAAGACGGGGGATGGTGGGGAGGAAAAGGGCAAGGCGCAGCGCTTCCTGCTGGATCTCAGCTTTTCCCGCCTGGGGCCGATGCAACTGGACGGGCTGGTCCGGCCCGGTCGTCTCGACCTGATGATCCGCACCCTGGATCTGCTGCCGGCCGAGCTGCGCCAGGGCATTGGCGAATTGTTCCGCGACAGCCTGGAAACCGTGGGCTTTGCTGGCACCATTGGCTTCCAGACCGGGGCGCATCGCTGGGCAAAGGTGCAGACGGGCCGGCAAGGCCCGTCCCGCCGGGTATGACCAACCCCGTCAAATCCCCTCGCCCTGCTCCACATAGTCATAAAGGCGGGTGCGGATTTCGGCCGCCGTATGGCGAGCGGCTTCATCATCGCGCTGGCGTGGGCGGGCGGACATGATCCGGTCGGCAGAACGCACGCCGGCCGGGCTGCCTGCCAGCAGCACCACCCGGTCGGCCAGATAAACCGCCTCCTCAATATCATGGGTGACGAACAGGATGGTCTTGCCTGTCCGCTGCCAGAGATCGATCAGCTCGTCCTGCAGCGACTGCCGGGTGATGGCGTCCAGCGCGCCGAACGGTTCATCCATCATCAGCAGATCGGGATCAACGGCCAGGGCGCGGGCAATGGCCACGCGCTGGCGCTGGCCACCGGAAAGCTGGTGCGGCCAGCGGTCAGCCTTGTCGGCCAGCCCGACCAGGGCCAAAGCCTCCGTGGCGCGGCGGCGTTTCTCCTCCGCTGTCAGGCCCAGCCCTTCCAGGCCGAACTCCACATTCTTCACCACCCGCCGCCAGGGCAGCAGGCGGGCATCTTGAAACACCATGGCATAGGGCCGGCGGCCCGGCCGTTCGGGACTGTCCCGCTTCACCGTGCCGGATGTCGGCCGTACCAGCCCTGCCACCACCCGCAACAGGGTGGATTTGCCGACACCCGAAGCGCCGACAATGGCAATGAATTCCCCATCGGCAATATCCAGATGGAAATCCTTCAGCACGATGGTGCGGCCGCGGTCGCTGTCGAAGGACAGGGTCAGATCGGAAATGGTGATCATGCTTTCCACGCCAGCAAACGGTCACGCACAAGAACGAAACTGGTATCGACGATGCCATAGAGCACGGCCATAGTGATCATGTAGACCACCACCACATCGGTCGCCAGCAGGGAGGATGCCTGCATCATCCGCTGGCCCAGGCCCGACACGCCAAACAGTTCTGCCGCCACCACCGCCATCCAGGCCTGTCCCAGGCCGGTACGCAAGCCCGACATGATGGGCTGGATGGAGGCCGGCAGCACCACCTTGAACAGGCGGGCGATGGGGGAGCGGTGGCCAAAGGCGTTGGCCAGTTCGATCAAATCGCGGTCAACCGCCTGCACCGCCCCCAGGGCGGCGAAGTAATTGATCCAGAACACGCCGATGATGATGATGAAATTGGCTGCCGCCGGGCTGACCCCGAACCAGATGATGGCGAACGGCACCCAGGCCAGACCGGGGATCGGGCGCAGCAGCCGGACCACCCAGTTGGTCATATCCTCCAGCACGCGCGACATGCCGGTTAGCACGCCCAGCGCCACCCCCAGAAAGGAGCCCAGCACCAGCCCGGTGACATAATGTTTCAGGCTTTCCTGCACGGCGGAAAGCCAGGCGCCCGACTGCACCTCCCGCCAGAAGGTGGCCGGAATCTCGCTGGGCGGCGGCAACAGCATAGGCTTCACCAGCCCAAACCGGGGCAGCGCCTCCCAAAGACCCAGGAACAGCACCACACCGGTGATCGCCAGCAGCAGGCGCTCGGCCTTGTTCGCTTGTTTCATCTCATCAAACCATAATGGCCGGGCACCCGTGATCCACGGCTACCCGGCCCAACGAAAACAATTGGAATGGAAACCAAGCTTCCAAAGACAGTTACTTACCGGCAACCGCCTTCTGGTAGTAGCTGAGATTGAAGATGTCTGCCACCGGCTGGGCTTCCTTCACCGTCCCCAGCTTCACCTGATAATCCTGCACCGTCGCGGTTTGTGCCACGATGGCATTCGGGTCGGTGGAGAACTGCACCGCCTTGGATGACAGGGCCTTGTCCAGAATGGCGCGGTCGATCAGGCCTTTGCCGATGGCGCTTTCCACCGCATCGATGGCGACCTTGCGGTCACTCTTCAGCACCTCGGTGGCCCTGGCGGTCAGTTCCACCAGCTTCTGGACAATCTCCGGGTGCTTGGCGGCAAACTCATCCGTCACCGCAACCACATTGCCGGGCTGATTCTTCAGAATATCGCCGCCATAGGCCAGCACCTTCACATCGGAATTGCGCCCGGTGATGATGGTCAGGGCCGGCTCCCGCAGGATGGCGCCATCAACGGCACCGGCCAGCAAGGCCTGCTGGGTGGCATCGATGCCCTGCGGCACCAGTTCCACATGGGCCTTGTCCACCTTGGCCACTTCCCACAGCCAATATTGCAGCATGGTGTTGGGCACCGAACCGGCCGGCTGGGTGGCCAGCTTCAGCGGGCGGCCTAGCTTTTTGGACAGGGCGGCAATGGACTCTGCCGGGCTGCCCGGCGTCTTGGCCAGTTCGGGACCGGCGGCAACCACCAGTTCTTCCACCGCTGTGGCGGCCACCACCTTGACGCCGATCCCCTTGCCGCGGGCCACGATCACCGGGGCGATGCCGGCGACATAGACATCCAGCGTGCCCGAGACCACCGCCTGAATCATGTTCGGCCCGCTGTCAAACTGCTTCAGCTGCAGGTCAAAGCCGTTCTGCTTGTCCCAGCCCTGGCTGTCAATGACGAAGGCCTGAGCGGCCCCCAGCACCGGGATATAGCCCGCCCGCACCACCACCGGATCGGCCGCCTGTGCGGCCCCGACGGAAGCGAGCGAGAGGAAGGCGACAGTCGCGGTGGCGGACAGGCGGCGGACAAAGGACATGGGGTTGATCCCTTATGTGAATGGCAGGAGCGGTTGCCCTGGACAGAAGGTTGGGCATTCGCTGAATTTCGTCAATCTGATTTGTTGTTTTCCTAAATTCACACCAACTATGCGTGATTAGCTGAACCAGCACCGGTACCAATTTACAGGAAATCAAAAAAACAGGGTTGACAGTGACCCCAGCAACACCAAATGATGGGTTCCAAGGCAGCAATGCCCCATTTTATCCAGCCACCCGCTGGGGGCCCGTCAGGGGTTCTTTCGGTGGGCGGACGGATACGCGGGAATTTGACGAACAGCAGCTTGCGCCGCGTCAACAAACGCTAAAGCGCCACGAAGTCCCTTCGTGGTTTGTCCGCAAACCTTGTTGAAGGAAGGGCTTGGGTCCATGAAGACCAGCATATCCAAACGAAAACCGGCTTCCCCCCGCAAAAACCAACAGCGCTGTTGTTGACGCGTCAACAGACGCTCTCAGCAGCCTTCGGTCCATTTTGATATTTCACACCCGGATGATGTTGTTCATCTGGGCAAGGGGTAAGCCATGTCCATTGCCTATAGCATCGAAACCCGTCAGCGCAGCGCCGGTATCGCCGTTTATGATGAAGGGGCCTATCGCTTCTTCGCTGCCGATAACCAATTCAGCAGCATGGAATCACGCCGTTATGCCAGCGTGGCGGCCGTGGAACGCGCGGCCCGCCTGCTGGAACAGACGGCCAGCCAGCGGCCCGGCAAACGCCGCCAGGACAGCCGGGGGGAGATATTCCGTTCCTGGGGGCTGGCCGCCCCGGCGCGCGAACTGGCCTGACGCTGTGGACCGGCCAGCCGGGATTGGGGGCGGGAAAGATCAGTCCCGCCCCTGAAAATACTGATCCTCGAAATCGGCGATCAGTTCCTTGGCATCGGCAATCAGGGCGCGGATGACCCGCCGGTCCGGCTCCGTGCACAGGGTTTCATTCACCGCTTTGCCCAATTGGGCCGATGCCTGGGCCAGCAGCTTCACGGCCAAACGGTCTTCCAGCTTCATCACCGCCTCGAACAGGGAAACATCGACAGATAGTCGGGTTTAGCCGATCAAGGCCCCCTGTTGCGAGGGTGAAGAAAATTTTCGACAGGTTTGTCGTTTTGGCCGAGGCTTCTTCGTCAGTGGGGGAGAGGGGGAATTCCAGCCCCCTCCACCGACCAGAGGAGCCGCGACCATGCCCACCTTCATCATGATGCTGCATGAAGACCCCGCCACCTTTGCCGCCATGTCGCCTGACGAAATGCAGGCCACCATCGCGCAATATATGGCCTGGGGACAGAAGATGGAGGCTTCCGGCCGGCTGCGCGGCGGGCAGAAGCTGAAGGATGAAGGCGGGCGCCGGCTGACGGCCCGGGATGGCAAGCTGCTGGTGACCGACGGCCCCTTTGCGGAAGCCAAGGATGTCATCGGCGGTTTCTTCATGATTGAAGCCGCCAGTTATGCGGAGGCCGAAGCCCTGATCGCCGACTGCCCCCATCTGCGCTATGGTGAGATTGAGCTGCGCGAAACGGATGAGTGCGGGGCCTGAGAACGGCCCCTTGTCGTGATGCCGCCGGGCGTGACCACGCCCGGCCCCCTCCCCGTCGGTCGGTGGCAAAAGGGGTAGTGGACGCATTCATGGCAGTGCCACCGATTAGGCTTGCGCGTGCGGCGCAACATCGCGTTCCCTATATCGGCCCGATGCGTCGATGCACGGGCCATCAGCCCAGCCGGGGAGGAGATCAGCGATGCATGTTTCCGTGATCCTGAAAACCAAGGGCTCTACCATCATTACCAGCAAACCGTCCGACACGATCGGCGCCATCGTCCATATCCTGCATGTCAACCGCATCGGCGCGGTAATGATTGTGGATGAGGCGGGGGGGATCGCCGGCATTCTTTCTGAACGCGATGTGGTGCGGGCTCTGGCCGTTCATGGGCCGGCGGCCCTGGAAAAACCGGCCTCTGCGGTGATGACCACCAAGGTGATCAGCTGCGACCCGCGTGACACAGTGGCATCGGTGATGACAAGGATGACGGAAGGCCGTTTCCGTCACATGCCCGTGGTGGATGAGGGCCGGCTGACCGGGGTGATTTCCATCGGCGACGTGGTGAAATCCCGTCTGGCCGAATATACACATGAGGTGGAAAGCCTGCGCGATTACGTCGCCGGCCGCGTTTAGTACCCATTGAATGCCCTGAACACCCCCCTGCCCGCGGAAAGACAGGAGGAAACCATGTTCATGAGCCTGACCGGTGCGTTTCGCGGCCGGCAAGATACTGTTGTGGCCAACGCCATTCAGACCAATCCCCAGGCGGTGGCAGCGCAAACCCTGGCAGCCCTTGACCGGGGGAGTGCGATCACAGGGCTGACCGCGCCACCAAAGGCGGCGCCGGGAACGGAACCGTTCAAATTCCTGGTCTGTGTCGATGGCAGCCCGCAATCCCGCGCCGCCTTGCGCTTTGCCGCCCTGCGGGCCCGCAATACCGGCGGTCTGCTGGCCCTGTTGCATATCAGCGAGCCCATTGATTGCCGGGAATGGATCAGCATTGCCACCGCCATGGAGGAGGAGCAGCGGGCGGAGGCGGAATTGCTGCTGCATGATCTGGCCGGGGAAGTGAATGGCTTGACCGGCCTGTTACCGGAAATCCAGATCCGGCGAGGGCCGATTGGCAGTGAAATCCTGGCGGCCATTCGGGAAGATGGCGACATTCACGCCCTTGTTGTGGGGGCAGCACCCCCGTCGCAGCGGCGCGGGCAGTTGATTTCCTGGCTGGCTTCCGAGCTGGCGGGCAGCCTGGATATCCCGCTGGTGGTGGTCCCCGGCAACCTCACGGCCCGGCAGATCGACCGGTTGGCTTGATCGCCACCGGTCACATGATCAACAGCCCCCAATCCGTCTCCGGCAGGGCTGCGGCAGCGCCGGGTGCGGCGGGAGAGGCCGCCACATCATTGGCCGTCTGCGCAACCGTCACCTCATAGGTGCCGACATAGGCATTATTGGCCTTGATGGAAACGTAAACCTCCTCGGCTTTCTGTGTATAAAAATCAATGGTGGCGTGGCCGTTCCGCAGGGCCGTGCTCACGATGACATCGTTCTTCTCATCGCGCAGCTCAACCAGGGCATTGCCGGCACCCGTGCCGCCGACAAGATCAACCTTCAAGGTAAGGCTGGTTCTGGCGTCAGCGCGGAACAGGTACCAATCCATGTCGCTGGCATTGAACAAACTATCCCGGTGTAGCTGATTGTGCGTCAGCAGATGTGCCTGTGGCGTGCCCTCAGTCGCATAATTGTCGGTCATTGTGGCGCCGGATGCGGCCTGGCGCACAAGTTTCTCCCGCCAATCCTGTCCGCTGGTGCCGGATACGCCCATGCTCATCGCCACCCCCACCACGTCCAGGAGATGGGTGGCGCGGCCCTCTGCATAGCCAAGGCTGAGATAGTGTGCGGTCCATGCCCGCGCATCGATGCCATAGACCCTGACGAGATCGGGGTTTGAGAGGGCATAGGAATAGGGGTCAAAGCCAACCTCCCGCCCCTCCGCCCGGCCAAAGCGGATATAATGCTGGGCCGCCAGCGTATCATCCGCCCCGAAAGCCTGGATCAGGTCGGCATAAGAGGCGGTGTAGGCCAGCGGATCGAACCAGACACGCCGTTCTTCTGGATAACCGAAGCTGAAATAATGCTGCATCCCGGCATCGGCATTGGGGCCGAAAGCCGCGCTTAAATCCGCATATGACGCGATGTAGGATAAGGGATTGAAGCTGATCCCTGCCCCCTTGGCATAGCCATCGCTGACATAATCCAGCATCCCGCCTCGGACGCTGAGCCCGATCGTATCCATCCGCACCGGGTCGCTGGCAATATAGGCCAAACCGTCAAAGCCGTCGGTCTTGCGCCCTTCCGACCAGCCATAGCGGATATAATGCAAGGTGGCGGCCGTGAAATCCTTGCCGTAGGCGGCGATCAGGTCCTTGTTGCTGGCCAGATAAGACAGGGCATCAAACCGGGTCAGGCTGCGCCCTTCCTGGCGGCCAACGGTCAGCCAATGCTGTTCAGCCGCCGCCAGATTATCGCCGAAAAGGGCGATGAGATCAGGGTTGGAGGCGAGATAAAACAGCCCGTTGAAGCCCGAACCCGCCAGCTGGTCCCGCGTCAAGCTGTCCCCACCGCCGGCGAAGCTGAATTGCTCAACATTGCTGACCAGCAGGTTCCCCGTCGGCCCAAGCAGTGACAGGGAACCGTCGGCATTGGCATTGACCAGATAATCGGCACGGCGCCCCAGCAGCACCAGCGTGTCATTGCCAGCCCCACCATTCACCGTGTCATTGCCACCGGCCCGCAGGGTGAACACATCATCCCCATCCCCGCCCGACAGCAGATTGGCCAGCGCATTATCAGTGAATTGATCAGCGGCGCTGCCCCCCACCGCCTCCTGCATGAAGGTGCCATAGGCGATGGAGAGGTTGCGCGTCAGCCCCGCCACATCGGAGAAGGAACCGGGCCGCAGATCGACGGAAAGCGCCATGCTGTAACCGGAAAGATCCAGCCGGTTCCAGCCGCCGCCGTCCCAGATGGTCACCACCGGGGTGCTGTTCTGGCTGAAATTGAACGCCTGCCGGTCAGCCGTGCTGTTAAAGCCATAGGTCGTATTGCCGCTGCGCGTGGTGTAATTGCGCCCATAGGCATCCTGAACAGCCAACACATCATAAAGCAAAGGGGTGGAGGCATAATTGCCCGCATGGCTTGCCCCGGTATTGCGGGCGCCGAAATAGGACATCACCGTATATTGCAGACTGTCCTGCTGGAACTCCGCATTGGCAGTATAGCTTATGCTGCCATTATCGCTGGCATTATAGGCCCCTGGATGACTGAGGGAGAGGGTGTGGCCGATTTCATGAATAAGGGCCAGAAGATCATATTGGCCCGGTGCAGCATTCCAGCTGTCATTGGGCGCCTGGTTGACCCAGACCGGGCGATTGACCCCATCGGTGAACGCAAAACCCCAGACACCATTCTCTATCGTATTGGAATTGGCAAAGCTGATGCGTCCATCCACCCCGCTAATGCTGGTGGTTTCGACGAAGTTCAACCTTGTGACATCGGACCATAAAGACAGGGCCAGCCGGGCCGTTTCCTGTTGGGCCGGTGAGAAGCTGTTGAAGCCGGTATAATCCGCACCGACAGCGGAGGCCGGCTTGCTGGTTGGAAAGCTGAAGGCGATCCGGGCCCCCGATGACCAAAGGCCATTCATATAGACCAGCTGGTCCACAATCTGGCGATCAGTCCAGACCGGCTTGCTGCCACCGGCCGCGGCCGCGGCCAGTTCCGCGGCCGTCACCGCATGGGTTTCACCCGGAATTCCACAGAGAACGCACATTCAGCACCCCACGGCCCAAAACCGGATCAGCATAATCTCCTTTGCGCGGTCATGATCAAGGGAGATCGGTAAAGGTGGGCTTACTATCTGAAATCCACTATGAAATTTTACAGGTCCAGGTCAGGGCAAATTGTTTGTGCGAAATAATATAGAAATATCAACATTCCTCTCATCTCCACCATTTCGTATAAAACGCTTATGACTGCCAAAAATGCAACTTTTTTCGTGTGTGATCGCATTCAGGGCGTTATTATCCATCATCTGGACGGCATTCTCGCTTTCGTCCACGGTTTCATAGAAGGCGATTTTGTCTGGCAACCAACCCGAATTATTTAAAATGAAGACGCTGATCCAATGCATAAGCGTTGGTTTTTGTTCGGATTTCTGAATCTGTACTGGAACGGGACCGGTAAAGTCGGTTGAAGACGTAGACGCCGAATCCGGGTCACGACGCAATGCCACCGCTGCTCCACGGTAAAACCGCAGGCGCTAAACCCTATAACCCCAAAAGAAAAAAGGCCGCGTGAGCGGCCCGGTTCCTGGTCTCTATCAGGTAGATGGCGGAGGGGATGGGATTCGAACCCACGATACCAGTTTCCCGGTATGACGGTTTAGCAAACCGTTGCCTTCAGCCGCTCGGCCACCCCTCCGCACCGTGTGCCGCCCGTTCCCTTTCGGTCACTGGCGTCGTCGGTGGAGGCGTGTTTAAGGGTATGAAGCGGGCTTGTCAACGCCTCTAACTCACCCCATTGTAAAAAGATGTTCCGCACGGGCTTGCGGACCATGCCGGGACGGGGGCGACCCGGCGAAAAGCCGCCCAGAAGGCTGTTCGGCGGGGTTTCCGCCGCCAAATCATGGAGATCGAACGATGTTCGGACATCATGCCCCGGGTCCGGTAATGCCGGCCACCCCCATTCCTTCAACAATGATTCGTTCCGGCAACACCATGGCACGGCTCGCCGGGGTGCTGGGGCTGTCGCTGATGCTGCTGGCCGGCACGGCGGCACATGCCGCCAGCGCCTGGGATTCGGTGAAGTCAGAGAAAGCCCCGCCCCTGCCCAATGAAGGGTTGGTGGAACAGGACCATGATACGCTGGATAAGCTGATGGTGCGCCCCGGCGTTAATCTGGCTGGCTATGGCAAGGTGATGCTGGCGCCCATCGGGCTGGCCGTGGAACGGCGATTCGATGAGGTGCTGCTGTCCAACCGTGACCGCGACCACGCCATCGAGTATCTGACCGAGAAGCTGCAGAAGGCCATGGGGCCGGCCCTGGTGGATCAGGCGGGCCCTGGCGTGTTGAAGCTGGAGATCACCTTCACCGATTATGTGCCCAACCGCGCCTATAATGCCCGCAAGGCCAGCGGCACCATGGTGGACCGGGTCTATTCCGTCGGCAGTGCCGCTTTCCAGGCCGTTATCCGCGACAGCCAGTCCGGCCAGGTGCTGGCCACCATCGCCGATGCGGATATGGGGCTGCCTTTCCCCGATAATGTGAATACCTACACCTTCTATGGTGATGCGGACCGATTCAGCAGCCGCTGGGCCAAGCAATTGACCAAGTTGCTGGTACCGGCTGCCAACCAGGGCAGTTGATCCGTACGCATCCCCTGGATGCAGAAAAGGCCCCGGCGTCACCGCCGGGGCCTTTTTACTGAACCGACAGGGCTGACTGTTGATCAGCCTTTCAGCTTCTGCGCCAGAATGTCGTTCACCATGGCCGGGTTGGCCTTGCCCTGGCTGGCCTTCATCACCTGGCCGACGAAGAAGCCGAACAGCTTGTCCTTGCCGGAGCGATATTCTGCCACCTTGTCGGGGTTGGCTTCCATCACCTGGGCGATGACGGCATCAATGGCGCCGGTATCCGTCACCTGCCGCAACCCCTGCTCATCGACGATCACCGCCGCCGGCTTGCCGGTTTCCAGCATCAAGGCAAACACATCCTTGGCCAGACGGCCAGAGATGGTGTTGTCGGTGATCAGGTCGATCAGCCCGCCCAGATCAGCGGCGGAGATCGGCGATTCGCTGATATCCTTGCCGGTCTTGTTCAGGGCGCCCAGCAGATCGCCGATGACAAAATTGGCCGCCATCTTCGGGTCGCGGCCCTTGGCCACTTCCTCATAGAAATCGGCACGCACCCGCTCGGCCACCAGCACGCCGGCATCATAGGGCGTCAGCTTGTACTGGTCGATGAAGCGGGCCTTCTTGTCGTCCGGCAGTTCCGGCAGGGTGGCCTTGATCTGGTCGACAAAACCCTGTTCCAGCACCAGCGGCAGCAGGTCCGGATCGGGGAAATAGCGGTAATCATGCGCCTCTTCCTTGGAGCGCATGGAGCGGGTGATATTCTTGCCAGGATCCCACAGCCGGGTTTCCTGCACCACCGCGCCGCCTTCCTCGATCAGTTCCACCTGGCGCTGCGCCTCATACTCAATGGCCTGCTGCACATAGCGGATGGAATTGACGTTCTTGGTCTCCGTACGCGTACCCAGCGGGCCGCCCGGCTTGCGCACCGACACGTTGATGTCGCAACGCATGGAGCCTTCTTCCATGTTGCCATCACAGGTGCCGAGATAGCGCAGGATGGTGCGCAGCTTACGCAAGTAAGCCGCCGCCTCTTCCGGTGCCCGCATGTCGGGCTTGGAGACGATTTCCATCAGCGCCACGCCGGCCCGGTTCAGGTCGACATAGGTTTTGGACGGGTGCTGATCATGCAGCGACTTGCCGGCATCCATTTCCAGATGCAGCCGCTCAATCGCTACCTCCCGCGTGGCACCATCGGCCAGATCCAGGATGATGGTGCCTTCGCCGACGATCGGCTGCTTGAACTGGCTGATCTGATAGCCCGACGGCAGATCGGCATAGAAATAATTCTTGCGGTCGAAGACGCTGCGCAGGTTGATCTGCGCCTTCAGGCCCAGGCCCGTGCGGACCGCCTGTTCGACGCAATATTCATTGATCACCGGCAGCATACCGGGGAAGCCGGCATCAACGAAGCTCACTTGGCTGTTGGGCGCGGCACCGAATTCCGTGGCAGCGCCACTGAACAGCTTCGCCTTGGAAATGACCTGGGCATGAACCTCCAGCCCGATCACAACCTCCCACTCACCCGTCTCGCCCTGAATGCGGTAAGCCATCGTCTCTGCGCTCTGAGTAACGGAAATAGACAAGGTTGTTTTCTGGCGGGATTCGCCGCAAAGGGCAAGGGGCTTGCCACGCTTTATGGCTGTATCAGCGCTGCTGTGATGCCAATCAGACAGATATTTGCACCAGCGAACCCGCCGGCAAGGCGATCGTACCCGGGCCGGCGGCATCATTCAGCATCTGCTCCCCCTCCGCCATGTCGCGGGAGGCCTGATCCATCTGGGTTGCTGTCCCCGGCTCCCCATCACGCCGGGCCAGCCTTTTCATCTGATCCAGCAGGGACCGGAGCTGGGCCATGCTGCCGCGCACATCGTTATAGAATTCGCCGGCGGCCTTGCGCGCGGCACCTTCCTTCATGATGGCTTCGCGCTTGGCATCCAGCTCGGTCCGCGCGGCAGTGGTGGGATTATTCGGGGCGGCCGTGGCTCCCGCCTTCGCCCCATCAGCCGGCGCTTTATCCGTGGCCGCTTTATCGGTGGCCGCTTTATCGGTCGCCGCTTTACTGGCACTGGTGGGGTTACTCGCAGCGGCTGTGGCTCCCGCCTTCGCCCCATCAGCCGGCACTTTATCGGTCGCCGTTTTATCGGTTACCTCAGGGGCGGCTGTATCCGCACCCTTCGCTTCCGTGTCGGTATCGGCGGAGCTTTCACTTTCAGCGGTAACCGGCGCCTCCGCCCCTTCCGCCTCGGCGGTAGCCTTTTCCGAGGCCTCTGTCTGCGCAGGAGGCGGGGCAACCGCCGCCGTTGAAGCAGCAGCAGCCTGGGCCTTAGCAACGTCCCCGGCCGTTGCGGCGGGTGCTGTGGCGCCCGGCTGAACAGTGGCTGCAACAGGTGTTGCCGCAGTAGCCGCAGCGGCAGCCTCCCCTTTGGCCGCACCCGCTGTCGCGGCAGCCGCGGAATGGGCACCGGTAACGGCCGTTACCGCATCGGTACCGCCGCCGCCATAATCCTTGGCCGCCTGCCCCAACTCTTTGGCCAGCTGGGAAACCTCGCGCGCAATGCGGGCGGCGGCCTTTTTGTCACCAGAGGCAGCCGCCATCTGCGCTTGCAGTTTCAATGCCTTCAATTTGCGCTTGGCCTCATCAGCCTTGCGCGTGGCGGCTTCCTTTTTCGATTCCCCGCCGCTGTCAGAGAGTTTCTTGACCAGGGAATCGGTGTCATTCTGCATCGCCTGCAGCTTCTTCCGCGTGGCGGGGTCAACCCTGTCCAGGATCGCAGCGGTCGCGGCACTCTGCGGGGTTTGCTTATTTGCCGCACCTTGCAGGCTGGCCGCCTTGTTGGCGTCAGCGATCTGCTTCCACGCGGCCTGTGCCTTGGCCTGGAACAGTTTCTGGGTGGCACCCAGAATGCTGGAAACGCTTCCAGAAAGCGCCATGACAAAGCCCTCCCCTACCGGCCGCGCAGCCTAAATCATGCGACCGGCAGGGCATTTTGTCCAGAACCAATATATCCGATAGGGGTTACACCCGGATGTCATGCTACTTTCTATCGATGCGCACCAGCTTGCCTTCCGGCCCCGGTGCCTCGATCAACGCGTAAAGCCGGCCATCCGGCCCGACCGCCACATCGCGGGTGCGCGGCAATTCCGCCTCCAGCAGCCGTTCGGTGGCCACCACCTTGTCACCCTCGACATCCAGCCGGGCGATGCCACCCGCCAGCAGGCCGACAATCAGATCGCCACGCCAGAAGGGCAGTGTGGCCCCCTCATAAAACGTCATGCCCGAGAGGGCGAGCGAGGGCACGAAATACAGCACGGGCTGCGCCATGCCTTCCTTCTCCGTGCCTTCGCCGATCTTCATCCCCAGCCCATAGGTCTTGCCATAGGTGATGACCGGCCAGCCATAATTGGTGCCGGGGCGGATGATGTTGATCTCATCGCCGCCCTGCGGCCCATGCTCGCTTTCCCAGATCAGGCCGCTGCCCGGCTGGGTGGCCAGCCCCTGGGGATTGCGGTTGCCATAGGTGAAAATTTCCGGCAGCGCATCGGCGCGGCCCACAAAGGGGTTATCCGCCGGCACGCTGCCATCACGTTCCAGGCGGAAGACCTTGCCCGCCGCATCCAGCAGATCCTGCGCCCGATCCTGCTGCCCGCGTTCCCCAATCCCGAAATAGAGCCGCCCCTGCGGATCAAAGGCGAAGCGGCTGCCGAAATGCAGCCGGCTGCTGACCAGACTGCCACGGTACAGCACCTTCATATCGGTGAAGGATGCACCGTCATCGGTGAAACGCGCCACCACCGTACGATTGCCCTTGTCCTGATCGCGCGGCTTGGCGTCGGCACCCTTCTCTGCCTTTTCCATATAGGAAAGGTAGATATAGCGATTGCTGGCATAATCGGGGTCTAGCGCGATATCCAGCAGACCGCCTTGGCCAAACTCCTCAATCACCGGCAGACCCTTCACCGGGTCGGGCAACAGCTTGCCATCTTTGATCACCCGAAGATGGCCCGTCCGTTCCGTCACCAGAATGCGGCCATCGGGCGTGAAGGCGATGGCCCAGGGCGTATCCAGCCCTTCTGCAACCACCGTCACCTTCACATCATGCCGGGCCTTGGGGACGGGAAAACTGGTGAATTCCTGGGGCGCCGCCGAGGCGGTCAGGCTGAAAAGGGCAAGGGCACTGCCAAGCAAAGCGGCGCGGATGAACATGGGGTTCCCATCTCCGGCTGGATTATGATTGCAGGCCTAGATAGGGGGTAACCAGTGCCACACCAAGGGGCGAAGGCGGCAAAAAAGCCGCTCAGTCGCCCCGCAACCACATGGTCACGTGCGGAATGCCCCCATCATCATAGGGCGGCCCGTCGGTGACAAACCCGAAGCTGGCATAAAACCCTTCGAGATGAAGCTGCGCGCCGATACGGACGGGGTCAGCAGGATAATGCCGGGCCAGATGGTCCAGGCCAGCGGCCACCAGATGCCGCCCCAGCCCGGTGCCACGCCAGGAAGGGGCCACGACGATACGGCCGATAAAGGCCGGCTCCCCCTCAGCGGGACCACGGGCCCGCAGATAGGCCGCCAAATCCCCTGCCCCATCCGTCACCAGCAGATGGTCACAGACAGGGTCCAGCCCATCCAGATCAGCATAGGCGGAATTTTGTTCAACGATGAAAATATCCTGCCGGAACCGCAGCACCCGATAGAGGGAAGCTGCATCGAAGGCGGCAAAAGGTTGCCAGGCGAAACGCAACCCTGCCAGGGCGGGCGGGCTCAACGGCGAACCCCCAGCAGCACAGCCAGTTTGTCCCGCAGGCCAATAACGGTCACCGGCTTGGCGATGAAGGCGTTGACGCCCAGATCGCGGGCTTTCAGGACAATGTCCTTTTGGGCATGGTTGGTCAGGAAAATCACCGGCGTCCGCCGCCCCAGCTCTTCCTTCTGGCGCAACTGCTGCAGGAAGGTCAGCCCGTCCATCGGCTCCATCTCAATATCGCAGATGATGACATCGGGCCGCCGCTCCAACGCGATATCCAGCCCGGCTGTCCCCTCCTCCGCTTCCCAGATATTGTTGAAATCAAGCTGCTTCAGGATGCGGGATACGACGGTCCGAATGAAGGACTGATCCTCCACAATCAGGGCGTTCATGCGTGAGAAGCTGACAAAGCCGACCATCTACCCCTCGCGGCGCGTAATAGATCGCGCGGATACTAACGTGACAAGATTGATATGGCTATAATTGTGCAATCGCGCTGATCACCCGGCCAACCATATCGGGCAGCGCTGTGGCTAGGCGGGAGGCTTCCGCCCCATCGCCGGCCCGCAGCGCCTGTTCGATCCGGTCAGCTAAGCGGCCCAGCGGATCGGCCCCGCCATTCTTGGCCACACCGGCCAGCGCGTGGATGCGGGCGCGCGCCGTTTCCAGATCGCCCGTCGCCAGGGCCGACAGGCTCTCGTCCCGCAGCGGTTGCAGGCTGTCCACAAAGGTTGCCAGGAAATCCCGGGCATCGGCATCTAGGCAGCCGAACAGGGCCAGCGTCATGGCAGGATCGAAATCGGCATCCGGCAGCCGGTCATCGGCCGCCGCCGGTTCCTCCCCCCTCCGTCCCCAGCGTTCCAGGCATTCCTGCAGCTGTTTCAGGTCCAGCGGCTTGGACAGGAAACCATCCATACCGGCATTGATGCAGCGCTGGTCCTCCCCCGCCATGGCATTGGCCGTCAGGGCCACGATGGGCAGACGTTGACGGCCTTCCGCCACCTCCGCCGCGCGGATGGCAGAGGTCAGTTCGTACCCGTCCATCTCCGGCATGTTGCAATCGGTCAGCAGCAGGGCGTGGCCACCCTGGCGCCAA
This sequence comes from Niveispirillum sp. BGYR6, assembly GCF_027568365.1. NCBI lineage: Bacteria > Pseudomonadati > Pseudomonadota > Alphaproteobacteria > Rhodospirillales > Azospirillaceae > Niveispirillum > Niveispirillum sp. BGYR6. The sequence continues at coordinate 466,549 of NZ_JANLNL010000003.1, read as the reverse complement.
GCGGCCAGCGCCGAGCGGCCATCCGAATGCATGTCACAGGCATAGCCCAGCAGCGCCAGCTGCCGGCTGATCACCATCTGATTGACACGGTGATCCTCCGCCACCAGCACCAGCCGGCCGCTGGCCGCTGCCGCATCCCGCCCCGGCGGGGCCGTCGGGGCGGGCCTTGCCGGCTCCGCCACCTCCTCGGCATAGAGGCCCTGTGCCTTGGCCAACAGCCGATAAAGGGCCGCACGCCGCACTGGCCGGCTCAGAAAATAATCCACCCCCGCCGGCCGACCGGCTTCGCCATCCACCAGCAGAATGGCCTTGCCAGGGCCGGACAGGGCCGATGCCGTATCGGCGATGGTGATATCCGGCAGCGCCCGATCATCATCATTCAGCACCACCGCGCCGACATGCGTCAGATAGGTCTCCAGCGTCTGGCGCAACAAGGGATCAGACAGCCGCAGAGCGACACAAAGGCCGGGGAAGGACAGGGACTCCTCCCCCTCGCCCGGCCCTTCCTCCAATTCCAGTTCCACCCAGAAGGTGGAGCCCTGGCCGACCTGGCTTTCCAGGCCGATGCGCCCCTGCATCAATTCGGCCAGACGCCGGGTGATGGACAGGCCCAGCCCGGTACCGCCGAACCGGCGGCTGGTGGAACTGTCCGCCTGGGTAAAGGGCTGAAACAGCTTGGCCTTCAACTCATCAGGAATGCCGATACCGGTGTCAGTCACCGTCAGGCGCAGGGCCAGCCCCTTGGAAGCGGCACCCGCCACCCGTTCCAGACGGATGGCAACATGGCCCCGCTCGGTGAATTTCACCGCATTACCGGCCAGATTGAACAAAACCTGCCGCAGGCGGACCGGATCGCCCAGTAAAGATGGGGGAATGGTCGGGCAGATATGCAGGTGAAGGGCGATGCCCTTCTTGCGGGCAGCCGGGGCCAGGGTTTCCGCAACACCTTCCATCAGCGCATGGATATCCAGCGGCTGCCGCTCAATATCCATGCGGCCGGCTTCAATCTTGGAGAAATCCAGGATGTCGTCGATGATATGCAGCAGGGTGCCGGCCGAATCGCGCGCTGTTTCCAGCATTTCCCGCTGTTCAGCTGTCAGGCTGCTATGGCCCAGCAGTTCCAGCATCCCCAGCACCCCGTTCATCGGGGTGCGGATTTCATGGCTCATCGCCGCCAGGAAGGCAGATTTCAGACGGCTGGCGCTTTCCGCCTCCCGCGCGCTGCGAATATTGTCATAGGCACGCAGGCCGGTAACGATGGTGATGAACAGCTTTTCCGAGGTCAGTTCGGTCTTGGATTTGTAATCGTTGATGTCATAGCTGACGATCACCTCCCGCACCGGTGCCTGTCCGGGCTGGCCGGTGCGCAAGATGATGCGGATGTCGCTGTTAGCGATCTCATTGCGGATGCAGCGCGCAAGCCGCAGCCCGGCATCATCGGTTTCCATGACGATATCAACCAGGGCGACAGCGATGTCATCGCGCCGCCGCAGAATCGCTTCCGCCTCTGCGGCGGAACGGGCGGTCAGCAATTCCAGCGCCCTGTCCTTGTAACGCAGCCGGCCCAGCACCAGCCGCGTCATCACATGGACTTCCTCATCATCATCCACCACCAGGACAGGCCAGGGGGGCAAGGGGGCAAAGGAATCCGATCCATTGCCGGCAGGACCGGCATCCGGCTCCTCCGGCGCGAACAGATCGTCGCCGTCCTCCCCCTCCATCACAGGCCCCTTCCTCTTACCGGACTTCAGCCCTGTCGCCGGTATATTGGTGCTGTCTGGTCATCTGACCATTAAAGCATATCAAAGTAGCCACACAACTCAACCTTCACCCGTTCCTCGCTGCTTTCAACCGTCGCACGGCATAGCCACACAAAACAGGCTTGCCCTCCGGCCTCAGTTCGTTTAGGCGTTTCGGCCAACATCCGCATTGCCGGGCGATAGCCTGGGCGGCTGTGCAGGAAGAGTGGCCGAGTGGTTTAAGGCACTGGTCTTGAAAACCAGCGACGGTGCGAGCTGTCCGTGGGTTCGAATCCCACCTCTTCCGCCATCTCAGGCGCCTTTCCCGCGCCATATGTCGCGCCCTTGTCGCCAAAACAGCGCTGATTGCCACACGGTGCAACCGCACTGAGGCCGGCGATGTTTCAGCCTCCCCCTGACGCATTGCCGCAAGCCATCACTCTCCCTTTCCACCATAGACGGCGTCACGGATTTCGATGGGAAATGCGCCTGACATGCCTTCAAAGGCGGTATTGGTGAGGGCGATGACGGTTAGCTTTCGAGCTGGATCGACGAACCAGCTATGGCCATAGGCGCCACCCCACTGGATCGTGCCGGCGGATTGCGGTGTGCCGGCGCTTGCCGGGTCATTGAGGACCGCCCAACCATAGCCGAAGCCCCAGCCGGGGCCCTGTGTTTGTGCCTTTGGCCCAACCTGATCGCGCATCATCGCGGCGACGGTGGCCGGCAGAAGAATACTGCCGCCGCCGGTGCGGATCGTTTCCAGAAACCGCAACACATCGCCAGCGGTACCGACCATACCCGCACCACCCGACGCATATGACGCGAGATTGAGCGCCCGGCTCGGCGCAAAGTTGGCACCAGCATTCCACAGTGCCACGAAAATGCCGTCGGTCATCCGAATCGGTTCCGGCGCGCCATCCGCATAAGGTGTGGCCAGCCTCGATGGATCGGTGACGACAAAGCCGGTATCGCGCATCTCAAGCGGGCCTGTCACCCTCGCCCTTACCAAGTCTGGCAAGCGCTCTCCCGTCGCCTTTTCAATCACAGCGCCGAGCACGTCGATCCCCAATGAATAACGCCAGCCGTCGCCTGGATGAAAGGCGAGCGGTGCTTGGCCGAGACGGTGCAGATTTTCGTCGAGGCCAAGCCCTGGTTGATCCATACCGTCGGAGACGTTCAACCGGTGATAGGGGCTACCCGCCGGCTCCAGGAATCGGTAGCTGAGGCCGGACATATGCGTCAGCAACTGCCGCAGGGTGATTGACGGCTCATCCCCGTTCGCCATGCGCGGCCGAAAGTCCGGCAACCATTTCGTCACAGGATCGTCGAGATCGACGGTCTGGTCTTCGACCAACCGCATGAATGCCGCCGAGACGATCGGCTTGGAAATCGAGGCGAGGCGGAAGATCGCATCCTCACGCATTGACCTTGCTGCTTCGCGGTCAGCGAAGCCCGCAGCGCGATGATAGATGATCTCCCCCTCGTTTGCGACCAGCACGACCGTGCCAACAATTCGCTTGCTGGCTATGGCCTGGTTGATCGCCTGATCCAGTCGGGCCGTCATCGCCGGATCGGCAGCGGGTGCTGCCGTCGCGGCAAAGGCGAGGGTCAGGGAGAGAAGGCCAACAAAGGTCCTCCGCATGGCAGCTCTATTCCGATATATAATGAGTGATCGATCCTGAATACAGGATCGCCAGGAATATTTCTAGAGTGATCGATGTGATAAATAACAAATCTGCCGCTCCGCGCCCGCGCGGACGCCCACGGGCTTTCGATCGCGAAAAGGCGGTGGCTATCGCGGGGCATCTTTTTTGGCGGCTTGGCTATGAAGGCACATCCATTGCCGACCTGACGGCGGCAATGGGGATCACGCCCCAGAGCCTTTACGCCGCCTTCCGCTCAAAGGCCGACCTCTATGCCGAAGCGCTGCGCTGGTATCAGGCCGAGATCGGTGCGGCCACCGCCGAAGCCCTAAGCAATAGCGACATCATGGTTGCCTTCGAGCGTGTTCTGCTCGATTCGGCGCGGGAGTTCTGTAAGCCGGGCCGGCCGCCGGGCTGCATGATCTCAACAGCCGTTCTTACCTGCGCCATCGAGAATGATACGGTAGCGGAGATTGTCGCCGGTTTGCGGCGTGCGACACTGATCGCCTTCCGCGACCGACTGCAGCACGCTGTTGATGAAGGCGCGCTCCGACCGGATGCAGATGTCGCGGCACTTGCCCGTTTCATCGGCGCTCTGGTTCAGGGCATGTCGGTACAGGCGCGCGATGGCGCGACGGAAGCCGAGCTTACAGGCATCGCTCATCTTGGCATTGCGGAACTGCACCGCCATCGGATGGATGGTGGGCGGTGATCCCTCGCCGTGACGGATTGGTCGGTGTGCCTTCGTAGAGGGCTGTGGCTGGTTGCATAAAAACCTGTCGTCTGCCCGCACAGGCGGATGTAGCATCAGCCTCTGTGATGATTCGCTGGATGGAGGCCGGGATGCCTTTCCTGATCCGTTTCATGCTGCGCCATGCTCTGGCCGGTTTCACCCTGGGCGTGGTATCGGCGGCTATTGCTGTCGGCTTCGATTTTGCCCATCTGCGCAGCCTGGCCCAGGCGACCTCGCTGGGCTGGATCGGCCTCAGCGCCTTCTGCTTCCTGATCGGGTTGACCTTCGGCGGGCTGCAGATCGGTTTCGCCGTCATGCTGCTGCCCTATGATGATGAGGGGAAGCCGCCGCGCGGCCGGCCCCGGCGTGTGGAACTGGTGCCGGTTCCCATTGCTGTCCGCCGGCGCGGCTGAACCAACGCCCTTCCTTTAATCCGCGTAATGGATGGGGCCGGGTGGTCGCCATCGACAGTATGGGGCCGTGATGATAGGGGGAAGCATCCGTTCCCCGACAGGTCGCCCCATGTCCGACAAGGTGTTGTTGATCCGCCAAGCAGGGGGCATTGGCCGCCTGATCCTGAACCAGCCGGAAAAGCGCAACGCGCTGAGCCAGGAAATGTGGCAGGGCGTGGCGCTTCGCGTTGCGGAAGCCGAGGCCGATCCGGCCATCAAACTGCTTCTGGTGCAGGGGGCGGGCGGTTGTTTTGCCGCCGGTGCCGATATTTCCGAATTTGAGAGCGCCTATGCCACCCGGCAAAGCACGGCCGCCTATGCCAGCGACATTGCCGCCGCCATGGAAGGGCTGGCCGCCTGTACCAAGCCGACCCTGGCCATGATCCAGGGGGCCTGTGTGGGCGGCGGCATGGGGCTGGCGCTGGCCTGCGATCTGCGTTTTGCTGCCGATGATGCGAAGCTGGGCATCACCCCCGCCAAGCTGGGGCTGGTCTATCCGCTGGGCGATACAAAACGGCTGGTTGAGACGGTGGGCCCGGCCCATGCCAAGGATCTGCTGTTCACCGGCCGGTTGCTGGACGCAGCCGGGGCTCTGGCCATCGGGCTGGTGAACCGGGTGGTGCCGGCGGCTTCCCTTGAGCCCGCCGTGCTGGATTATGCCGCCCAGATCAGTGCCAACAGCCAATGGTCCATCCGCGCCATAAAGAAGATGGTGGCCCGCGTCCTGGCCGGGCAGCAGCAGGATGACAGCGAGAGCCTGGATGCGTTTCTGGATGCCGTGGAGTCAGCCGATTTCACGGAGGGGCGCAATGCCTTCCGCGAAAAACGCAAGCCGCATTTCCCCTATTCCTAACCCCGTTCCCGACAACAGAGGATGGAGGCTTGCGCCCGGTCGCCATCCTGGGGCATCTTCATGCCTGCGGTGGCGCCGCTCCCGACCTTGGGATAAATATCCATGCCCCTTATCCGTACAGGTGAACGGAAAACAGGGGATATGGATCATGCGCACGACCGAACAGGCCTCCCACGACCATCGCCAGACCAATATTGACGGTTATGACCGTTGGGCCGGCTTTTACGACCAGTATCCCAACCCAACCGTGGCGATGGATGAACTGGCCTTTCCTGACTTCTGGAAAGGGTTTCCGGGCCAGAACATATTGGAAATTGGCTGCGGTACCGGCCGCCACACCGCGCGGCTGCTGGCGGCTGGAAAACAGGTGACGGGGGTTGATCAATCCCCCGGCATGTTGGCCATGGCCCGGGCCAAGCTGGGACCCGCCCCCACCCTGCTGCAAGGCGATTTCCTGGCCCTGGAGCTGGCAGAAGCCGGCTTTGATGCCGCCCTGACGGCCCTGGTTCTGGAACATATCGCCGATTTGCCCCGCTTCTTCCGCCATCTGGCCAGAAGCTTACGGCCTGGCGCGCCTTTCTTCATCTCAGAGATTCATCCGGCGCGGACAGAAGCCGGCACCTTTGCCCATTTCAAGGATGCCGAAACCGGGATGGACGTGTCGCTGGCCAGCTATCCGCACACGGCCGAGCAACTGGCGGCAGCGGCCACAGGGGCGGGTTTTCAGGTGCGGGAGCGGCACGATGTGGCCGGCGATGACAGGCTGGCCGCCTTGAACCCGAAATGGGCCCGGTATCAGGGGCAACCGATGCTGCAGCTCTGGCAGCTTATCCGCCGCTGAACGCGGCCCCGATCATAGCATGAAGCCGCCGACACTGGTGTGTTCGGGGCGGACAAGCTGTCGAACACCACTATACGTTATGAGTAGCATGGTTAACGTACCCCTGCCGTAAGTCCTACCGGCTCGACCAAGCGGACGGCTTGCCCTTGATGCGGGTTTGGCGGTAACAGGTGGTCATGGGGCAACTGACAGCGGATGACCGGCCTTGGCAATCGGTTTCCGCAGCGGTCTCCTGCGCCCGTATTAAAACGGGCGTCCGCTGCAAATGAACCTGATTGGCTTTACCTGATGTCAGACACCGGTATCTCCGACGACAGGAACACCCAGGCAGCGCCCCTATCGGCCCTGCCCCCCCGGATTCTTGTGGTTGAGGATGATGCGCTGGTGGCCCTGGGTATCCGCCTGACGCTGCTGGAACTGGGGTATGAGGTGGTGGGAATCGCCGCATCGGAGTTGGAAGCCATCGCCCTGGCACAGGCGGAAAGACCCGATCTGGCCTTGATGGATATCCGCCTGCGCGGCCCCGTGGATGGGGTGGATACCGCCCGCCGCCTGCGGGCGGATTATGGTGTCCGCAGCGTCTATCTCTCCGCCTATGCAGATGAACAGACCATGGCGCGGGTGGCCCAGACCTATCCGCTGGGATTCGTGCAGAAGCCCTATGCCGCCAGCCAGTTGCGCGCCGCCCTTGATCTCGCCTGTCGGCGTTTGCACCAAAACACGGAAACGTCAGGCTGAGATCACGGCTTTGCCGCATTTGTGTCGTTAGGTGAAACAAAGATCGGGTCTTGAAAGACCGGAATGCTGAAATTAAGTGCTTTTTGGCTTTTCCTGACCCGAATGGACCCTTACTCTGTTGTTACAGGGGAAAACGGCCGTGCAACGGCCGGTTATGGGTGGAAAATCCACCCGCACCTGCGGGAATGGACCACCGGTTTATATGAAGGAGCGAAGAACATGCGCGTGCTTCCTTGGGTTTTCTCTGGTTTGATGGTGCTGGGGCTGGCCGCCTGCGGCGACAAGGCAAAGAACCAGTCGGAAACCACCCCGCCGCCGGCGACGTCCAATCCGCCGGAACCGTCGGGCACCACCGCGCCGCCGGCCACCCCGGCTCCGACCACGCCCCCGGCTGACAGCACGGCCACGCCGCCGGCTGACAGCACCACCACCACCCCGCCGACCGAGGGTGCAACCCCGCCGGCCGAAGGCACCACCACCACCCCGCCGCAGAGCGGCACCAGCAACTGATCGGTTGCCGGTCAACCGGGTTGAACGGTTGATGAAAAGGCCGGGGCATTGCCCCGGCCTTTGTCATTCAGTTGTGATCGTTGCGTTGGGAACTATTCTCAACGTGTCGCGCGCCATGCCTTGGCCAGCGCGACAAATCCGTCAATATCCACTTCCTCCGCCCGCGCGGTGGGGGCGATCCCAACCGACAGCAGCACGGGTTCCGGCTCCCGCATCAAGGTTTTCAGGCTGGCGCGCAACATCTTGCGACGCTGCCCGAAGGCGGCGGCCACCAACGTTTCCATGGTGGAGAAGTCCGGATCGTCCGCCGGTCGCACCCGCGGTGTCAGCCGGACAACGGCGCTGTCGATCTTGGGCGGCGGGGTGAAGGCGCGGGCCGGCAGATCCATGATGGTCCGGCATTCAGCCAGCCATTGGCACATAACGGACAACCGACCATAGGCCGATGTACGGGGCCGGGCGACAAGGCGATCGGCCACTTCCTTCTGGAACATCAGGGCCAGGAAACGATATTCGCTGATCCGCTTCAGCCAGCCGATCAGCAGCGGCGTGCCGACATTGTAAGGCAGGTTGGAAACCACGGCGCGCGGTGCGGGCACCAGATCGACCGGATCAACCGTCAGCGCATCGGCCTCCACCAGCTGCAACCGGCCGGCCGAGGCGGTAATCACATCGCCCAGCGCCGCCGCAAAACGCGGATCGCGTTCCACCGCCAGCACCTGCACAGCGGCACTTTCCACCAGCGCGCGGGTCAGGCCGCCGGGACCGGGACCCACCTCCACCACATGCAGATCGTTGAAATCCCCCGCCTCCCGCACGATGCGGCGGGTGACATTCAGGTCCAGCAGGAAATGCTGGCCGAACGCCTTCTTGGCGGCCAGATCATGGGTGGCGATGACATCCCGCAAGGGCGGCAGATGCGACAGGTCACGCCCGTCATTACTTTTCACGTCAGTCACAGGAAAGCCCTAAACGGCGGCTGGCAATGGATCGGGCGGCATGAAGGGCGGCGATCAGGCTGGTAGGGCTGGCCTTGCCCGTGCCCGCCAGCGACAAGGCCGTGCCATGGTCGGGTGAGGTGCGGACAAAGGGCAGCCCCAGAGTGATGTTGACACCCTGGTCAAAATCCAGGGTCTTCAATGGAATCAGCCCCTGGTCATGATACATGCAGACCACAACATCATAGGCGGCGCGCGCGCCGGCATGGAACAGGGTATCGGCCGGGAACGGCCCCTTGGCATTGATGCCTTCGGCCTGCAGTGCGGCCACAGCGGGGGCGATGATCTCCATCTCCTCCCGCCCCATGGCCCCGCCCTCCCCTGCATGGGGATTGAGCGCAGCGACGGCCAGCCGGGGGCTGGCAATGCCGAAATCGCGCCGCAGGGCGGCATCGGTGACGCGCGCGACATGCAGAATGGCATCGGCTGTCAGATGTGCTGCCACATCCTTCAGCGCCAGATGGATGGTGGCCAGCACTACCCGCAGCCCGCCGCCTTCCAGCAACATCACCGTTCCATCATCGGGCAGGCCGGCCAGATGGGCCAGATATTCCGTATGGCCGGGCCAGCGGAAGCCGGTGGCGTACAGCGCGCTTTTCTGAATCGGGTTGGTGACGACACCCGCCAGCAACCCGCGCCGCGACAGATCAACCGCCCGGTCAATGCTGGCAATGACAGCGGCCCCATTGGCCGGGTCTGGCTGGCCCAATTGCACCGGGTGCGACAGGGGCACCGGCAGCACCGGCAGGGCATCGGCGAACAGGGACGCAACCGAAGCCAGCTCCCCTTCCGCAACCACACGCATCGGGACTTTGAGCCCCAGCCGTTCCGCCAGGGCGGCAAGCCGCTGCGGATCGTCCAGCATGACAAAGGGCGGCACGGGCCGCCCTTGCCTTCCCGCCCAGGTCATCAGGGCAATGTCGCCCCCGATGCCGGCCGGTTCGCCCATGGTCAAACCAAGGGGGGCTGTCACCATCGCCTTACAGCCTCGTCTCGATCGTGGCCTGACGGCGCAGGTCGCGCAGATAGCGGCGCTGCTGCAGGTCCATCCGTTCCTGGAACAGGGCGGAGCGCACCTGATCGGGCGGCGGCAGGCTGCCTTCCGGCACCACCCGGTCGCAGACCATCAGCAGCATGGTGCCCTTGTCGGTCACCAGCGGCTGGGTGGCATTGCCCACGCCCAAACCCGCCACCAGACCGGCGATCTGTTCGGGAATGTCGCCCAGCTTGGTCAGCGGCTGGGTGAAGACCTGGGCGCCATGGATCTTGGAGGCCGCCTGCTGCAAAGCCTCACACCCCTTCACCCCTTCCCCCAGCTGCTTCACCGCATCGAACAGCGCGCCCTGCTGGTTGGGATCGGAAGGGGCCGGCACCACGAACTGGCCCAGGCTGATTTGGATATTCTTCGGGTCGCCGGCCGCCACCGTGCGCTGGTCGCGCAGCCAGAGGATATGATAACCGGCGGCCCCCCGGATCGGGCGGGAGAACTGCCCGGAATGCAGCTGTTGCAAGGCGCGATCCAGCGCCTCTTCCAACTGGCCCTGCTGAATCCAGCCCAGATCACCGCCGGTGGCCGCGCCGGCAGACTGGGAGAATTGCTGGGCAACGGCGGCGAAATTCGCCCCCTTGCCGATCTGGTCGACCAGCCGGTCCGCCAGATTCTGCACTTCCTGTTCATTGGCCGGGTTGTCCACCGCCAGGAAGATTTCCGCCACCTGATATTCCGGCTTACCGGCATTGGCGCGGATACGCTCGATATAGGCGTTCACTTCGCTGTCGGGGATATTCACCTGCTGGCGCACCACGCGCTGTACCACCTTGCTCCAGGCCAGCTGGGCCAGCATCTGCTGGCGCATGGTGCTCCACGGCACGCCGGCCTGCTGCAAGGCCTGCTGCAGCTGATCCCGCGTCATGCGGTTGCGTTCCGCCATGTCCGACAGGGCGTTGTTCAGCTCATCCTCGGTGACGGACAGCTTGCGTTCCCGCGCTTCCTGCACCTGCAGCGCCTCATCGGTGAGGATGCGGATCACCTGGGGCAGCAGACGCTTGCGCGTATCCGGCGTATCCGGCAGTCCCGAAGAGACGATGGCCAGCTGCAACCGGCCTTCGACATCGGCCTGGGTAATGGGCGATTCATTGACGACGGCGGCAATGCGGCCCAGCGGTGCCGCCTGTTGTGCATGGGCCAGCCGGCCCGCCGGAACCGTCACAGCAACAAGGGCGAAGGCGGTGGCACCCAGAAGGGCTTTGCGCAGGAAGCTGGTCATGGTCCGTCGGGTCAAAGAATGCATCATGGGGGCTTCTTATAGAGAAGGAACGGCGCGAAGGCAAAGCGTACCGGCAGAGGCCATCAGCCATCTTCCGTATGCAACAGGGCGGCGACGGACAGCATCACCGTCACCCCCGCCGGGGCCCAGGCCGCCAGCACCACCGGTACGGAGCCGGAGAGGCCCAGCGCATGGATCACGTCCTTGACGATGAACAGCACCAGGGCCGACACCACCCCCGCCCCCAGCAGCGCCAGCGTGCCGCCGCCGCGCATCTGCCGCAGGGAGAAGGCGGCCGCCAGCAGCACCATGGCGGCGAACAGCACCGGCTGGGACAGCAGCGTGTGCCAGTAAAGCCGGTGACGCAGCGGCGACAGACCGGTCAGTTCCAGCGTGCGGATGAAATCCGGCAGAGCCCAGAAAGAAAGCGTGTCGGGCGAGGAGAAACTGTCCTGAATCCGCTCTTCCGTCAGGTCGGTCGCCAGCCGGTAACGCGGCAGGAAGCGCGCCGGTTCCCCCGGCTGGTTATACCAGACTTCCGACAGATCCCAGAACCCGTCGGCCAGCACGGCAGAGGCGGCGTCCAGCCGGGCCGCCAATTTGCGTTCGGGGGTGGAGATCAGCACCATCACCCGCCGCATCTCCATCCGGCCCGGCACCAGGCTGTCGGCATGGATGCGATAGCTGCCATCCTTGTTCACCTGCCGCAGCCAGAGACCGGAGGAACCGATATCCAACGAGGAGACCTGACCGCGCAGATAGCGGTTTTCCAGCGTCTCATAGCGTTTCATCATGGCGGCGAAGATCGGGTTCAGCACCATGATCAGCACCAGCCCGATGATGACGGCCCAGCCCAGTACCGGCGTCATGAATTGCCAGACACTGATACCGCTGGCCCGCGCCACCACCAGTTCCTGGGTGCGGGTCAGCCGCCAGAATGTGTACATGCCGGCAAACAGGATGACGAAGGGGAACACCTCCTGCCCGATCTCCGGCAGTTTCAGCAACCCCATGGAAATGACGATATCGAAGGTCGCTTCCGGCCGGTTAGCGGCGCGGCGCAACAGTTCCACCGTATCCAGCAGGTAGATCAGTGCCAGCAGCGCCGCCAGCCCGGCCACGAACCAGAGCAGGAACTGCCGGCCGATATAATGGGAAAGGGTCGCGGAAAGGCGCATGGCTCACCCCCTTTCCGGCGCGGTGGCGACCGGCCGGCGGCCACCGATGCGGTTACGGTTCACGTACCAGAGCCCCAGCGGAATGGGCAGAATGGCCACGGCATAGAGCAGCGGCGTCATGGCCGGTAATTTGCTGATCAGGTTGGCTATACCCATGACGGACGCTTGCAGGACCAGGGCCCCGACGGCAGCGGCTGTGATGCGGCCGCCCCGCCCCCGGCGGGAAAATTCGCCCGGCAACAGGGCCGCAAGCGCGATGATGGTGAAGCTGAGCGCCAGGAACGGGCTGGCGAAACGGTTATGCAGTTCCGCCCGCAGGCGGCCGGCAAAACGGATATCTTCAGGCGAATTATTGGGGTGCAGCAGTTGGGTCAGCGTGCGCTCCCGCGGTTCGACCCAGCGATCCGTCAGTTCCTTGCGCAGGGACTGCAAATCCACCGCATAGCGTTCAAATTCCAGCCATTCGGTCTTGCCGGTGGCCATTGTGTATTTGCTCTGCGTGCCATCATGCACCAACACGCGCGGCTGGCCATCCAGGTCAGCCAGGGTTCCCCGCTCCGCCACCACCGTGTTGATGATGCCCGGCTGGCGAGCATCATGGATCAGCAGATCGATCAGGGTGCCGTCCGGCAGACGATCACGGACATAGACGGTCAGCCCGTCCCCCAGCTCGTTGAAGGTGCCTTCCCGCAGCAAGGCGGCAGACATGTCGCTGCGGACCGATTGCCGCAGGGCCACCAGTTCACGCTGCGCCGACGGCCCCAGGAACAGGGTCAGGGCAAAGCACGCCGCCATCACCCCGCCGCCCAGCAGCAAGGCCGGTTTGGACAGGGCCAGCGGCCCCAGCCCGGCCGCCCGCATCACCACCAGTTCGCTATCGATGGTGAGCCGGTGATAGGTGAACAACACCGCTGCCAGCAGGCCAAAGGGCAGCACCAGCGCCAGAAAGGTGGGGAAAGTCAGCATGGCCAGACGGAAGAAGGCCATCAGCGAGGCCCCCCCCTCCACCACCAGCGCCACCAGCCGCAGGGACTGGGTCAGCCAGATGGCAGCCGACAGCCCGCTGGTCACGACCAGCGTGGCAATCAGAAGGTTCCGGAACAGATAGCGGTTGATCTGGTTCATCTTGCCCTGAAACGATGGCGGGCCCGCCGGCCTGTCGCCCAAACTACCCTTTAGGGACGGCAAGCCCCCTGTCAAATGCCGAGGGGTAGCCGCTGATTGCGTCGCCATCGTGGCAGGCCGCTTTATCGCCTGCCATCCAAGTTTAATGTGCCACTGCCCTTGACACCACAACGCTGCTGTTCTTTATCGACTCTCTGCCATACACACAACCACCGGAACCGGTGGAGCAGGGTTCATCCTGCCCGGACAGCCAACCAGAGAGCCATATCCATGAAGATCGCCTTCTCCGCACCGGACCTGCCGAAATCGGGTCATCTGGCCATCACCGTTGCCGCCGACCGCGCACTGGGCAGCATCGGCGCCAGCCTGGACAAGGCCAGCGGTGGCCAGATCACCCGCGCCATGGAACAGGGCCGCTTCACCGGCAAGGCCGATGAAGTGCTGGCTCTGGTGGCCCCGGCAGGGCTGGAACTGGGCCGTCTGGTGCTGGTGGGCATCGGTGGGGCGCCGGGTGCGCTGGCCGCCAACAATGCCGGCGCTGCCGCCCTGGCCGCTGTGCAATATGCGGGCGAGTCTGAGCTGACCCTGGTGGTGGATGATCATGCCGGTCTGGCGATCGAGGCCGGGCCGTTTGCCGCCGAAGTGGCCTTCGGCGCGCTGCTGCGCAGCTACCGTTTTGACAAGTATCGCACCACGCTGGCCGACGACAAGAAGCCGTCGGTGAAGAAGGTCACCGTGCAGACCGCCGCCAAGGGCGCCAAGAAGGCCTGGGAACGGCTGGAAAAGATCGCCGACGGCATCTTCCTGACCCGCGATGTCGTGTCGGAGCCGCCCAATGTGATCTATCCGGAAACGCTGGCCGACCGCTGCGTGGAGCTGGAAAAGCTGGGCCTGGAAGTCGAGGTTCTCGACGAAAAGAAGATGAAGAAGCTGGGCATGGGCGCGCTGCTGGGCGTCGGCCAGGGCTCTTCCCAGCCGCCGCGTCTGGTGGTGATGAAGTGGAATGGCGGCAACAAGGGTGACGCCCCGGTTGCCTTTGTCGGCAAGGGCATCACCTTCGATACCGGCGGCATCTCCATCAAGCCGGCGGCCGGCATGGAGGATATGAAGTGGGACATGGGCGGTTCCGGCACCGTCATCGGCCTGATGGCCGCCCTGGCCGGCCGCAAGGCCAAGGTGAATGTCGTCGGCGTCGTGGCGTTGGCGGAAAACATGCCCGATGGCAATGCCCAGCGTCCGGGCGACATCGTTTCCACCATGTCCGGCCAGACGATTGAGGTGCTGAACACCGACGCCGAAGGCCGCTTGGTGCTGGCCGATGCGCTCTGGTACACGCAGGATCAGTTCAAGCCGCAATTCATGGTCAATCTGGCCACGCTGACCGGTGCCATCATCGTCAGCCTGGGCAATGAACATGCCGGCCTGTTCTCCAACAATGACGATCTGGCCGCCAAGCTGACCGAATCCGGTCTGGCGACGGGGGAGAAGCTGTGGCGTCTGCCGCTGTCGCCCGCCTATGACAAGGATATCGACAGCGACGTGGCCGATGTGAAGAACATTGGCCGCCCGATGACCGCCGGTTCCATCATCGGGGCGCAGTTCCTGCAGCGCTTCGTCAATGGCACGCCCTGGGCGCATCTGGACATTGCCGGCACCGCCTGGACCAAGGAAAACAAGGGCGTGGTGCCGAAGGGCGCCACCGCCTTCGGTGTGCGCCTGCTGGATCATCTGGTCGCCACCCATTACGAAGGGTAAGTTTAAGCCCTATATAAACAGGGGCTGGCGGGCAACCGCCGGCCCCGCCTTTATCGCTGACGGAGCCCGCCCGCCCATGGCCCAACGCCGCTTCTCCCTTCCGCTGGTCCTTGGCCTGCTGGCCGCCCCCCTGGCGCTTTCCACCCCCGTGGCCCTGGCGGCCCCGGCGCAGGAAGCCAAGGTCAACCGGTCGATGAGCAAGGCCCTGCCGGATGATCCGGATGGCTGGGAGATGGGGGAAATCCGTCCGGCGCGCGGCGCCCTGCCCATGTATTCCGTCGCCACGGCGGAGGCGGTCTATAAGAAGGGCAATGTGGAAGTGACGGTCGGTGCCGCGCGCAGCCCAACGCTTTTCAAGGCGGTGATGGGGTCGGTGAAGAATACCGGTACCCTGCCGCCTGACAGCAAGGTGGAAGTGATCGCCGATCATTACGCCATCGTTGCCCGCTTCCCCAATTCCACGCCCCCGCTCTACACGATCCAGTTGCTGGCCGGCACGGATGGCATTGTCATGCTGACTACCCGCAACGGCACCTATGAACATCTGGTGGAACTGGCCAAGCAGGTGGATTTCGACCATTTCCCCCTGCGTTGATCCGGCCAGCGGGCGAGAGGGACCATGACGGAACTCCGCTTTTATCACCTGACGCGCCGCACGCTGGAACAGACCTTGCCGGCGCTGCTGGAAAAGTCGCTGGAACGCGGCTGGAAGGCCCTGGTGCTGACCGCCAGTGATGAGCGGGCGGAGATGCTGTGCCAACATCTCTGGACCTACAAGCCGGACGGTTTTCTGCCCCACGGCACCCGCAAGGATGGCCATGCGGCGATGCAGCCGGTGCTGATCACCGAAACGGATGATCGCGCCAATGCGGCCCATGTGCTGTTCCTGACCGATGGGGCGACCAGCCCGCTGCTGGGTGATTATGAACTGGTCTGCGACCTGTTCGATGGCAACGACCCGGACGCCGTGGCCGCCGCGCGCGCGCGCTGGCGCCACGCCAAGGAAGGCGGCCACGCGCTGACCTATTGGCAGCAGAACGAAAAAGGCGGTTGGGAAAAGAAGGCCTGAGTGCTTTCTGGCCTTTGGGAGCGGTCATGAAAGTTATCTTGTTTTTTTCAACCTTGCTATCTCACCACCGTCATTCCCGCGAAGGCGGGAATCCAAAATCCGCGCTGTCGTATGGATTCCCGCCTTCGCGGGAATGACGGTTATCTTACTGAAAAATAATGAAAAATTCTGATCTTACATTTACGCCGCCGCCTGCCGCACCCGTTCCACATCCCTCGCCGGCGGCGCACCATAGAGCCGGCTGTAATCCCGGCTGAACTGCGACGGGCTTTGATAGCCGACGCGCAGGGCCGCCGTACCGGCATCCAGATTTTCCATCAGCATCAGGCGTCGCGCCTCATGCAGGCGCAATTGCTTCTGGAACTGGATCGGCGTCATTGCCGTCACCGCCTTGAAATGATGGTGCAGGCATGAAACGCTCATCCCCACATGGTCGGCCAGCATTTCCACCCGCAGCGCCTCGGCAAAATGGGTGCGCATCCAGGCCATGGCGCGCGGAATACGCCCGGCATGGTGGCCCGTTGACAAAGCCAGATGCAGCAGACGCGGCCCGTCCGGCCCCGTCAGCAGGTGGTAGAGGATTTCCTGGCGGAACAGCGGGGCCAGGGCCGGTATGTCCTGCGGCCGGTCGGCCAGCCGTACCAGCCGTGTGGCGGCATCCAGCAGGTCCGGCGTTGCGGGGGTGACGGCGACACTGCGCATCCCGTCGGCATCCAGGCCCGGCGGTGTGCCGATGCGGGCCAGCAGTTCCCCCATCGCCTCGGTATCGATGGGGATGAACAGGCAGAAATGCGGCGCCTCCGGGCTGGCCATTGTCACCTGCGTCACCACCGGCAGATGCAGGGACGTCAGTAAGTATTGGCCGGCGGCATAATCAAACCGCTCCGTCCCCGCCGTCAGCCGTTTCGCCCCCTGGATCACCAGGGAGAAACCGGGCCCGCATTCATAATGCTGCGGCAGGGTCGGCGTGTCGCGGCGATAAAGCCGCACCCCGCCGAAATCCAGCGGCCGGTCCCGGTCCTGTTCGGTGAAACGGGCAAACAGGTCCGACAGTTCCTGCAGCCTTCCTGTGATGCCCATCACACAAACCCCTTATCCTGCCTGATCTATTGCCGCAGCCCCAGGATAGGGGGCCTTGTCGGGCAAAACATCACCCAATTTGGGCATTTGCAGGATCAGGCAAGAAGCTTGCAGGATCGGTCTACCGGTTACGGCGTTACCTGGGGGATAGTCGGCCATCCCATTTCGCCGTTGCGAAGGAAAAAAGCCATGAGTCTCGCCAAAGCCTATGCCGTCCTGGACGCGCAATCCCCGCTGATCCCCTTCACCGTCGAACGGCGGGAGCCGCGCGAGGATGATGTGGTCATCGCCATCAAATATAGCGGCATCTGCCATTCCGACATCCACCAGGCCCGGAATGAATGGGGGGCGTCGCGCTATCCCATGGTGCCGGGCCATGAAATTGCCGGTGTCGTCACCGCCGTCGGTTCAAAGGTGACGAAGTTCAAGGTCGGCGATCATGTTGGTGTTGGCTGTTTCGTGCATTCCTGCACCCAATGTGAAACGCGTGACGAAGATCTGGAGCAATATCTGCCCGGTCTGGTGCAGACCTATAACGACGTCGAAGCCGATGGCGTGACGCCGACCTATGGCGGCTATTCCGACCATATCGTCGTGCGCGAAGGCTATGTCCTGTCCATCCCGGATAATCTGCCGCTGGATCGCGCCGCCCCGCTGCTCTGCGCCGGTATCACGCTCTATTCCCCCCTGCGCCACTGGCAGGTGGGGCCGGGCAAGAAGATCGCCATCGTCGGCATGGGCGGTCTGGGCCATATGGGCGTGAAGCTGGCCCATGCCATGGGGGCCGAGGTGACGGTGTTGAGCCAGACCCTGTCGAAGGAAGCCGATGGCCGCGCCTTCGGGGCCGACCATTATTACGCCACCCGCGATCCTGAAACCTTCCGGAAACTTGCCAGCAGCTTCGACCTGATCATCTGCACGGTCTCGAGTGATATCGACTGGAACGCCTATCTGAACCTGCTGAAGGTTGACGGTACCCTGTGCCTGCTGGGCGTGCCGGAAAAGGCGGTACCTGTCCATGCCTTCTCCCTGATCCCGACACGGCGCAACCTTGCCGGCTCGATGATCGGCTCCATCAAGGAGACGCAGGAGATGCTGGATTTCTGCGGCGCACACAATATCACTGCCGACATCGAGAAGATCGAGATGAAGGATGTGAATGACGCCTATGAGCGTGTGCTGAAAAGCGATGTGCGCTATCGCTTCGTCATCGATATCGACGCGTCGTTCTGATGTAAAAAAAGGGGGCCAAGACCGGCCCCCTTTTTCTTTAACCCAATGCCATCCGGGGGCGGTACGGCACCCGGTCACCATTTTCATCCGCTTCCAGATGCAGCAGCGGGGCATCTACGTGGCCCAGCACGCGGGCACCGGCAGGCGTCAGGCGGATCAGCTCCGCCTCTTCCGTCACCAGCGCTGCCTCCACCCCGGCCTCGCGGGCCAGACGGGCATGGGCCGTCAGGTGCATTTCCGTGCCATGCACCGGCAGGGCAAACCGCGGACGCACCAGTTCATAGAGTTCCCGCAGCTCATTGGCCCCGGGATGGCCGGAGACATGCAACGGCAAGCCGTTCAGCAGATCCGTGCCCATCAGGATTTCCACCCCGCGATGCCGCAGCTTGGAGACGACCTTTTCCACCGCCTCCTCGTTGCCAGGGATGATGCGGGCGGAGAGAACCACCGTGTCGCCCGCGCCGAAGGCGGGGAAACGACGGTCACCACGGGCCAGACGGGCCAGCGCCGCACGCTCTTCGCCCTGCCCACCAGTGCAGACCAGCGCCACTTCGGACTTGGCCAGACCCTTCAGATGGGACGGCTCGGCCAGGAAGTCCGGCACACCATCCAGCAGGCCCAGGGAACGGGCCACCGCCTCGG
Source organism: Niveispirillum sp. BGYR6 (assembly GCF_027568365.1). Lineage (NCBI taxonomy): Bacteria > Pseudomonadati > Pseudomonadota > Alphaproteobacteria > Rhodospirillales > Azospirillaceae > Niveispirillum > Niveispirillum sp. BGYR6. Next base: position 447,690 of record NZ_JANLNL010000003.1, on the reverse strand, counting down.
AATTGCGCATGGAACGCCCGGCCAGCGCCACCTTGCGGCCAGCGGCCACACCGGTGACGGCAGCAGAGGCCACGCGGGCCACATTGGTGGCAAAGCAGCAGATGGCGATCTGCCCCTTGCGGGTAGCGAACAACCGGGCGAAGGCGGCGCGGACCTGCGCCTCCGACGTGACCGGCATATCCTTGTGGGCGTTGGTGCTGTCGCACAGCATGGCCAGCACGCCGGCATCGCCCAGACGGCGCAGTTTTTCCTTGTCGGTCGGCTGGCCGATCATCGGATCGGGATCGAACTTCCAGTCGCCGGTATGCAGCACCGTGCCCACCCCGGTCTGGATGGCCAAGGCCACCGGCTCGGGAATGGAGTGGGTCAGCCGCACCGTATCAATGGTGAAGGGACCAACCTTGAAGCTGGAGCCGACAGTGAACACATGCCGGGTCACCGCATCCAGATTGTCCTGTTCTTCCAGCCGGCGGGAGATCATGCCCATGGCAAAGGGCGTAGCCCAGATCGGCACGTTCAGCGCAAAGGGCCACAGGCGGTCAATGGCGCCGATATGGTCTTCATGCGCATGGGTGACGATCAGGCCCAGCAGCCGGTCACGGATGGGGGCCAGGAAGGTGGGGTCGGGAACGATGGCGTCCACGCCCTCATGCCCTTCATCGGGGAAGCTGATGCCGGCATCCACCAGCAGCCAGGCCCCATCATGGCCATAAAGGGTCCAGTTCATGCCGATGCGGCCCAAACCACCCAGGGGCACAACCAGCACTTCGCCACGGCCGGGAACCGGCCAGCGCGAACCGAAATCAGTATATCGGTTTAAGGGAATAACCTTGGACGTGGTGGTCCCAACATCTTCCCGACGGTCCGCCACGGACCCGATGGGGGCGTTGGCGGTTTGGTCCGCATATGCGGAGCCTAGCAAATCTTTATTCATAGGTGGCTTAGGTATGCGGGACCGTCGGCGAACTGTCAATCAACCAAACGGTCCCGCATCCCTGCCCCGCCATGGGGGCGGGTATCACGCCGCGGAGGAGGCCACCGACCAGCAGACCCCGAACGGGTCGCGCAACTGGCCGTAGCGATCCCCCCAGAACTGCCGTTCCAGCGGCATGACCACTTCGGCCCCGGCGGCGACCGCCCGGTTCCACCAGCCATCCACATTATCGGCAACATGGATATGCAGGGTGAAGCTCTGCGGCGGCTGCAATGGATGGCCATATTCGGGGAAAGCATCGCACAACAATAAAGAGCCGCCATTGATGTAGAGATGGCAATGCATCAAGCGCTTGCCATCCTGGGCCGGCATCCGCGCCACCTCTTCAGCGGCAAAGGCCCGCTTGTAGAAATCGGCCGCCGCACTGGCATCACTGACCACGATATGCGGCACCACGCCCCCATATACAGGCGGGTTCTGCGGGGTTTTATCCTGCTCGCTCATCGATCCATCCTCCGGCTACGCCCCCTTCCCTTCGGGAGGCGTTCCAAGGACGGCAGACATCCTATCGGGCCGACAGGGTGCCGCAAATATTTTCAGGAAGTCGCCAACTGATCCAGATATTGCCGAATTTGCGCAGCCTCTGCCGGGGTACGGGCGCGGGCGATGGCGCGGTCGAAGGCGGTCCGCGCCTCCCCCCGCCGTTCAAGCTGCATCAGAAAGGCGCCCCGCACCCCGTGATAGTGGAAATAACTGTCCAGCCTTTCAGCCAGCGGGTCGATCAGGTCCAAAGCCGCCGCCGGCCCCGCCACCTTGGACAGGGCCACCGCCCGGTTCAGCGTCACCACCGGCGACGGCTGGATCTGTTCCAGCCCGCGGTACAGCAATTCGATCTGCGTCCAGTCGGTTTCCGGCGGGCTGGCGGCACTGGCATGAAGGGCGGCGATGGCCGCCTGAAACTGATAGGGACCGCGTCGGTGATGGCGCACCGCCTTGTCGATCAGCGCCGTCCCCTCGGTGATCATGGTGCGGTTCCATAACCGCCTGTCCTGTGCCTCCAGCAGGATGATACCGCCATCGGCATCGAACCGCGCTTTCTGGCGGGCATGTTGCAGCAGCATCAGCGACAGCAGCCCCATGATCTCCGGCTCGGCCGGGAACAGGCGCAGCAGCAGCCGGGTCAGGCGGATGGCCTCAGCACATAGCGGCGCCCGGTCGCGCAGTTGCTCCCCGCTGGCCGAATAGCCCTCGTTGAACAGCAGGTAGAGCATGGCGGCTACGCTTTCCAGCCGCTCCGCCCGTTCCAGCGGGCCGGGAGTCTCAAAGGGCGCATCACCGGCCCCGATGCGGCCCTTGGCGCGGGTGATGCGCTGTTCCATGGCGCTGTCGGACACCAGAAAGGCGCGGGCGATCTGGCTGACCGACAGGCCGCAGACAATGCGCAGGGCCAAGGCGATCTGCTGCGTGGCCGGCAAATCCGGATGGCAGCAGATGAACAGCAGGCGCAGCACATCATCCCGGTAATCGGCATTGTCCAGCCGGTCGGCCAGCGGCGTTTCCGCATCCTCCAGCTCCGACAGCAGTGCCTCATCCGGCAAGGGTTGCTGGCGGGCCTGGCGCCGCACATGATCCAGCGTGACATTGCGGCCCACCATGATCAGCCAGGCCACCGGGTCGCGCGGCGGTCCATGGCGCGGCCAGTGCCCCAATGCCCGCAGGCACGCTTCCTGAAAGGCTTCCTCCGCCTTTTCCAGATCGCGGAAATAACGCAGCAGTGCACCCACCACCTGCGGCCGGGCACAGACCAGGGTGCGGTCGATCCAGGCGGGATCGGGTGGTTCGGCGTTCATGGCCCGGCGACCGCCCCCGGCATGAACAAGGACAGCGGCCGCAGCTCATAGCAACCGTTGGTGCTGCTGGCGCGGGCCAGTTCCTGGGCGGTTTCCACCGCCTCTTCCAGCCCCTCGCAATCGACGATATAGACGCCCAGCAACTGCTCCTTGGTTTCTGCGAACGGGCCATCCAGCACCAGGGCTTCCTTGCCCTTGCGCACCGTGGTGGCCGCCGTGGTCGGCAACAGGCGGAAGACGGGGCCCAGCCGCCCGGCCTGGGCCAGTTTCTCTGTCACCACGGCAAGCTTGCCGATAACGGCATCGTCCTCCTCCTTGCTCCAGGAGCCGACCACATCCTCGTTATCGTAGCAAAGAATGGCGTACAGCACGGCGCAGCCTCCCTCGTTCTTGTCGCTTCCAAGGACGCTGGATTATGCCGGATGCCGACAGCAGGTTGCGGGATTTTTTATCGAAACAGGCCGCACACACCGCTGGCCTGCACATGGAAACGGCCCGATCCGCCAGGATCGGGCCGCATGAAGAAGCAATTGGGTAAGCTGCCGTCTCAGAACGGGATTTCATCATCCAGATCGGCGGCCGGGCTGGGCCGGCTGGCACCACCGCCCCCACCACTACGCGGGGTGGAGCCACCACGGCTGCCGCCACCATAGCCACCACCGCCGCCGCCACGATCCTCGTAGCCGCCGCCGTAACCGCCACCACCGCCAAAGTCGCCGCCACGGTCATCATAACCGCCGCCGCCAGCAGCGGCCCCCATGCCGCCGCCTTCACGGCCATCCAGCAGGGTCAGTTCACCACGGAACTGGCGCAGCACCACTTCCGTCGTGTACCGTTCCTGCCCCTGCTGGTCCTGCCACTTGCGGGTTTCCAGCTGGCCTTCGACATAGACCTTGCTGCCCTTGCGCAGATAGCGCTCGGCGATGCCGGTCAGGTTCTCATTGAAAATGACGACGCTGTGCCACTGGGTCCGTTCCTGACGTTCGCCGGTGGCGCGGTCTTTCCAGCTCTCCGACGTGGCGATGCGCAGGGTACAGACCTTGCCGCCATTCTGCAGGGAACGGACCTCCGGGTCTTTACCGAGATTGCCGATCAGGATGACCTTGTTGACGCTGCCCGCCATGTGTCGCTCTTTCGCAAAATAGGATCAGGCCCCGCATGACCGGGGCCGTTCGTGCCGCACACTATAAGACCAGCCCCGTTCATTGCCACTGGATTAAATGCAGAAAACGGCGAACAATACAAGAACATTGCATTGCGATGCGGAAGCGTGCATCCTGACCATCATCGTATGCCAACCGCCAGCGCGGAGGTTTAACCATGACCGGCACGCCCCCTTCCCCCGCCTTTCCGGAGGTGGAAAGCGCGCTCCTTGCCGCCGCTTTGGCCCTGCCGGAAGCGGCGGAGGATTTTCCCTGGGGCGAACGGGTCATCAAGGTACGGGGCAAGATTTTTCTGTTTCTGAACCAGCAGGAAGGGGCATTGCGCCTGTCGATGAAACTGCCCTTCTCCCGCGATTTCGCGTTGGAGCGGGCGGAGGCGCGCCCCACCGGCTATGGGCTGGGCAAGGCCGGCTGGGTCACCTTCATCTATGGTGACGGTACGGTACCGGATGCCGACCACCTGATCCATTGGATGAAGGAAAGTTACCGCGCCGTGGCGCCGAAGAAGCTGGTGGCCCAACTCAGCCTTCCCGCCTAGCAGCATCGCGGTGGCTGCACCTTGGCAAGCCGGCCAACTTCCTTATCTTCTCCGCCTGACATTGATCGTTGCCCGGCAAGCCACGGGCCTGGAGCCAGACCGACCGCCATGAACAAATATATCTCCGTCCGTGGTGCCCGCGAGCATAACCTGAAGAATGTCGATGTGGATCTGCCGCGCGACAGTCTGGTGGTCATCACCGGCCTGTCCGGTTCCGGCAAATCCTCGCTGGCCTTCGATACAATCTATGCCGAGGGGCAGCGGCGTTATGTGGAAAGCCTGTCGGCCTATGCGCGCCAGTTCCTGGAACTGATGCAGAAGCCGGATGTCGACAGCATCGAAGGGCTGTCGCCCGCCATCTCCATCGAACAGAAGACCACCAGCCGCAATCCCCGTTCCACCGTCGGCACGGTGACGGAGATTTATGATTATATGCGCCTGCTCTATGCGCGCATCGGCATCCCCTATTCCCCGGTTACCGGCCTGCCCATCGAAAGCCAGACGGTCAGCCAGATGGTGGACCGTATCCTGACCATGCCGGAGGGCACGCGGCTTTACCTGCTGGCCCCCATCGCGCGCGGCAAGAAGGGGGAGTTCAAGAAGGAACTGGCGGAGCTGCGCAAGCGCGGTTTCCAGCGCGTCAAGATCGATGGCGAGCTGATGGAGATCGAGGATGTGCCAGCGCTGGATAAGAAGCTGAAGCACGATATCGAAGTGGTGGTCGACCGGTTGAAGGTGCAGGCCGATCTGGGCAACCGCTTGGCCGATTCCATTGAAACCGGGCTGGAACTGTCCGACGGGCTGATCTTCGCCGAAAATGCGGATAGCGGCGAACGCACGGTGTTTTCCGCCAAATTTGCCTGCCCGGTCAGCGGCTTCACCATTGAAGAGGTGGAGCCGCGCCTGTTCAGCTTTAATAACCCGTTCGGTGCCTGCCCGGCCTGCGATGGTCTGGGATCGAAACATTATTTCGACCCGATGCTGGTGGTGCCCGACGAACGGTTGAGCCTGCGGGAAGGGGCCATCGCCCCCTGGGCCGGTTCCACCTCGCAATATTACCTGCAGACCCTGGAAAGCATCTGCCGCCATTTCAACAGCACTGTCGACCTGCCCTGGGAAAAGCTGCCCAAGGAAGTGCGGGACACGGTGCTGTTCGGGTCCGGCAAAAGCCCGATCACCATGCGCTATGATGACGGTATGCGCGCCTATGAGACCAAGAAGCCATTCGAGGGCGTGGTCAATAATCTGGAACGCCGCTGGAAGGAAACCGAAAGCGCCCTGGTGCGGGAAGAACTGGGCAAGTACCAGTCTTCCCAGCCCTGCGAGGTCTGTAGCGGCGCCCGCCTGAAGCCGGAAGCGCTGGCCGTGAAGGTACGCGGCCAGAACATCGCCGAAATCACCCGCCTGTCCATCCGCAAGGCAGGGGAATGGTTTGGCGAACTGGATGCGCACCTGACGCAGAAGGAACGCGATATCGCCACTCGCATCCTGAAGGAAATCAACGAACGGCTGGGCTTCCTCAATAATGTCGGGCTGGAATATCTGGCGCTCGACCGCGCGTCCGGTACCTTGTCAGGCGGGGAGAGCCAGCGAATCCGTCTGGCGTCGCAGATCGGTTCCGGCCTGACCGGCGTGCTGTATGTGCTGGACGAACCTTCCATCGGCCTGCACCAGCGCGATAATGACCGGCTGCTGGCTACGCTGAAGCGCCTGCGCGATATCGGCAATACCGTCATCGTCGTCGAGCATGATGAGGATGCCATCCGTGAGGCCGATTATCTGGTGGATATGGGGCCGGGGGCCGGCGTGCATGGCGGCACCGTCATTGCCCAGGGCAGCCCGGCGGAGGTGATGCAGCACCCGACCAGCCTGACCGCGCAATATCTTTCCGGCCGCCGTCAGATTGAGGTGCCGGCGGTGCGCCGCCCCGGTCATCCGGGCCAGTTCCTGGAGGTGGTGGGCTGCCGCACCAACAATCTGCGCGATGTCACCGCCCGCATCCCGCTGGGCACCTTCACCTGTGTCACCGGCGTCTCGGGCGGTGGCAAATCCACGCTCGTCATTGAAACGCTCTACAAGGCGCTGGCCAAGAAGCTGATGGGTGCGCGCGAGCATCCGGGCGACCATGATGCCATCCATGGGTTGGAAAATGTCGACAAGGTGATCGATATCGACCAGTCGCCCATCGGCCGCACCCCGCGATCCAACCCGGCAACCTATACAGGCTGCTTTACCCCCATCCGCGACTGGTATGCCGGCTTGCCGGAATCGAAGGCGCGCGGCTATGGGCCGGGGCGCTTCAGCTTCAACGTCAAGGGCGGGCGGTGTGAGGCGTGCCAGGGCGATGGTGTCATCAAGATCGAGATGCACTTCCTGCCCGACGTCTATGTCACCTGCGATGTCTGCCACGGCAAGCGCTATAACCGCGAAACCCTGGAAGTGCTCTACAAGGGCAAGAGCATCGCCGACACGCTGGATATGACGGTGGAGGAAGGGGCGGAGTTCTTCCGCGCCGTGCCATCGATCCGTGACAAGCTGGAAACGCTGGATCGGGTGGGGCTGGGCTATGTGAAGATCGGCCAGCCGGCCACCACCTTGTCAGGGGGTGAAGCGCAGCGCGTGAAGCTGGCCAAGGAACTGGCCCGCCGTTCCACCGGCCGCACCATCTATATCCTGGATGAGCCGACCACCGGCCTGCATTTCGAGGATGTGCGCAAGCTGCTGGAGGTGCTGCACACGCTGGTGGACCAGGGCAACACGGTGCTGGTGATCGAACATAATCTGGAGGTCATCAAGACCGCCGACTGGATCATCGATATGGGGCCGGAGGGTGGGTCCGGCGGCGGCCAAGTGGTGGCCGCCGGCACGCCGGAACAGGTGGCCCAGTCGGGCGCCAGCCATACCGGCCATTATCTGGCCCCCTACCTGAAGGCCAAGACCCAGGCCGCCAAAGCGCCGGCGACCAAGGGGCGCAAGAAGGCGGCGGTATAAAGCCTGCGCGCGTCACCACTGCAGAGAAAAAACCCCGCGCCACTGCTGGTGCGGGGTTTTTCTAAACTGCTCACCTTCGGGGCCGAGAACCGGCCCCGAAGGGACAGCGCCTGATATCAAGCGCCCTTGTTACCCAGCTTCGAGAGCGTGGTCTGCAGCTCTTCAATGCTTTCCTTGACGCGCTTGGACAGCACTTCAGCGGCTTCGGTATTGGACTTGGCCACCAGCTCCGACAGTTCCTTCATATTGGCAATCGCCTTTTCGAAGGAGCCCTTCACCAGTTCGGCCTGCTTGGCCACCTTGTCTTCCGGCGTGCCGGCGGAAACCAGTTCCTTAATCAGCACAGAGGCTTCTTCGAAGGACTGGCGCAGAATTTCAGCCTGACGACGGGCAATCGTCTGATAGCCTTCAACCGCCAACTGGTTGGCGGCAACCACCGCTTCCACATTGCGGCGCTGGGTGGCCAGCAGACCTTCAAAGTCCGGCGACAGCAGCTTCACGTCGCTGAAACCCTTCTGGAAGTCGGCGAAGCCCTTCTGAAAATCGGCAAAGCCCTTCTGCATATCCGTGAAACGGGAAGCATCGAAGAACTTGGACGGGTCGAAGAACTTGGACGGGTCGAAATCCAGGAACGGATTCTTGATCGGGCTGGCCATACGTCGAGTCCCCCAGGGGCTGTTCATCCATGGCACAGATTGGTGCCATTGGTGGTTATAAACTGGTTCTCGCCGCTATTGCATTGCAGCAAAACCGTGGATAACTATCGCATTTGCCCGTTTTTTCGTCAACTTTTTTGTTGCGCCGCACAAAATCACAATAAAATCAATTCGCTGGATGTTTCGATCCGATAGACGAGCGTAACGCGAGGGGCAAACTGTTCCACAGCTCATGCGCGCGTTTCAAATGGCGATCAAGGGCCGCCATGGTTGTGGACTTGTCCGGGCTCTCATCCTCCAGCCACACCCGCAGGGTCGCCAGCCAGACGGTGGCAAGCCCGCGTCGCTGCAACGCCCCTGCCACACCGCCGCGCCCCAGCCCGGCCGCTTCCAGCATCCATCCCATGGAACGAAGCAGGCCGGGGGCCAAGGCGGGGGCGGCCAGGATGGCAACCCCATTGCGGGCCAGCACACGCAATCCCGGCCGAAACGGCTCCAGCACATCGATCCGGCGCATCAACACGTCGAACAGCCGGTCATGCGGCGGATCGTCCGGATCGGGAACCGGTTGCGCCAGCACCAGCTCATCGGCATGGCGGTCCAGGGCGGCCAGCAAATGCAGCCGGCTGGGGAACAGGCGATAGAACTGGTCGAGCGGCAATCCCGCCTGATCCGCCATCGCCTTCAAACTGGTCTCCCGCCAGCCCTGGCGGGCAATCAGTTCCATCGCCGCCGCCAGGGCGGCCTGACGATCATCCCTGGTCGATACCGTCTGCGTGCCATTCGCGGTCTCGTCCGACATGTCGCGTTCCCTTCTCCACCACGTCAATATTCAGGGCCTGACGGCACAGGCCGCTCACCCCCTATCAATATGGAAATGGTCCTGATGCCGGGAATTGAAAGCCGGCCCCGGACTGGTGGGGAAAATTTCACGCCACACCCGCCAGGGGCATAGCGACCACCCCATCGGATGAGGCAGAAAACCCACAGGGCGGCCCCATGGCGCGCCCCGTCATACAGCCTTGTTGCGCTGCACTCCACGACGGGGAAACGAAAGCGATCCTTGCAAGGGGCAGACGGTCCTAAACTTTTGCACATGGCCATCGGGGATGGCGCTACGGACCCTCAGCCGCAAATGTCAAGCCATTCAATTGCAGATGTGACAGCCGCGTGATAGCTTGACTTCCGGATATGCATTAAAAATCAAAGACATAAGTTTATTGCCCAATTTTTGGGCAAAGAGGGGAAAGCCGCAGCTTCGCTAGGGTCGCACAGGAAAGCCCGGCACTTCCCCCCAGACTTATCCACAGATTCCGTGGAAGAATTCTCTGACCCAGCAAAAGCCGCAGGAAGCCGCCGCTCTCCTTTCCGTCAAGTGTGAAACGGCGCTGCCACATATCTCTTTCGGGCAGCGCCGAACGGGGAGATGCTGGCATCGACAGCAGCAAGATTGACCGGGACGGGCTTATGCGCCACATGCTGGGCCATGAGCGACCCATCCGACCAAAATCCGCTCGGCAGTTCCGCCGACGCCCAGCCGGTACCCAGCCGGCCGAAACGCACCGTGGCCGATCTCAACCGGGGTGTTGAGACGATCAAGGGCTATTTGCGCACCCTGCCCGACCGTCCCGGCGTCTATCGGATGCTGAATGATCATGGCGATGCGCTTTATGTCGGCAAGGCACGCAGCCTGAAACGGCGCGTGACCAATTATACGATGCCGGTCAAGCTGCCGATCCGGCTGCAACGGATGATCGCCGAGACGACGCAGATGGAGTTCGTCACCACCCATACGGAGGTGGAGGCGCTGCTGCTGGAATCGAATCTCATCAAGAAACTGATGCCGCGCTACAATGTGTTGCTGCGCGACGACAAGACCTTCCCGCATATCCTGATCAAAGGCGACCATGCCTTCCCGCAATTGACCAAGCATCGCGGCACCCGCAGCGAGCCCGGCCATTATTATGGCCCCTTTGCGTCGGCCGGGGCCGTCAATCGGGTGCTGACGGCGTTACAGCGGGCCTTCCAGCTCCGCACCTGCGCCGATACGGTATTTTCCACCCGCACCCGGCCGTGCCTGCAATATCAGATCAAGCGCTGCACCGCGCCTTGTGTGGAAAAGGTCAGCCCGCCCGAATATGCCGATCAGGTGAATGAGGCGCGCGCCTTCCTGGAGGGCAAGAGCCGGGATATCCAGGCTGAACTGGCCCAGGCCATGCAGGAAGCGGCCGAGAATCTGGAATTCGAACGGGCAGCCAAGCTGCGTGACCGTATCCGGGCGCTGACGGCCATCCAGGCCCATCAGGATATCAATATCGAGGGTGTGGATGATGCCGATATCATCGCCGCCCATCAGGATGGCGGCTTGACCTGCATCCAGGTGTTTTTCTTCCGCGGCGGGCGCAACTATGGCAACCGCGCCTATTTCCCCAGCCATGACAAGGCGCAGGAGATTGACGAGGTTCTGGCCGCCTTCATCGCCCAGTTCTATGACAATAAGGCCGCCCCCGGCCTGGTGCTGGTCAGCCACGAGCTGACCGAGCATGACCTGTTGCAGGAGGCCCTGTCGGTGCGGGCGGGGCACAAGGTGGAGCTGCACCTGCCCAAGCGCGGCGACAAGAAGCGGCTGATCGACCATGCCGTGACCAATGCGCGGGAAGCGCATGGCCGCCGGCTGGCCGAAAGCGGCAGCCAGACCAAGCTGCTGGCCGGGGTGGCGGAAGTGTTCGGCCTGAGCGAGCCGCCCAAACGGATCGAGATTTACGATAACAGCCATATCCAGGGCACCAACGCCATTGGCGCCATGGTGGTGGCGGGGCCGGACGGCTTCATCAAGAACGCCTATCGCAAGTTCAACATCAAGGTGCCCGGCGCCGCCGGCGACGATTACGCCATGATGCGGGAGGTGCTGACCCGGCGGTTCGAGCGCGTCATCAAGGAAGATCCCGAACGCGCCGGTGAGAATTGGCCCGATCTGGTGCTAATCGATGGTGGCGAAGGACAATTGGCTGTGGTGGCGGAAGTGTTCGCCGAACTGGGAATCGAGGATGTCTGTCTGGCGGCCATCGCCAAGGGACCGGACCGCGATGCCGGACGGGAACGTTTCTTCATGCCCGGCCGTCCCCCGTTCGGCCTGGATCATAAGAGCCCGGTTCTTTACTACCTGCAGCGGCTGCGCGATGAGGCGCACCGCTTCGCCATCGGCACCCACCGCGCCCGGCGGGAGAAGGCGATCAGCGCCTCACCGCTGGATGAGGTGCCGGGAATCGGCCCCCGCCGCAAGAAGGCCCTGCTGCTGCATTTCGGTTCCGCCCGCGCCGTCTCCCGCGCTGGGCTGGCGGATTTGGAGGCGGTGGAGGGCATCAACCGAACTGTCGCTAAAATCATCTATGATCATTTCCATCCCGAGGGCTAGGATGCGGCCCGCCTCCCCTGCCCGACCCGCCGGCAAAGAACACCCATCACAATGCTGACCAGCCTGCCGAATATCCTCACCCTGTCGCGCATCGCCATCATTCCCGTTGTGGTGGCCTTGTTCTTCTTTCCCGGCCCCTGGCCGGCCTGGGTGGCGGCCGGGCTGTTCGCTGCCGCCTGCATCACCGACTGGTTTGATGGCTATCTGGCCCGCGCCTGGCAGGAAGAAAGCCTGATCGGCAAGTTCCTGGACCCGATCGCCGACAAGCTGCTGGTGGCCGCCGTGCTGATCATGCTGGTGGCCAACCAGCATATCTCCGGGCTGGCGGTACTGCCGGCCGTGGTGATCCTGCTGCGCGAGGTGATGGTCTCGGGCTTGCGCGAATTCCTGGCGGGCTTGCGCGTTGGCGTGCCGGTCAGCCGGCTTGCCAAATGGAAGACCGGTATCCAGATGCTGGCCATCGGCTGGCTGATCGTCGGGGATCATGGGCCGGCCGCCTGGCCGGTGACCTTCATCGGGGAGGTCGGGCTGTGGATCGCCGCCGCCCTGACCCTGGTGACGGGGTGGGATTATCTGCGTGCGGGCCTGCGCCACATGCTGGCCCCGCAAGGGGGGAAGAGCGAATGATCAAGCTGCTGTATTTCGCCTGGCTGCGCAGCAAGATCGGGCAAGCGGAAGAGGAACTGGCCCTGCCCCCTGGCATCAGCGATGTTGCCGGCCTGATCGCCCATCTGCAGACGCGCGGCGGCGGCTATGCCGATGCCCTGTCCAATCTGGCCGTGGTCAAGGTGGCGGTGAACCAGGAATATGTGCCCTTCAGCCATCCGGTGGTGCCGGGTGACGAGGTGGCGCTGTTCCCGCCGGTGACGGGGGGCTGATGGCTGTCCGGGTTCAGCAGGCGGATTTCGATATCGGGGCGGAACTGACCGCCCTGACCCAGGGCAATCCCGGCATTGGCGGTGTCTGCTGCTTCACCGGGCTGGTGCGCGATCTGCACCCGCAGGCGGGCGAACAGGCCGGCACCGTCCGCGCGCTGACGCTGGAACATTATCCCGGCATGACCGAACGCCAACTGGCCGCCATCGAGGCAGAGGCGCGGGCGCGCTGGCCGCTGGAGGCCTGCCTGATCATCCACCGCCATGGCCGGATGGAACCGGGGGAAAAAATCGTGCTGGTCGCCTGTGCCAGCGCGCACAGGGAAGCCGCCTTCGATGCCTGTCGTTTCCTGATGGACTGGCTGAAAAGCAAGGCCCCCTTCTGGAAGCTGGAAGAGACAGGCCACGGCACGCGCTGGGTCGACAGCCGCCACAGCGATGAGGAAGCGGCCCGCCGCTGGGACCAGCCGGCGGGTTGAACAGTCAATAAACAGTGTCGGTGCTGGATAATTGTCCACCACGCGTCCCCTTCACTGTTTCGTCCCAATATAACGCCTATTCTGACAATCAGATGAAGGGATGAAGACGGCAACCGACGGTGTCGCCGACATACACCCTCACGCCATAAAATCTCAACATGTTGATATTGAATAAAATTTTTTCGCCCCACCTTTTCCAGTCAGGCATCGTGGAAACCAACTCGCATACAACTGATTAAAAATTAGGCAAATTGCCGAGACCCGCAGGGAACCGCCAACCAGCGGAGTTACCAGGGGGTTAATCACATACTTATCCACAGAATCTGGGGATTGGTCCCCGAACCAAATGCATCCTGCCTGTGCGGCAACGCACTTCCACCGAACCATTCTGTTGACTAGGTTTCACCCCATCCGGCCGGTTCTGAAAACCGGGCTGGCATCTTCCATTCCCAGAGGGATCCGGTAATGAGCATCGAACTCCATGTCTGGCCGACGCCCAACGGCTACAAGGTTTCCATCGCCCTGGAGGAAATGGGGCTGCCCTACACTGTACATCCGGTGAATATCGGGGCTGGCGACCAGTTCAAGCCTGATTTCCTGAAGATCGCCCCCAACAACCGGATGCCGGCCATCGTCGATCCTGACGGGCCGGGCGGCAAGCCGCTCAGCCTGTTTGAATCCGGCGCCATCCTGATCTATCTGGCGGAAAAGACCGGCCAGTTCCGCCCCAGCGACAGCGCCGAATGGTTCAGCCATCTGCAATGGCTGATGTGGCAGATGGGCGGGGTCGGCCCGATGTTTGGCCAGGCCGGACACTTCATCCTTTATGCCGCAGAAAAGGTGCCCTATGGTATCGAACGGTACCGCAACGAGGCCAAGCGCCTGTTGAAGGTGGCCAATACGCGGCTGACGGAAACGCAATATCTGGGCAGCGATGCCTATGGCATTGCCGACATGGCGACTTTCCCCTGGGTCCGCAATGCCGGAAAATATGATATCGATCTGGCGGAATTCCCCCAGGTGAAGCGCTGGTTTGACAGCATCGCCACCCGCCCCGGCGTGCAGCGCGGTCTGGCCCTGCTGGCCGACAAGGTCCGCCCGGCCGGTCAACCGATGAGCGACGAGGAGCGGGCCAATCTTTACGGCCGCAAGCCCTGACCAGGGCTGTTCGGTATCCGTAAAATGAGCCGGGAATAATTCCCGGCACCATGCGTTATCCCAGCATGTCCATCGCTCTGGCATCCACTGGCCCCAGGGATGCCGAAGCGGTGGACGGATGGGGCAGGCCCGCCGACGCGTGACGGCAAAGGGCCTGTGACAATCCCGCCCGGATGCCCCTCCGGGCGGGAATATCCGGGGCCGTGTGAATGAAGGCGGTGGGATGAGCGGGGATGGTTTCGCCAAGGGGCTGGAAAGCCACCTGGGATCGTTGCAGCGCTATGCGCTGCTGCTGACCCGCAACCGGGTGGAGGCCGAGGATCTGGTACAGGATTGCCTGACCAAGGCCATCGCCTCGTCCGGACAATGGCAGCCGGGGACCGATCTGCGGGCCTGGCTGTTCCGCATCCTTTACACCTGCCATGTCAGTGACCGGCGGAAATGGCAGGTGCGCGCCCGCTATGCCGAACAGGCCACCATGCCGGACAGTGTAGACGCCAATCAGATGATCCGGGTGGAAACCCAACAGGTATTGACGGCCCTGGATGAATTGCCGGAACCACAGCGGGAAGCGATCCTGGTGATCGCCCTGGATGATGTGAAATATGAGGAAGCGGCCCGGCGGCTGGGTGTGCCGCTGGGCACCTTCATGTCACGTCTGGCACGCGGGCGCGATGCGCTGCGGCGCCGGATGGAAGCGGGTGGGGATATCACCAAGCTGCGTCTGGTAAAGGGGGGACGCGATGCGTGACGATGGGGATGAACTGGACCTTCATGCCTTTCTGGACGGGCAACTGGACCCGCGCCAGGAAGCCCTGGTGCTGGCCCGGCTGGATGCTGATCCCGATCTGCGGGCACGGATGCGGGCCATGGCGGAACAGGATTTGCTGGTGAAAATCGCCGCCGCAGAGGGGGCCTTGCCCGTGGCCAACCTGCGGCCAATGCACCAGCGCCTTTTACAGGGGATGCGCCGCCATGCCATCTGGCGGCGCACCGGGCGGATGGCGGCGGCCATCGGCCTGTTCATCCTGGGCTGGGGGGCCCGGGATGCCAGCGACCATTGGCTGCAGACCCCCTTGCCCGGCTATGCGCGGGAAGCGCTGGCCAACCATGAGGTCTTTGCCGAGAACGGGCCGGCCAGCGTGGAGGCGGCGGGCAGCAGCCAGGATGATCTCCGCCGCCTGCTGGCCAGCCAGCTGGGCATGGCTATGGAACCGCCGCAGCTGCAAGCCATTGGCCTACGGCTGATCGGTGCCCGGCGGACCGTCACCGATGATGGCCCCGGCAGTCAGTTGATTTATGAGGATGGGCAAGGGCGCCGTATCACCCTGCTGGTCGCCCCCAGCGAGGATGAACCGGATGCCGAAACCCTGGCCGTGACAGAAGCGCAGGGCTATGTGATCGGCTTCTGGCGCGGCCAGCATTTCGGCTATGCCCTGATCGGGCGGGAACCGGAAGGCCAGCTGTTACAGGTGGCCGCCGCCCTGGGCGTGCCGCGGGAATAGAAAAGTCTTGATGCGGGGGGGCTCCACAGTGCCCGGAAATACCAAGGGTCATCTCCCATGACTCTTGGGGGCCAGCGACCACTGGCACGCTCACCCATGTGCGCGTAAGCCAAGTGGCCGGAGGCAGTGCCCGCCAACTGAGAAAGAGTGGTATCAGCGTCTGCTTTACCGGATCATATTGGGGTTCAGCAGCAGGTTGGTATTATCCGGCTTGCGCGTGCCCAACAGTTCGATGGTGAACAGCAGGGTGGCCCCGCCGGGGATGCTGCCCGGCTGACCCCGTGCACCATAGCCCAACTCCGACGGAACCGCCAATTCCCAGGTCTCCCCCACCTTCATCATCGGGATGGCTTCCTGCCAGCCGCGAATCAAGCCCGACAGCGGGAAGGAGGCGGGGCGGCCCCGGTTATAGGAACTGTCAAACACGGTGCCATCGATCAACACGCCGCGATAATGCACCGTCACTTCATCCGTCAGGGCCGGGCGGGGCGCGTTGCCCACCGCCTGCTTGATGACGCGGAACTGCAGACCGCTGGGGGTGGTCCGCCAGCCGGGCTTCTTGGCATTTTCAATCAGATACTGCTTCTGCGGATCAATGCGCGGCAGGGTCAGCGCCGCATCAGCGCCCGCAGCCGGGGCCGCCGGCTGCTGGGCAGCAACAGGCAGCGCCTGGAAGGTCAGCAGGGCAGCGGCAAGCAGGGCGGACTTGGACAGGACGGACATGTGGGCGACGGCTCCGTTCCGGCGACAACGGGGAAAGACAGACACTGCGCACGGGGTTAGCACGGAAGCGGGCGCAGAGCCATCCCCCTTGCCGCCGCAACCGCATCACCCCGGTATCAACCACCGCCACCGATCTCGCTGCTCAGCTTCGGTGCCTCCAGCCCCAGCAATTCGATGGTGAACAGCAAGGTGGAATCGGGCGGCACCTTGCCGGTGGATGATCCACGCGCGCCATAGCCCAGCTTGGCCGGCACGGCGATTTCCCACTTGTCGCCGACATGCATCAGGGGCAGCACTTCCTGCCAGCCGGCAATCACCCGCGTCAGCTGCAGACGGACAGGCTTGCGCCCCTTGGCCGTGTCGTCGAACACGGTGCCGTTCAGCAGGCTGCCACGATAATGCAGGGTGGCATAATCGGTCAGCAGCGGGCCCCTGCCCTTGCCGGGGCCCGCCTCCACCACCCGGTAGCGCACGCCGCCCGGCGTGGCCTTCCAACCGGCAGCATCAAGTGACAGGAGATATTCAGCCTCCGGCAAGGGGGCCGCCCGCGCCAGCGACGGCACCAGCGGGGACAGCAGAAAGGCGAACAGGGCCCCCAGAACGCGCAACATCCTCACTTCTTCTCCTCCTGGAAGGCGGGCGGCACCCGTCCCGCCTCCGGCCCCATGTCCATCATGCGCAGGCCGGGCGGCGGGGTGAACAAGGCGGCATCCTGCGGCCCGCGTTTAATGTCGGACAGGCGCATGGCCATGTCGATCGGGCCGGCCGCATCGCTGACCTTGCCTTCAATCCGCACATAGATGCCGTCAGGCGTGGACCAGACGGTGCCGTCAAAGGCGCCCCCTTGGGGAAAACTATCCTGCACACGGTAGCGCGTGACCTTTTCGCCGGCCAGCGTTTCAGTCCCCTGCGGCTTGGCCTCCAGCCGGGCGAGCGCGGCTGGCACCACGCCGACTTCCGGGTCGGTCAGGTCGATCTGCATGGCCATCCGGCTTTCCGGCTGAATGACGATGGCCTTTTCCTGATCCGGTCGCACGATCAGCAGATTGTTCAACCCATCCACCCGGCTTTCCCGGCGTTCCTTGCCATGGTCATGGTGGATCACCGCTTCCAGCACCGCGCCATTGACGGTCAGGCTCTGCCGCGCCTGATATTGCGCGGCAGGGGCCGGCAGATGGTCGGCCAGCGCAGGCGCCGCCGGCGCCAGCAACAGGCCGGCGGCAAGAAGCCACCCGATCCGGCGATTGCACATAGTCATGGTCACAAGCTCCCTGTCTCAAGCCCAGAGCGGGCAGCCCTTCCCGGCGCGAGGGTACGGCGGGGACGGAAGCGGGGCAAGCCGGATGAAGCGCCGCTTGTCGGCTTGACCCCTTATGCTCCACCGGAGCATAAGGGATTTGCCCGGCCCGATTCTCCATCCCAGCGGCCGGAACGGGACCGGAAGCAGAATGACCGATCAACTGACCATCGCGCTGGCGCAGATCAACCCCACCGTCGGTGCGCTTGACCATAATGCGGGGCTTATCCTGGCCGCCCGTGATGAGGCGGCGCGATCCGGCGCCGATCTGGTGGTTTATCCCGAATTGTCGGTCTGCGGCTATCCGCCCGAAGATCTGGTGCTGAAGCCCTTCTTCCTCGACAAGGTGGAAGATGTGGTGCAATCCCTGGCCGCCCGCACCGCCGATGGTGGCCCCGCTTTGCTGGTGGGGGCCCCCTGGCGGGTGGAAGGGCGGCGGCATAACGCAGCGCTGCTGCTGGATGGTGGCAAGATCCAGGCGATCCGCCTGAAACATGACCTGCCCAATTACGGCCCCTTTGATGAAAAGCGGGTGTTCGATGCCGGCCCCCTGCCCGGCCCTGTCAATTTTCGGGGCGTCAGGCTGGGCGTGCTGGTCTGCGAGGATATGTGGAAGCCAGATGTGGCCGAAACCCTGGCAGAGACGGGGGCCGAGCTGCTGGTGGTGCCCAATGGCAGCCCGTTTGAGCTGGGAAAGGCTGATAATCGCCTGTCGCTGGCCGTCGCCCGCGTCACGGAAACCGGTCTGCCGCTGATCTATCTGAATCAGGTCGGCGGGCAGGATGAGCTGGTGTTTGACGGGGCCAGCTTCGCCATCAATGCCGATAAGGGGCTGGTGGCGCAGATGCCGGCCTTTGTCGAATGTGTCGCCATAACCCGCTGGACACGCGGTGCCGATGGCTGGGTGGGCCGGTCCGATGAAATGGTGCCGCCGCCGGAATCACTGGCTGCCATCTATGGGGCCATGGTGCTGGGCCTGCGCGATTATGTCGGCAAGAACGGCTTTCCCGGCGTCATCCTGGGCATGTCGGGCGGCATTGATTCGGCCATTTCCGCGGCCGTGGCGGTGGATGCGCTGGGGCCGGAGAGGGTGCATTGCGTGATGATGCCCAGCCCCTATACCAGCCAGGACAGCCTGGATGACGCGGCGGAATGCGCCGGGCTGCTGGGCTGCCGCATTGATACCATCTCCATTGGCCCGGCCATGCAGGCCTTCGATACGATGCTGGCCCCCAGTTTCAGCGGCCGGGCGGCCGACATCACGGAAGAGAATCTGCAAAGCCGATCACGCGGGGTCACCCTGATGGCGCTGTCGAACAAGTTTGGCGGCATGGTGCTGTCCACCGGCAACAAGTCGGAAATGTCTGTCGGCTATGCCACGCTCTATGGCGATATGTGCGGTGGCTATTCCGTGCTGAAGGATGTTTACAAGACCACCGTTTACCGGCTGTCGCACTGGCGCAACCAGAATCACCCGGCCGGCGGACTGGGGCCGGCCGGCCGGGTGATTCCCGAACGCATCATCACCAAGGCCCCCACGGCCGAGCTGAAGCCTGATCAGAAGGATCAGGACACCCTGCCCGATTATGCCGTGCTGGACGATATCCTGGAATGTCTGGTCGAACGTGACATGGCGCTGGCCGATATCGTGGCACGCGGCCACGATGCCGAAACGGTCAACCGCGTCTGGCGGATGCTGGATCGGGCCGAATATAAGCGGCGTCAAGCCCCGCCGGGTGTGAAGATCACCTCACGCAGCTTCGGCAAGGACCGCCGCTACCCGATTACCAGCGGTTTGCTGTCCCTCCTGCGCCGCACTTGATGAAAAGGTTCAAAAGGTCAGTTCCACTAAGCTTGACAAGGGGCGGCACGGAAACCAAAGTGCGGCCTGATCCGCCGGTAGGGTTATGATTGTTGGCTTGTTTCAAACGATCAGTTACCCTCTGGTGGTATCATCATACGGTAGGTCAGGAAGACCCGATCAGGGTGGATCGACCATATGGTGAGTAATGTATTAAAACGATACATCTTGGCGCAACACGTTCAGGTGGGGGTTCCGCAGTGTCCTTGAACATTCAAGTGCTGGTTGTCGATGATTATGCGACGATGCGGCGTATCATCAGGAACCTGCTTACCCAGATCGGGTTCACGAAGATCGAAGAGGCGGCCGATGGCGCCGAAGCGCTGGCCAAGCTGCGTGCTGCCCAGTTCGGTCTGGTGATTTCCGACTGGAACATGGAACCGATGACCGGCCTGCAGCTTCTGAAGGAAGTGCGCGCCGATGTGCGGTTGAAGGCGACGCCCTTCATCATGGTGACAGCCGAATCGAAGACGGAAAATGTGATCGCCGCCAAGGAAGCCGGCGTGAACAATTATATCGTCAAGCCCTTCAACGCTGACACGCTGAAGAAGAAGATCGAAAGCGTCCTCGGCGCGCTCGGGTGATCGGCCGTGTCGGAGATCATTGATCTTTCCGACGCCGAGTTTGATCAGATCGAAGACGCGTTGCTGTCCAGTCCCCGTGGTCGCGCATTCCTTCGGGTGCGTGACCGCCGGCACCGGGCCGTATCGCTCGACGATCTCCGCCGCATCGTGCGGGAGCGGCGGGACCCTCCAGAGGTCGATCAGCGCTCGCATATCAAGATTCTGCGGCGGGAGCTGCAGGAGCTTTCCTCCCATATCGCGGAGACGCGGCGTGAAATCGCCGCCCTGAAGCCGGATGATCCGTCCGCCAATCGCATCATGCGGGCGACGGAAGAGCTTGACGCTATCCTGCAATCCACCGAGCACGCGACGACCGAAATCCTCAACGGGTCGGAGCGCATCCAGTCGGTCGCTGACCGGCTGCGGAAAGATCACCCTGACCTCGCCCAGATTCTGGATGCAGAGGTGACGGAGATCATGACCGCCTGCTCCTTCCAGGATATTACCGGCCAGCGAATGACCAAGGTGGTTAACACCTTGCGTTATATCGAACGCCGCGTCCATGCGATGATCCAGATCTGGGGTCTGGAAGGGGTGGAAGAAGGCGACCTGTCCGCCGTCTTGACGGAGGACAAGGATACCAGACCCGATGCGGACCTGATGCACGGCCCACCCCTGCGTGATGCCATCAATCAGGATGCGGTGGATATGCTGCTGGCCGGGGCTGCCTCGGCCTTAAAGCAGGTCAATGATCCCCTCACGGCTAAACCGGCTGTTGCAGTGGCATCGTCCCCTGCCCCGGTGGCGCGCCCGCCGGTGTCTGCCATGGCAGAAGAAGATGCGGTTGCCGGGGATGCAACACCCATGTCCCAGTCGGCCGTGGACGACCTCTTCCCCTGACGGGCCGCCCCCATCTGCGCACCCAGAGAACTCTGTCGATGCACAAAAGGCCCAGGTTTCACCCTGGGCCTTTTGCTTTATATACCCGCCGGCTCCAAGCCTTCAGCTGCCCTGCTGGGCCATCTGTTCGTCGCGGCGGCGCTGCCTTTCCTGCCTGGCATTATAGAAGCCGGCAGCAAGGATACCCAAAGCGACGATCGCCACCACAATCGTGGCCAGCGCATTGACCTTGGGGCTGAGGCCGAGGCGCACGCTGGAGAACACCACCTGCGGCAAGGTGGTGGAACCGGGGCCGGAGACGAAGCTGGTAATGACCAGATCGTCCAGCGACAGGGTGAAGGCCAGCAACCAGCCCGACACGATGGCCGGTGCGATCAGCGGTAGGGTGATGACGAAAAACACCTTGGCCGGCCGCGCGCCCAGATCCATGGCCGCCTCTTCCAGGCTGGCATCCATCGATACCAGCCGCGATTGCACCACCACGGTGACAAAGGACATGGTGAAGGTGATATGGGCCAGGATGATGGTCAGCATCCCGCGGCCTTCCGGCCAGCCGAACATCTGCTCCATGCTGACGAACAGCAGCAGCATGGCCAGCCCCATAATCACTTCCGGCATCACCAGCGGCGCCGAGACCATGCCGGAGAACAGGGCCCGGCCCTTGAACATGCCGAATCGCGCCAGCATCATGCCGGCCATGGTGCCCAGCACCACGGCAAAGCTGGCGGAAATGAAGGCGACCCGCACAGAGAGCCAGGCCGCCGAGAGCAGCTGATCATCGCGCAGCAATTCCCCATACCAGCGGAAGGAGAATTCGCTCCACACCGAAACAGACCGGTTGTCATTAAAGGACAGCACGATCAGCAGGGCGATGGGGATATAGAGGAACAGCAGCCCTGTCAGCAGGCCCGCCCGCAGAAACCAGGATTTCGGCATTACGGGTGCCCCCCCTGTTTGCCCTGCACATTCTGGAACAGCATGATCGGCACCACCAGGAACAGCAGCAGGGCCACCGCGACGGCAGAAGCCAACGGCCAGTCGCGGTTATTGAAGAATTCCGTCCAGAGCGTGCGCCCGATCATCAGCGTATCCGGCCCGCCCAACAGCTCGGGAATGACGAATTCACCCATGGCCGGGATGAAAACCAGCAAGGCACCAGCAATCATGCCGGGCACCGACAAAGGCAGCGTAATGGTCAGGAACGCCTTCCAGGGCGGGCAACCCAGATCGGCCGCCGCCTCCAGCAAGGTATTATCCAACCGCTCCAGGGTGGAATAGAGCGGCAGGATCATGAAGGGCAGATAGGAATAGGTGATGCCGATATAGGTCGCCATGGGCGTGTAGAGAATGTGCAGCGGCTGGTCGATGATGCCCAGCCACATCAGCACATTATTCAGCACCCCATTATCGGAGAGGATGCCGATCCAGGCATAAACGCGGATCAGGAAACTGGTCCAGAAGGGCAGGATGATCAGCATCAACAGCGGCGCACGCCATTTCGGATCGGCCTTGGCGATGGCATAAGCCACCGGATAACCCAGCACCAGACAGCACAGGGTGGAGATGAAGGCGATCTTCAGGCTGTTGAGATAGGCCAGAATATACAGATCATCCGCGACCATGCTGTGGAAATTATAGAAGGTCACGGTGATCTGGTATTTCAGCTCCTCCGTCATCTCCACCAGCGGGGTGAAGGGCGGGATCGCCATCTGGCTTTCGGCCAGGGCGATCTTCAGCACAATCAGGAACGGAATCAAAAAGAACAGCAGCAGCCAGGCATAGGGCACCGCCATGACCAGCGCCCGGCCGGACAGGCCGAGGCGCTGCAACAGGCCCAGAAAGCCGGTATGGCGCATTTCGCTCCGGGATATCTCCGCCATGCGTCAGCCCTCCGCTCAGCTGGTCAGCACGCTGCCGGCGAAGGGCCGCCAGCTGAGATAGACCCGGTCTTCCCAGGTGATGGGCATTTCGGTGCGGCGCGTCACCATCGGCGCCGTCACCCGCACCCGCTTGCCGGTATCCAATTCGATCTCATAGATGGAGACATCGCCCAGATAGGCGATTTCCTTCACCGTCCCCATCGCCTGATTGCGCCCACCCTCGGTGGCCGGCGGCTCCTTGGTGATGGCGATCTTTTCCGGACGCACGGCAACCCAGCATTCCGTCCCCGGCGCCACATGGCCCGGATGGCTGACATAAAGGTCGCAATTGGCCTCGTCAGAGCGGATCAGCGAATGATCAGGCTCCGATTCCAGGATGCGGCCATGGAACATATTGACCGAACCGATGAACTCCGCGGTGAAGCGGCTGTTGGGATATTCATAGATTTCCGTCGGCGTGCCGATCTGGGCGATGTAACCCCGGTTCATCACCGCGATGCGGGACGACATGGTCATCGCCTCTTCCTGGTCATGGGTGACCACGATGAAGGTGATGCCGACCTTTTCCTGAATATTCACCAGCTCGAACTGGGTCTGTTCCCGCAGTTTCTTGTCCAGGGCGCCCAGCGGTTCATCCAGCAGCAGCAGCTTGGGCCGTTTCACCAGCGCGCGGGCCAGGGCGACGCGCTGGCGCTGGCCACCCGACAGCTGGTGCGGCTTGCGCTTGCCGAATTGGGAGAGCTGAACCAGGTTCAGCGCTTCGGCCACCCGCTCCTTGATCTCCGCCTTGCCCACCTTGTCTTGATGCAGGCCAAAGGCGATGTTGTTTTCCACCGTCATATGCGGAAACAGGGCGTAAGACTGGAACATCATGTTCACCGGCCGCTCATAGGGCGGCACGTTGGACATATCGACGCCATCGATGAAAATCTTGCCCTCGGTCGGGCGTTCGAACCCGGCCAGCATACGCAGCAATGTCGTCTTGCCGGAACCGGAGCCCCCCAGCAGGGAAAAGAACTCCCCCCGATAGATAGAGAGGGAGACATCATCCACAGCGGTGAAGTCACCAAATTTCTTGGTGACCTTCTCGATGCGGACATAGGGCTTCTCATCCGGATCCCGCCAAGGTTCCAACCTCGTCTGGGTCCGCGAAGGCTGCGCAGTGGCCATGTCCGTATCTATTCCTGTCCGGTTGGCAATATCGGTTAGGGCGCGTGCTTGTTCACGCAACGCACAATTCTACACGCGGGACGGCGAAAAGGGATAGGGGGTGCATGTAAATCCAGCACGATTTTACGGCCCACGACCGACAGTTTACCTGTACCGAAGCATTTGATCAGGAAGCGGCCCTGCCACCCTGGATAATGAAAAAGCCCGACCATGCAGGCCGGGCTTTGCGGGTAGATCAGGCTGGTAACCTGACCCTGATTTTTGGCGACCCCTGCTGGATTTGAACCAGCGACCTACCGCTTAGAAGGCGGTTGCTCTATCCAACTGAGCTAAGGGGCCGTCATGCCGGGGCGCGTCTCCATGACGGCCCAGGCGTCAGTCAAAATCAGAAGCGGCCGATGCGCGGCCGGTCGGTGCGGAAATTATCCGCATAATTACGCGGGATCACCCGGCGCTCATGCAATTCAGCAACATCGGCGTCCCAGCCCTTCTTGGCGCAGAAGGCCAAAGCCTCTTCCTTGGTCGGGAAGGACACACGCACCTGATTGAGCGTATCGCCGGAGCTGGTCCACCCCATCAGCGGTTCCGGCCGGCGCGGGGTGGCCAGCTCATATTCCAGAACCCAGGCGCCCGTCTTGGCGCGGCCAGACTGCATCGTGGTCTTGGCGGGCTGATAGATGCGGACCTTCATGATGTGCCTGCTGTAATCAAGGGTGGCGTCCATCGGGGGGATGGTCGGAGCGAGAGGATTCGAACCTCCGGCCTGCTGGACCCAAACCAGCCGCGCTACCAGGCTGCGCTACGCTCCGTAACCAGGGGTGGGGAATACACCACCCTTTTGCCGGGAGCAAGCCCGGGATATCGCCTACGCGTCTTATGCATGGCCTTTTGCGGATTGTCGGGCAAACAAGCCGGGAGGGGCCATCACCAGCAGGTTGCCGGCCAGGGCAAGAACCAGCCCGGCGATCCCGGCGGGCGTCCAGTGATAGCCTTCGAACAGGGTGGAAATCAGCAGCGCCACCACCGGCGTCATAATCGAAACATAACCGGCCCGATCGGCCCCCATCCGCCCCAGCAGGGTGAAATAGCAGAGAAAGGCGGCGATGGAGCCAAACAGCGCCAGATAGAGCAGCGAGAGCAGATAGGGTGCCGTCAGGCTGACACTGAAATCAGCACCCCGCACCGCCGCCAGCCCCAGCATCAGCGCCGCCCCGGTCACCATGCCCCAGCCGGTCAGCGCAATCAGCGGCATCCCGCCACGGCGGGCGGTGGAGACCACCATATTGCCCAGCGACGCGCTGTAATTGGACAGCATCATCAATCCCAGCCCGGCCAGAGCACCGCTGACCAGCGCCCCACCCTCCAGTTCGGGGGAGAAGAGCAGCAGCACCCCGACCAGCCCCAGGCAGCCCCCCAGCAGCACGGCGGGGCGCAGGGGCTGTTTCAGGAACAGGCGGGAATTCAACACATTCATCAAGGACAGAGCCGACCCGGCCACGGCCACCAGACCGGAGGGCAGCAGCACCGTGGCCTTATAGACCAGCAGATAATTCAGGGAGAAATTCAGCAGCCCCGCACCGGCAATCAGCGGCCAGGTTTTGCGCGCCGGCCATAGCGGCTGCCGACGCAGCACCAACCATCCGAGCAGCACCGACCCCGCCAGCAGGAAACGATAACCGATGGAAACGGACGGATCGACCGCGCCCAGCTGAAAGGTGATGGCGTACCAAGTCGATCCCCAGATGAGAATCGTGGCAAGGAAAAGGGCAATGTTCAATGGCATGACAAGACAAGGTCCAAGCGGCACCGCCAGATCGCGGCTGCCCTGTCCTGGCTATAGACCCGGCCGCCGCCCGTACCAATCCGATACTTGTCGCCGGGACATTTTGCTTCAGGCTTCCAGAGTCAGCTGATGTGTCTCCGGCACCATGGCCTGCAGGGCATGGATATAGGAGGCGATCTTCTTCGCCTGCTCGGAATGCAGTTCCAGCAGCCGGCGCATCTGTTGGGCCAGCTTCACCGCCTCCGCATTGCCGGGGTTGCTGGCTTCGTCCCCATCGCTGATGGCGGACAAGGTAACCGCCAGCGGATCGGCCGGCGGTTGCGGCACGGGGGGCGACGATGGGGTGTCCGGCGGGGGTTGCTGGGATGTTTCCTGTTGCCCGCCGGGTGCGGGCTGCCGATCAGCAAAGCGGTCCAGATTGCCACGAATCCTGTCGCGCTGTTGCTGGGTGAGGTCGGGGAATTCCTCCACCTCATCCATCACCATGTCGATCAGACGCTGGCGCAGGCTGCGGCCCTGTCGGGCGTCACGCTCCCCCGTCGCCTGCGCTGCCACCTTGGATATACCGGCCACCCGCCGCTCCCGCGTCGGGGGCGTCGCACTGACCGGCAGGCGCTGGATCGGTGGCGTGTATAGAACCATAAGTGATTCTACCACGTCGCAAAGGGGCGCAGTTCCGCCCTTTCGAGTCAGATGCCCGCCATCCTTCCCTTATCCACGCATGGCAAGGGCCGGAATCAGCTGGGACGCTTCACCCCAAAGGCCGGGTGCAGCAGCCGGTCACCGGCACGGATACCCAGCCGGGCGCACAGGCCGCCATTCAGCTCCAGCACCGCCAAGGCCGGGCGGGAGGATGGCAGCGGCGTGGTATTGCGCGGCTTGCCATGCTGGATATTGATGATCACGCCTTTCTCATCAATGAAGATGATATCCAGCGGGATCAGCGTGTTCATCATCCAGAAGCTCAGCGGCTGTTCCACCTCGTAAAGGAACAGCATCCCGCGATCATCATCCATATGCTCGCGGTACATCAGGCCACGCGCCTGCTGTTGCAGGGTCAGCGCCAGTTCAACGGTGAATTTATGGCGGGTGCCGCCCGCTGTTTCCACCACCAGCGTATCTTCCTGCAGGCCGGTCTGCGGCCCCTGTTCCGCCAGGGCCGTGGTGGGCAAGCTCAAGACCGGCACAGCCAGCGCCAGCAGGAGGGCGGACAACAGGCGAAGAAGCAGACGCTGGATCATGGTGTCTTTCCAAAAAGGCGGCTTTCCCGCCTGATATCACAGATCGCGGGTCGCGGCTGCGACCATCCTGATCTCCTCGCGGACCGGCCCTTCGCGGGGGGCATCGTGCAACCGGTCGAACCAGTGGGCGGGCGGATTACGCCCTTCCCGCCGGTCCCAGGTCAGGCCCCGCAGCACCGATACCGCTTCCGGTGTCAGCGGCGTGCCGGCCGGATCAATCCCGCACAGCACCGCCCAGATGCCGGCCCAGGCCCGCCCCACCGACCAGGGGTTATAGCCGCCGCCGCCCACCACCAAGGTACGCGGTGCCAACCCCAACAGTTCCGATACCGCGTGCCAGAGCGCGCGGTTGGAGAGGCTGAGACGGGACAGCGGATCGTCCGCCAGCGCATCCGCCCCGGTCTGGATAACCATGGCCTGCGGACGGAAGGCGCACGCCAGCGGGATCAGCGCCTCTTCCACCAGATAGCGCAGCTCGCTGTCATGGAAGCCGGCGGGAACCGGCAGGTTGCGGGCCATGCCGCCGGCCCGATCCTCCAGCTTGCCCGTATAGGGCCAGCGCCCGCCTTCATGGATGGAGACGGTCAGCACCCGTTCGTCATCATGAAAAGCATCCTGCACCCCATCACCATGATGGGCGTCCAGATCGATATAAAGGATGCGGTCCAGCCCCTGATCCAGCAGGGACAGGATGCCCAGCACGGGGGCATTGAAGAAACAGAAACCACTGGCCCGGCCGGGCCGGGCATGGTGGGTGCCGCTGGCCGGGCTATAGACGACACCGCCATCGCGCAGCAGCTCAGCCGCCTGGATGGCGGCACCCACGGCGATGGCGGGACGGCGATACATTTCCGGGAAGACCGGGTTTTCCAGCTTGCCCAGCCCGTAACGCTGGGCGGTCTCCAGATCGACCCGCTGGTCGCGCTCCGCCTGCTGCACCGCCGCGATATAATCGCGCTCGTGAAAGCGGGCGAGCTGCGCCTCTGTCGCCATCGGGCTGTCCAGATAGCGGGATTCGTCCAGCCAGCCCATGGCGCGGGCCAGATCCATCGCCACCGTCACCCGGGGGATCGACAGGGGGTGTTTCTTGCCATAGCTGGAATGGCGATAAATCTCCCCACCCAGAAACAACGGACGCAACGCCGCCGAGGGTTTCGGCAGCGGTTCGGGCGCGGCATCAACAGCCGCAGGCGGGGCGACGGGTGCATCCAGCATCATGGGCATAATCCTATGCTGCGCCGCCGCAGGATGACAATGGTGGCCGTTACCCTGCCGCCTAGGCCTAGCCCATCGTTCAAGTCGCTTGTTCCCCTGTCACGGCAATGCAATAACCCAACATTCACTGGGGGGAGCCGATGGGCGGCTGAGAGGTTCCGTGCCGGAACGACCCCTGGAACCTGATCCGGCCAAGACCGGCGTAGGGACAGTGAGACAAGATGCCGCCGGGCGCCGATCCGCATTCTCCCCCCTCTCCCGCCATCCAGATCCGTCAGGCAAGCCTGGAACTGGGCGGACGTCTGCTGTTCGACGGGCTGGAACTGCACGTGCCGGCGGGCCGATTCTGTTGTCTGCTGGGCCCCAGCGGGGTGGGCAAGACCACGTTACTGCGGCTGGTGGCCGGGCTGTCGGCCCCTCAGGGCCGGACAAGCATCAACGCCGATGATGGCCAGCCGCTGGCCGGTCGCATCGCCTGGATGGGGCAGCAGGATCTGCTGCTGCCCTGGGCCAGCGTGCTGGACAATGTGATGATCGGCATCCGCTTGCGCGGGGGCCGGCCTGACAGCGCCGTGCAGGCGCGGGCCTTGTATCTGCTGCAACAGGTGGGGCTGGAAGACCGCGCCAGCGACCGGCCGGCCGCCCTGTCCGGCGGGATGCGCCAGCGGGTGGCCCTGGCCCGCACCCTGTTTGAAGATCGGCCAATCGTGTTGATGGACGAGCCTTTTTCCGCCCTGGACGCCCTGACAAGGCTGCGCCTGGGCGGGTTGGCCGCCCGGCTGCTGGCAGGTCGCACCGTCCTGATGGTGACGCATGACCCGATGGAGGCGTTGCGCCTGGGCCATCAGGTGCTGGTGCTGACGGGGCTGCCGGCCAGCCTGTCGGCCCCGATCACCCCCCCGGATGCCCCGCCGCGCCCGCCCGACCTGCCGGAACTGCTGCATTTGCAAGGACGGCTGCTGGCCGAACTGGCGCGGGAGGTCGGGCCATGAAGGCGGCCTTGCGCGCGCTGATCACCTTTGCCGGCCTGCTGCTGGCCTGGGCTTTCCTGGTCCGCTGGGCGGAACTGCCACATTACATCTTGCCCGGGCCGGATCGGGTGGCCGCCCGGCTCTGGTCCGACCGGGCGCTGCTGGCCGATCATGCGTTGATGACCCTGGCGGAGGTGGTACTGGGCCTGTTGCTGGGGACGGTGTGCGGGGTGCTGGCGGCCCTGGCGTTGATGGCCTCCACCGTGGCACGGCGCTGGCTGCTGCCGCTGCTGCTGGTCAGCCAGGCCGTGCCCGTCTTCGCCATTGCCCCGTTGCTGGTGCTGTGGCTGGGCTATGGCATGGCGTCCAAGGTGGCGATGGCGACGCTGATCATTTTCTTCCCCGTCACCGCCGCCTTTTACGATGGTCTGCGCCGGACCGATCCCGGCTGGCTGGATCTGGCACGCACCATGGGCGCCAGCCCCTGGATGCTGCTGCGCCATATCCGGGGGCCCGCCGCCCTGCCCGCCCTGGGGGCCGGGCTGCGCGTGGCCGCCGCTGTTGCCCCCATCGGGGCGGTGGTGGGGGAATGGGTAGGGGCGTCTTCCGGGCTGGGCTATCTGATGCTGCACGCCACCGCGCGGGTTCAGACCGACCTGACCTTTGCCGCCCTGTTCCTGTTGGCCCTGCTGGCTGTCGCCCTGTGGCTGCTGGTTGATCTTCTGCTGCGCCGGGCCCTGCCCTGGCTTCCCGATTCCCACGGTTTTGAAGGATGAGAACGATGCGACACTGGTTGCGCGGGGCGGCGATGGCCGCCGCCCTTTCCCTGGCCGCCCTGCCCGCCATGGCGCAGGATAAGATGACCGTGCTGCTGGACTGGTTCGTCAATCCGGACCATGGGCCGCTCTATGTCGCCCAGGAAATGGGCTACTTCAAGGATGCCGGTCTGGCGGTGGAGATGATCGCGCCGGCCGATCCCAATGATCCACCGCGTCTGGTCGCCGCCGGTCGTGGCGATGTCGCCATTTCCTATCAGCCGCAACTGCATTTGCAGGTGGATGCCGGCCTGCCGGTGGTGCGCATCGGCACCCTGGTGGCGACGCCGCTGAACAGCATCATCGCCCTGAAGGACGGGCCGGTGAAAAGCCTGAAGGATCTGAAGGGCAAGAAGGTCGGCTTCTCCGTCGGCGGGTTCGAGGATGCGCTGCTGGGGGCCATGCTGGAAAAGCACGGGCTGTCGCTGAAGGATGTGACGCTGGTGAACGTCAATTTCTCCCTGTCGCCGGCCTTGTTCGCGGGGCAGGTGGATGCCATCGTCGGCGGCTTTCGCAATTTCGAACTGAACCAGATGGCGATCGAGGGCAAGCCCGGCCGCGCCTTCTTCCCCGAAGAGGAAGGGGTGCCGGCCTATGATGAATTGATCTTCATCGCCGCCCGCGACCGTGCCAATGATCCGCGTCTGGGCCGTTTCCTGGACGCGGTGGAGCGTGGCACCGCCTATATGATCAACCACCCGGATGAAGCCTGGGCCCTGTTCATCAAGGGCCGCCCGGACCTGGATACCGACCTGAACAAGCGGGCCTGGCGTGACAGCCTGCCGCGCTTTGCCCACAGCCCCCGCGCCCTGGACCGTGCCCGCTATGCCCGCTTCGCCAATTTCCTGAAGGAGCGCGGGCTGGTGAAGACAACCCCGGACGTGGCGAGCTACGCGGTGGAATTGAAGTAACCGTATTCACGACAGGGGGCGGCGATCACCGCCGCCCCCCTTCCCTCTTCTCAAGCTGCCTGCGCCAGAATGGCCCCCAGACGGGAGCGCAGTGACTCCATTTCATCGGTCACCTGACGCGCCTTGTTCGCCAGATTATCCGCCAATGTCCGTGTCTCACTGGCATCGGCCGCCACAGTCTGGATGCGGTCAGACACTTCAATCGTGCCGCCAGCGGCGTTGGCGGCGCTGTGGCTGATGCTCTCCGTGGCGCTGCCCTGTTCCGTCACAGCAGCGGTGATGGCGCCCGCGATCTCATCAATGCGGGCAATCACCTCGTGCAATTGATGGATATCACCAATCACCCGTTCAGTGGCACGCTGCACGGCCGTGATCTGGGAACTGATCTCTTCCGTGGCCTGCCCCGTCTGGGTGGAAAGGTTTTTCACCTCTGCCGCGACCACAGCGAAACCACGACCGGCCTCACCAGCCCGTGCCGCCTCGATGGTGGCATTCAACGCCAGCAGGTTGGTCTGGCCGGAAATATCGCCGATCAGTTGGGCCGCCTGGCCGATATTCTGCGCCGCGTCGGCCAGTTGCGCGATCATGGCGCGGGTTTGTGCACCACGGGCCACCGCCTCATGCACCATATCCGCCACTTCGGTCACTTGCCGGCCGATTTCGCGGGATGAAGTGGCCAGTTCCTCCGTGGCAGCGGCCACCGTCTGCACATTGTTGGTGGCATCCTGGGCCGCACCGGCCACACCCTGGCTCTGTTCCCCGGTGCGCTGGGCGGCGGAATTCATCTTGCCGGCCAGATCGGAAATGCCTGCCGCCTCGGCCAGCACCACTTCAACGCGGCGCGTCACCTCCTGCTCCAACGCCTGGGCCAGACCGCCCAGCCGGTCGGCGAAGGCCTGCTTATGCGCACGTTCACGTTCCTGCTCTTCTACCTTCAGCCGGTCCATCTCTTCCGCATTGACGCGGAAGACATCGATGGCGCGGGCCATGTCACCGATCTCATCACGGCGGGCAGTGCCGGGGATGAAGGACAGCCGTTCACCCCGGGCCAATGTTTCCATGGCCCGTTCAATCTGCGCCAGCGGCCCGGTGATCGACCGTACCAGCAGCAGGGAAAGGCCGCAGAACATGGCCACCAGGGTACCGCCGATCAGCAGCGTCATACGCTGGGTCTGACGGCGGATGGTGGCCTCCGCCGCACGGGCCTGCTCCAGCCCGGCGGTGGTGAAGGTAAACAGCTCATCGATCAGCGGCGTCGTTTCAGCCACCACCTGGGCAAAGGCGCTGATCGCATTGCGCTGCGCCGTCGTCGCGTCGGCCAATGCCACCATATCCTGGCGATATTTACGCGACAGCGTGTCGATGGCCGTCTTGGTTTCCGGGTCCAGCTTGGATTCGGGAATGAAGAAGGAGAATTCGTTGAAGGCCTTGCGATGCTGGCCCAGATACTTGTCCTCCCCCGTCAGCAGGAAGGATTTCTCGGCATTACGCATCTCTGCCATGCCGATGAACAGCTCAGCCGCCTGGGCCGCTGGCCATTTCTTCAATTCGGTTTCGGTTGCCGTCACCGATTTGAACATCTGGCCGCGCAAGCCGTCCTCGTCGGTGAAGCCCACCGCGCGGGTGGCATCATCCACCTTGTTGAAGGCGTCGGCCAGCACCACCAGCTTGGCCTGGATGGCTTTGACCGTGTCAGCCTTGTCCGTCGCGGCAGGGTGGGCGGCGATGCGGGCGGCCGCCTCCTTCACCTTGGCCAGACTGGTGCGGAAGGCTTCCCCCTCGGCGGGGATACGTTCCCGCAGGAAGCGCGTGGCATGAAGCTGCAAGGCCGTGGTCTGGCGGTTCAGTTCGGCCGCCGTTTCGGCCACCACGGACAAACCTGTCATGCGGTCAGAGGCATCGCCCCGCCGTGCATCGCCCAGCAGGAACAGGCCCGCCGTCATTGTCACGGTTAACAGGGCCGCCCCCACCAGCAGACCGATACGGGTGACGATGGACAGCTGGGCCAAAACCCCGCCTTCCCCACCATCACCCCCACCTTCGCCCTTGCCGCGCAGCTTCTGCCACAATTCACCCAGGCCCCAACGCCCGGTCCCCGTTTCCAAATCGGCATTCAACGGGGCGGTCAGCGTAACATCGGTCATGCCAGTATCCCGGTGTCTGGAATTTATTTAAAATCCAACACATACGTGAGGCGCAGCGGCCGATAGCGGCACTGTTTCCACAACGCCCCACCGGCCTGTCCTGAAGTGATATGGGCCGCCGATATAAAGTCTGTGGGTCAGTTTTATTAATTTTGGGTGACGCTCGCTTTAGCTGCAAAATCACGTTTGCATATTCACCAGCGCCCATAGAGTTGTTAATCTGTATCCCCGCCGCCTTGGTGGAAGTTTTGCCAGGACATCATGGTCATTCTGACACCGGAATTATTGTTAAGGGCTTATGCCAATGGGGTTTTCCCGATGGCGGAGAATGCCCGTTCCACCGATTTGATGTGGTTTGACCCGCCGCATCGGGGGATTCTGCCCCTGAACGGCTTTCATGTACCCCGCCGGCTGCGCAAAACCGTGCGCCACTTCCCCTTTGATGTGCGGGTCGATACAGCCTTTCGGCAGGTCATGGCGGGCTGCGCCGGCGGTGGTCCGCAGCGACCGGAAACCTGGATCAATGCGGAGATTACTGACGCCTATTGCCAGCTCCATGCCGCCGGCCATGCGCATTCGGTCGAATGCTGGCAGGAGGGGCAGCTGGTGGGCGGGCTTTACGGCGTCTCCATCGGCGGCGCCTTTTTTGGGGAGAGCATGTTCTCCCGCGCCACCGATGCCAGCAAGGTGGCCTTGGTGCATCTGGTGGCGCGCCTGACGGCAGGCGGCTTCCGCCTGCTGGACACACAGTTCATCACGGAGCATCTGGCCCAGTTCGGAGCGATGGAAATTCCCCGCCACCGATACCGGGCGCAACTATCGCAGGCGACCCGGATTGAAGCCGATTTTTACTGTTTGGATGATGAACGGGCCTTGGTTTCCGACTTTTTGCAGTCCTTGACCCAGATATCGTAAACTGGGTGCTCCATAGCCGACAGCGC
This sequence comes from Niveispirillum sp. BGYR6, assembly GCF_027568365.1. Classification (NCBI taxonomy): domain Bacteria; kingdom Pseudomonadati; phylum Pseudomonadota; class Alphaproteobacteria; order Rhodospirillales; family Azospirillaceae; genus Niveispirillum; species Niveispirillum sp. BGYR6. The sequence goes on along the minus strand of NZ_JANLNL010000003.1, from coordinate 413,711 downwards.
CGGGCTGGAGGCAAACATCCAGCCGACGAAAACCGGCACCGGCGCCGCACCGGCCGTGGTGGGGATTTCGGCGATATCCAGGAAGGCGGCTGATTCCGGCGGATCGATCGGCGGTGCCTTGCGGCAGGCCTTGACCTGGATCGACAATTGACCGAACTGCACCATATCGCCCACCTTGGCCTCGAAGGTGGAGGTACGCGCCGTCACCTTGTCCAACCCCTGCAGCACGACAACAGGCATCGCCTCGAAACTGCGTTGCGGGGCGGGCGGGGGGGCCGGGCGCTGCACGGCCGGGGCCCCGGCAGCGGGATCTTGTTGAACGTCTGGTGCCGACGATGGCTCCGGCACCGTCGGCACCGTGGCATCCTGTGCAGTGGCAACAGCAGCGGCGCCAACGCAGGCCCCCAGCAGCAGCGCACGAACGATCTTCTTCACCAGCATCGAACCTGTCCGGTCAGCGTAACATCATCCTGCCGATCAGGCCCACCGAAGCGGGCCCTTTCATGGCAGTCTCACTTACCGCCCAGCAGGCCACCGGGGGCCGGCGCCGGCGCACCCTGATTGGCGGCTGCAGGCGGGGTTTCCGCATTGCCACCGGAACCGGCTTTGGAACCGGAACCGCCGGAATTGAACATGAAGCGCCCCAGCAGATCCTCCAGATTGACGGCGGACTGCGTATATTCGATCAGATCGCCTTCCTTCAGCTTCTCCTCTTCCCCGCCGGGATCAAGCTGGAGATAGCGGCCGCCCAGCAAGCTCTCGCTGGCGATGACGGCAGAGGTATCACGGGGCAGCTGGATATTGCGGTCAATTTCCATCTGCACCACGGCCTGGAAGGTCTGCTTGTCCAGGAACTGGCTGGTGACGGTGCCGACCTTCACCCCGCTGATGCGCACATCCGACCCGGCCGACAGGCCGCCCGTGCTGCTGAACCGTGCTTCCAGCTTATAGCCGCCGACGGCCCGCACGGAACTGCTGGTATAGGCGAAGAACAGGAAGAAGCCGGCCACCACCAGCACCACCGCGCCCAGCACGGTCTCAATCACATTCCTGCGCATGGACAGAACCACTCCCGACTAAACCCCGAAACGGACATGGCGGCGCTGGATCAACGCCGCCATGACGATGATGAACCCTAAATGGTGCCGATCAGTTCGGAGTCCATGCCTCATAATCGCCGGTCGCCTTGTCGCGCTTGCCCCCTTCGAACAGGTGGCCGGGCGGACGATAGGCCTGCAACGTCCCGGTGGGGTTCGGCTGGTGTTCCTTGATCCACGGCTTGTGGAAAACGCTCTGCTCCGGCAGGGGGTCCGCCATCACATAATGCAGCCAGCCATGCCATTCCGGCGGCACATTGGTTGCCTCCGGCTCACCATTATAGATCACCCAGCGACGGGCCTTCAGGCCGGTGCGGGCTTTCTTCTCCTCGTAATACTTGTTGCCGTATTTGTCGGTACCGACCAGACGGCCCGCACGGGCGGTGAAGAAATTGATCTGGATGTTGGCCATCCAGGTGACCAGGGAGATGCGTTTGCTCATGATGGTCCGTTTCGGGACTGAAGGGACAAACCCCCGCGGCAACGGCGCGGGATACGGCAGTGCGGGGGACTATGGCATTGCCGCACAGCAAAATCCACCCCCGCGCGCAGGCTGAACCGGCTGCCCAGGGCGTTGCCGGTCTGCCCAAATCGCGCAACAGACTGTATCAGGGGGCCGGTGGCGGCTCCCCATGGCCACGCAGCCGGTCTGCCGCCCGGCCGATGCGGCCGGTATGGTGGCGGATTTCCCAGATGGCGATGGCGATGCCGGCCAGCAGCAGCGGCAGAATGTAATAGACGAAGCGATAGGCCAGCATCGCCCCCAGCAGCTGCCCGGCGGGAATGTCATCCGACAGGCCCAGGATGATGATGCTCTCAAACACCCCGATGCCGCCCGGCACATGGCTGAAAATCGCCACCACCAGGGCCGCGCAATAAATGCCCAGATAGGCGGTGAAGCCGATGCCATGGTCCAGCGGCAGCAGCGACCAGAGAACCCCGGCCGCCAGCACAATTTCCAGCGAACCAATGCCGATCTGCGAGATCACCCCCAAAGGCGACGGCAGTTGGATCGACCAGCGCCAGAGCTTGATCGGCTTGCGCGTCACCCCGGTGATAATACAGAGCGAGGCCAGCACCAGCAGGGTCAGCACCGCCAGACCCTGCACCAACAGTTCCGGCACTTTCAACATGGTGGCGACCGGATGCGGCCCCACCAGCACCCCCACCGCCCCGGTGAAGCTGATGCCCAGGGTAAAGGTGGTGGTGGAGAAGACAACGACGCGGGCGACATCGGCCGGCGTCAGGCCGGCGGCACCATAGGTGCGCAACCGCACCCCCGCACCGCTGAGCACCGCCCAGCCGATATTATTGGAGAAAGCGTAACCACACGCCGCCGCGAAGGCCGTGGTGCGATAGGGCACCTTCTTCTTCAGATAGATCAGGGCGGAGACGTCATAGAGTGTCAGCACCCAATAACCGAGCGCCGTGATCCCCACCGCCTGCAACAGGCGGGTATAAGGCAGCGCTTGCAGATAGGCCCAGACATCCTCGAACTTCACTTCCGACAGCACGTGCCGGATGGCGACCGCCAGAAGCACCGCCATGAAAAGGGCTGTGGCAATGCCCAGCCATTTTTTTCGCCGTTGGGCGGCGGCATCTTGTTCAGGCATGGGCTCTCGGAGGGAATCGGGAAGCTCTGACATTCACTCTTGGCGTCACTAACGCGGCCGGGAACCGATCGGAGGCATCCCCATCGGCGGCGGCACCCTGCCACTGATCCGGCCGAATGGAAACCCCCTGTCCGGATTGACTAGACCAATGCGCCAAAAGGTGGCAGCGGAATGTGCAAACAAGCTGGCAAGCCCAGCGACTCCGACTCCAGGCATGAACCGGGGAATCCCGGAATCCTGCCGCTTTAGGCCCCTCTCCACCCATCCCGGCGAATAACCCCGTCAACCACAATAAGCAGTATGAAGACGTTAATCCGTCACAAAATCTGGTTGATGTGGGGGGCCCTGTGGCCTAGCCTCCGCTTCGTCACCATATCTTATCTGTAGGCACCTGCCCCACTTGCCTGGGGCGGGAATGGGTTTTGTGCGCCTTTGTGGCGCCACCCGCCGCCGTACCAGGGAGAGGCCAGTACCATGCGGATCGAGCGCCGTTTCACCATCGAAGGTCAGGACGCTTACGCGGACATTCCCTTCCGAACGGCCAGCAGCGAGATCCGCAATCCCGATGGCTCCATCGTCTTCCAGGCCAAGGATGTGGAGGTGCCGGCGGAATGGAGCCAGGTGGCCTGCGATATCCTGGCCCAGAAATATTTCCGCCGCGCCGGTGTGCCCGCCGCCCTGAGGGCGGTGGAGGAGCATGATGTTCCGCCCTTCCTGTGGCGCCATGTGGCCGACGACAAGGTGCTGGCCACCCTGCCCGACTCCGAACGGCGCGGGGGCGAGACCTCGGCCCGGCAGGTCTTCGACCGGCTGGCCGGCACCTGGGCCTATTGGGGTTGGAAGGGCGGCTATTTCGATGGCGAATCGGACGCCGCCGCCTTCTATGACGAAATGCGCTACATGCTGGCCCGCCAGATGGCGGCGCCCAACAGCCCGCAATGGTTCAATACCGGCCTGCACTGGGCCTATGGCATTGACGGTCCCAGCCAGGGCCATTTCTATGTCGACCCGAAAAGTGGGGAGCTGGTGGCGTCCAACAGCGCCTATGAACATCCCCAGCCCCATGCCTGCTTCATCCAGTCCGTCGCCGACGATCTGGTGAATGAGGGCGGGATCATGGACCTCTGGGTCCGTGAGGCCCGACTGTTCAAATATGGTTCCGGCAGCGGAACGAATTTCTCCCGCCTGCGCGGTGAGAATGAAAAGCTCGCGGGCGGTGGCAAATCGTCGGGCCTGATGAGCTTCCTGAAGATCGGCGACCGCGCGGCGGGCGCCATCAAATCCGGCGGCACCACCCGCCGTGCCGCCAAGATGGTGACGGTCGATCTCGATCACCCGGATATCGAAGCCTATATCGATTGGAAGGTGGTGGAAGAGCAGAAGGTCGCCAGCCTCGTCACCGGGTCCAAGCAGGTGTCGCGTCATCTGAACATGATCATGGCCACCTGCAATGAGGGGATCGGACCGGATGCGGAACGGTTGGACCCGACGCAGAACCGCGCCCTGAAGCGGGCGATCATCGCCGCAAGGCGCGATCTGGTGCCGGAAAACTACATCCAGCGCGCCATCCAGATGGCGGGCCAGGGTTTCACCAGCTTCGATATGAAGAGCTTCGATACGGATTGGGATTCGGAGGCCTATCTCACCGTCTCCGGCCAGAATTCCAACAATTCCGTACGCGTGCCCGATGCCTTCCTGAACGCGGTGGAAAATGACGGTCCCTGGAACCTGATCCGCCGCACCGATGGCAAGGTGGCCAAGACCCTGCGTGCCCGCGACCTGTGGGACAAGATCGGGCTGGCCGCCTGGCAATCGGCCGATCCGGGTGTGCAGTTCGACACCACCATCAATGATTGGCACACCTGCCCGGCGGCGGGGCGCATCAATGCGTCCAACCCATGCTCGGAATATATGTTCCTGGACGATACGGCCTGTAACCTGGCGTCCCTGAACCTGATGGAATTCCGCCGGCCCGACGGTCGTTTCGATATCGAAAGCTTCAGCCATGCCTGCCGGCTGTGGACGTTGGTGCTGGAAATCTCCGTCCTGATGGCGCAGTTCCCCTCGCGCGAGATCGCCCGGCTGTCTTACGAATACCGCACGCTGGGTCTGGGCTTTGCCAATATTGGTGGCCTGCTGATGGCCGCCGGCCTGCCCTATGACAGCGAGGCCGGGCGCTCACTGACCGGGGCCATTACGGCGCTGATGACCGGTGTGTCCTATGCCACCTCGGCAGAGATGGCGGGCGAACTGGGCCCCTTCCCCGGCTTTGCCCCCAACCGCGACCCTATGCTGCGCGTCATCCGCAACCATCGCCGTGCCGCCCATGGCGCCGCCACGGGCTATGAGGGGCTGTCAGTGGCGCCGGTGCCGCTGAAGGCCGCCGAGTGCCCCGATGCCGATCTGGTGGAGGCGGCGCGCGCCGCCTGGGACCGGGCTTTGGCGCTGGGTGAAGAACACGGCTACCGCAATGCCCAGGCCACGGTGATTGCCCCCACCGGCACCATCGGGCTGGTGATGGATTGCGATACCACCGGCATCGAACCGGACTTCGCCCTGGTGAAGTTCAAGAAGCTGGCCGGCGGCGGCTATTTCAAGATCATCAACCGCGTGGTGCCGGAGGCGCTGTCCCGCCTGGGCTATAGCGACGAACAGATCACCCGCATTGAACGCTATGCCGTGGGCAATGGCACGCTGGTCGGCGCGCCGGGCGTCACCCATGCCCGGCTGCGCGCCAAGGGCTTTACCGACGCGGAGATCGCCAAGGTTGAGGGTGCCCTGGAATCGGCCTTCGATATCAAGTTCGTCTTCAATAAATGGACGCTGGGCGTCGATTTCTGCCGCGACGTGCTGGGCGTATCGGAACAGGATCTGGATGCCTTAAGCTTCGACCTGCTGGCCCATCTGGGCTTCAGCCGGAAGGAGATTGAAGCCGCCAATGTCTATGTCTGCGGTGCCATGACCCTGGAAGGGGCGCCGGGACTGCGCGAAGAACATCTGCCGGTGTTCGACTGTGCCAGCCCCTGCGGCAAGATCGGCAAGCGGTACCTGTCGGCAGAGGCCCATATCCGCATGATGGCCGCCGCCCAGCCCTTCATTTCCGGCGCCATCTCCAAAACCATTAACATGCCCAACCAGGCCCCGGTGGAGGCTTGCAAGGAAGCCTATATGCTGTCCTGGCGCTTGGGCGTGAAGGCCAATGCGCTCTACCGCGACGGTTCCAAACTCTCCCAGCCGCTGAATGCCCAGGTGCTGGAGGAGGATGAGGAGAGCTTCGACAGCGACGAGCAGACGCTGGTGGAAAAGATCGTGGAGGCGCCCGCCGCCGCCCGCGTGCCGCTGGTAGCGGAAAAGGTCGTCGAACGGGTTGTTGAGCGGGTAGTGGAAAAGGTCGTCCGCGCCCATGACCGGGAAAAGCTGCCGCAGCGGCGCAAGGGCTATACCCAGAAGGCCATGGTCGGCGGGCACAAGGTGTATCTGCGCACCGGCGAATATGAAGATGGGCGGCTGGGCGAGATTTTCATCGACATGCATAAGGAAGGCGCTGCCTTCCGGTCGATGATGAACAACTTCGCCATCGCCATCTCGCTGGGCCTGCAATATGGCGTGCCGCTGGAAGAATATGTCGAGGCCTTCACCTTCACCCGGTTCGAACCGTCGGGCATGGTGACGGGCAACGACGCCATCAAGATGTCCACCTCCATTCTGGATTATGTGTTCCGGGAACTGGCCATCTCCTATCTGGGTCGCAACGATCTGGCCCATGCCACGCCGGAGGATCTGTTGCCCGACACGATGGGCCGGGGCGATGCCCAGGCCGATCTGGCGGGCTTGCCGGAGGCCGCCAACCGCGCGCCGGAACTGCCGGACAATGCGGCGCGGATGACGCAGGAAACACTGGCCGCCGTGGCCCGCATCGCGTCCACCGGCTATGTCCGCTCCAACCTGCGCGTCGTGCCGGGCGGCCAGCAGGGGCGCATCGTCGCCGGCTTCCAGAACGCCACCACCGCCTATGCCGCCACCGGCACCGATGCGCCGACAGGCTATAGCAACGGGTCGGTTCACAGCGACGCCCTGTCCGGCACCAGCCTGCGCAGTGGTACGGTGGGCCGGAGCGACGCGCGGTTCGAACGGATCAAGGAAGCCCGTGCGCGCGGCTATGAGGGCGACCCCTGCCCCGAATGCGGCAATATGACCATGGTGCGCAACGGCACCTGCCTGAAATGCGACACCTGCGGCGGCACGACGGGGTGTAGCTAAACCGGGGCGGCGGGCTTATATTGTTCTCATGGATGGAGCTGCCGCCGATTGGATGATTGTTCCGGCGGATTACCCGGAACTGTCGTTTCTGGTCTGGAATCGGGACGCCAAGCGCCCGATTCCAGCTTCGGAGGTTTTTGCGCTTTACGAACGCAACTGGCGGCACGTGCACAAGGCGGGCATTCAGCCCGTTGAGGCCGCGTTGATCCAGTGTTTGAGCGATGTTTTCGGTCAGGGTCGTATGCTCACACCGTGAGTTCTTCCTCTCGCACCCGCCCGCGCATCCCCGCCAGATCACCGCACAGCCTTTCATAATCCGCCACCACGCCGCGCGCCCATTCCAGCAGGCGCTCGCCCTCCGGCGTCAACCCCTCGAACCGGCGGCCGCGGCGGACCAGGGGGGTGGACAGGTCGGATTCCAGCCGCGCAATGGCAGCGGACAGGGTGGGCTGGCTGATGGCGCAGGCATTGGCGGCGCGGGCAAAATGCTGCTCACGCGCAAGCGCGACAAAATAGGAGAGATGGCGTACCAGCATGGTGTGATCGCTCCCCAATGAACGTTATGTTCATATGGATATAGCGAATCCCCCCAGCGATCCAGCCTTTCGGCACGAACCGAACGCCAAAGAGGACCAGATGTTCGACATCACCAAGCCGGCCGCCGACAGTGACAAGCCCACGCTCTATGCCGATCTTGCCAGCATGGCCGCCGGCATCCTGACGGGGGAGCGTGACCGCATCGCCAATTGCGCCAATATCGCCGCCCTGATGTTCAACACCCTGCCGGATCTGAACTGGGCCGGCTTCTATCTGCTGCAAGGGGCGGAACTGGTGCTGGGCCCGTTCCAGGGCAAGCCGGCTTGCGTGCGCATCCCGCTGGGGCGCGGGGTCTGCGGCACGGCGGGGCAACAGATGCAGTCGGTGCTGGTGCCCGATGTCCATGCCTTCCCCGGCCATATTGCCTGCGATGCCGCCTCACGTTCTGAACTGGTGGTGCCGCTGATCAAGGACGGCCGGCTGCTGGGCGTGATCGATCTGGACAGCCCGCTGCCCAACCGGTTCGATCCGGCCGATCAGGCGGGGATCGAGACGCTGGCCAGCCTGCTGGCGGATGGGTGCGACTGGTAAGGTCGCGTCACCCCTGCCGCGCCGGCATCCGCGTCACCAGCCAGATGCCGGCGCAAACCAGGATCAGGGCGCTGAGATAGCTCCAGCGCAGCAGCGATTCGCCCAGGAAAATAGCGGAAAGCGAAACGCCAAAAACCGGGATCAGGAAGTTGAAGGGGGCGACCATCCCCACCGGATTATGCTTCAGCAGCAGGCTCCAGACCGAAAAGGCGACGGCGGAGAGCAAGGCCAGATAGGCCAGCAGGGCACCCGCCTGCATCCCCATCGCTTCCAGATGACCACCACCGATCATCCCGATTCCGGTCAGCACCAGCCCACCGATCAAAAGCTGCCAGCCGGTCATCACCATCGCATCCATGCCGCGCGACAGGCCTTTGCCATAGATGGCCGCCGCGGCCAGGATGAAGGCGGAGAAGGCGACGAATCCTTCGCCCGTCAGGGTGAAATCAAAGGCCAACACCCCTGCCCCACCCTTTCCCAGATTGACCACCACCACGCCGGCAAATCCGATCAGGCAGCCCAGCGCGCGCACCCCGTTCAGCCGGTCGCTGGCATAGATGAAATGGGCCAGCACGACGCTGAAAAACACGCCGGTAGCATTCATGATGGATGATTTGATGCCGCTGGCATGGGCGACACCGATATAGAAAAACACATATTGCAGGGCCGTCTGCACCAGACCCAGCAAAACCACCTGCCCCGCCTGCCGCCGGCTGACCGGCAACAGCCGCTTGCGCAGGCCCAATGCGGCCAGCAGCAGGATCAACCCCGCCAGGGTGAAGCGCCAGCCAGCAAACAGCATCTGCCCGGCCAGATCGGCGGGCGTGATCTGCAGCAACGCATAGCCATTTTTGATGGCCGGATAGGAGCTGCCCCACAGGGCGCAGCAGAGGGTGGCCAGGGCATAAACGCCGGGCCGGGTCTGGTAAAGGGCGGGTTTCACGGGAGATCAAGGACCAATTGGGCGAACGAAAACCGGGGCATGGCCCCACGAACACCCCCCTATATACCCCCCGCCCGCCGGGGGCAATCACCGCCCCGGTGCCACCCGTCGGTAAGACAGGGCTTCGGCCACATGCAGCCGGCGCACCCCGTCCGCCCCCTCCATATCCGCCAGGGTGCGGGCCACGCGCAGCACGCGGTGATAACCACGGGCCGACAGTTTCAGCCGTTCCGCCGCCTCCGTCAGCAAAGCGCGGCCTTGCGCCTCGGGGGCGGCAACCTTTTCCAGCACCTCCCCATCCGCTTCCGCATTGGTGCGGATGGCGGGTTGGCCGCGCGGCACCAAGGCGGCATAGCGCTCCCGCTGGATATCGCGCGCCTGGGCCACGCGGGCCGCCACCTCCGCCGTGCCCTCCCGCGGCGGCGGCAGGGACAGGTCGGATGCTGACACCGCCGGTACGTCGACATGCAGATCGATACGGTCGAACAGCGGGCCGCTGATCTTGGCCTGATAATCCGCCGCGCATTTCGGTGCCCGCCCGCAGGCGAGCGAGGGATCATCCAGATGGCCACAACGGCAGGGATTCATCGCCGCCACCAGTTGGAAGCGGGCGGGATATGTCACATGATGGTTGGCCCGGCTGACGGTGGCGCGCCCGGTTTCCAGCGGCTGACGTAGTGCCTCCAGCGCGCCACGGGCAAATTCCGGTAATTCATCCAGGAACAGCACGCCCTGATGCGACAGGCTGATTTCGCCGGGCCGTGCCCGGCTGCCCCCGCCCACCATGGCCGCCAGGGTGGCGGAATGATGCACCTCTCTGAAAGGTCGGGTGCGGATCAGCTTGCCGCCCTCCAGCGATCCGGCGATGGAATGGATCATGGAGACTTCCAGCGCCTCCGCCGCATCCAGCGGCGGCAGCAGGCCCGGCAGGCGGGCGGCCAGCATGGATTTGCCCGATCCTGGCGGCCCCAGCATCAGCATGTTATGGCCGCCGCTGGCCGCCACCTCCAGCACACGCTTGGCCGTTTCCTGGCCTTTCACATCGCGCAGATCCTTATGGCTGCCCGCCTCCTCCAGCCCGGCCAGCTTCGGCTCCGGCCGGGTCAGCACCTGGGTGCCCTTGAAATGGTTGATCAGGGCCAGTAGCGAGGAGGGGGCCAGAATATCCAGCCCATCGCCGGCCCAGGCCGCCTCACCCCCGCAGGCGGCCGGACAGATCAGCCCCTTGCCATTGGCCGAGGCATTGATGGCGGCCGGCAGCACCCCGGCGACGGGCGAGATGGAGCCATCCAGCCCCAATTCCCCCAGCGCCTGATAATCCGCCATGGCATCGCCGGGCAGCACGCCCATCATCACCAGCAGGGCGAGTGCGATGGGCAGATCGAAATGAGACCCCTCCTTCAGCACATCGGCGGGGGCCAGATTGACGGTCAGCCGCTGCGGCGGCAGGGCGATGCCAAGGGCGTGCAGGGCGCCGCGCACCCGTTCCCGGCTTTCCCCCACCGCCTTGTCGGGCAGGCCGACCACGGTGAAGGCCAGCGGCCCACCCGTCATCTGCACCTGCACATCGATATCCAGCACCTCAATGCCTTGAAAGGCCACCGTTCCTACACGCGCCGCCACGCCCCACCCCCGGCTGTTACCCTTTATAGGTAGCACAACAGCCGGGATATTCAGGTGAATTCTCTTCAATGCCTTGATAGGCGCCTTCGATCAAAAGGGTCATTTTCTGCAAGACGGGAATGGTTTCACCCCTTCATGATGGCATCTGAAAAAGGCCCCGGCATCCAACCGCACCACCCGTCAGGGTCGGCCGCGGGGAATGCCGACCCCCGAACGCCTTTCGATTAGGACTGAAGAGATGATCCGGCTCAACATCAATGGGCAGGTCCGTGACGTGGACGTGCCGGAAGACATGCCCCTGCTCTGGGTGCTGCGTGACGAACTGAACATGACCGGCACCAAGTTCGGCTGCGGTCAGGCCCTGTGCGGGGCCTGTACCGTGCATGTCGATGGCGTGCCCACCCGGTCCTGCCAATTGCCGGCCTCTGCCGCTGCAGATGCCAAGATCACCACCATCGAAGGCATCCAGGGCAAGGCGGCCCAGGCGGTGCAGAAGGCCTGGGCCGATCTGGATGTGGTGCAGTGCGGTTACTGCCAGTCCGGCCAGATCATGGCTGCCACGGCGCTGATCGCCGAGAACCCGAACCCAACGGATGCGGATATTGAGGCGGCAATGGATGGCAATGTCTGCCGCTGCGCCACCTATGTGCGGATCAAGGCGGCCGTGAAGCAGGCCGCCACACTGGCGAGGACATGACGCCATGAGAAATCTGCCGCAAATCCTGCGCGCCGCCGCCGCCGATGTGGTGGAGGCCGCCCCCTCCCGCCGTTCCTTCCTGAAGGGTGCCGCCGGGGCCGGTGGGGCGCTGGTGATTGGTGCCGTGGTGCCGCTGGGCGCCATGGCCGCCCGCCCCACCCCGGCCCTGATGGGCCCGCCCGACCCGCGCCCGAACGTGTTTGTCCGCGTGGCGCCGGATAGCAGCGTTACCGTGCTGGTGAAGCACCTGGACAAGGGCCAGGGCATCATGACCGGCCTGACCACCATCGTGGCGGAGGAGCTGGACGCCGACTGGGCGCAGATGCGTGGGGAATTCGCCCCCGCCGACAGCAAGCTCTACGCCAACCATGCCTTTGGAATGCAGGGCACCGGCGGTTCCACCGCCGTCTTCAATAGCTGGGATGAGCTGCGCATGGCCGGGGCCGCCGCACGCGCCATGCTGGTGGAGGCGGCAGCGGCTGAATGGAAGGTGCCAGCCGGCGAAATCACCGTCGCCAAGGGCGTCATCAGCCATCAGAAATCCGGCAAGAGCGGGCCGTTCGGCCCGTTTGCCACGGCCGCGGCCAAGCTGCCAGTGCCGGCCAGTGTTAAGCTGAAGGACAAGGCCCAATATACCCTGATCGGGAATGAGGCGCTGCACCGTCTGGATCACATCTCCAAGACCAATGGCACGGCGATCTTCGCCATGGATATCCGCCGCCCCGGTCAGGTGACGGCGGTGCTGGCCCGCGCCCCGCGCTTTGGCGCCACGGTAAAGAGCGTGGATGACAAGGCAGCCCGCGCCATTCCCGGCGTGCTGGAGGTGCTGAGCCTGCCCATCGGCGTGGCCGTGGTGGCCAAGAATACCTGGACCGCCATCAAGGGCCGCGAAGCGCTGAACATCACCTGGGATGACAGCCAGGCGGAAAAGCGCGGCACCGACCAGATTCTGGCCGATTACCGCGAACTGGCCAAAAAGCCCGGTGCCGTGGCAACGGCCAAGGGTGACACGACCGCCGCCATCAAGGGTGCCGCCAAGGTGATCGAGGCGGAATACAGCTTCCCCTATCTGGCCCATGCGCCGATGGAACCGCTGAACGCCGTGGTGGAACTGACCGAGGATGGCGGGGCGGAATTCTGGGCCGGTTCCCAGTTCCAGGGTGTGGAACAGCGGGTTGCCGCCGGCATCCTGGGCACCACCCCGGACAAGATCAAGATCAACACGGTCTGGGCCGGCGGCAGCTTCGGCCGCCGCGCCACCCCGACCGCTGATTACATGGCCGAAACGGTGATCATCGCCAAGGCGCTGGCGGCGAAGGGCAAGAAGGCCCCCGTGCATCTGGTCTGGACGCGGGAAGACGACATCAAGGGCGGCCGTTACCGCCCGCTGGTGCTGCATAAGCTGCGGGCCGGGCTGGATGCCAAGGGCAATATTGTCGGCTGGGAACAGCGCATCGTCACCCAATCCTTCATGGCCGGCACCGGCTTTGAGGCTGTGGCGATCAAGAACGGGGTGGACAATTCCGCCACAGAGGGCGTGGCCGATCTGGCCTATAAGGTGCCCAACCTGGCCGTCGATATGCATATCGCCAAGTCACCGGTGACGACGCTCTGGTGGCGGTCAGTGGGCCATACCCACACGGCCTATGCCAAGGAAGCCTTCATTGACGAGCTGGCCGCCGCTGCCGGCAAGGATGCCGTGGCCTATCGCATGGCCTTGCTGGAAGAACATCCGCGCCTGCGGGGCGTGCTGAAACTGGCGGCCGATAAGGCCGGCTGGGGCAAGCCGCTGGCCGCCGGTCCAGCCGGGACCAAGCGGGGCCGGGGCGTGGCGGTGCATGAAAGCTTCAGCACCTATGTCGCCCATGTGGCGGAGGTGACCATCAATGCTGATGGCAAGGTGAAGGTGGATCGCGTGGTGGTGGCGGTGGATTGCGGCATCGCCGTCAATCCCAATGTCATCAAGGCGCAGATCGAAGGCGGCACCGGCTGGGGCATCGGCCATGCCCTGCGCGATGCCATCACCATGACCGATGGTGTTGTCGATCAGGCCAATTTCGACACGTTTGAGCCGCTGCGCTATGCCGACATGCCGGCGGTGGACGTGCATATCGTCGATAGCGCCGAACGCCCGACCGGCGTGGGGGAACCGGGCGTGCCCGGTGCCGCCCCCGCCGTTGCCAACGCCATTGCAGCGGCCGGCGGCAAGCGCCTCTATGATCTGCCCTTCAGCAAGGCGGGTATCGTCTAATACCAACCCGCCTAAAGGTGGACTTTTAGGCGGGTTGGAGGTCGGCGCCTGAGGGAACAAAAAATCTCCCTGGATCGGTCACGATCCAGGGAGATTGGTCCAGCGCGAAAGTGGTAATGCTGTCGGGCGCTGGAATGCCCGCCCGGCAGCGCCCCATCATTGTCACCAGGGCTTCCAACAAGGACCGGGGTTTGAGCTCCGGTGGTCACAGGGGACAATGATGATAAAGAGCAGGCTGATCCTGTCTGGCATGGTATTGGGCGCGCTGGTTCTTCCCAGCACGGCACCAGCCCAGCCGATCATCGGCAATGCCGAGGCCGGCAAACAAACCTTCGAGGCCCGCTGCGCCAGCTGCCACGCCCTGGAGCCAGCGGGGGCGACAAAGAAGGGACCGCATCTGCAGGGCATTTTCGGCCGTACTGCCGGCACCCAAAAGGGCTTCCGCTACTCCAAAACCATGCGGCAGAGCGCCCTGGTCTGGGATGCCTATACGCTGGATAACTATCTTTACGACCCGCCCCACACGATGAAGGGCACCAGCATGGTGCTGAAAACGCCGGAGCCCAAGGACCGGGCCGATCTGATCGCCTATCTGAAAACCTTGTGAATTGAGGGACGGCGCCCGGTCGATCCGGGCGCCGTCAGCGCTTATTCCACTCTCCCTGAAGACCAAGCTTCAGGGAGAGTGTCATTATCAGGGCTGGCGATCCTGTTTCAGCAGATCGCGGATTTCCGTCAGCAGCAGTTGGTCCTTGGTGGGGGCCACCGGGGTGGCGGCATCCTTCCTGTGCAGGCGGTTCACCTGTTTGACCAGGATGAACACAGCCCAAGCAACAATGAAGAACTTGATCACTGCATTGATGAACAGACCATAATTGATGGTCGCAGCCCCGGCGTCCTTGGCAGCGGCCAGCGAAGCATAGTCACCCCCCGACAAGCTGATGAAATAGTCGGAAAAGTCGATCCCGCCCATCACATAGCCGAGTGGCGGCATCAGCACATCATTCACCAGTGAGGTGACAATAGCGGTAAAGGCAGACCCGACAATGATACCGACCGCCAGGTCGATAACGTTGCCGCGGCTGATGAATTTCTTGAATTCCTCAAGCATGAGGGCTCCCCCGAATCACAAATGACGGCGCTATGGCGCCGTCCCGGTCGGCCGAGATTGCTGTATCGCGGGGGAATTTACCAGCCTGTACAAGGATATAAAACTTTAAGCTGCCAACATGCCCGGGATCACGGATGGGGTGGCGCTCTGGCCGGAAGCAGCACCGGTCGGGCCCTGTTCCTTTTCCTGCTTCTCACCCCGGGTGCCACCGCCGGTGGCGCGCTTCTTCTCCTCCTCATCAGCGCTGGGCGGGGCCAGGCTATCCAGCATCATGATGGTGAAGGTGGAGATCGGTTCACGCCCCGATGCGCCAGAACGATAGCCGGTCAGCCAGGGCTGGGCAGTTTCGTCCGTCGCCTGCTGGGTGCCCAGGTTGGAACTGTCGGCAAATTGTGCCGGGGCATCATCGAACTTGGCGGAGAAGCGATCGAAAATCTGGCCGACGGTCAGCGGCCGGGTGCCATCATAGAAGACATTGAGATTGGCCTTGGCGGCATCCGGCAGCAGGTTGGCAGCGATCTGGTTGGGGTTCTTCTCCATCGCCTTCAGGAATTTGGTGGCCCCGCCGGCGCCCAGGAAATGCGCCATGTACATCTCCGTGTTGCCGACGGGGCGACCCAGCTTCCCTTCCAGATGATCCTTGTTGTCGCTGGCCAGTTCGGCCGCCAGCAGGGCGGAATAGCGCGGATCCTTGCGCAGATTCAGGATTTCCTTGCGCATGGCCGGGTCGGAGACCTGTGGCTTGCCATTGGCCCCGGTGGTGATCTGGTTGGCATATTTGCCCAAACCATGTTCGGCGCCATGCTGCTGCACCATGTTAAGCCAGGTGCCCTCGGTGAACTGGAACAGGCCGGTGGCGCTGCTGGTCTTGGCCTTCACGTCGGTTCGGTATCCGCTCTCCACATTGGCCTTGTCCATCAGGTAGGAGAAATCCACGCCCGTGGCGCTGCTGGCCTGCTGCACCGCCTTGATCACCTGGGCCGGGGCGTTACGCGTCGCACCGAGAGATTCGGTGGCGTTGCTGCGGTTCAGGGCATTGAAGAAGGCGGTCACGGCCAATCTCCCAAAAATAGGTCTGCCCCTTCTTAAGCAATCAGCGTGCCAAACATAGCGATAGACTTTTAGTCACATCATTCCGTTGCGTAAGTCCGCAACCCCTTCACAAAACGGGCAATCCGTCCCATTTTTATAAGAATTTTAGCCTGTTTTACCGAAAAACATAGGCCCATAATCAGATGCCTCATTGATTTCCGCACGGCAAGGCTTGCCGGGTTGGGAAGATCGCGCCATGTTGTGGCGGCGGACGGACGCTGGAACCGCCGCCAATGCCAATGCGCTGGGAAGGAACAGGCCTGATGACCGCTTACAACGCCCCGATCCGGGATATGCGTTTCACCCTCAACCATGTTGTCGGCCTGCCCCAGGTGGCCAGCCTGCCCGGTTTCGAAGAGGTGACGCCTGATCTTGCCGATACCGTGCTGGAGGAGGCGGGCAAGCTGGCGCGCGATGTATTGGCGCCCCTGAACTGGGTGGGTGACCAGGAAGGGGCGACGCTGGAAAATGGCTCGGTGCGCACCGCCACCGGCTTCAAGGATGCTTACTGGAAATATGTCGACGGTGGCTGGAACGCCGTGCCGTTCGACCCGGAATTTGGCGGCCAGGGCCTGCCCTGGACGCTGGCCCTGCCGATCCAGGAAATGTGGACCTCGGCCAACATGTCCTTTGCCCTCTGCCCCATGCTGAATCAGGGGGCGGTGGAGCTGCTGCAGGCCCATGGCTCGGCGCAGCAGAAGCAAACCTATCTGGAAAAGCTGATCAGCGGTGAATGGGCCGGCACCATGAACCTGACGGAACCGCAGGCCGGTTCCGATGTCGGTGCCGTGCGCACCAAGGCCGTGCCGGGCGAAAATGGCACCTGGCTGATCACCGGCCAGAAGATTTTCATCACCTATGGTGAGCATGATTTCACCGACAATATCGTGCATCTGGTGCTGGCCCGCACCCCCACCGCCCCGGCGGGGATCAAGGGCATCAGCCTGTTTGTGGTGCCGAAATTCCTGGTGAATGAAGATGGCTCGCTGGGTGCCCGCAATGATCTGCGCTGCGCCGGGCTGGAACATAAGATGGGCATCCATGCCAGCCCCACCGCCGTCATGGCCTATGGCGATCATGGCGGGGCCATCGGCTATCTGGTGGGCGAGGAAAATCGCGGTATCGAATATATGTTCACCATGATGAACAATGCCCGTCTGGGCGTGGGGCTTCAGGGTGTCGCCATTGCCGAACGCGCCTATCAGCAGGCGCTGGACTATGCCAAGGGCCGTATCCAGAGCCGGGCGCTGACCGGCAAGGATCCCAACCCGGTGGCCATCATCAAGCATCCGGATGTGCGCCGGATGTTGCTGAGCATGAAATCGCAGATCGAGGCGGCCCGCGCCCTGGTCTATTACACGGCCGCTGCCCTGGATAATGCCCATCGTCACAATGATGCCGATGCGCGTCGCAAGGCAGCCGCCCTGAACGACCTGCTGACGCCGATCACCAAGGCCTGGTCCACCGATCTGGGCGTGGAGCTGACCAGCCTGGGCGTGCAAATTCATGGCGGCATGGGCTTCATTGAAGAGACGGGGGCGGCCCAGCATTATCGTGACGCCCGCATCGCCCCCATCTATGAAGGCACCAACGGCATCCAGGCCAATGATCTGGTCTTCCGCAAGGTGCTGCGCGATGGCGGGGCAGCGGCCGGGGAACTGATCGCAGAGATGAAGGAGATTGCGGCGGCCGCCAGTGCCGGGGCCGGCGACGATCTGGCCACCATGGGCGCCAACCTGTCGGCCGCCCTGCAGGCACTGGAACAGGCAACCGCCTGGGTGGTGCAAACCGGCAAGGCCGATCCGACCGCCGTTGCCTCTGGGGCCGTCAATTATCTGCGCCTGTTCGGTGTCACCATCGGCGGCTTCCTGACCGCCAAGGCGATGCTGGCGGCCCAGGAACAGTTGATGCAACCGGGTGCCGACGCTGCCTTCCTGGACGCCAAAATGATCACCGGCCGTTTCTATGCCGACCAGATCCTGCCCACCACCGCCGGCCTGCTGCAGCCGATCCTGGCCGGCCATCGCAGCGTGATGGCGCTGGCGGAGGATCAGTTCTGATCGGGTCGTTTGATCGGCCCTGTTAAGGAAAAGGCCGCCTACCCCTGCGGGTGGCGGCCTTTTTTACGGGGCAACGCTTTCTTACTGCTGTGTGATCGTTCCTTCTTCGGGATTGATCATCACCGTTACCCACTGGCCTTCGCTGGTCTTGGCCTCGGTCTTGTAAACACCGGAATCGCGGGTGAATTCCTTCACCTCGGCAAAGCCCAGCGTGTTGAACCGGTTCAGCAGCTGGGTGGTCAATTGGGCATTCTTCTGCCGGCCACTGCCGGAAATGCTGTCCGGATCAATCTCCGCCAGCACGCGCGGACCCTGCTGTGCAGACATGCCCTCTGCTGACATCTGGTTGCCGGTGGCGGCTGTATCAGGCGCGGGAGTCGCCATAGGATCGGTGGAAGGCAGCGGTGTTGGGGGTGCCTCCGGGCCAACACCGGTGGTGGGGCTGGTCATCCCGGCGGTGCCATCCGTCCCCATGCTGGACTGGGCCAGGGCAGTGCCCCCCAGGCTGCTGCCCACCAACAGACCGGCGGTCAACAGGGCGTAACAGGTCTTCATGACGGTAATCCTCCTTCATGGCCGGCGTCATCGCCTTTACAACCCTGAAAACACGCCAACGGATGCAGTGGTTCCGCTTTCCGTTTTTATACCGACGAATGTCATAGGTCGAATTTCCACAATATCCCCGTGCAGGATTGATGGACATTGCCGGGCAGGCGGTTGACATTAAGGGAACCTGTTATTGTGGAGAGATGGCGATGAGTGACGTTTCCTCACCGGCCCTTTATGCCCTGGCTGCCAAGATCGCCACCTCCTACGCCCGCACCCATACGGTACCGGTGGATGCGCTGCCCGGCGTCATCCAGCAGGCTTTCCAGGGGTTGGCGCGTTGTATGCAGCCGGTGGCCGCCGCCCCGGTACCGGCGAAGAAGACGCCGGGCCGCGTGGGCCGGCCCCGTAAATCCTGATCCGGGTCTTTTCGGGAACAACCCCCGTATCGGCTCTGTTGCCCATGGGATAGCGCGGACATCTCCGTTCACGCTTCACACTATCGGGAGGGACAGATGCTGTATTGGGCACTGATTTTCTTCGTTGTTGCCCTGATCGCGGGTGTCTTGGGCTTTGGGGGTATCGCCTCGGCGTCAGCTGGCATTGCCCAGGTGCTTTTCTTCGTCTTCCTGGTGATTTTCATTGTGTCGCTGATCATGGGCGCCATGCGGCGCCGCTGACCGGGCACATCGTTACCAAAGCGGCTAACATCAATCTCCCTGGATCGTGCCCGATCCAGGGAGATTGGTTTTATACACCGCGCTTGGGCGCCCATTCGGTCAGGAATGCCTTGATCTTGGCGCTGTCATGGCCCTTGCCCTGCTCCTTGGGCAGTTCCAGCAGGGACGTATCCTGGCTCTGCAGCAGCTTGCCATTGCTGTCCAGCACATAAAGGTGCGGATATCCCGCCGCCTTGGGATAGTGCGACAGGAAGGCTTCGTTCTGGTTCACCTTCTTGTCGTAATGCACCTTCAGCACCACGAAATTGGCGTCGCGCAACTGGCGCAGCTCGGCCTCCTGTTCAAACTTGGCGTCCAGCAGCTTGCACCAGATGCACCAGTCGCCGCCGACATCGATCAGCACCCGCTTGTTTTCCGCCTTGGCCGCCGCCAGCGCCTGCTTCAGGTCGGCCGCCGGGTCGCGCGCGGGATCAAAGCTGTGCGACCAGATGGGGGCCGCGCCAGGGGCGCCGTCATGCGCCAGGGCGGGTGTGGTGGACAGCAGGGTCAGGGCCAGCGGGGCAGCCAGAACAAGGCGGGAAAGACGCATCATCACATCCTGGTTGGGAGAATAGAATATAGCGGCGTCATCAGCCCTTCAGGCTGACCGTCAGATCGCAGGTGCTGGAGCCCAGACCCCGGTTGAAGAAACGGATCACCATGCCGCCGGCATCCCGCACGGTCAGCGTCTCCGTCTGTCCGGCCCCCAGCGACAATTGGCGGCCGGTGGCCGCCAGCGTGCTTTCGGAGATGGAATATTCCAGGGTGCAGCGCTTATTGCCATCATTCTGGAACACGACATCGCCCGGCCCGGGAATCTTGAATTCAAAGCTCTTGCCCTTGGCGAAATCCACCTTCCCCTGACAGGGCGTGTCGCGCTGCACCTCGCACCCGAACTCCCCCTGCGGCTGGCTGTTGCGCACCGCCGCCGGCTGGGCCTGGGCGGCAAGGGGGAGCGACAGCAACGCCACAACAAGGCCGGAAAGCGGCAAAGGACGGATGAAGGGCATGGAAAAAACTCCTGGTCCCGCGATTGATCCCTGAAATAGACCGGCCGGCGCGGGCACGGCAAGGCCCTGTCGTGATTAACACGCGGGGCCCCAGCCCCCTCAGTCTATACGTACCGGGGTAAAATAGTCCGACGGGCGGACAAGTTCATCCTGGGCGGCAATGATCTGCAGCTCCCGCTGCCCGCTCTGCATCGTACGCCGGAACACGGCATAGATGGCGGAGGCCGCATGGCCCAGGGCGGCAGCGCCATCGCCGCCGCTTTCCAGGAATTTGGCCAGGAACAGAGCTGCCACGCAGTCCCCCGCGCCATTGGGCAGCGGGTCCAGCGCCAAACGCGGGGTGGAGACCAGGTAGGCGCCGGTCGGCCCATCCAGCAGCATTTCAATCCGGTCATCCGGCGCATCCAGCCTTGTCAGGCTGGTCACCATCACCCAACGCGGCCCCAAGGCCCGCGCGGCACGCGTGGCGCTAAGGGCTGAGGCCAGATCGCCCACCTTCAGCCCGGTCAGATATTCCAGCTCAAACTGGTTGGGGGTGATGATGTCGGCCAGGGCCAACGCCTGATCGCGGAAGAATTCCGGGATGCCGGGACGGACGAAGAAGCCCCGACCCACATCACCCATCACCGGATCGCAGCAATAAATGGCCGCCGGGTTACCCTGCTTCACCCGCTTGACCGCCGCCAGCACCACCTCGCCCAGCGCCGCATCACCCAGATAACCGGTCAGGGCCGCCGCCGCCCCATCCAGGGCGCCGCGAGTCTCAATACCCCGCAACACATCGGCGATATGTTCAGGCGGAAAGACCATGCCGGTCCAGGCGCCATAGCCGGTATGGTTGGAAAATTGCACCGTATTGACGGCAATGGCATCAAAGCCCAGCCGTTCCAAGGGGAAAACCGCCGCCCGGTTGCCAACATGGCCAAAGGCGACATGGGACTGGATGGTCAAAATGGTCTTCATCGGGGCATCCGGGGCCGTGGCAGCACCTATCAGCTACGCCCAACCGGCGGCCGGCGGCAATCGGAAATCGCGGGGCGGGGATGTTGGATCGACTGTGCTCCCAATCACTTCCAAATTTATACGTAAGCGCAAGCAATAAGGTCTTATCTTCGTGTTATGCCGTCACATGTTCTTTCGGCAACCAACCCTTCCCCTGAGTGCCACCCCATGCGCAGCATCAAAGACGCAAAAATCAAAACGCGAGTATTGGTCGGTTTCGCCACCGTCCTGGCCTTGATGACCCTGCTGACCGGTATCGGTATGCAGAAAGTGGCACTGATTGATGAGGGGCTGACCCAGATCAACGAGGTGAACGGCGTCAAGCAGCGCTACGCCATCAATTTCCGCGGCAGCGTGCATGACCGCGCCATCGCCTTGCGCGATGTGGTGCTGGTGAAGCCTGACCTGCTGGACACCGTGGTGGCGGATATCCGCCGCCTGGAAGGCTTCTACACGGAAGCCGCCCGCAACATGGATACGCTGTTCGCCCAAGATCCGGATGATATCCGGCCGGAAGAACGCACCATCCTGGCCCGGATCAAACAGATCGAAGCCGAGACCCTGCCCCTGATCAACAAGGTGATTTCCCTGCGTCAGGCCGGCGACACCGCCGCCGCCCAGGAACTGATCCTGGCCGACATCCGGCCACGGATGAATGATTGGTTGAAGACCATCAACCAGTTCATTGATTTTCAGGAAAAAGAAAGTGGACTGATCGGTGCGGAAACCCGCGGTCAGGCCAGCGGCTTCTCCACCTTGATGCTGATCGTTGCCGGTATCTGTCTGCTGATCGGTGGGGCTTTCGCCTGGTGGACCGTGCAGTCCATTCTGCCTTTGCGCGCCCTGACCGACTCCATGCTGCGGCTGGCCAATGGCGATCTGAAGACACAGATCCCGGTCGCCACGGCACAGAACGAGGTGGGGGAGATCACCGGCGCCGTTGAAGTGTTCAAGCGCAATGCCATAGAGGCCGACCGGCTGCGCCGCGAACGGGCGGAAAATGAGGAGCAGGCCCGCAAGGCCCGCAAGGCGGAGATGGAAGCCCTGGCCCAGCGTTTTGAAAACGACGTTCAGGCCGTGGTGACTGCTGTGGGCAGTTCCGCCACCCAGATCGGGCAGGCCGCCGATGCCCTGCGCTCCAACGCCATCGCCAATCAGAAGCGCATTGACGTCACCCAGCAATCCACCAGCCTTGCCAATGAGGAAGTGGAATCGGTGGCCACCGCCGCCGAGCAGTTGGCTGCCTCCATCCGCGAAATCAGCCGCCAGATCAGCGACAGCGGCACCCGCACCCGCCGCGCAGCAGAACAGGCCGTGCTGACCAACGGCATCGTCGATGGCTTGGCAGAAAAGGCCCAGCGGATCGGCGAGGTGCTGGACCTGATCGCCGAAATTGCCAGCCAGACCAATCTGCTGGCGCTGAATGCCACCATTGAGGCGGCGCGTGCCGGCGAGGCCGGCAAGGGTTTTGCCGTGGTGGCGTCGGAGGTGAAGAATCTGGCCGGGCAGACGGAACGCGCCACGGGCGACATCGCCCAGCGCATCGCCGAAATCCGCACCGCCACCGAACAGGCCGTCACCGCCATCAAGGAGATCAGCCTGACGGTCGCGGAGGTTGATCAGATCGGCGGGTCCATCGCCGCCGCCGTTGAGCAGCAGAATGCCGCCACGGCGGAAATCGCCCGCAGCGCACAAAACGCGGCCGAAGGCATGACCACCGTGTCTGAAACCGTGGCCGATGTCCGCCAGGGGGCCGTGCAGGCCGGGGAAGCCGCTGCCCAGCTGACCGGTGCTTCCGGCCAACTGTCCGAACGGGCCGGCGCGCTGGCCACCCAGGTTGACCGTTTCCTGGCCTCTGTGCGCAGCGCCTGATACCACCGCTGCACGGTTTGACCTGAAGGGGCGGGATGGACGGCGGCGGCCTGCTTGGCTAGGCTGCGGTCCATCCCGCCCCTTCTGTTTTTCAGGACACGAGAAGATGACCACCCGCCCCCGCCGCTCCGCCCTTTATATGCCCGGTGCCAATCCCCGCGCGCTGGAAAAGGCCCGGACCCTGGGGGCGGACGTACTGCTGCTGGATCTGGAAGACTCTGTCGCCCCCGACGCCAAGGAACAGGCCCGCGCCCAGGTGGTGGCCACCATTGCCGCCGGTGGTTATGGATACCGGGAACTGGTGATCCGCACCAACGGGCTGGATACGCCCTGGGGCCATGCCGATCTGGTCGCCGCTGCCACCAGCGGGGCCGATGCCGTGCTGATCCCCAAGGTGGACAGCGCGGAGGGGGTGCGCATGGCCGACCGCGTGTTGCGGGCTGCCGGTGCGCCGGAAAGCCTGCGCCTGTGGGTGATGATGGAAACCCCGCGTGCCATGCTGGCCGCCGCAGACATTGCCGGGGCCTGCCCCCGGCTGGAATGTCTGGTGATGGGCACCTCTGACCTGACCAAGGATCTGGGTGCGCTGAACACGCCCGACCGGCTGCCGATGATCACCGGCCTGGGCCTGACCCTGCTGGCCGCCCGTGCCTTTGGCCTGAGCGTGCTGGATGGGGTGCATGTCGATCTGGAGGATGAGGCCGGCTTTGCCGCCGCCTGCCGCCAGGGCCGCGAACTGGGTTTTGATGGCAAAACCCTGATCCATCCCAAGCAGTTGGCCGCCGCCAACAGCGCCTTTGCCCCCACGGCCGACGAAATGGCCCGCGCCCGCCGCATCATCGCCGCCCATGCCGAGGCGGTGGCGGCGGGCAAGGGTGTCACCCTGGTGGATGGCAAGCTGGTGGAAGCCCTGCATGTGGAAACCGCCCGCCGCACCGTCGCCCTGGGCGACGCGGTGGCGGCGCGCGCCTAATACCCACGGTCATAAATCATGACCGTGGGTACGGCGGCGACCGCCGCCGCGCCGCACGTGCGGCGTAGCCAAGCCAGCGGATGCTGGCGCCGGCGATTGAGGAGCATGAAATCTTGACCATCGGTCATGATTTCATGCCGCCGGTACAACCCCTCAGCCCTTGCGATAATAGCGATAATTATACAGCGGTGTGAAACCCAGCCGGCGATACAGCGCCAGCGCCGGCTGGTTGCCCACCCCAACCTGCAGATAGGCCTTGGTGGCCCCCTGCCCCGCCGCCTCAGCATAAAGCGCGCGAATCAAACGGCCGGCATGGCCCTGGCCACGCGCCTGCGGATGGGTGGCGATCTTGTAGAGCCCGACCCACCCCCGGTCGATCACCCCCAAACCGGCGGCCACCGGCCGCCCATCGCTCCACAGCGTCAGATAGCGGGTCGATGCGGCGATGCCGGCCAGAATGGATCGCAGCGCCGGCATCTCCGCCTCCGCGATCGGGACCATGCTGCGATAGGCTGCCAGCCATGCGTCATCAGCATTGTTCTGTAGGCGAACGGAGGGATCGGGGACACAGCCAGCGGGTATTTCCGCTACCATCACATGGCTTTCATCATCGGCCAGATAGCCTTCATCCAGCAAAGCGGCTGAAAAACCGGATGGGCAAAGCGGGGTTTCACGGAAGGTTGGCCGCAACCCACGGCGGCGATATTCACGTTCCACCAGGGGGAAAAGATCGCCCGAAATTTCCTGCTGCAGCGCCACCGCATTGGTGGAATTGGCCCTTCCCGTATGGCCGGCAGCAAAGCGCAGCACCCAGCCGGCATGGTGCAGCTGCTGCGGCGCCGGCCAGGCGGAAAGGCAAAGATCTTCCAGTGATTGTATCCGGCCGATATCCAATTCCATAATAAGCGGCTTCCCTGACAGACTATTTGCGAACTATTCGCAACTTAAGCAATCATCTTACAATAAAGCTGATCAAACCTGCACCGCATCGCACCAAAATAGGGGGTGGGGAGCGTTGACGCAGGCAAGGCTTCGGCGTAATTGAACCCCCAGCATTTCTTGTGACAATTCCCGCTGCCGGTTTTGATCCGGCGGGTGTCGTCGCCGGCAGGCGCGGCACGGATGCATCCCGGTTCAGCACCTAAGGACGCCTGAGAGATGACCGATACGCCTGCGGCAAAGCGGCAACGACCGCTGTCCCCCCACCTTCAGGTCTACCGGCTACCCCTGCCGGCGTTGACCTCCATTACCCATCGCATCACTGGCATCGGCCTGTGCGTCGGCACCTTGCTGCTGGTCTGGTGGCTGGTTGCTGCGGCCGCCGGGCCGGAAGCCTATGCCACAGCAGCAGGCTTCATTGCCTCGCCCATCGGGTTGATCCTGATGTTCGGCTGGTCGGCCGCCCTCTGGTACCATTTCTTTAATGGGCTGCGCCATCTGGCCTGGGATTTCAGCGCCAAGATGCTGTCCCTGCAACAATCCTACAGCAGCGCGAACCTGGTGATCGGCGCCTCCATCGGTGCGACGATCGTGACCTGGGTTCTGGTCTTCGCGCTCTGATCCGGGGGAAGAGAGATATGGCCAATCCCACCAATAGCTTCCGCACCCCCCTCGGCCGCGCGCGCGGTCTGGGCTCCGCCAAGCTCGGCGCCCAGCACTGGCTGGCCTACCGCGTGGCCTCTGCCGGTCTGGCTGTGCTGACCGTGCTGTTCGTCATCCTGGTCCTGAGCCTGATCGGCGCCTCTTATGAAGAAGTGGTCGCCACCTTCAAGAAGCCCTGCCCGGTCATCCTGACCATCCTGTTCCTGGGTGCGACATTCCATCATGCCGCCTACGGTTTGCAGGAAGTCTTCGAGGACTATCTCCATGGCAAGCTGACCAAGCTGGTCGCCATCGGCCTGACCAAGGCAGCGGCGCTGGTTTTGTTCCTGCTCGCCTCTTTCGCCGTCCTCAAGATCGCTTTCGGAGCCTGATAACATGGCGACCGCCTACAAGATCATCGATCACGAATATGACGTCGTCGTCGTCGGCGCCGGTGGCGCCGGTCTGCGCGCCACTTTCGGCATGGCCGAAAAGGGCCTGAAGACGGCCTGTATCACCAAGGTGTTCCCGACCCGCTCCCACACGGTGGCAGCACAGGGCGGCATCTCGGCAGCGCTGGGCAATATGGGCCCGGATGACTGGCGCTACCACATGTACGACACCGTGAAGGGGTCGGACTGGCTGGGCGACCAGGACGCCATTGAATATATGGTGCGCGAGGCCATCCCCGCCATCATCGAGCTGGAACACCAGGGCGTTCCCTTCAGCCGCACGGCGGAAGGCAAGATCTACCAGCGTGCCTTCGGCGGCATGACCACCGAATATGGCAAGGGCCAGGCCTACCGCACCTGTGCGGCGGCTGACCGTACCGGCCATGCCATGCTGCATACGCTGTATCAGCAGAGCCTGCGCCATAATGCCGAATTCTTTGTGGAATATTTCGCCCTCGACCTGATCATGGACGAGGAAGGCGCCTGCCGTGGCGTGTTGGCCTGGAACCTGGACGATGGCACCATCCATCGCTTCCGTGGCCACCAGACCGTGCTGGCCACCGGCGGCTATGGCCGCGCCTATTTCTCCGCCACGTCGGCCCATACCTGCACCGGTGACGGCGGCGGCATGGTGCTGCGCGCCGGCCTGCCCCTGCAGGACATGGAATTCGTGCAGTTCCACCCGACCGGCATCTACGGCTCCGGCTGTCTGATCACCGAGGGTGCGCGCGGTGAAGGCGGCTATCTGACCAATTCCGAGGGTGAGCGCTTCATGGAGCGCTATGCCCCCTCGGCCAAGGATCTTGCCAGCCGCGACGTGGTCAGCCGCTCCATGACCATCGAAATCCGCGAAGGCCGTGGCGTGGGTGAGCATAAGGACCACATCCACCTGCATCTGGAACATCTGGCACCGGAAGTCATCCATGCCCGCCTGCCGGGCATCGCCGAAAGTGCCCGCATTTTCGCCGGCGTGGACGTGACGAAAGAACCGATCCCGGTGCTGCCGACCGTGCATTACAACATGGGCGGCATCCCCACCAATTATCATGGTCAGGTGATCCGCCCGACCGCCGACAACCCGGACCAGATCGTACCGGGCCTGATGGCGATCGGTGAGGCTGCCTGCGTGTCCGTGCATGGGGCCAACCGTCTGGGCTCCAACTCCCTGCTCGATCTGGTGGTGTTTGGCCGTGCGGCGGCCATCAAGGCCAACGAAATCGTCGAGAAGGGTGCCCCGCACAAGACCCTGCCCAAGGACAATGCCGACAAGGCGCTGTCCCGTCTGGACAAGGCCCGCTATGCCAAGGGCGGCACCCGTGTTGCCCATCTGCGCCTGGAAATGCAGAAGATCATGCAGAATAACTGCGCCGTCTTCCGCACCGGCGAGGTGCTGGATGAAGGCGTGGAGAAGATGAAGGCCGTGTGGGCCAAGCGCCCGGACGTGGCTGTCAGCGACAATTCGCTGATCTGGAACAGCGATCTGGTGGAAGCGCTGGAACTGGACAATCTGATGTACCAGGCCGTCGCCACCATCAATTCCGGCGCCAACCGCACCGAATCCCGTGGCGCCCATGCCCGCGAGGATTACAGCGAGCGTGACGACGTCAACTGGATGAAGCACACGACCGTCTGGGTGGATGAGACGGGCAAGCCGACCATCGGTGACCGCCCCGTGCACCTCTACACTTTGACCAATGAGGTTGAGGTGTTCCCGCCGAAGAAGCGCGTGTACTGATCCCGCGACGTTTGAGAAGGCCTTCGACCCATGGCTGAATTTTCCCTCCCCGCCAATTCCAAGGTCAAGCCCGGCAAGACGATTCGCTCTGCCGGTCCTGATGCCAAGCGCACGCGCAAGTTCCGTATCTATCGTTACGATCCGGACTCGGGCGAGAACCCGCGTGAGGACACGTATGAGATCGATCTGGACAAGTGCGGTCCGATGATCCTGGACGCGCTGATCCACATCAAGAACGATGTGGACAGCACGCTGACCTTCCGCCGCTCCTGCCGTGAAGGCATCTGCGGTTCCTGCGCCATGAATATTGACGGGCGCAACACGCTGGCCTGCCTGAAGGCGATCGGCGATGTGAAGGGCGACGTCAAGATCTACCCGCTGCCGCATCAGCCGGTGGTGAAGGATCTGGTGCCGGACCTGAACCAGAACTATGCCCAGCTCGCTTCCATCAAGCCCTGGCTGCAGACGCAATCGACGGCCCCCTCGCGCGAACGGCTGCAAAGCCCGGAAGAGCGGGAGAAGCTGGATGGTCTGTATGAATGCATCCTCTGCTTCTGCTGCACTACTTCCTGCCCCAGCTATTGGTGGAATGGCGACCGTTACCTGGGCCCGGCGGTTCTGCTGCAGGCCTATCGCTTCATCGCCGACAGCCGCGATGAAATGACCGGTGAACGTCTGGATGCGCTGGAAGACCCGTTCCGTCTCTATCGCTGCCATACGATCATGAACTGCACCCAGACCTGCCCCAAGGGTCTGAACCCGGCCAAGGCCATCGCCGAAATCAAGAAGATGATGGCTGAACGCGCCGCGTAAGCGGGGCAGCGGTTGATGTGACAGAAAAGGCCGCCGGATCGCTCCGGCGGCCTTTTTTCATGTGGATGAGGCTTACTCCGGTACCACCTGGGTCAGTGCGCCGCCATCCACCGTACAGCGCAGGGAACGGCGCTGTGGCGGTTCGAAATTATCTTTGCGCAGTGCCAGGGTGAAACGCTGCACCACGATCTGGGTGCTGCCGCTGCTGCTGAGTTCCGGCAAATCATAGGCGACGCGATAGCGGTCGCCATAGGTACGCTCCACCTCCCGCCGGCATTGGTCGGTGGCGGTGCGGGGATAGGCGTAGCGGCCAGGCTCCACGCCATCGTCATTGACATTGATGGAGCAGGCTGACAACAGCCCCGCCCCCGTGATGACGATCGCCCCCAGCAGAAGGCCGCGCGACATGCTTACCATAAGAACCCCCGGTTTAAACTGACCAGGGGAAGATGCGACGGCGCGGAATGTGACAGCAATGGCCGTAACCGCGCCGTAACCTTTTGTGCTAATGGCGCAATGCAGGGCCTTCCCGGTAACCGGATTGTATCAGCCGGCCTTGTCGCCCTTCTCCTCCGCCGGCGGGTTCAACTGATGCTTCATGATCACCGGCACCTGCAACATGCTGAACAGGATCGAAATCGGCATGATGCCGAATACCTTGAAATTGACCCAGGTATCGGTATCGAAGCTGCGCCAGACAATCTCATTCGCCACGGCCAGGAACAGGAAGAACCAGGCCCAGCGGATGGTCAGGATACGCCAACCCTCTTCCTTCAGTTCCAGGGCCGCACCCAGCACCACCTTCAACAGGTTGCGCTTCAGGGACAGGCCGACGAACAGGGTGCAGGAGAGCAGCAGATTGACCACGGTGGGTTTGATCTTGATGAACAGATCATTGTCCAACCATAGGGTCAGCCCACCAAAAACCAGCACGAAGACACAGCCGACCAGCGGCATCACTGGCAACCTGCGTTCCAGCAGCCAGTTGACGATCAGCGCCACCGTGATGGCAGCCATGAAAACGCCAGTACCGACCATCAGGCCGGCCTTGGCGTTGAACAGGAAGAACAGGCCCAGCGGCCCGGCTTCCAGCAAAAGGCGAAGCAACGGGTTCATGGGGCCATGCATTTACAGGCTGCTGCGACAGCTTGCCAGCCTGCTCTTATCACGATGCGGAGAAAGTTCGCTTTCCCCCGGCGCGCAGGCGGGTTAAATGCGGGGTATCCCAATGACCCCAGCGGGGGAGACAGCGCATGATCCGCGCCTACCGCACGATCGACGGCCGCAATGAAGCAATGGATGGAATGCCATCCACTGAGATCTTGCGCCATGCCTGCTGGGTTGACCTGAACGCGCCCGGCCCGGCTGAACGCCAACTGGTGGAACAGACCTTCGGCATGGAACTGCCGACGCGGGAGGAAATGCGGGAGATCGAGCTGTCCAGCCGGGTCTATCGCGACGAAGGCGGCGCCTTCATGACCGCCACCGTGCTCTGCCGCGCCGATGCGCCGGTGCCGGAGACGATGGACATTACCTTCGTGCTGACCGGCAATACGCTGATCACCCTGCGCTTTGACGATCCCAAGCCGTTTTACGGCTTCCATCACCAGATCAGCCGCCAGGGGCTGAAGCTGGAAAACGGCCCGTCCACCCTGCTCTATCTGCTGGATGCCATTCTGGACCGGATCGCTGACGTGCTGGAAGGCGCGGGGCGGGATGTCAATGCCGTGGCACGGGAACTGCTGATCGAAGGGCACCAGGGTGCCTTGGGATCGGACACGCAGCACCAGTTGCTGAAACGCATCGCCCGCGCCCATGACCTGACCGCCAAGGCGCGGGAAAGCCTAGTGACGCTGACCCGCATCATCGCCTTTGGCGGCACGGTGAAGGAAATCGCCGCCGACAAGGGATTGCGCGCCCGGCTGAAGACATTGGGCCAGGATGCCCAATCGCTGGCCGATTATACAGCTTTCCTGTCCAGCAATATCGCCTTTCAGCTGGATGCGCTGCTGGGCGTGGTGGGCATCGAACAGAATAATATCGTCAAGATTTTCTCGGTGGCTGCCGTGGTCTTCCTGCCGCCGACCCTGGTGGCCAGCATCTATGGCATGAATTTCCACAATATGCCGGAACTGGACTGGCCCTTTGGCTATCCGCTGGCCCTGATGCTGATGGTTGTCTCCGTCATCGTCCCCTATCTCTTCTTCAAGAGTCGCGGCTGGTTGTGAGACCGCGGGCCCCTGACGCTGGCATGGGGCTTCACAACCAACTGAACAGCTGTACCGAGGACGTATGACAGCTTCCATTCGTCCGGTTTGTGCCGCTTTGGCTAGGCCGATCGGGCGATGGCGCAAGTGGAATGGAAATCGCTGCGTAAAGCCTCAAAATGTCCCGGATTTTTAAATAGCCCAGACCATCCGCCGGTATCGCCGGCATGGTTTGTCGGCCCCTTCTGGGACGTCACCATGGACGCGCATTCCCGTCAGCTCCTCTATCACCTGCCCTATCTGCGCCGCTACGCAAGGGCACTGACCGCCGACGCGGTGCGGGGGGACGATCTGGTGGCGGAGGCGCTGCCCATCGCGCTTGCCGATCCCGGCACTTTTGGCCTGGAAACACCCAGTCGGCTGAAACTCTACGGCCTGTTGAACGGGCTCTGCGATGCCGATGCGCCACAGCCCGCCGACCTTGGCGGGCGCCATCCGATGGAAATGGCCCTGGCCGGCCTGCCAGAGCTGGAACGCCGGCTGTTCCTGCTGGTCAGCCTGGAAGAACTGACCGTATCAGAGGCCGGCAGCGTGCTGGGCCTGGATATGGCCGGTGCGGAAGCGGCCATGACCCGCGCACAGAGCGGGCTGGGCAGTGCGCTGACCGCCCGCATCATGATCGTGGAAGATGATGCCATCATCGCCTTCGATCTGGAGGAGACGGTGCAGCGCATGGGCCATATTGTCTGCGGCACCGCTGCCAATACCCAGATGGCCCTGGCCACGGCGGCAGAACAGCAACCGACGCTGGCCCTGATGGATCTACGGCTGGCCGGTGGGGATAGCGGCATCACCACCGCCCAGATTCTGCGACGCCAAAGCGCCCTGCCCATCATCTTCGTCACCGCGTTTGGGGATGAGCTGAGTCGGCGGGGGCTGGACCATCTGGGACCGGTGATCCGCAAGCCATTCAGCCGAATTGACATCGAACGCGCCATCACCCAGGCGGTTTTCACCCCCAGCGGTGAATTTCCCAGCGACGCCCTGACCAAGGCAGCGGCAAAATCCCCCTGATCGCCTGCCGCCTGTTGAGGCGGTGCAACAGAAAGGACCGACAAGGGGATGATGAACAGGTTTCTGTTGCGCAACGATTCCGAGGGGTCCAAAGATAGGCCCAGCTGGAAGGCCCGCGCAGGCGCGGGCCGGATGATGGTCTGATCGATGAATCGTCGGGATTTGCTTCGTTTTGCCCTGGCTGTGCCGGCCCTTGCCCCGTTCATCTCCGTGACCGTGCGGGCGGGTGCGGCGTCGCCGCAGGACGGCACGCGCGCACCGGGCAAGCGGCCGCGGGGGCCGCGCCTGTTGATGATTGATCCCGGTCATGGCGGGCGCGATCCCGGTGCCGTCGGGGTGCATGGCACCTACGAAAAGGATGTAGTGCTGGACATCGCCAAAGAGGTCACCCGCCTTGTCGGTCGCAATGGCGGCATCAATGTCAAGCTGACACGGGAAGACGACACCTACATCGATCTGCGGGAGCGGATGGAGCTGGGGCGCCGCGCTGGGGCCGACCTGTTCCTGTCCATCCATGCCGACAGCGCCCCCAACCGCAAGGCGCGGGGGCTTTCCGCCTATACCCTGTCGGAGAAGGCCAGCGATGATTTCGCCGCCGCCATCGCCAAGCAGGAGAATTTTGCCGGTGGCCTGGGGGTGGATGTGGGCGATCTGGACAAGAATGTCGCCGCCATCCTGGTCGATCTCGCCGCCCGTCATACGCGCACGGCCGCACTTCACGCCAAACAAACCATCGTCACCGGTGCCGGCAAGGATATCCAACTGCTGGATAATCCCATGCGGGCGGCGAATTTCGCCGTGCTGAAGGCACCGGATGTGCCATCCCTGCTGATCGAAACCGGATTTCTGTCCAATGCCCAGGATGAAAAATTGCTGCGTGACCCGGCGGCGCGCAAACGCATCGCCGGCATCCTGGCGCGGGAGTTGACGAGGGTGATGACAGCCTCGCCCTTTGCCTGAACCGGGTATGGCCGGACCGGATGTTCCGGCCTGCAGCCCGCGAATGACCATATTTCACCCGTAAGATGCCGACCGTGATCGATAGCAACATTATCAACGGCCGGCAGGAGGCAGAAACGATGTTGATCGGGCGCCTGATGGCGCAGATGGGCGGAAAGGTGGCAAACACCACCGCCCCTTCCCTTTCCCGGCGGTTCTCCCGCACCCTGGCGCTGGCAGGTCTGGCGGCGACACTGGCGCTGGCCGGCTGTGCGTCGGGTGGCGGTTCCGGCAAGACCGGCCCGGCCGACCCGGTGCTGGCCCATGCGGTGGAGGCCCAATGGGCCACCGTCAACGGCCTGAATGACCGGCTGGACGTCACGGTACGCGATGGCCGCGCCCTGCTGACCGGCCGCGCCGCCACCGCCGATGAGCGGGTGGAGGCGGTGCGCCTGGCCTGGCAGGTCAATGGCGTGAAGGAAGTGATCAACGAGATCGGCATTGGTGACGAGTCGAGCCTGTCCGACAAGGCGACCGATGCCTGGATCACGGCGCAGCTTCGTACCAAGCTGCTGACCGACAGCGACATCACATCGGGTAATTACACGATCGAAACGATCAATCAGACCATTCACCTGATGGGCCGCGCGCGCTCGCAGGTGGAGTTGGACCGTGTGCGTGACTATGCCCGTAATATCGCTCGGGTCCGCCAGGTGGTGAGCCATGTCGTTGTGCCTTACTGAAAGCTGGGCGCTGCCGGCCCTGCGGCCGGTGACGGGCCGGGGCGGTATGCTGGCCGTCTGGTCGGCGGTGCGCGCGCCCTTCTGGCTGGTGGCGCTGGCCCTGCTGTCGCTGCTGCTGCTGCTGGCCCCGGCAGCGCGGGCGCAGGCCGACCAGAACGCGGCGGCCAACCGCCAGTTCGTGCTGGCGATGCAGGCCATTCAGCGCGCCGACCAGACCTATAATGCCGATGAACAGACCAAACTGCTGCTGGAGGCGGATCGGCTGCTGACCGATATCATCACCCGCCTGCCGGAAAGCGCGCTGGCGGTGCAGTTGGTCACCAACCAGTTCATCGGTGATTTCGATTATGCCCAGTTCAAGACCAAGCTGCGCAGCCTGGTCTGCAGCGATCCGAAATCCAGCCGCTGCCTGCTGCACCGGATTGAGGGGCTGATTCCGCCGGTGGAATATCCCATCGCCACACCGCGTTGGGACTGGCTGTCCTTTGCGGTGGCGAATTACCACATTGGCGACAAGGAACGGGTGCGCCCCATCGTGGCCCCCTTTCTCCAGGCCATGCGCAATGGCAGTGCCTCCAGCGATATCAGCCAGGATCTGTTTGTCGGCCGCACCCTGGCTCTGACGGGGGAGATCGACCTCGCCCTGCAGATCACGCGCGGCTTCGCCGATTGCTCCACCCGCATCTATAACCTGTCCGACATTGTGGAATCGCTGGTCTGGCAGGGCAATATGGGCACCGCCACCCAGGTGGCGGAAGAGGCGGTGGAGTTCGCCCGCACCCAGGGCTGCGCCTGGGAACTGGGGCTGGTCGCCCAATCCCTGCTGCGGGTGGGGCTGGAGGCGCGGGCGCGCACCCTGTTCCTCAACACGGTGGAAGAACAGTTCAGCCGGTTCAAGGATAAGCGGGGCAATTGCTGCCCGCCGGAACTGGCCGTGGCCGCCGGCGATCTGGGCGATGCCAATCTGGCCCTGGGCCTGTTGCGCACCGTGCAGGAAGAAAGCCCCTGGGTGATCCCGCAGGTGCTGGGCAAGCTGGAGGCACGGGGCGAAAAGGCCCTGACCCTGACCTATGCCGACCAGTTGCAGGATATGGACCTGAAGGCGGAAACCTATGTCGAGCTGATCGGCGGTGCGCTGCGCGCCAAAGATCGCAGCCAAGCCGATCTGTTGTCCGCCCGGCTGGACAAGGTGGTTAATGATATGCGCAGCCCCGTGGTGTTGGTGCAACGCGCGCGGGCCGACAAGCTGATGTACAGCGATCAGCGCTGGCGCGGCAGTTTCCAGACCGCGCTGAGCGAGGCGGAACGCGGGGCCGGGCAGCGGCGCGACTTGGCCGTGCCCTTCCTGGCCGCCCTGGTGCAGATCGAAACTGGCCGCCCGATGCTGGAATAGCAGCGCCGACATCCCGTCCGGGTTTCGCGACGGGATGTAGGATCACAAGGCGCGGGCCGGGTCTTCCACCCGATGCAGACGACCCATCGCCGCCAGCGCCACCCGCAGAGTCAAGGCCTTGCGGCGGGCGGCCGGCACGGGGCGGGCCACGGCAGGCCGCACGATTTCTGCCCCGAAGGCATCGGCAACGATCAAGCCGCATTCAGCCGGGATGAGTTCCTGCGGAAAATCCGGTGCGACCGCGAAATAGAAATAATCACAGAACTCCAGATAATCCTGCCATTTCTGGTCGGTCTTGAAGTCCGTCGGGCTGCTTTTCACCTCGACGATACTGACCTCCCCCTTCTCCGACAGGCACAGCAAATCGGCCCGGCGGCCATTGGCCAGGCAAAATTCCACCATGCCCTGGATACCGTGATCGGCCAGGTAACGGCGCACACCCCGGGTAATCGCCGCCGCCGGGTCAGAGGCGGGGCGGGGCAATGTGGGCGTCACCAGGGCCGCGGCACCTGTCGGGATGTTCATGGGTGTGGCATTCATGGGTACATACCATGAACATATTTCACCCATGACGCAAGGGCCCTGCTGATCCCAATAGCGGAACCACCGGGATCAGCAGGGGAAACCCGATCAGGCGCGAACGGTGAGGATCGACTGGCCGACAATGCTGGAGGGGCGAACATTGGGCCGCAGGCCCGCCTGTTCCAACCGGTAACGGACCCCTTCCACCACGTCCGTCGGACGGGTCAGGCTGACACGCGGCTCCCGATGACCCAGGGCCCGGCAGCGGGCCACAGCAGTCAGGATTTGTTCCGCCAGCGCATCGGCCCCGTAATGCGGGGATTGTTGCGGCGGCGGTAGAGCCGTGGAAAAGTTTTTTTCGAGAATATCGGTGGAGAGAACGGCCGCCACCATGCCTGTCGCCGGATTGGGGGCTCCGGTAGCCACTGCGGGATACATGCAAGGTCCCTGGGTTCGAAATAGCCAACGACTTCGCCGTCAGCAAAACGAATATAGGGGCAGACCTTGTTAAAATAGTGTCAATTAACTATTGCATATTTGCGCATCAAAAATGCGCCTAGCGCATGGGCAAACTGCTTGCTGCTCAGACATCCAAGGATCGGTTTTACCACCCGATTCCCCTGTCCCCGAACCGATGTCTCGGGCACCTCCCGTGCCGGCAAGGGCTTCAAAGGCGTCCAAATGGCTGTGACATTACGCCTGCGATATAAAGTTTGGGGCGGAAATGCCCCGCAACGTTATTGAACGATTAAACCATTCCCGGCTACGCTCAGGATGACAAAGGGGGCGGCCTGTGCCTCTCCAGCGAACCGGTATTTTATAAGGTGACGCGCGTGGAACTGGTGCGGTGGTGGCGGCAGCCAAAGTCGATCCCGATGGTCCTTTTGTCTGTACTGCTGGCAGGATCGGCCCTGGCGCAAACGGCGCCCAGCCCCGTCGAAAACACCATGGCCCGTTACCTGACCGGCCGCGTGGCCCAGAATGCCGGCGATTGGGCCGCGGCGGCGCGCAATCTGGGAACCGTGCTGCGCG
Organism: Niveispirillum sp. BGYR6; assembly: GCF_027568365.1. NCBI lineage: Bacteria > Pseudomonadati > Pseudomonadota > Alphaproteobacteria > Rhodospirillales > Azospirillaceae > Niveispirillum > Niveispirillum sp. BGYR6. Next base: position 377,223 of record NZ_JANLNL010000003.1, on the reverse strand, counting down.
ACGATCCGGAAAATGCCGGCCTGCTGCGCCGGACCTTCCTGCTTAATCTGGGTGAAGGCAATTATACGGAGGCCGTCGCACTGGCGCGCCGCGCCCGGGAACAGGAAAGCCAGAGCTATATTGCCAGCCTGATGGTCATTGCCGATGATCTGAAACAGGGCAAGGCAGCCGATGCCGCCGCCCGGCTGGAGACGTTGCCCGCCGATGGGCTGTCACAATTCGTTACCCCCCTGCTGGGCGCCTGGGTCGATGTGGCCAGGGGCGACAAGGAGGCGGGGCTGAAACGGCTGCGCGCCCTGAATGCCAATGACGGCTTTGCCATCATGCAGCAGCTGCAAATCGCGCTGATCGAGGATTTACGCGACAATCGGGAAGCCGCCGCCTTGCATTACACGGCCGCGACGGAGCGCGGAGCGCCGTTGCGCCTGACCATGCTGATTGGCAATTTCCATGAAAGAGCCGGCAACAAGGAAGCGGCACGCCGCATCTATCAGCGTTACCAACGGGAAAATCCCGGCACCCTGGCGGTGGATGAGGCGCTGGCCCGGTTGGACAAGGGGGCGCCGGCCCCTGCCCGGCTGGTCGCCAACGCCAGCGATGGGCTGGGGGAGGCGCTGTTTGAGATGTCGGCCGCCCTCTACCAGGAAAACGCCCAGGAAATGGCCCTGCTCTATGGCCGCCTGTCCCTGTTCCTGGACCCAGGCCAGCCTTTGATGCGGCTGACCCTGGGCGATACGCTGGCCGCGCGGCAGCGTTATGCTGACGCATTGACGGAATTCGCCGCTGTAAAGGGTTCCAGCGGTCTGACCTGGGCATCCCGCCTGCGTCAGGCCGAAATGCTACGCCAGTTGGGCCGCCGGGATGAAGCTATCAAGCTGCTGACCGCCATGGCGGCGGAGAAGCCAACGCGGGTGGATGCGCTGCTGCAACTGGGCGACATGCACCGCATGGCGCGCGAACCGAAGCCGGCGCTCGCAGCCTATGAACAGGCGGTGTCCCGCATCGCCAAACCCGCCGCCGCTGACTGGGCGGTTTTCTATGCCAGGGGCATGGTGTTGGATACGCTGGGGGACTGGAAGCGGGCGGAAACGGACCTGAAAACCGCCCTCAGCCTCAGCCCGGAACAGGCCAGCGTGCTGAATTATCTGGGCTATTCCTATATTGACCGGGGCATCAGCCTGGATGAGGGGCGCGGGCTGATCGAAAAGGCGCTGGCGCTGCGCCCGCATGATGGTTTCATCATGGACAGTCTGGGCTGGGCCAAGTTCAAACAGGGAGATTTCCACGGCGCCGTGGAACTGCTGGAACAGGCCGTTGAGCTGGAGCCGATGGACCCATCGATCAGCGATCATCTGGGCGATGTCTATTGGGCGCTGGGCCGCAAGCAGGAAGCCCGCTTCCAATGGACCCGCGCCGCGCAGCAAGCCGATAATGAGGGGCTGCGCAAATCCGCCCAGATCAAGCTGAAGGACGGGCTCGCCACGCCGATTACGGCTGCAGCACCGAACTGATTTCAGTCAGGACAGGGCCGGAAGGGATTGGGGTGGACACCGCATTGCCCCCTCCCGGCCCTGTCACCCCAGCCCGGATGGGCCGGACCGGGGATGTCGGTCAGCGACGATAGGGCTCGTCATAGCCGAAAGCACGGGCGTAGCGGTCATAGCGGGCCACCGGACGGTTGCTCAACACCAGGGCCGCCACGAAATAGGCGATCAGGGTCGGGCCGGTGAGGAAGATCAGGCCCAGTATGGCGATCAACCGCACCGCCCAGCTTTTCAGTCCCAGCCAGTCGGACAGGCCGGCGCAGACGCCGCAGACCATGCCATTCGCGCTGTTCTTATAGAGCTTGCTGCTGCGGATATTATGCGCATAGCGGTCAAAGCGGTTCACGTTGCTCTCCTTATTTCAGTATGTTCCCTCAGGCGCCGGGCGGCGGCATACGCCGCCTTGGCTTACGCGCCACGTGGCGCGGGCCAGCGGTCGCTGGCCTCCAAGAGCCATGGATAATGGCTCTTGGGTGTTATCCGTTCTCTCAAGCGGCAAGCGGCATATGTCGCCTTGGCTCAGGCGCGGTCAGCGCGTTCCGCCAGGCGTTTCTTCAGGGCAGCCAGCTCCTCATCCACCTTGCCCTCACTTTCCAGGGCAGCGATTTCGGCGGAGAGGTCGCGGGGGCGCCCCTGGCTCAGCGTTTCGCCCTTGGCCTCCACCCAGTCGATCTCCCGATCGATCTCGGCGCAGCGGGCCATGGCTTCGTCCAGCCGGCCGTCATACAGGGTGGTACGGGCCCGCAGCCGGTCAACAGCGCCGCGATAGCGGGCCGCCAGGGCGCGACGGCGGGCATGGGCCTCGGCCAGCTTCCCCTCCAACTGCCGCGCATCCTCGGTCATGCGGCCGATGGCATCGGTCAGGGCCTTCAGCTCGGCCTCGGCCGGGACGGTGGCGCGGCGGATTTCCTCCCGCGCGGCCAGTGCCGCCCTGGCCAGATCCTCCCGCCCATGGGTCAATGCGGTTTCGGCCTTGCGCTCCCATTCCAGCATCTCGAACTCGGCCGCCCGCCAGCTTTCCGACAGGCCCTTGCGCTCGGCGATCATGCGGACGGTGCCGCAGCGCAGTTCGGACAGCGTGTCCTCCATCTCCCGGATCGCCTGGTTCAACGCGATCTCCGGGTCTTCCGCCCGATCCAGCAGGCTGGACAGGTTGGCATTGATCACATCGCCGATACGGTCGATCAGGCCCATGATGGGGGCTCCTTCAGGCGGGAAAACGGGGTGCTGGCAGGGGCGTTGATCAGAGCAGGCTGTTGATGATCAGCATCACCACCAGGGCGATGGTCATGACAGGCACCATTTCAATCAGCGCCTGACGATCGGCCTTGTCATTGGCCTGGGTGAAGCGGCGGGAAGCGGTCATCGTGGTCATGGTCGGTGTCTTTCGTCTGGATTTCGCTGGCCGTCTTGGCCATGCCAGCTTAAAAGCAACCGCCGTGCCAAGTTTGAAAATGGCGGAATTCCGCCATTTCCCTGACAGTCCCTTGGCACCAGATAGCGAAAAACACCACCAGATCGCAAAATATTCTATTCATGATGGTGAAATTCACCACCGCGCCAGAATGCGCTGAAATTTTCCCGTCGCGGCCGGACGCTGGCCGATTGACCAGGGCCCCGGAACCGGTTAGGCAAGGCCTTACGATGGCTGTCTATACAGAAATATCCGATGAGGATGTGCGCACGTTCGTTGCCCAGTATGATCTGGGCGATGTAATTTCGTGCAAGGGCATCGCCGAAGGGGTGGAGAATTCCAACTTCCTTCTGGTGACTGATCGCGGCCCTTTCATCCTGACCCTGTATGAAAAACGGGTGAACCCGGCCGATCTGCCCTTTTTCCTGGGCTTGATGGACCATCTGGCCGCGCGCGGCCTGTCCTGCCCGCAGCCGGTGGCGGGGCGTGATGGGGTGGCCCTGCGGGAATTGTGCAGCCGTCCGGCGGTGATTGTCACCTTCCTGGCCGGCATGTGGCCGCGCCGTATCCAACCTGAACATTGCGCCCAGTTGGGCGAAGGCATGGCCCGGCTGCATCTGGCCGGTGACGGTTTCGGGCTGACGCGCCGCAACGCCCTGTCGGTGGATGGTTGGCGCCCGCTGTTCGAGGCCAGCCGCGCCCGCGCGGATGAGGTGAAGCCCGGTCTGGCCGATATTCTGGCCACCGAACTGGACCTGCTGGAGGCCAGCTGGCCGCGTGACGGGCTGCCCGCCGGCATCATCCATGCCGATCTGTTCCCCGATAATGTGTTCTTCAAGGATGGGGCGCTGTCGGGCCTGATCGATTTCTATTTCGCCTGCAATGATCTGCTGGCCTATGACGTGGCCATTTGCCTGAATGCTTGGTGCTTTGAGGCCGACGGCGCCTTCAACGTTACCAAGGCCCGGCTGCTGCTGGATGGCTATACCAAGGTACGACCGTTGAGCGCGGCAGAGCGTGACGCCCTGCCACTGCTGGCGCGCGGCAGCGCCATGCGCTTCCTGCTGACCCGGCTTTATGACTGGCTGAACACCCCAGCCGGCGCGCTGGTAAAGCGCAAAGACCCGCTGGAATATCTGCACAAGCTGCGCTTCCACCAGCAAATCCGGACGCTGAACGATTATGGCCTCTGAGCCGGCGACGGAAAGCGAGTCGGAAGAGGATGTCGTGGACATTTTCACCGACGGCGCCTGCAGCGGCAATCCCGGTCCTGGCGGCTGGGGGGCCATTTTGCGCTGGCGGGGCGTGGAAAAGGAACTGAAGGGCGGGGAGCCCGATACCACCAACAACCGGATGGAATTGATGGCCGCGATCAGCGGTCTGGAGGCGTTGAAGCGCCCCCTGCCCATTCGGCTGCATACGGACAGCCAATATGTGAAGAACGGCATCACCACCTGGATTCACGGCTGGAAGCGCAATGGCTGGCGCACAGCAGCCAAGGATCCGGTGAAGAATGCCGATCTGTGGCAACGGCTGGATGCCGCCGTTGCCCGCCATCAGGTGGAATTCCACTGGGTCAAAGGCCATGCCGGCCATCCAGAGAATGAACGCGCCGACCAGCTGGCGCGCGATGGCCTGCGCGAAGCGCGCGAGAAAACCTAGCCCACCATTAGAAGTGGAATTGCACCCTTATGGCGAATTGATGTAAAGTGTGAGCAATTCCATCCTTAACAGCGGCGGCGAAGAGTGAACCGTTTTTTGAACGGGTTAGATAATCTATCGTATCGTCTGCGACGTCGCTGCTTCGTCATCAAGGGGCGGTCACACAATGCCTGCGTTTCGGAAGAATGTTGGCAGGCATTGGAGGACATATGCAGCTATGAAGGTATTTCATTACAACAACTTGTCGAACAGGTCTTGAGCCAGGGGGGGCAGCGCAGCCTTTCCGTTGAGCTGGATTTATTTGCACTCGCTTATTTTCAGGCAGCCTGCGAGCCCACCAGCCTGCATAAAATGGTACCGGCGAATTTATTGCCCTGTTAGGCGGGCAGGCTGTTAAAACAGCGTCAATTGATCCCTTCAGCATCTGACGCGCCATGACAGCCCCACAAGCGACCGCCCTGCGCCTGATCGCCATCGACGACCTGACCCTGGATCAGGCCCGCCAGGACCATGAAGCCCTGTTGACGGAAATCCGCCACCATCGGGAACTTTACTATACCAAGGACGCCCCCGCCCTGTCGGATGCCGACTATGACCGGCTGGAACAGCGGTTAGGCCTGCTGGAAGCGCGCTTCCCCGAACTGATGACGGCGGACAGCCCAACCCAGACTGTGGGTGCTGCCCCTGGCAGCGGCTTTGGCAAGGTGAAGCACAAGGTGGCGATGCTCAGCCTCGCCAACGCGTTCGAGGATGAAGATGTGGCCGATTTTGTCGGCCGCATCCGTCGCTTCCTCAATCTGGCCGAGGATGCGCCGGTTCGCTTTGTTGCGGAGCCCAAGATTGACGGGCTGTCGCTGTCCCTGCGCTACGAACAGGGGCGGCTGGTACAGGCTGCCACGCGCGGCGATGGGGCGGAAGGGGAAGACGTTACCGCCAATGTCCGCACCATCCAGGATATCCCCCACCAGCTGAGCGGCGATGCGCCGGCGGTGGTGGAAGTGCGGGGCGAGGTCTATATGACCCGCGCCGAGTTCCTGGAACTGAACCGCGCCCAGGCGGAAAAGGGGGAGAAGATTTTCGCCAACCCGCGCAATGCTGCCGCCGGCAGCCTGCGCCAGCTGGATGCGAAGATCACTGCCACCCGACCCTTGCGCTTCTTCGCCTATGCCTGGGGCGAATTGTCGGAGCCGCTGGGCAAGACCCAGTGGGAAAGCCGGCAGCGGCTGGAAGCATTTGGCTTCACCCTCTCCACGCCGTCGCGCTGCTGCACCGATGCGGGCGAATTGCTGGATTATTACCGGGAGATCGGCACCCAGCGCCCCACGCTGCCGTTTGATATCGATGGGGTCGTCTACAAGGTGGATGATCTGGCCCTGCAGGAACGGCTGGGCTTCATCTCCCGCTCACCCCGCTGGGCGACGGCGCATAAATATCCGGCTGAACAGGCCATGACCCGGTTGAAGGAAATTTCCATCCAGGTCGGCCGCACCGGGGCGCTGACCCCGGTGGCGGAGCTGGAACCGGTGAATGTCGGCGGCGTGGTGGTCAGCCGCGCCACCCTACATAACAAGGATGAGATTGAGCGCAAGGATGTCCGCGTCGGCGATATGGTGATCGTCCAGCGCGCCGGCGATGTGATCCCGCAGATTGTGGGTTTTGTGCCCGATAAACGCCCGGAAGACGCCCTGCCCTTCGCCTTCCCCGACCATTGCCCGGAATGCGGATCGCTGGCCGTGCGGGAGGAAGGGGAGGTTGTCACCCGCTGTACCGGCGGCCTGATCTGCCCGGCGCAGGCGGTGGAACGGCTGCGCCATTTCGTCTCCCGCAACGCCTTTGATATCGAGGGCTTGGGCATGGAGCGTATCCAGCTGTTCTTTGAACAGGGCCGCATCCGCCAGCCGGCCGATATTTTCACCCTGGAAGCCAAGGAGGCCACGCGGCTGGACAAGCTGGTCAGCATGACCGGCTTTGGCAAGAAATCGGTGGAGAAGCTGTTTCAGGCCATTGAGGCTCGGCGCAGCATCGCCCTGGACCGTTTCATCTTCGCGCTCGGCATTCGCCAGATCGGCGAGGCCACGGCCAAGCTGCTGGCCCGTTCTTACCGCACCGTGGAGAACTGGCAGGCCCGCATGGTGCAGGCCGCATCCGAACGGGCGGAGAAGCGGGAGGAGAAGAAGGCCGAACTGGTGGGGGAAGCCTATGCGGAGCTGTGCGCGATTGAACAGATCGGCATGAGCGTGGCCGACGACCTGACCGATTTCTTCCGCGAACAGCATAATCTGGACGCCCTGGCCGCCCTGCTGGCGCAGGTGAAGCCGGCGGAATATGTGCCGCCTGTGGTGGCCAGCACCTCCCCTGTGGCCGGCAAAACGGTGGTGTTCACCGGCACGCTGACCACCATGGGCCGGTCGGAGGCCAAGGCCAAGGCGGAAGCCCTGGGGGCCAAGGTGGCCGGTTCCGTCAGTGCAAAAACTGATTATCTGGTGGCCGGCGCCGATGCCGGCTCCAAGGCGGCCAAGGCGCAGGAATTGGGCGTCACCATCCTGTCGGAAGAGGAATGGAAGGCGCTGATCGGCGGGTAACTGCTCATCAACGTGTAGCGAAAATGGCGAAGGTGTGGCGCCCTGCCCCACAGCTTCGCCAGTCTGGCGACAGGTTTTTTCTGAGATTCCAGCGTTTCCGCCATTGGCATGGCCATTGCTATTCCCCGCTGGAAACAAGCCAGCCGGGGGATGCTGAAAAATGTCGCCAAGGAACTTACTGCTCGCCACCGCCCTTTGCCTGCTGCCGCTGCCGGCCTTTGCCTTTGGTCCGCAGGGCTATGATGCCAGTGCCGTCAAGATCGATGGGGTCTATGGCAAGCTGGATGTCACGGTCGCCAACACGGATAAGGTGACGGTAGAGGTGACGGGCCCGGAAAAACGGTTGGCGGAAGTAACCGTGAATGCCAGCGGCGGCACGCTGGTGATTGAACAGAAAAACAGCCGCAATGGCCGGGACTGGCGGGACAAGGATGACCAGATCCAGGTAACCATCCGCCTGCCCGCCGGGACGGGGCTGGAGATTGAGGATTTCATCGGCGACGGCAAGGTTGGCGATTTGCGCGGCCCGCTGGAGGTGGATGATATTGTCAGCGGCAGCCTGACAATCGGCCATGTCACGACGGCAAAACTGTCGGTTTCCGGCTCCGGCAAGATCAAGGTTGGCGATATTGACCGCACGCTGGACGTGGAAATCAACGGCAGCGGATCGGTGGCCACCGGCAGCACCCAGGGGGAGGTGAAGCTGGAAATCAATGGCAGTGGTGATATCGATATCGCCCGCGTCAATGGCCCCGTCGCCGCCAGCGTGAATGGCAGCGGCGATATCCATCTGCGCGCCGGGACCGCCGACCCGCTGGCCGCTTCCATTGCCGGCTCCGGTCAGGTGACGCTGGATGGGGTAGCCCGCAATCAGGCCATCAATAATAACGGTTCCGGTTCGGTGAAAGTGACGGGCCGTGCCAGCTGAGCAGCACCCGAAAGCCTCACTTTCATAAAATGATCCTGATGGGGAATATAATGCGCCGTCTTCGCGCCACACTTTTGGCCGCCCTTTTCACCGCTGCAGCCGCCCTGCCCGCCGCCGCCATGACCATCGATCCACAAACCCTGCCCGGCAACCAATTGGTGCTGCGCAATGTCGTCGGCACCATCCATGTCCAGACGAATGGCCAACCGGGACAGATTGAAGTGCGCATCTCTGGGGAGAAAGAGCAGGAACTGCGGAAAATCGAGGTTCTGCGGGAACAGGACAACGTGGTCATCGCCCGCGCACCCTATGTGAAAAAGGAAGGCACCTCCTGGAAGCTGGAGGCAGACGATGTGCACATCGACATCATCATGCCGCGCCAGGGGGGCGTGACCGTGGAAGATATGATCGGCGAATTGAAGCTGGACGACCTGGATGGGCCGCTGAATGCCACCATCAAGACCGCCGCCGATATCAAGACCGGCGATCTGAAACAGGCTGACCTGACGGTGGCGGGGGCGGCCAGCATCAAGACCGGTGCCATTGCCGGCCCCCTCGCCGCCTTGGTCAGCGGGGCTGCGGATATGGAGCTGCATTCCGTCGGCCAGGGGGCCAAGTTCACCATCACCGGCTTTGGCAATGTCAATGCCGACCGGGTGGATGGGCCGGTGGATATCAAGGTCAGCGGCGTGGGCGATGTCGATATCCATGATGGGAATACCGACATGCTGCGCGTCACTATTTCCGGCCTGGGTGGGGTGGAGTTCAAGGGCAAGGTGCGCGATCAACAGATCAACCGCTCCGGCCTCGCCTCCGTCACCATCAATGGCAAGTCGGTGGATTGATGCAGGCTGCCTTATGCAGGGCGGCGGAACACTACAAATTTCGACATGGCGAAGTTAAACACCAATCCCGACACACTGCCGGCGGCAACGCCGGCATAGGGCAGCAACGGCCCCAGCACCTGATCCAGACCCAACGCCGCCAGAATGCCGGGGCCAACCTGCAACACCAACACATAAGTCCCGTAATTCACCAGCGCGCCAATACTGTTGGCCGCCGTGAATTTCGCCCATTGTTTCAAGGCAGCCCGGCGGCTGATACCGACAAAGGTGAAGCGCCGGTTCATGTACCAAGTGAACGTGACCGCAATCAGATAGGAGAAAAGGCGGCCACCGTAAAAATCTAGCCCCAGCCCATGCAATGCAAAAGCCAGTGCCGCCATGTCAACGAACAGCCCACCAATACCGATCAGGCCAAAGGTGAGCAATTCGCGCGAAACAGGGCGGGGCATGGTGGCATCCGTCATGGCGGGTTCCGGCATCGGTCTCTCTTATACCCGTGTCAGTAAATTCTGACTTGTCAGAATCTACTGACTGCAGCACGATCCTGTCCCGCTCTTCTGTGGGATGGGGGGAGCGGGCGCGATTGATCGCGCCCGCTAGCGCCGTTAGCCAGGTGAAGCGGCAGTGCCTGCGAGCAGGCCACCATCAATGTTCACCTCCGTGCCGGTCACATAGGTCGCTTCATCCGAGGCGAGTGTAACAACGATGGCGGCGACTTCCTCAGGCATCCCGAACCGCCTCAACGGCGTATCCGCGACAAAGGCCTGCATCTTAGCATCCCGATCCGGACCGTTACCCAGCATAGGCTCCCAAATCGGGGTAAGGATGGCGGCCGGGTGGATCGAATTGCAGCGTATCCGCCAACCCTGCTGCGCGCAGTAGAGCGCGACCGTCTTGGTGTGGTTGCGAATCGCGGCCTTGGACGAGGCATAAGCCGCAGCGCCGGGGATGCCGACCAGACCCGAACGCGAGGATATGTTGATGATCGATCCTGCCCCCGCCTCCTTCATTGCGCCTATTGCATAGCGACAGCCGAGGAACGTGCCATCAAGGTTGACCCGGTGAACTTCGCGCCAATCCGCAAGGCTGGCGTGTTCTGGGTCGTGAGGTGCCATGCCCGCTTCGAACCCCGTCACGCCGGCATTGTTGACCACCACGTCGGCCACAGGAACGATGCCGGCTAACCGCAACCAATCGGCCTCTTCGCGCACGTCGAGAGGTTCGAATCGACAGCCAATTTCGGCGGCAGTTGCTGATCCCATGGCTTCGTCAATGTCGGTGACGATAACCACGGCACCTTCGTCATGGAAACGGACAGCGATAGCGCGCCCAATGCCACGCGCAGCGCCGGTGACGACGCACGTCTTATTTTTCAGTCTTTGCATGATGTTCTCGAAATCAGGGTGCAGTCGGCGGATTACTCCGCTGGCGTATGCCTTGCCGCTTTAGCGGTGACGCTAGATCATTTCGAAAAACTCCCGAGAACACACTGATGCTACGTCAAGGATCGATCAGCTGCAATCCCCAACCTTCGATCCTCGGCGGGAACGGCGTACCCGAGCAACGGTGGCATTTACCGCTGACAGCCGCGTGCCAATTGGCGCTGATATCTACACCGATTGCTTAAGGAGTGTCGTCGTTTAGGGGATTCCCAAAGCAAGAAATCGGTGATTCATAGGGTGTTGGCCGAAAGGAGGGCCGACCAATGCGCCGATAAGGTTTGCATGATGACCAATGGGAACGGATCAAGGAATTTCTGCCGGGCCGGCCTGGTTCGGTTGGTGTAACGGCGGTGGACAACCGGGTTTTTGTCGAGGCGGTTCTGTATCGTTATCGCGCGGGCATTCCCTGGCGTGACCTTCCTGAGCGGTTCGGCGACTGGAAAAATACCCACCGACGGTTCCGGCGATGGTGCCGAAGTGGTATTTTCGAGTGTATTTTCAAGGCATTGTCGGAAGACAGCGACAACGAATACATGATGCTCGACTCTACTTTTGTCCGCGCCCATCAGCACAGTGCCGGGGCGTAAAAAAGGGGGTGCCGACCAAGCCAGTCGAACGATTCTTCAACATGATCAAAGGCTTTCGTGCCATCGTCACCCACTACGATAAGCTCGCAGCCACTTTTCTAGCCGCTGTGCAACTCGTAGCCGCCTCAATCCGGCTGAATTGACGACACGCCCGAGGGTGGACGGCCCCCGGCTCTGGCATTACGGCTTCAGGAAGCCGCTGTCGAAATCCGGTGCCGGAATTTCCAGATAGCGCAGCCGCTTCATCTCCCGCCGGCCCCGCGTCACCGTATCCAGGATCAGCCCGCAGGTGAGCGACAGGAAGGAGAGCAGACCCAGCCCCGTCGCCAGCACGGCCGTGGGGAAACGCGGCACCAGCCCGGTTTCATAATAGGTGATGAACAGCGGTACCGCCGTAATGATGGAAATCAGCGCCAGCAACAAGGAGACGATACCGAAGGACTGCATCGGCCGTTCCTCCTTGATCAGCTTGCCGATCATCCAGAGGATGCGGAAACCGTCGCGGAAGGTGGAGAGCTTGGAGACAGAACCGGGCGCGCGATCCTTATAAGGGGTTTCCACCTCGCCCAGCGGCATGGACATTTCCAGCGCGTGCACCACCAGTTCCGTCTCAATCTCAAACCCGCCGGCCAGCACCGGGAAGCTTTTCACGAAACGGCGGGAGAAGACGCGGTAGCCCGACAGCAGGTCGTCCGTGCGCTTGCCGAACACCATGGTGACCAGGGTGGTCAGCATGATGTTGCCGAAACGGTGACCAGCCCGGTACGTCTCCCAATCGGTGACGCGGGCGCCGTTCACCATATCCAGCTTGTCATCCAGCAGCTTGGAGACCAGGGCCGGGGCAGAGGGCGCGTGATAGGTATCATCGCCATCCACCATCACATACACGTCCGCCTCAATATCGGCGAACATGCGGCGCACGACATTGCCCTTGCCCTGCAACGGCTCCCGCCGGACCACGGCGCCGGCCGCACGCGCAATCTCCGACGTGCGGTCCTTGGAATTATTGTCATAGACGTAGATGGTCGCCGTCGGCAGGGCCGCCTTGAAATCGCGGATCACCGCCGCGATGGAGGCTTCCTCATTATAGCAGGGCACCAGCACAGCAATGCGCGGCGCGGTCTGGACATTTTCAAGGATGGACATGGAAGCAGCAGCCCGAAGCGAGGTTGGAACGCATTGATAACACGGCCAATGGGGAAAAGATGCAGCGGAAACTGGCCCCTTTTATGACGGTTGCGCAGAGGTATCCTGGCGCACCACCCGGCACAGCATCATCGGTTCATCCAGGTTGGAGGTGACCAGCTGGCAATGATCCATATCCGCAGCCAAGCCATAGCGGGGCAGAATATCTTTGGCTGTCCACACTTCCCAATGCGCGACCAGCCAATAGAAATCGCCCTGATGCTGGGCGATGCGTTCCCGCATCACTTGGTTCAGCTTGATATCGCCATGGTCGGGATGGATGAAATAGCTGTGCAGGCGCAGGAACGGGATCTGCTTGGGGAAGCCGGTGATCAGGAAGCTGGTGGGGGCGTAGCCGGTTTGCAGGATGATTGTGTGATCCGGGTCCGGCAGTGCCGGCGCCTTCACCTCCACAAACCGGTCGGCAAACGGCACCCGCGCCCAGGTGCCGGGCTTGCCGGTCACCGAAACCAGCACCAGCAGCGCCAGCATGATGCCGCCCCGCGCCTTCACCGGCAGCGGCCAGAGCGCCACGGCCGCCAGCATCACAATGGGGGCCAGCATTTCCAGGGGGATCAGATAACGGTAAATGGCGAACAGTTTCAGCCAGACCAGATAGGTGATGGCCGACCCGACAATCACGTAAAGGGCGGCCCGCCGATCCACCAGCGCCGCCACCTTGCGCCCGCGCAGGGCCAGCATGATGATGGGCGTGGCCAGCAGCACGACATAGGCCAGCGGCACCCGCAGATCGCGGAAAATGATCTCCCCCACCTTCTTCGGGTCCATCACCCAGGTGAAGGGGAACAGCAGGCTGGCGACCAGACCATGGGGGATGAACTTGTCATCCCGATACGCCTCCGGCACGCCCCAGGGGGAGCGGAAAACATCATTGAAATAGGGGAAGAGCGGGTTCTGGTAATAGGTCCAGAGATGCCACATCCAATGGCCGGAGAACAGCGCCATGCCGGCAATCACCCCGATGCCGAAGAAGAAGGACAGAAACAGCCGCCGCCACAGCCCGCCGGCGATGAACAGGAAGGCAAAGCAGGCGCCGACCGCAAAGGGCAATGTGGGCTGTTTCAGCCCCACGGCACTGCCCACCAGCAACCCGGCCAGCCCCACCACGCTGTAAGCAGCAACCGGTCGGCCCTGCCACACCGTATCGGCCCTGGCCACCACCAGCCAGGCGGCCCCCAGCACGAACAGGCTGATCACATTGTCATAGAAGGTAGCGCCCAGCAGGCCCAACTGCCCCGCCCCGCAGAAGCCGACCACGGCCAGCAGCAGGGCCGCCAGGGTGCGCAGCCGTGCGCCGGCCGCCAGCGGGGCCAACAGAGCAAAGGCCAGCCCGAACAGCGGCAGAATATTCAGCCCCTGCACGAAGGACAGCACGAAGGAGACACCGCGCGCCGGCAGCACCTGTGCCAGCAGATATACGGGCAAATCCAGCGTGGGATTATAGAAGCTGGCCACCTGCCCCGGCGCCACATCCATGGTCAGTTCACGGCCATTCAGGAAGGCATAGGCATTGTACCAATGGTAATTGCGCAAATCCCAATTCCCGTCCTGCCCCAGGGACAGCGACCAGAAACCAACCAGCACCGGAAACAGCGCCAGAACCAGGGTGGAGATCAGACGCCAGCGGCGGGCATCGGCATCAAGGCTGTGGGGCGACATGGGGGCAGATCACCAGGGATGCAGGGCCGAAAGGGCCGGGGTTATTGCCTTCTGATAGGCGGGGTGTGGGGCAAGATCAAGGCGGGCCTGTACAGCCATAACACAATCGGGTACAGCCCGATCCCATGACGACGATCAAAGCCCTGCTCTACCCCTTCGCCACCGGTATGCTTGCCCTGCCGGCCCAGGCCCTGATGCTGCGCGCCCGCGCTGATGCCGCACTGGAGGCGGGGTGGCAAACCCGGCTGGCCTGCGTTACCGGTTTCAAGCCGGATCATGACGCGCTGGCCAATGCCGGGTTCCGGGTGACACAAACCGTGTCCGACGGCCCCTATGATGCCGCCCTCTGCCCGCTGAGCAAGCATAAGGCCGACAGCCTGGCCGCCATTGCAGAGGCCTGGGCGGCGCTGCCCGTGGGCGGGCTGCTGCTGGCGGCTGGCGATAATGATACCGGGGCGGCCAGCCTGCAAAAGGACGTGGCCAAGGCGTTGGGACCGGTGGAAACCGCGTCCAAATTCCATGCCCGCATCTTCTGGACCCGCAAGCAGGCAGGGGCCATGCCGGACCTGCTGCAATCCTGGCTAGCCGGCGGGCGCACCAGGCTGGTGAATGAGACCGGCTTTCATGCCGGGCCGGGGATGCATGGCTGGAACAAGATTGATCGGGGTTCCAAGCTTCTGACCGACCATCTGCCGGGGGAGGTACGCGGCCGCGTCGCCGACCTGGGGGCCGGTTGGGGCTATCTGTCGGCCATGCTGCTGAAGACCGGTCGCCACCTGAAGGGGCTGGACCTGTTCGAGGCGGATGCCGCGGCATTGGAGGCGGCGAAGCTGAATGTGGAACCGCTGGCCGGCGAAACACCGTTGCGCTTCCATTGGGCCGACGTGACCCAGGGCCTGCCGCGCCAGCGCTATCACAGCGTCATCATGAATCCACCCTTCCACAGCGGCAAGGCCACCGACGTGGAACTGGGGGCGGCTTTCATCGAGAAGGCGGCTTATTGCCTGGAAAAGGGCGGATTGCTGCTGATGGTGGCCAATCGCCAGCTTCCCTATGAAGCGGTGATCGACGCCCATTTCAAGGAACGCCGGCTGGTGGCGGAGGCCGATGGCTTCAAGCTGATTGAGGCGCGGGCGTAACGAGAGGCCGCAGGGCCGAATGGTGGCGCGTTGCTATCAGCCTTATGATCGCTTAGATTAATCGCGGCCGGATACGCATCAACATAGGTGGGGCAAGCGCGACAGGTTGCCCCGCTTCATGAGAGGTATCGCCCATGAGCGACCCGACCTTGTACGACCACGACTTCTACGCCTGGGCCAATGAACAGGCGGCTTTGCTGCGTGCCGGGAAGCTGGACGTGGCGGACATCGCCCACATCGCCGAGGAAATCGAGAGCATGGGCAAGACCGAGAAGCGCGAACTGATCAGCCGCCTTGTCGTTCTACTGCTGCATCTCCTGAAATGGCAGTACCAGCCGGAGCGGCGCGGTGCCAGTTGGGAAGCGACCATCCGCAACCAGCGGTTGGATATTGAAGAGCATCTTGCGGACAATCCCAGCCTGAAAGCCAAGCTTCCGGAAGCCATCCAGGCGGCTTACGAACGGGCCCGCAACAGCGCAACGGCGGAAACCGGCCTTGCCCGTTCGACCTTCCCAACCGCTTGCCCCTGGGGTTTTGACGCGATCATCAATGCTGAGTTCTGGCCGGGGGATGGGCAACGCTGAACGCGGTCTGAGAGCTGCCATCATCAAAAATGAAGTGCCGCCCTCATCCTGATTTGTCGACCCCATCCCCCTGCCCCACGCATTCCCGCCCCTGGCGGGACGGCCATTTACCTCTGCCCCCGGATCGCCATATAAAGCCGCATCATGATGATCGACTTTCTCAAGATGCACGGGCTGGGCAATGACTTTGTCATTGTGGATGGCCGCACCCGACC
This sequence comes from Niveispirillum sp. BGYR6, assembly GCF_027568365.1. NCBI lineage: Bacteria > Pseudomonadati > Pseudomonadota > Alphaproteobacteria > Rhodospirillales > Azospirillaceae > Niveispirillum > Niveispirillum sp. BGYR6. The sequence goes on along the minus strand of NZ_JANLNL010000003.1, from coordinate 361,416 downwards.
GATCCGCTTTTCGGCTGCGCAGGCGCGCGCCATTGGCGATCGGCGAAAAGGGATCGGTTACGACCAGTTGATCGTCATTGAACCGCCTGTCGATCCGGCCGCCGATATCTTCATGCGCATCCTCAACCCCGATGGCAGCGAGGCTGGGGCCTGTGGCAATGCCACGCGCTGCGTCGCCTCCCTGGTGGCGGGCGATCTGGGGCGGGATCACCTGACCATCCAGACCATTTCCGGCCTGCTGGCCTGCCGCATCCGCGCCGATGGGCTGGTGACCGTGGATATGGGGCCGGCCCGGCTGGACTGGCAGGCGATCCCGCTGGCCCATGCCAGCGATACCGCCCATGTCGATCTGGCGGAAGGGCCGCTGGCCGATCCGGTCTGTGTCAATATGGGCAACCCCCATGCCGTGTTCTTCGTGGATGATGCGGACGCGGTGGACCTGCCGCGCTTCGGCCCGGTGCTGGAAACCCATCCCATCTTCCCCAACCGCGCCAATATTGAGGTGGCACATGTCACCGGCCCGGCAACGGTGCGGATGCGGGTATGGGAACGGGGCGCCGGCATCACCCAGGCTTGCGGGTCGGGTGCCTGCGCCGTCGGCGTGGCCGCCATCCGGCGCGGGCTGGTGCAGGGCCGCCGTGTGACGGTGACGCTGGATGGCGGCGCATTGATTATTGAATGGCTTGAAAATGGCCATGTACTGATGACCGGCCCGGTGGCGACATCCTTCCGGGGCACCTTGGGGCCGGAATTGCTGGGCGTGCCGGCATGAGCGTGGAAACCAACCTGCCCGACGCCGCCGACCTGCATGACCATGCGCATGAGGGCGGCGAAGGCGGACCGGCGGAGGTCACCGGCGGGGCCGGGGAACCCACACTGGTTACTTTCGGCTGCCGGCTGAACGCCTATGAATCAGAGGTGATGCGTACCCATGCCCGTCAGGCCGGGCTGGCGGATGTGGTGATCGTCAATACCTGCGCCGTGACGGCAGAGGCGGAGCGTCAGGCCCGCCAGACCATCCGCCGGATGCGCCGCGAACGGCCCGAGGCCAAGATCATTGTCACCGGCTGTGCCGCCCAGGTAAACCCGGAAAAGTTCGCCGCCATGGGCGAGGTCGATCATGTGCTGGGCAATGATGCCAAGCTGACCGCCACCCCCTGGGCCGATTTCGGCACCGGCACGGCGGAACGGGTCGCCGTCAACGATATCATGAGCGTGACGGAGACGGCGGGCCATCTGATCCAGGGGATGGAAGGCCGGGCGCGTGCCTTCGTGCAGGTGCAGAATGGCTGCGACCATCGCTGCACCTTCTGCATCATCCCCTTTGGCAGGGGCAATTCCCGCTCCGTCCCCATGGGGGAAATCGTCGCCCAGGTCCGCGCCCTGGTCGCGTCCGGTTATAATGAGGTGGTGCTGACCGGGGTGGATATCACATCTTTCGGGGCTGATCTGCCGGGCAAGCCGACCCTGGGCCAGATGACCCGCCGCCTGCTGGCCGCCGTGCCGGAACTGCCGCGCCTGCGCCTGTCTTCCCTGGATGCGGTGGAGATGGATGAGGATCTGTGGCGGCTGATCGCCGAAGAGCCCCGCCTGATGCCGCACCTGCATTTGTCGCTGCAGGCCGGCGACGACATGATCTTGAAGCGCATGAAGCGCCGGCATAGCCGCGCTGACGCCATCGCCTTTGCCGAAAAGGCACGCTCCCTGCGCCCCGATATTGTCTTCGGTGCCGATATCATCGCTGGTTTCCCGACAGAAACCGAAGAGATGTTCCAGAACAGCCTGCGCATTGTTGAAGAATGCGGGCTGACCTGGCTGCACGTCTTCCCCTACAGCCCCCGCCCCGGCACGCCCGCCGCCAAGATGCCTCAGGTGCCTGGCCCCATCCGCAAGGAACGCGCAGCCCGGCTGCGCGCGGCGGGGGAGGCACAGGTAGCCCGCTATCTGGCGTCCCAACTGGGTCGTTCCGTCAGCGTATTGGTTGAAAAGCCGGGCCTGGGCCGGAATGAGGGCTTTGCCGAAGTGCAAGTCCCCGATCATTATGAAGCCGGAACGATCCTGCGCGCCCATATTACCGGCATTGCCGGCCATCAACTTACCGCCACGGTCCTTGACTGATGCTGAACTGGTTCAAGAAGAAAACCCCGCAGCCCGCACCTGAAAATGATCTGCGGCGGCGCGGCCCTGTCACCGAAACGGAAACGGTGGTGGCACCGGTGCCGGCGGCGACGGTGCCCGATGAACCGGTGAAGGAAGCGGCGGCGGAAACGCCGGCCCCCGTTCCGGTACCCCCGCCGCCGGTCGAACAGACAGCGGTTGAGCCAGCGCCTGTTCCCGCCCCTGCCCCACCGGTGCCGGCACCTGAACCGGCCCCGGTGGAAGTGGCGCAGGAAGAACCGGTGGCGAGCCTGCCTCCGGTCCCCGTCGCCCCGCCCCCGCCGCCCCCGCCGGCTGTATCGCTGGTGGATGAGCCGCTGCCGGAGCTGGAGGACAAGCCGGAACGGAAAAGTTGGTTCTCCCGGCTGAAGGACGGCCTGTCCAAATCCACCGCCCGCCTGACAGATGGCATTACCGGCATCTTCACCAAGAAGAAACTGGATGATGAGGCGCTGGAGGAACTGGAAGAATTGCTGATCCGGGCCGATCTGGGGCCGGTGACGGCGGCACGCCTGGCCAACGGCTTGGCCAAGACCCGCTTCGGCAAGGAAGTGTCGGCCGAAGAGGTGAAGGATTATCTGGCCGGTGAAGTGCAGAAAATCGTGGAGCCGGTGGCGCAGCCGCTGGTGATCGATGCCAGCAAAAAGCCGCATGTCATCCTGCTGGTCGGTGTCAATGGCACCGGCAAGACGACGACCATCGGCAAGCTGGCCCGCCAGCTCCGGGCGGAGGGCAAGAATGTCTGGATGGCTGCAGGCGACACGTTCCGCGCCGCCGCCGTCTCCCAGTTGCAAATCTGGGGTGATCGCACCGGCTGCCCCGTCATCTCCAAGCCGACCGGCGCCGATGCTGCCGGTCTGGCCTATGAGGCGCTGGAGCGGGCCACCGCCGCCGGGGCCGATGTGCTGCTGATCGACACGGCCGGCCGCCTGCAGAATAAGGCCGGCCTGATGGAAGAGCTGCGCAAGATCGTTCGCGTCATCAAGAAGCTGCAGCCCGACGCGCCCCACACCACCCTGCTGACGCTGGACGCCACCACCGGCCAGAATGCGCACAGCCAGGTGGAGGTGTTCAAAGACATGGTCTCCATCAATGGCCTGATCCTGACCAAGCTGGATGGCTCCGCGCGCGGTGGCGTGCTGGTGGCGCTGGCGGAAAAGTTCAAGCTGCCGGTTCATGCCATCGGTGTGGGCGAAGGCGTGTACGATCTGCGCCCGTTCGAGGCCCGTGCCTTTGCCCGCGCCCTGGTGGGGCTGGAAGGCTGAACCCAATCTGAACGGCCCATTCAGGGCCGGTTCAGGGATAAGGGATTATTGCTGATGGTGTGAGGGCGGAACCCCGTCCTCCCCTTTCAGGAATATCCCCATGAATTACGGCAAATTCTCCGCCGTGTTCCTGCTGCTGGGCGCCGTCGCCGTTGGTGGCTATGCCCTGCTCGCGCAGGCCGGCGCCATCCCCCGCCCTGCCGGTGCCGGCGACGCCCCGTCCCCCCAGCATCATGAGTCCGATCATGATGAGAAAGGGGAGGATTGACGCCATGAGCACGCTTGATATCCCCCACAACGCCGCCGCCATACCAGTCTGGGACCGGCTGATCCGGGCACTGCACTGGACCCTGGCGGGTGCCTTCCTCATCAGCTGGCTGACAGCGGAAGAGATAATGCTGCCCCATATGGCGGCGGGCTTCACCATCCTGGCCATCATCGCCATCCGGGCTTTCTGGGGGCTGACCGGCCCGGCCCACGCTCGGTTTGCCGGATTCGTTCCCTCACCGGGTACGCTTTTCGCCTATCTGGGCGATCTGCTGCGGGGACGTGCGGCCCGTTATGTCGGCCATAATCCCGCTGGCGGTGCCATGATCGTGGCCCTGCTGGTGGGTCTGCTGTTCACCACCGCCAGCGGTGTGGCCTTGAAATTCGGGGTGCCCGGCCTGCCCCTGACCCATCATCAGGTGGAAGAACTGCATGAGGCGGCGGCGACGGGTACCCTGATCCTGGTTTGCCTGCATGTGACCGGCGTCCTGCTGTCCAGCCTGCTGCACCGGGAAAATCTGGTGCGTTCCATGGTGACCGGCCTCAAGCGTCCGTGATGATACCGGTAGGGCCGCCTTGGCGGCCCTACCCAAACAGCGCCATGCGCCTGTGTCACAAGCGCCACCCGCTTCCGCTTTCGTCAAGTCTTCACAAAATGCCCTCTTCCCAAAGCACCCCGAACGGGCGCATAAAAAAGTGCAAACTCATAGGAGCTTGCACAGTGAACTCACCCAAAAATTTTGTAACTGACCATTCGGTGGAAAGCTTCACCGACGCCGAGGCCGCTTACGCCCGTGTCCGGGCGCTTTATGATGAGGCGGTGGCGTATCTGCGCGGGCGTTTTTCCGCCTTTGCGCATGGGGAAGATCTGGGCGGCCGTGTCCGCGCCTGCTACCCGTTCATTCAGCTGCGTATGGACAGCGAACCCCGCGTCGATAGCCGCCTGTCCTATGGTTTCGTGCATGGCATGGGCACATTCCGCACCACCATCACGCGGCCGGACCTGTTCGACCATTATCTGCAACATCAATTTTCCCTGCTGCTGAAGAATCACGGCGTGCCCTTGGAAGTAGGCATCAGCGATACGCCGATCCCCATCCAGTTCGCCTATCCGGAGGGGATGCATGTCGAAGGCGATCTGACACCGGAGCGGCTTTACCAGCTGCGCGATTATTTCGACCTGCCCGATCTGGTTTACATGGATGACAGCATCGTCAACGGCACCCATGTCACCCCACCCGGTGCCCCGCGCCCGCTGGCGCTGTTCACCGCCCCGCGCGTGGATTACAGCCTGCACCGGCTGAAACATTACACGGCCACCAAGCCGGACCATTTCCAGAATTACGTGCTGTTCACCAACTATCAGTTCTATATCGATGAATTCGTGCGGCGCGGGCTGGAGATCATGGAGCCGTCGGACGATCCGGCGACCCAGCATTATCGCAGCCAGTATGAGGCGTTCGTGGAGCCGGGCGACCATGTCACCTGGAACCAGCATTTGTTCCCCGGCAAGGAGTGTGACGGCACCAAGGTGGCCCGCCTGCCGCAGATGCCGGCCTACCATCTGAAGCGCAAGGACGGGAACGGCATCACCATCGTCAATATCGGCGTCGGCCCCTCCAACGCCAAGACGATCAGCGACCATATTGCCGTGCTGCGCCCGCATGTCTGGCTGATGCTGGGCCATTGCGCCGGCCTGCGCGACACCCAGCGCCTGGGTGATTATGCGCTGGCCCATGGTTATGTGCGTGAAGACAAGGTGCTGGATGCCGACCTGCCCACCTGGGTGCCGATTCCGGCCCTGGCAGAAGTGCAGGTGGCCCTGGAAGGGGCGGTGGAGAAGGTGACGGGCCTGAAGGGCTGGGAGCTGAAATCCATCATGCGCACCGGCACCGTCGCCACCATTGATAACCGTAATTGGGAGCTGCGCGACCATAGCGAGCCGGTACAGCGCTTCAGCCAGTCCCGCGCCATCGCGCTGGATATGGAATCGGCCACGGTGGCCGCCAATGGCTTCCGCTTCCGCGTTCCCTACGGCACCTTGCTCTGTGTTTCGGACAAGCCGCTGCATGGGGAATTGAAGCTGCCCGGCATGGCCAACCATTTCTACCGCGCCCGTGTGGATCAGCATCTGGCCATCGGCATGCTGGCAATGGAAATCATGCGCGATTACGGGCTGGCCCGCCTGCATAGCCGCAAACTGCGCAGCTTCGCCGAGGCGGCCTTCCAGTAAACGCCAAGGGAGCGGAAGCGCCCGCCCGGCGTCTGAGGGAGATTAATATCGATGAGGAAGGGGCCTGTTCCGGCGGGAGGAACAGGCCCCTCTCTTCCAAATGGCCCCTGGCAGGGGCCGCAGGATGGTGGATGCGGGAACCGGGCCGGATGGCAGTCCAGCGCTGATTTTATCCCGCCCGTGCCACCCTGTTGGATTTCTTGACCTGATACATGGCGGCGTCTGCCCGGCGAATGACCTCTTCCTCCCGGTCATTGGCGCCATAGGCTTCCACCCCGAAACTGGCCCGCAGGGGCAGATCCAGCATCTGCCAGCGACAGGTCAGCGCATTGAAGCGGCGCGACAGGGCTTTGGCCCGCTCGGCCCCCTGGCCCGCCTCCACATCCGTCAACAGCACGGCGAATTCATCGCCGCCGAACCGGGCCACCACATCATGGGCCCGCACATTATCGGCCAGCGCCCGCGCCACCTGGCGCAGATAATGATCGCCGCAGAGATGGCCATGCACATCATTGATGGCCTTGAACCCGTCAAGATCGACAATTGCCAGCACCCCGCCCTTGCCGCTGCGGCGCGCGCTGGCCAGTTCGCGGCGGAACGCATCAACAAAGCCGCGCCGGTTCGGCAGCCCCGTCAGCTCATCCGTCATGGCCAGGGCTTCCAGATGCTCAATCCGTTCTTTCTGCTCGGCAATGCGGGCTTCGGCCGCCCGCAGCCGCAGCATGGCATCCTGAAGCAGCTTGCCATAGGCCGCATCATCCGGGGGCAGGCGCCGGGGGGCCGGGAAAGGCAGCCCGCGTTCAACACCAACCGCCAAGCCAAGGGCGGAGGCCGCAAGCGGAACGGCAAGGTTGGTATCAAGCAGGGTCATCGGTTAGCTCCATTGCACGGAGACGCTGGTTGCCCATACAACAGCAACCGACATGCCAACCGATACGTCATGTCAGATCAGTGACTTATGGCCGTAGGTGCCGGAGGCACTTCCCGCCCCCCGGCAAATTCTGCCCCTGCTGACGGGCCGATATCGGCAGAAGCTGCCGCCCCGCCCCCTTTGGTCCATCCCCCTGAAAGTCCATTGCAGCGCCTTGCTGCAAAGCGCAAGATAGGGGCCCCTATCCGTTCCAAGGGTTGACCTGCAACGTGTCCGCTCCCGTCGCCGCCCCCCGTTCCGCCCATCGCCGCCCCGTTGCCCTGCTGCTGTCGCTGCTGATGTTGGGCGGGGCGGTTGCCCCTGCCGGGGCCGGCACCGCCAACATCGCCCCGCACAAGGCCACCTATAAGCTGAGCCTGGATCATGCCCGCCTGCAAAGCGGCATTTCGGATGTCAGCGGGCAGATGAGCTTCGCCTTCAACGATGCCTGTGATGGCTGGACCATCAACCAGCGTTTCCAGGTGAAATTCGCCTATAGCGAGGGGGAGGAGACCGAACTGGTCACCAACTACGCCACCTGGGAGGCCAAGGACGGCTCCGCCTATCGCTTTAATGTGCGCAAGCTGGTGAATGGGGAGGTGGATGAGGAACTGTCCGGCGGCGCCAATCTGGACAAGGCCAAGGGCGGCAGCGCGCGCTATGACAAGCCGGAGGCCAAGACGGTGGCGCTGAAGCCCGGCACCATGTTCCCCTCGGCCCACACGTTACGGGTTCTGGCGCAGGTCGGCACCGATGACAACCTGTTCTCCGTCCCCATTTTCGATGGGGCGGAGGCGGAGGGCGCCAGCGAGGTGAACACGGTCCTGGGCAAGCTGCGCCCCCCTGCCCCGGCGCAGATCAAGGTGAAGGACAAGGATTTGCTGGCCGCCAAGGCCTGGCAAGTCTCCCTGGCCTTCTTCCCCACCGCACCGGGGGAGCCGCTGCCGGAATATGAAACCAGCATGGAACTGCTGGAAAACGGCGTCATGCGTTCCATGCTGGTGGATTACGGCGACTTCCGGGTGCGGATGGAGCTGGAGAATCTGGAGAAGGTCTCAAGCCCCGCCTGCTGATGCATAATGCAATGCTATCAGCAAAGAAATGTGCAGCCAAGTATCGTTGCACTATGCAAATAGCGACATGGAAATCAGCTCCCAGATGCTGATTTCCATGTTTTTTATGGCGATACCAGCAGATTCCAATAATGGCACGAAATTTGCTAAAGACCTGAGACCGGTTTAAAAACCGGATAAGGCCGAAAAGGCCACCAGGAACCGAGGTAGTGCCATGACCCGTTTTTTTGCCAAGAAGGCCATCGCCTTCATCGCCCTCCTGTTGCCTGTTCTCGTCGGCCTTACCGGCACGGTGTCGGCCCACAGCCTGAAGCTGCGTGGCAAGATGGAGACGGTGTGCGAGTTGAAGATCAACGATCTGGCGCGCGGCCTGAACCTGGGCAAGGGTGAAACGGCGGTCACCGTCGGCACGGTGAATGAACAATGCAACCAGTTCGGCTTTGTCGTCGGCATCAGCTCGGCCAATCGCGGTGCGCTGGTGGATCAGCGTGGCAACCGCATTCCCTATCAGGTGCAATATGATGGGTCCGGCCTGCTCTCGCTGAGCGGAGAATGGATGTGGCTGCGTTTCTGGCCCAGCGTGGGCGACAATAACAAGGATTTGCAGGTCACGGTGCCCGCCCGCCCGCAGGCCACGGCCGGCGATTACAGCGACACCATCATGATCACCATCGCCGCCCTTTGATGAAAAGGGCTACCGGATCGCCCCGGCGGCCTCCAAGGGGTGCCCTCGTACCTCTTGGTGTAAAATTCACCCCCGCCCCTGCCGGCGGCGCTGCCAGCGCCGCCATTTCCGCTCCCCCCAGATGATCAGGCGGCAGACGGGCTTTTGCAGCGGCGGCACCTCAAAGGCCAGCAGGGCAATCCCCAGCGGCAGCATCCATAAACCCAGCACTGGCAGGAACCACAGGCAGCCGCCGGCAATCAGCAGCAGCGCCATGGGGATGCGCAGCCAGCGCCCACCCGGACGGCGCAGCCAAGCCAGCGGGCGGGCAACCCAGCCGGGCAAATCCCGCTCCAGCCGGGAAAAACAACGGTCCAGCCGTTCCTGATGCGGATTGTGCGACAAGCGCTCTCCTGTCCTGGTCAAGTCCCCCAAAACGAAACCGCCCGGAACAGGGTTCTGTTCCGGGCGGCTCGAACACTTCATCAGCAGGGGCCAGACGGCACCCGGAACCCTTAGTCGTTGCGCTGGCCCATCAGGGACAGCAGCATCTGAAACAGGTTGATGAAGTTCAGGTACAGCGACAGCGCACCCATCACCGCCATCCGGCTATTGGCCTCATCACCATAGGAGGAGGCATAGCCTTCCTTGATGGCCTGGGTATCCCAGGCGGTCAGACCGGTGAAGACGATGACGCCGATGATGGAGATGGCGAACTGCAACGCCGAGGAACCGACGAAGATATTCACCAGACCGGCAATGACGATACCGATCAGGCCCATCATCATGAAGCTGCCCATCTTCGACAGGTCAGCCTTGGTGGTGTAACCCCACAGGCTGGTGCCGGCGAACATGGCAGCCGTGATGAAGAAGACCCGCGCGATGCTCTGCCCGGTGAAGACCAGGAAGACGCTCATCATCGACAGGCCCATCAGCACGCTGAAGACCATGAGTGAGGTGCGCAGGGCCGAGGCCGACATCCGATCCGGCCGGAAGCCGAAGAAGATGAAAGCCAGCGGAGCCAGCATCACCACCCATTTCAGCGGCGTGCCATAGATCAACTGTACCAGGGCTGGAATCTGGGAGCCCACAAAAGCGGTCACACCCGTGATCGCCAACGCCAAGCACATGTAGTTATAGACGCGCAGCATGTGCGTACGCAAACCGGCATCAAACTGTGCCTGGTCCATTGCACGCCCAGATGACGCATACGGATTATAGGGTCCGTTTACCATTGAAGTGTCCTCGACACGGGATGTTGGACATACGTGTCAGTATATTGGGAGGGTCACCGTCCCAATCAATGGGTAATCGACGCGATCAGGATGCGGCTTTATCGCTGGGCCGGGTGAAACGGCCACCGATGCGGAACTTGTCCAGATATGTCGGCACGATCACCTCGATCGCCTTGGCCTCGATCCCCAGATCGGCCAGACCGGGCAGCGTGCCGCCGGCCACATTATCCACCTTCAGCAACTCCACCTGATCGGCGGTCAGCGGCTTGCCCGGCAGAAGCTGCAGGAAGCTGCCCAGCAGGCTGGACAGGCCGAAGCCCAGCGAGATCATGCACTTGTTGGGGCGGCCGATCTGGTTGACCGTGAACTGCATCAGTTCCTTGAAGCTGTAGCGGCGGGGGCCGGCCAGTTCATAGGTGCGGCCCTGGGCCCCCTCCCCTTCCACCGCCGCCAGCACGGCGTCGGCCACATCACCGACATAGACCGGCTGCATCAGGGTGCGGCCACCGCCAATCAGCGGCAGGCAGGGCAGACCGGCCCCCATGGCGGCGAAGCGGTTGAAGAACTGGTCATCCGGGCCGAACACCACCGACGGCCGCAGGATGGTGGCTTCCGGGAAAGCGGCCAGCACGGCCTTTTCCCCCTCAGCCTTGCTGCGGGCATAGGTGGAGTTGGAGCCGGCATCGGCCCCCAGGGCGGAGACCTGGACGAAGCGCTTGGCCCCGGCGGCCTTAGCGGCGCGGGCAATGCGGGCGGCGGCCTGATGCTGCACGGCATCAAAGCTGTTGCGGCCGCTGGGGGCCAGAATGCCGATCAGGTTCACCACCAGATCGGCACCGGCCACGGCCGTGGCCACCGACTGGTCATCATTGATATCAATGGCGATCGGCAGCACCTGACCGACATCACCTGCGGAACGCAGATATGCCGCCTGCCCCGGATGGCGCGACGGCACCACCACGCGGGCGCCGGTCTTGGCAAGGCGGCGGACGATGTAGCGGCCGATGAAGCCCGAGCCACCAAACACCACGGCGTTGCTGTACCGATTGCCCATCACACATTCTCCAACATTTAGGAAACGCGGCCGAGAAGGCCAAATAAGGGGGGTACGACGGGGATCTAATGGGATACCCCGCGCGCTCACCTGCTGGTTATAGCGCAAGGGCAGTCGAGTGTGAAAGCACAGCCGCTGCAGCGCCCTGCCGCATTGCACGCAAGGGCCGGCGATAAAAAATGAAAATGCCTGTTGACAGGGGGCGGATACCTCTCTAAAAGCCCCCTCCACGATGCGACGGCGGCCGCAACAAACGGCAGACTACGCAGCGGGAAACGCCCAGATGGCGGAATTGGTAGACGCGCAGGTTTCAGGTACCTGTACCGCAAGGTGTGGAAGTTCGAGTCTTCTTCTGGGCACCATCCGCATATAACGCTCAACAGGCCGCCGGTTCTTCCGGCGGCCTGTTGCGTTTCTGGCCCCTGCCCGACGCCATCGGGAAAAAATCATCACCCCCTGAAAATAGCTGTTGACGCCCACGGCGCCGACCATTAAAAGCCCCCTCCACGACGCGACGGCGGCCGCCACAAACGGCAGACGACGCAGCGGGAAACGCCCAGATGGCGGAATTGGTAGACGCGCAGGTTTCAGGTACCTGTACCGCAAGGTGTGGAAGTTCGAGTCTTCTTCTGGGCACCATCCGCATGTAACGCTCAACAGGCCGCCGGTTCTTCCGGCGGCCTGTTGCGTTTCTGGCCCCTGCCCGACGCCATCGGGAAAAAATCATCACCCCCTGAAAATAGCTGTTGACGCCCACGGCGCCGACCATTAAAAGCCCCCTCCACGACGCGACGGCGGCCGCCACAAACGGCAGACGACGCAGCGGGAAACGCCCAGATGGCGGAATTGGTAGACGCGCAGGTTTCAGGTACCTGTACCGCAAGGTGTGGAAGTTCGAGTCTTCTTCTGGGCACCATCCGCATGTAACGCTCAACAGGCCGCCGGTTCTTCCGGCGGCCTGTTGCGTTTCCGGGCCTGGCTTTCACGCCCGCCTGCTGCTCATCCGACCCTTGCGGCATCGGCCCTTGTGGCGGGGCACGGCACAGCGGATAAATGATCCGCATTTCCGCATTCAATTCATGGCTCAGGAACAAGGGTCCGATGTCGATCGATCTTTATGATGGTGATTTGCCCGCCGGTCTGGATCTGGGCCCGGTGGTGGCGGTCGATACCGAAACCATGGGCCTGAACCCGATCCGCGACCGGCTGTGCCTGGTGCAGCTGTCGGGCGGTGATGGCAATGCCCATCTGGTGCAGATCCGCCGGGGCCAGAAAAGCGCCCCCAATCTGGCCCGGCTGCTGTCGGATACCAATACGCTGAAGCTGTTTCATTTCGCCCGTTTCGATGTGGCGGTGCTGCGGCATGGGTTGGGCATTGTCTGCCAGCCCATTTATTGCACCAAGATCGTCTCCAAGCTGGTCCGCACCTCCACCGACCGGCATGGGTTGAAGGATCTGTGCAAGGAACTGACGGGCGTGGAACTGTCCAAGCAGCAGCAATCCAGCGACTGGGGTGCGGATGAGCTGAATGAGGAGCAGTTGAAATACGCTGCCTCCGACGTGCTCTATCTGCACGCCATCAAGGAAAAGCTGGATGCGCTGCTGGCACGCGAAGGCCGGCGCGAACTGGCGCAGGCCTGCTTTGATTTCCTGCCCGCCCGTGGCCAGCTTGATCTGCTGGGCTGGGACGAGCCGGATATTTTCGCCCATTGATTTTTTGCAGCCGGACGGGATGGCAGGCCTGACCTGTGCGTCCCGTCACAGAATTGCCGTCAAGAACGGGCAAGACCTGAGAAGGGTGTCGGTTTATCTCTGAAACGACGCCCGATCCGTTTTGCTGTGCCCGTCGTTCTTTCATCAATATCGAGTATTCCTGACACCCATGACCACCCCTCCCCCCACCCCAGCCGGTGCGATCCGGCCGCGCGAAGCCCAGCCGGGCCCCGGCCGGGGCGGCAATGGCACGCGCGATCCCTTCGCCCATACCCGCGTGGTGCGTACCGCCCGGGTGGCGTTGCCGGTGGTGGCGGGGCTGGTGTTGCTGCTGATCGTGATCTGGCCGCTGTTCGGCGGTTCGGGCGATGGCAGCAAGGCGGGGCCGGATCAGGGCGATCTGGAAATGACCAAGGCCCGCTATCTGGGCACGGACACCACCGACCGCCCCTTCGAAATCCGCGCCGACCGGGTGATGCAGTTGGGCGATACCGGTTCGCAGGTCGATCTGAGCGCACCGGAAGCCGATATCACCATGAAGGGTGGCGACTGGCTGTCCATGGCCGCCGACAGCGGCCATTATGATCAGGACAAGAATGTGCTGACCCTGCAGGGCAAGGTCTCCATCTTCCATGGCGCCGGGTACGAATTCCGTACCAACGAGGCGGCCCTGGACGTGGACAAGGGTATCGCCTGGGGCAACAAGCCGGTGGAAGGCCAAGGCCCACTGGGCATGGTGGAGGCCGGGGGCTTCCGCGTGCTGCAGGATGGTGATGTGCTGGTCTTCACCGGGGCCGCGCGCCTGCGTGCCATGGCGGCGGGCGGTGACAAGAACAAGCCGGAAGGAACGGCGCCATGAGCATGATGAACGAGCATTTCCGCCGCTGGCGCCGCCCGCTTGCCATCACCGCCATCGGTCTGGCCCTGGTGATCGGCCGTCCCGTGCCGGCACAGAGCCCATCGCTGGAAATGGGTGGGGAAAAGCCGATCGATGTGGTGGCCCCCGGCGGGTTTGAATTCCATGAGAAGGAAAATGTCGCCATCGCGCGCGGCGGTGCCACCGCCACCCAGGGCGACATGACCTTGAAGGCCCAGACCCTGGCCGCCTATTTCCGCAAGAATGCCCAGGGCACGAATGAGATTTACCGCCTGCTGGCCGAAGGCGATGTGGAGCTGCATGGGCAGAGCCAAAGCGCCTATGGCACGCGCGGCATCTATGATCTGGACCGCTCCGTCGCCGTGCTGACCGGCGAAGGGCTGCGGCTGGTCACAGAGCAGGATACCGTCACCGCCACCGATTCCCTGGAATATTGGCGGACGGAGAATCTGACGGTGGCGCGGGGCAATGCCGTGGCCATCCGGGAGAATAACCGGGTCCGCGCCGACCGTCTGGTCGGACTGTTGACCACGGACAAGCAGGACAAACAGAGCCTGAGCCGGGTGGATGCCACCGGCAATGTCGTCATCACCACCCCGCAGGAGGTGGCGCGCGGCGACAAGGGCACCTATGACCTGGATACGGAAATGGCGCTGCTGACCGGCAATGTGAAGGTCACACGCGGCCAGAACCAGTTGAACGGCCCGGCCGCCCAGGTGGACCTGAAATCCGGCGTCAGCCGGATGTTGTCGCAGGTTCCGGGCGCTTCCCCCGTACAAGGCAGTACGCAGCAGCCGACCGGCGATGGCCGCGTCCGGGGTCTTTTCATCCCGGACAGCCAGGGCCGGGGCGGTCAACCGCAGCAACCCGCCACCCCGCCGCCAAGCGGGCAGCAGACGCAACCCGGCCAAGGGAGCAAGAAGCCATGAGCCGTGCGAGCAAGCAGACCCAGACGACCACGCCCAATGGGGACGCCCCCAAGGGCCCGCATCTGGTGGCGGATAATGCCGGTCTGGTGGCCAGCAATATCGGCAAGTCCTATAAGGGCCGGCCGGTGCTGCGCGATATCAGCCTGTCGGTGCAACGCGGGGAGGCCGTGGGCCTGCTGGGCCCCAACGGTGCCGGCAAGACCACCTGCTTTTACATCATCACCGGCCTGATCCTGCCCGATTACGGCAGCATCACCCTGGATGGGTTGGGCATGACCGACCTGCCCATGTATCGCCGCGCCCGCATGGGCATCGGCTATCTGCCGCAGGAAGCCAGCATTTTCCGCGGCCTGTCGGTGGAGGCCAATATCCGCGCCGTGCTGGAGGTGGTGGAGCCCGACCGCGATGTGCGCGAGCAGCGGCTGGATGAGCTGCTGGCCGAATTCTCCATCACCCATCTGCGCCGCACCCCGGCGCTGGCCCTGTCGGGTGGCGAACGTCGCCGCGCCGAAATCGCCCGCGCCCTGGCCAGCAACCCGCATTTCATCCTGCTGGACGAACCGTTCGCCGGCGTGGACCCGATTGCGGTGAATGATATCCGCGAACTGGTCAGCCACCTGCGCGAACGCGGCATCGGCGTGCTGATCACCGACCATAATGTGCGCGAAACGCTGGATATCGTCGACCGCGCCTATATCCTGCATGATGGCGTGGTGCTGATGGAAGGCAAGCCGTCAGAGATCGTCGCGCACAAGGATGTGCGCCGGGTTTATCTGGGTGAACGGTTCAGTTTGTGAGGGGGGGTTATTTACAGCCTGCCGCCTTCATGAAGCCGATTGATATCAGACATTAAGCTGCCCCCCTGCCCAAACGTGCCTCCCCCGCGAAAGCGGGGGTCCAGGGCCGCAGGGATAATGCGTCGGTGCCTTGGCCCCTGGACCCCCGCTTTCGCGGGGGAGGCAACAAGATGCTCATTCGTTGGCTTAGCCAACCAGTCCGCGCCTTCGCCGGTATTGCGGTAGAGGCCCCCCTCCCCCAGCCCGGACCCCGCGCTTGGAACATCACGTCGATATTACCGGCATCGCCATCGTCACCTCTGTGGCCCTGTTGTGTGGGCTGGTGCTGTCGCGGCTGAAACAGCCCTCCATCGTCGGTTATATCGTGGCCGGCATCGTGCTGGGGCCGGGCGGGTTCGGGCTGGTCAGCCAGTCGGACAGTATCCGTACCCTGGCGGACCTGGGCGTGCTGATGCTGCTGTTTCTGGTCGGCATGGAATTGTCGGTCAAGGCGTTTCAGGCCGTCTGGCGGGTGGCTTTGCTGGCCGTGGCGGGACAGGTGGGCCTGTCGCTGGCCGTCACGGCGCTCGCCGGGTTGATCCTGGGCTGGCCGATGGAACGATCCATCGTCTTCGGCTTCATCGTCGCCCTGTCCGGCACGGCGGTCGCCATCAAGATGCTGGACGATATTGGTGAGCTGAAGACGGAGACGGGCCGCGTCACCATTGGTGTGCTGATCGCGCAGGATCTGGCCTTCGTGCCGTTGCTGCTGATCACCAATGGCATGGGCAGCGGGGCCGGGCTGGATATCGCCATCTTCCTGAAACTGGGTGCTGCCGTCGCCGCCCTGGGTGGGCTGGTCTGGTTCCTGTCGCGGCGGGAACGGCTGATCGTGCCCTATGGCGCCTGGTTCCGCCGCAACCATGATGTGGTGCCGCTGGCAGCCCTGGCGCTCTGCTTCACCATGGCGGCGCTGACCGGCCTGCTGGGCCTGTCCACCGCATTCGGTGCCTTCATGGCCGGCTTTGCGCTGGGCAATTCCGACGGGCGCACCCTGGCCCTGCGCGCTACCCACCCGATTCAGTCGGTGCTGGTGGTGGTGTTCTTCCTGTCCATCGGGCTGCTGATCGACCTACGTTATGTCTGGGACCATCTGGGGGAGGTGCTGCTGCTGCTGTTCGTGGTGACGCTGGTAAAGACGGCCATCAATGTCGGCACGCTGCATTTTCTGGGTGAACCCTGGGAACGCGCCTTCCCCGCCGGGGTGATCATGGGATCGCTGGGGGAGTTCAGCTTCGTGCTGGCCGCCGCCGGCCTGTCCATCGCCGCCATCGACCCACAGGGTTATCAGTTGGCCGTAACGGTGATCGCGCTGTCCTGGCTGGCCAGCCCGCTCTGGCTGGATGCCGCCAAGCGCTTCCACGGGCTGGCGGCCGGCACGGTGGTATCGCTGCGGCCCGCCTTGCAGCAGATTTACAGCGGTGAGATTGCCGTCGTGAATCGCTTCTTCGCCATCACCCTTCACGCCGCCAGCGCCGCCGTAGACACCATCCGCCGCCTGACGAAGCGCGACGAAAAGCCCTAACGCCTTACCGCAGCCCAGGATTGTCTGTTTGCCGCTGGTGACGGAACACGGCATCCTTCCCACTATCCACGCTGGTAGGGGAATGGGGCCGATGGTTGAAATCCATGTCATCCCGGTATTGAACGATAATTACGTCCATCTGTGGCACGATGCGGCCGCCGGGGTGACCGCCATTGTTGATCCCGGTGAGGCCGGGCCGGTACAGGCCTTTCTGGAAGAACGCGGCTGGCACCTGACCCATATCCTGAACACCCATCACCATGGTGACCATATTGGCGGCAATGCCGGGCTGATGGCCTGGTCGCACGCCACCCTGATCGGGCCGCGGGCGGAGATCGACCGCATCCCCGACATGGCGGAGACCTATGGCGATGGCGACCGCTTCACCCTGGGCAGCCAGACCGTCACCGTGTTCGACACACCGGGCCATACGCGCGGCCATGTCGCCTTTTATCTGGAACCGGCCGGCCTGCTGTTCAGCGGCGATACGCTGTTCTCCCTCGGCTGTGGCCGGCTGTTTGAGG
Source organism: Niveispirillum sp. BGYR6 (assembly GCF_027568365.1). Taxonomy (NCBI): domain Bacteria; kingdom Pseudomonadati; phylum Pseudomonadota; class Alphaproteobacteria; order Rhodospirillales; family Azospirillaceae; genus Niveispirillum; species Niveispirillum sp. BGYR6. Next base: position 344,154 of record NZ_JANLNL010000003.1, on the reverse strand, counting down.
GCACGCCGGCGCAAATGTGGCACAGCCTGTTGAAGCTGCGCGCCCTGCCGGACGACACCCTGGTCCATTGCGGCCATGAATATACAGCCAGCAACCTGCGTTTCGCCCTGTCCATCGATCCGGATAACCCGTCGCTGGCCCTGATGGCGGATCAGGTGGCCCGATCCCGTGCCGCCAACCGGCCCACCGTGCCGTCACGCCTGGGGCTGGAAAAGGCGGCCAACCCGTTCCTGCGCGCCGATGATGCGGCCCTGGCCGCCGCCATCGGGCTGGCCGGGGCCGACCCCGTTGCCGTCTTCGCCGAGATCCGCCAGCGGAAGGATCATTTCCGCGGCTGATCCATTGCCTTTCCCCCTCCTCTCTCCCCCACCCCGACCGGGATGCATCATCGTGATGAAACTGCGTTACAGCCAGACCTCCCCCTATGTCCGCAAGGTATTGATGGTGGCGCATGAAACCGGGCTGGCCGACCGTATTGAGCTATGCCCCGTCAATGTCTGGGGGCCGGACAATCCCATCGTGCGGGAAAATCCGCTGGCCAAGATCCCGACCCTGCTGACCGAAGATGGCATGGTGCTGTTCGACAGCCCGGTCATCGCCGAATATCTGGACAGCCTGCATGGGGGCCGCAAGCTGCTGCCGCCGGGGGCGGGGAAGGATCGCTGGATCGCCCTGCGTCAACAGGCGCTGGGTGATGGCATCTGTGATGCCGCCGTGCTGCGCCGCATGGAATCGCTGCGGCCGGAATCGCTGCGCTCCGCCGACTGGGACAGCCGCCAGCGCGCCGCCATGGTCCGCGCCTTTGACCGGCTGGAGGAGGAGGCGGGCGACCTGCCGCCCCCCGATGCCCCCACCATTGGCGGGCTGGCCGTGCTGTCGGCCATGGCCTATCTGGATTTCCGTTTCGGCCATGAACCCTGGCGCCCCGGCCACCCGACATTGGCCCGCTGGTTTGAGGCGGCGACCAGGCGGCCCAGCTTCCTGGCCACCGAGCCCCCGACGGAGTGAACATGGACCAGACGCTAAGCGCCCAACAGATCATCGACCGGCTGGGGATGCGTCCCCACCCGGAAGGCGGCCATTATGTGGAAACCTGGCGCCACCAGCCGCCCGATGGCGGGCGGGGCGCCCATACCGCCATCTATTTCCTGCTGGCGGCGGGGGATTATTCCCACTGGCACCGGGTGAAGGATGCGGATGAGGTCTGGCATTATTATGCTGGGGCGCCCTTGGTGCTGACCATCTCCCCCAACGGGCATGATGCGGCAGCCTATCATCTGGGCAGCGACCTGCTGGCCGGCCAGCGCCCGCAGATTGTGGTGCCGGCCAACCAATGGCAAACGGCGGTCAGCCTGGGCGCCTGGACCCTGGTGGGCTGCACCGTGGCCCCGGCCTTTGAGTTCAGCCAGTTCGAACTGGCCCCGCCGGACTGGCGGCCAACACCGCGCCATCCGGTGGGGTGACAGCAAGCCCCGGTGGGTTCTTCCCACCGGGGAAGGGTTTAAGCCCTTAATCGTACCGCAATTCCCCCGCCTTGCCCCGGAACACCCGATAGGCGAACACGGTGTAGCCCAGAATGACCGGCAGCACGACGCAGGCCCCGATGAAGATCACCATCAGGCTTTCCGGGGCCGCTGCTGCCTCCCATACCGTCAGCTTCTCCGGCACCACGAACGGATAGAAACTATAGGCCAGCCCGTGGAAGCCCAGGGTGAAGATGCCGATGGCCCCGGCGAACGGCACCCAGCACCAGCGATCATCCGCCGCCGGCAGGTGGCGCAGGGCCAGCCAGACAGCGACGAACAGCCCCACCGCCACCAGCGGAATGGGCGCCAACAGGAAGAATTGCGGCAGGTCGAACCATTTGGCGGCGATGCGGTCGCTGACCAGCGGGGTGACGACGGAGATGGCCACCATGCCCAGCGCTGCCAACCACAACAGGCTGCGGCAACGCGCCGCCGCCTTGGCCTGCAACGCGCCATCGGTTTTCAGCACCAGCCAGGCGGCCCCGATGAAGCCATAGGCTGCCGTCAGGCAAACCCCCGTCAACAGACCAAAGGCCATGGCGGCCCAGCCGGTCTGCAGCCCCAGAATATAGACACCCAGCATATAGCCCTGTGACAAGGCGGCCAGCAGCGACCCGGCGACAAAGGCCCGGTTCCACCAGACCCGGTGCACCCCATCCGTTTTGGCGCGGAATTCAAAGCTGACACCGCGCATGATCAAGCCCAGCAGCAGGGCCAATACCGGCAGGTACAGCGCGCTGAGGATCATGCCATGGGCCAGCGGAAAGGCCACCAGCAGCAGCCCCACCGCCAGCACCAGCCAGGTTTCATTGGCATCCCAGAAAGGGCCGATGCTGGCAATCATCCGGTCGCGTTCGGCATCATCGGCATCGGCCATCAGGATGCCCACCCCCAGATCGTACCCATCCAGGATGACATAGGCCAGGATGGCGATCCCCATCAGGGCGGCAAAGGCGATGGGCAACCAGTGGGCCGCATTGGCCATGATCAGGTCCGTCATGTCTCCACTCCCCTCCCGGCTCAACCGGCGGCCTGCGGCAGGGCCGGGCCGTTCAGCCCCGCCTGCTTGCCAGCCTTCACGGCCTTGCCGGCCAGCTTGAAAATCACGGTGATGTAGGCAACCAGCAGCCCGGCATAGAGCGCCAGATAAAGCGCCAGCGACAGGCCGATGGCGCTGGCGGGTACCGGCCCCACCGCATCGGCGGCGCGCAGCACGCCGGTCACCAGCCAGGGCTGGCGCCCGATCTCCGTCACATACCAGCCGGCCAGCGTGGCCACCCAGCCGGAAAAGGTCATGGCCACCAGGGCACGCGCCAGCCAGACAGAGGGCTGCCCGCGCCGCCGCAGCATCCAGACCCCCGCCCAGGAAACGGCCAGCATGGCCATGCCGGTGCCGACCATGATGCGGAAGGAGAAGAAGACCGGGGCCACCGGCGGGTGCTTGCCCTCAAAATCATTCAGCCCCTGGATCACGCCGGCCGGATCATGCCGCAGGATCAGGCTGGCAGCGGACGGGATACCCAGTTCGAAATGGTTGGTGCGCGCCTTTTCATCCGGCAATGCAAACAGCAGCAGCGGCACATGGCCCCCCGTCTCCCAATGGCCTTCCATGGCGGCCACCTTGGCCGGCTGATGTTCCAGCGTGTTCAGCCCGTGCATGTCGCCGGCCAGGATCTGCAGGGGGATCAAAGCGGCGGCGGCATAGACACCGGTGCGCAATGCCGCCAGCACGGCGGGCGCCCGGTCGCCCTTCAGCCAGCGCCAGGCCGACACGCCCGCCACCAGGAACGTCGCCGTCAGACCGGAGGCCAACAGCATATGCACCAGCCGATAGGGCATGGAGGGGTTGAAGACGATCGCCAGCCAGTCGGTGGCATGGGCCACACCATCGCGCATCTCATACCCGACCGGGGTATGCATCCAGCTATTCAGCGCGATGATCCAGAAGGCGGATACGGTGGTGCCAAAGGCGACCAGGAATGTGGCCGTGGTGTGCAGCCAGTTGGGCACCCGGCGAAAGCCGAACAGCATCACGGCGATGAAGGTCGCCTCCATGAAGAAGGCCGTCAGCACCTCATAGGCCAGCAGCGGACCGGCAATATTGCCCACTGTTTTCATGAAGCCCGGCCAGTTGGTGCCGAACTGGAAGCTCATGGTGATGCCGGACACCACCCCCAGGGCGAAGGTGAGTGCAAAGACCTTCACCCACTGGAAATAGGCATCCATCCATTTCTGATCGCCGGTGGCGTTGAAGCGCAGCTTGAAGAACAGCAGCACCCAGCCCAGCGCGATCGTGACGGTGGGAAACAGGATGTGGAAGGAGATATTGGCCGCGAACTGGAGTCGGGCCAGGATCAGGGCGTCCATGGTTCAGCCCTCCTTTTCCGCAGATGCCTTCGAACGGCCGCCCGGCAGGGCGAACAGCCGGTCCTTCACCTCCAGGATTTTCTGCACCTTGGCGCCCAGGCTGAGCAGTTGGATCAGCCGATCCGTTTCCAGCCGGCGCACATCGTCGTACCAGCCGCACAGCATCTCGATCATCTCGTACATCTCGCGCATCTTGTCCTGCGCGTGCTGTTCATCGGCCATGGCGGGGTTTTGCATCAGCAGTTCGCGCAAGACCGACAAGGTGGGGTCCACCTCCCGCTTCTTGCGCTCTTCCACCAGGGTGCGGACGATCTGCCAGATATCGCCCAGTGTGGTGAAATAATCCTTGCGGTCGTCCGGCTTGTGCATCAGCCGGACGAGGTTCCAGGATTGCAACTCCTTCAACCCCATGGAAACGTTGGAGCGTGACATGCCCAGCCTGTCCACCATGTCATCGGCGCAGAGCGGTTCCGGGGAGACATAGAGCAGGGCATAGATCTGCCCCACCGTGCGGTTGATGCCCCATCGGCTGCCCATCTCCCCGAAATGCAGCACAAAGGCCTGGATGACTGGCGGCAGGTTCATGATTTCCTCAACTTTCAGAAATTTCTGAAATATGTGGAGGAAGAATGGTTCGGCGGAAATGCGCCCGGTTGCCGCAGTGCGGGATGATATATCGGGCGGCCCTTCGTTGCGGCACGCTTGGCGGGCAAGCCATGATCGGGCTAAAAGACAGGTTGTACCCAAGCCCCGCAGCAAAGGCCGCCCCGCCCGATGAACCCGTCCCTGGCCGATATCCTGTCTTCCCTGGCCGGCGCCCGTGTCGCCATCATCGGTGATGTAATGCTGGACCGGTTCATTTATGGCGATATCGCGCGGATTTCCCCCGAAGCCCCGGTGCCGGTGCTGAAATATGACCATGCACGGGAAATGCTGGGCGGGGCCGGCAATGTGGCGGCCAACGCCCGCTCATTGGGCGCTGATGTGGTGCTGATCGGGCTGGTGGGGGAGGACGCGGCGGGTGCCACGGTGCGCCGGCTGGCCGGGCCGGCGGCCCGGCTGCTGGCGCGGGCAGATGGGCCGACCACGGTGAAAACCCGCATGATCGCCCGCCAGCAGCAGATGTTGCGCCTGGATGAGGAAAAGGTGGGACCGGCGACAGCGGCGGAGGCGGCCGGCCTGCTGGCAGCCCTGGACGCCGCCCTTCCGGATAGCGATGTGATTTTGTTATCCGATTATGCCAAGGGCGTGCTGGCCGGCGACCTGCCGCAACAGATCATCGCCACCGCAAAAGGGGCCGGCAAACGGGTGATCGTCGATCCCAAGGGGCGGGATTTTGCCCGCTATCGCGGGGCCGATCTGGTCACCCCCAATCTGAATGAGCTGCGGCTGGCCAGCGGTGCCGACTGTGAAGACGATACCGGCGTGGTGGATGCCGCCCGCAACCTTCTGACGCGGCACGCACTCGGCGCCCTCATCGTCACCCGCAGCGAACAGGGCATGTCGGTGGTGACTGCCGATGCAGCCGTGCATCTGCCCACCATGGCGCGGGAGGTGTTCGACGTTTCCGGGGCCGGTGACACGGTGGTGGCCATGCTGGCCTGTGCCCTGGCCCGTGGTGCATCGCTGCCTGATGCGGCACGGTTGGCCAATGCGGCGGCAGGCATTGTGGTGGGCAAGCTGGGCACGGCCCAGGTGACACCGGGGGAGGTGGCGCTGACCCTGCGCCAGCAGGATGCCGGCGATATCGACGCCAAGATCGCCACCCAGGACGAAGCATCCGCCATCGCCGCCCAGTGGCGCGAACGCGGCCTGCGCGTCGGCTTCACCAATGGCTGTTTCGATCTGCTGCATCCTGGCCATCTGTCGCTGCTGCGCCAGGCGCGGGCGGCCTGTGACCGGCTGATCGTCGGCATGAATGATGATGCCTCAGTTCGCCGGCTGAAGGGGGAAAGCCGCCCGATCCAGCACCAGGATGCCCGCGCCGCCGTGCTGGCCAGCCTGCAACTGGTCGATCTGGTGGTTCCCTTCACGCAGGACACGCCATTGGAGCTGATCCAGCTGGTGCGGCCGGATGTGCTGGTAAAGGGGGCGGATTACCGCATTGATCAGGTGGTGGGGGCCGATTTCGTGCAGGGGCTGGGCGGGCGGGTGCTGCTGGCCAACCTGAAGGAAGGTTTCAGCACCACCCGCACCGTGGCCCGCATCACCGGCCAGTGATGCCTCAGAACTCCACCCCGACGCGGATGCCGACTTCCCGCGGGGGGCCATAGAACTGGTTGCTGGAGGAAGAGGCCATGCCGGAGACATAGGATTTGTCGGTCAGGTTGGTGGCATAAAGTTCCACCCGCCAGCTATCCCGGTTCAGCGTGATGCGCCCAGACAGCAGACCATAGGCCGACAGGCGGTCAGAGATCGGTGAATAGCCGATATAGCTGTAGCGCGAACCGAGATAGGCATAGTTCAGGCGCGGCACCAGGGTGGTCCGCTCATCCAGCTTGAACGTATATTGCGCGCCGATATTGCCGCTCCAGCGCGGGGAATAGAGGTTGGGGCCCGCCTTGGTCACAGCCTGGAAGGGTGTGTAATTGAAGCAGACCGGCGGGGCAGAGGGGGCACCCGGCGGGCATTGTGCGCCCAGCGTGCCGGGCGGCAAGGGCCGTGTATTGACATAGCCGACCCCGCCTTTGAGTTCGGAATCGACAAAGGAAAGCCCGCCATCGAACTTGAAATCACCGAACTGCCCCTCCAGCTGGGCTTCGAACCCCTTGATGGTGGCGTCGGTGATGTTCTGGATACCGGCCTGGCCCGTGGCCGTATTCAGGATATCGAACTGGAAGTTCGAATAATCATTATAGAAGGCGGCCAGCTGGGTGCGGATATGCCCGGCAAACAGGGTGGACTTCCAGCCCGCCTCATAATCCCACACGGTTTCCGGGCTGAAGGTCGATTCCGTCGAATTGAAGCCGCCGGGCTTATAGCCACGGGCGGCGAAGACATAGAGCAGATTATCGTCATCCAGGTAGAAATTCACATTGGCCTTGCCGGTATAGACCGTCTCCTTATAGGAGCCCGACAGGTCGGTCACCGGCAGGCCGCCGGGCGGGAAGCCGGGGATGCCGGCACCGATGACGACATCGCCCTTGCCATCCGTCTTATAGTGGGAATAGCGCCCACCCAGTTGCAGCTCCACCTTCTCGGTCAGGTGATAATTGCCCTGGGCGAACAGGCCGGTGGTGGTGCGCTTGTTCTGCGGCGTAATATGGGTGGGAAAGCCGCCCGCTGTCTCATGGATGCGCACATCAATATCGTTGCGCTGGAAATACCCGCCGAGGATCCAGTTGAACCGATCCTCTTCTGGGGAGATCAGGTTCAGTTCCTGGCTATATTGCTTTTCATTGGCGTAATAGTCCCAGACGATTTCGCCACCGAGACGGGCCGGTGCCTGCGAACCGTCAATATCATCCAGGCTGTTGATGGTCTTGCTCTGATAGCCGGAAACCGAACGCAGCAGGATATCGTTGGCGAAGGTCTTTTTCAGTTCCAGGCTGGTGATGAAGGCCCGCTCGCGGTGAGAGGTCGGGGTATCAAAGCTCAAACTCTCCCGATCACGCGGCGCATAGGAGGCGAAATAGGTGCCGGGGATGGGCTGATAGGCATAGCCGCCCGTCTGCATATCGTTGAACTGCACCTTCAGCAGGGCCTGGAAACCGTCGGTCTGGTGCAGCAACCCGACGCGCCCGCCCTTTTCATCCAGCTTGCCAGCCTTGTTATGGAAGGGGCCGGTATCCTTGTAATAGCTGTCATGGCCGCGCATGAAGCCGGCAACACGCAGCGCCATGGTGTCGCTGATCGGCGCGCCGGTGGCCGCCTCCACGGCATAATTATTGTCGGTGCCATAGGAGGCGGTGGCATAGCCGTTCTGGCTGCCCAGTTCCGGGCTGCGGGAGGTAAGGAAGATGGCGCCACCGGTGGAGTTCGACCCGACCAGCGTGCCCTGGGGCCCGCGCAGCACCTCCACCCCCGCCAGATCGTAGAAGCTGTTGAACTGCACGATGGGGGGCTGGAAAAGCCCGTCGACATAAGTGGCCACGCCGGCCGTGGCATTGGGGGAATTGCTGGCCAGCCCAATGCCACGAATATTCACTGACTGGGTCTGCCCGGCATTGGTGATGGACAAGGAAGGCGAGGCGCTTTGCAGATCGGCCATCTGCACAACGGCCTTGGCCTCCAGTTGCGCGGGGTCCAGCGCCGTAATGGCGATGGCCACCTTTTGCAGGTTCTCCGACCGCCGCTGGGCGGTCACCACAATTTCTTCCAGCGCGAACGCTTCCGGTTCGGTGCTGGCCGGTGCCGCCGTTTGGGCCAGCGCAGCGGTATTGATGGCCGTCGTGGCCAGCAAACCCAGAACAAGAACCTTTCCATTAATACGTTTCATGGTCCCGTACTCCCTGTCTTCTTGATTTTATCTTGATTTATTGGGGCTTTCCGCCCCTTGGGGGCGCTCCTTTCTGGAGCAGCCCCCGCTTGACACAACCCTCCCGCTCAGCGCGGCTTCCAGGCCGACACCGCCTCCAGGAAGGCGCTGGTTTCCTCATGCGGGCCCATATCGTCATTGGGGAAGTAGCTGAGCTTCACCACAACAGTGCGGGTCGCCCGGTCGACGAAGATATACTGGCCCTGCAGCCCGATGGCCTGGAAGGCATGATCATTGGGAATCCACCATTGATAGCCATAGCCCGGCCCCGGCCCGCCGGTGGCCTTGGTGGATTCGCGCACCCATTCGGGGGAGACGATCTGATGGCCGTTCGCCTGCCCGTCCTGCAGCATCATCTGGCCGATACGGGCGAAATCCCGCGCCGTGGCGTTGAAGCCGGCCCCGTTGAACTCGCGCCCCACGCCGGGCTCGCCATCCATGATGAAGAATCCGTCGCGCTCCGCCCCCAGCGGCTCCCACAGGCGCTGGGCGGCATAGGCGGCAACGGTGCTGCCGCCGCTGACCCGTTCCAGCAGCCAGCCCAGCACGGCCGTATCCAGGGTCTTATAGGCCCAGACCTCACCCGGCTTGTGCTGGCGCTTGATGGTGCGCGCCGCGTCGGCAAAGCGGACGACATTGCGCACCAGCGCCTGTTCATGGTTGCGGGCGGCCGCCCCCGGATTGGCGAAATCGTAGCGTTCCTCGTACTCCACGCCGGAACGCATCTGCAGAACCTGCCGGACGGTGACGCCATCATAGCCGCCGCCCTTCAGCTCGGGCAGATAGGTGGTGATGCGGTCATCCAGCGACTTGATGCGCCCTTCCTGCACCGCACAGCCGATCAGGATCGCCGTGATGGATTTGGTCACCGACCAGGCCATGAAGCGCGTCTGCTGATTGGTATTGTTGCGGTAGATTTCAGAGACGATGCGCCCATCCTTCATCACCAGCAACGCGTTGGTGTAGGTGCGGTCCAGGAACTGTTCCGCCGTATATTGCTGGCCCTTGTAGGAATAGCTGAGATCCAGCGGATGGTCCGCCTTGGGCAGCTCCCAGACCGCACCCGACCGCGCCACCGTGCGGGTGGTGAACAGCTGGTCCATGGAATGGAAGGTCAGAGCGTTGACATCCGCATCATTCATCTTGCGCCGCAGATCCTGCACCGGGCCCGGCACGGTGGAGGGCGGCAGCGACGGGTCCGGGGCCGGTGCGGGATAGGCCAGGGCTAGGTAAGGCACACAGGCGACTGCCAGCGCCACGGCACCCCGACGCAGAATTCGACCAGCTCTCATAACTCCCCCTTGATTGGCGGCAACAGGTTTGACGGAAGGCAGGGGCCGGCGCTGCCAGCGCGCCGGCCCCTGCTTCGGTACCTGTATTGTTGGGGACGTTACGGATCGGTCGCGGCTCCCATATGGGATACTATCGCGATGATATTCGGGAAAATCGGTGGCGGCCGTTCTGAATGGCCACCCACCCATCTATTGCATCATGCTGACCGCCAGGGAGGTGCAGACGCGCCGCACCAGTTCGGCCTGACGGGGACAGCCAGTCTTGGCCAGGGCGCGCTTCAACTGGATGCGGGCAGTTCCCTCTGTAATGCCGCGCTGCTGGGCATAATCACGCAGTGACAGCCCATCGCAGAGCCCGACCGTCAGCCGCGCCTCCGCCGTCGACATGCCGAACAGGGCCGCCACCGCAGCAGGGGAAATATTCATCGGGCGGCCCGGTTCGCGCAGTACCAGGGCCACAGTGCGCGATGTTTCCCGCCCCCACAGCATCGGGCCAGCTTGCAGGCCGGTGGCCATGACCTGCACCCCCCCTTCCCCGTCCATCCGGCCCAGGGTCAATTGCGTGGATTGCACCGGCCCACCGGCCCCGGCCTGCGACAGCAGGGTCCGCAACGACCCGGCATCGGCCGGCTGCACCGCCCGGATATACCCCCCCATCTCCCGAACGGCCGGGGAGCGGTGCAGGATGGTGCGGGCGGGATTGTTCATCCAGATGATCCGGCCGCCCGTGTCACACAGCACAAGGGCAGCCCCCAGCACCTCCCCCGCCTCTGCCAGCAGATCGGCCTGCAGGCGGGTGGATTGCAACTGATCCCCCAGATCAATCGCCTGCCGCAGATGCGGCAGCAATTGCATGGTCAGGTCTTCTTCAGCTCGCCCGAAGGGCTGATCCATCATGACCGATCGGTGCAGCACCAGAACCAGGAAGCGACCGGGCGACAGTTCCGTGAGGCCACAGAGATTGCAGCCCAACTGCAACATCTGCCGCCGCTGCTTAAGCTCCAGCAGCTCCGGCGATCCGGGCGGGAACACATCCTCATCCCGCGTCACCACCGGCTGGCGGGCAACCCTTTCACTGGGGCAAATGCGCAGACGGGGATTATCGCCATTATTCAGCACCCTGTCATGTTCCTGCCGATGCGCGTGGGAATAGGAATCCCGCACATCCCATACCGGGGTGAAGCGCCCGCCCCTGTAATCCAGTACCTGGATCACAGCGCTGCGCACCGACATGAAATCACAAACCTGATCCAGCACCGTGCTCCAGCGATCTGGCGCTGACGGGCACGCATAGATATTCAGCAACATCTCCTGCATATCACCCTCCCCTGTACTTTGTTTTCTTTATCGGGCAGCGTTTTTGATGCCCGTGCCGATGGTCGGCCCGTCCCAGGAGGGTGATCAGGACATTATCGCCCTTTACCGGCCAAGGTCGCCATGGCGGCATAACAGTACTGTATCATAATAATTCAGTACTGGGAGGGCTTCTTCAGAAGGGTGGGAGGCTGCGACTTCTTTCACAAGGAGGCTGGGCTGGGGCGGCCTTGCCGTCGGCCGCCCCGCCCCCTTGGGCTCAAACAGCCTGTTTCAGCCAAGCGGCCAGATCGGCGCGCGGCACGCTGGCCTGTTCGCCGGACACCATGTCCTTCACCAGCACCTCGCCCTTGGCCTTTTCATCCGTGCCCATGATGATGGCATAGCGGATGCCGGCCTTGTCGGCATAGGCGAACTGCTTCTTGGGCTTGGCCGGTTCCAGCTGGATTTCGGTATTGATGCCGGCGGCGCGCAATTCCGCCCCGATGGCCAGATAGTCGGGCAGCAGATCAGCATCAAACTGCGTCACAAGGGCCTGCACGGTGGACGGACCATCGGCCACAATGCCCGCCTGTTCCAACGCATAGAACAGGCGCGTCAGCCCGATGGAGATGCCCACGCCCGGCAGCTTGGACTTGGTGTAAAGCCCGGCCAGATTCTCATACCGCCCGCCGGAACAGACGGAGCCAAAGCCGGGATGATCGGTCAGGAACGTCTCGTACACCGTACCGGTATAGTAATCCAGGCCACGGGCGATGGCGAGATTGACACGCCAATGCGTCTCCGGCACGCCGAACGCCGTCAGCGCGCCGATCACCTGGCGCAGTTCGTCAACCCCTTCCAGGAAGGTGGCATTATCCAGCCCCAGCCGGTCCAGATGGGCCAGCGTATCCGCCGCCGGGCCGGAGAAGCCGATCATGTCCAGCACGCGGGCAGCATTATCCGCCGACAAGCCGATCCCGTCGCCCTGCAGCAGGGCCAGCACCTCGTCCCGCGACAGCTTGTCCAGCTTGTCCACCTGCCGCAGTACCAGCACGCGTACGCCGGGATCGGTGATGCCCAGCGCCTCGAACATGCCCAGCAGGATCTTGCGGTTGTTGAAATTGATCTGGAACGGCCCCACCGCCAGTTCGGTGAACACGGTATAGATCACCGCCGGCATTTCCGCATCATAGACAACCGACAGGCTGTCCTTGCCGATCACATCGATATCGCACTGATAAAATTCCCGATACCGGCCCTTCTGTGCCCGCTCGCCGCGATAGACGCGCTGCATCTGATAGCGGCGGAAGGGGAAAGCCAGTTCCCGCTCATGCTGGGCGACATAGCGGGCGGTTGGCACCGTCAGGTCAAAGCGCAGCGCCAGATCAGGCTTGTGCCCCTGTTCGATGGCGCCGGTGGACTGCACGAAATAGACCTGCTTTTCCGTCTCCCCGCCGGATTTGGACAGCAGCACATCCGCCACTTCGAACACCGGGGTTTCCAGCGGCAGAAAGCCGAACCGCTCATAGGTGCGGCGGATGGTGTCCAGCATCCGCTGGAAGGTGATCTGCCGGCGCGGCAGCAGTTCCATCGTGCCGGGCGGGGTGCGGGGGGTGATCAGGGCCATCGGAACAATCCAGCAATAAGGAAAAGCGCCTGGGGTTTTAGCCGCTGTCACGCCCCACCACCAACATTGTTATGGCTGGGGAGCCGTTCAGCCGGAACAAGCCGGCTTACCGCAGGGGCAGATGGATGGCCGACCCCGGCCCCAGCGGCAGATCCAGGATCACCCAGCCGGAGAACAGGGCGACGGCGGCAAAGCCCATCCACAGCGCCAGCGGCAGCATGGTGGCGATCAGCGAACCGATGCCAAATCCTGGCACATAGCGCTGGCACATGATCAGGATCAGCGGGAAATAGGGCAGCAGCGGCGTGATCGGGTTGGTGAAACTGTCCCCCACCCGATAGGCGGCCTGTGTGGCTTCCGGGCTGACGCCCACCAGCATCAGCATGGGCACCAGCACCGGCCCCAGAATGGCCCATTTGGCCGACGCACTGCCGATCAGAATATTGATCAGGGCCGACACCAGGATCAGCGCCAGCATCAGCGGCAGCCCGACAATGCCGGCGGATTTCAGCATCTCCGCCCCTTCGATGGCCAGGATCACCCCCAGATTCGACCAGCCGAACAGGGCGATGAAGACCGCACAGCAGAAGGCCAGCACGATATAGCCGCCCATATCGGCCATGGATTGGCCCATCATCCGCACCACATCCTTGTCATTACGGATGATGCGGGCGCCGATGCCATAGGCGATGCCGATGATCAGGAAGACGGCGAACAGCATCGCCACCAGCCCCTTCAGGAACGGTTCAACCGTACCCTTGGCATCACGGAAGATGGCCCCTTCCGGCAGCACGGCGGCCAGCATGGCCAGGACACACAGCAGCAGCGCCCCGCCGGCAAAGCGCAGGCCCCGCCTTTCCGCCGCCTGTTGTGCCTCTGTCACCGTTTCCACCGTCACCACATGGCCGGCGGGAACGGGGGCGGTGGCCAGCAGGCGCGGTTCCACCAACCGATCCAGCACGATGGTGCCGACGATGCTGAACAGCGGCACAAAGGCCATCATCAGGTACCAATTGGCGGTCACCGGCACCTCATAGGCGGGATCGACCAGCCGGGCCGCCGCCTGGGTGATGCCGGCCAGCAGCGGGTCCAGCCCGGTGATCAGCAGGTTGGAGGAGAAGCCCGCCGCCACACCGGCAAAGGCCGCGGCGATGCCGGCAACCGGATGCCGCCCGACGCTGTGGAACATCAGCCCGGCCAGCGGGATCAGCACCACATAGCCGGCATCGGTGGCCAGACTGGATTGCACGCCGGCGAAAATCACCGTGAAGGTCAGCAGGCTTTTCGGCATGGCCCGCACCAGCGCCCCCAGCGACGCCCCGATCAGCCCTGTCTTCTCTGCCACACCCACGCCCATCATCACCAGCAGCACCATGGCCAGCGGCGGGAAGCTGGCGAAAATGGTCGGCATGTCGGTGAACAGGCGACGGATATTCTCCGCCGACAGCAGGCTGACCGCCGCCACCTCCTTGCCCGTCGCCGGATGGAGGGCCGACACACCCATGCCGGCCAGTGCGGCCGACAGGGCAATCAGGATGATGATGGCGATCAGGAACAGGCTGGCCGGGTCAGGCAGGCGGTTGCCCACCCGTTCGATCGCGCCCAGAATGCCGCCCGAGGATTGCCCGATAGGTTGGTTTGCCATACTGCCTTCCTTGTCCGTTTTTCGGGGCCGGTCTTGCCGCCGGCACCATCGCTTCAGTGCTAACCGCAGAGCTGGGTTGCGGCAAGCGGGAAGCAGCCTTGCAGCCCCTGATCCGTGTTTGCGTGCCGCCCGGCGCGGGGGCATTCTCCGCCGCAAAGCAGGAGAGACAGATGCAGGACTTCCTTTCCATCCATCCCGAGGTCGCCCAGGCGTTGAAGCAGGGCCGGGCCGTGGTGGCACTGGAATCGACCGTGATCAGCCATGGCCTACCCTATCCGGCCAATGTGGAGACTGCCCGCGCCATCGAGGCGGCGGTCAGGGCTGAAGGGGCGATCCCCGCCACCATCGCCGTGCTGGACGGTCGCATCCGCGTCGGCCTGGATGATGAGGATCTGGAACGGCTGGCCCAGCCGGGCGTGCGCAAGGTCAGCCGGCGGGATCTGCCGCTGGCCCTGGCCCAGCAGGCCGATGGCGCCACCACCGTGGCCTCCACCATGATTGCCGCCCATCTGGCCGGCATTGCCGTGTTTGCAACCGGCGGCATTGGCGGCGTGCATCGCGGCATGGAAACCACGCTGGATATCTCCGCCGATCTGGAAGAACTGGCCGGCACCGACGTGGCCGTGATCTGCGCCGGGGCCAAGGCCATTCTGGACCTGCCGCGCACGCTGGAATATTTGGAAACCAAGGGCGTGCCGGTGATCGGCTATGGCACCGACCGGTTCCCCGCCTTCTACACCGCCAGCCTGCCGCTGCCGGTGGATGGGCGCTGCGACACGCCGGACGAGGTGGCGCGCGTGCTGCGTGCCAAATGGCTGCTGGGTCTGGGCGGCGGCGTGGTGGTGGGCGTGCCGATCCCCGATGCTGCCGCCCTGGATGCCGAAGCGGTGGAAGCCGCCATTCAGCGCGCCGTGGCTGAGGCGGACGCCCAGGGCGTGCGCGGCAAGGCACTGACGCCGTTCCTGCTGAAGCGGATGGAGGAACTGACCGACGGTGCCAGCCTGACCGCCAACCGCGCCCTGTTGTTGAACAATGCCGCCGTGGGCGCCCGCATCGCCGTGGCCTATGCCAAGCAGAAAGGCGAACTGACCCTGCCCAAGAAGGTACAGACGGCCAAGCGCCCGCCGGGTTACTGAGCCATTGGCACGACCGGCGGGAAGGGAAGACGCTCCCGTCCCGCCGGCATAATTTCCTTTCAATCCGGCCAGCGGCGATGTTGCCACATCCACTGGCCGGGGTCTTCACGCACCCAGTCGCCCAGCAGATCGTTAAGCTGGTGCATCACCACGGCCGCATCTGCCCGCATGTCGCCACTGCGGGCAAAACGCAGCGGCGGCAACGCCTCCACCCGGAATCGCGCCGGCCCCAGCCGGATCACCCGCAGCGGCACCGCCGGAATGTCATAGCGCAGGGCCAGTTCGGCCAGCAGCGTGCCCGTCATCGCGTCCCGCCCCAGGAAGGGCACGGGAATGCCTTCGTTCAGTTTCTGGTCGATCAGCAGGCCGATATGGTTGCCGGCGCGCACGGCATCCACCAGACCGCGCGCCGCCTCCTTGCCCTTGGGCACCATATGCCCGCCCAGCGCGGCACGGGCGCGGGCCAGCATCTTGGCGACATAGGGATTGTTGGGCCGGCGGAACACATAGGTCAGGTCCAGCCCGAAGCGGGATGCAGTGATGCCGCACATTTCCCAGTTGGCAAAGTGACCGGTGAAGACGATGCCGGCCCGCCCATCATCGGCCAGCGCCTGCAAATGCTCCGCCCCCACCAGATCGACATGATCGGCATAATGGGCGGCGATATGATCCAGATGCACATATTCGCCGAAGGTGCGGCCCAGATTGTCCCAGGCCTGCCGCACCACCTTTTCCACCGCCGGCCCGTCCAGTGCCGGCAGGGCACGGGCAACGGCACGCCGCATCCGCGCCGAGGAGGGCAGCAGCGGCCCCAGCCTACGCATGATGAAGCCGCCGGTATTGGACGCCGCCACCGGCCCCAGCAGCCGCATGGATTTGATGAAGATCCAGGCCAGCACCGCTTCCAGCCGATAGAGCACCAAGCGGTTGAGTTTTCGCCGCAATTGGCTATGCGTCGCCATTGCCTACCCCGATCACAGCATCCAACAGACGATCCAGCGCCGCCGCATCGCCCAGCGCCACCTGCACCGGCAGGATTTCCACCTGCGCCCGCAGCGCTGGCGGCAGCCGCATGGCATCCTTTTCCGTCGTCACCGGCAGCGCGTCCAGCGCTGCCGCCCGGCGCAGCAGCGCCGACAGCTCGTCCGCCATGTAAGGGTGATGGTCAGGAAAAGGAAGGGTGGCGACCGGCATGGCGCCGATGCAGCGCAGCGTATCGAAGAATTTTTCCGGGCGGCCGATGCCGGCAAAACCCAGCACCCGCCGCCCGGCCAGCCGGCTGACCGCCACCGCATCGGGCACCAGCGCGGCGGTCAATAAAGGCAGCCCGGCAACACCCGCCGCCGCCCGCACCGCCCCCGCCGCCGGCCCTTCCTGGCCCATCAGCAGCACGGCCTGGGCGCGGGCCAGCCCGGCCGTGACCGGCTCCCGCAGGGGGCCGGCGGGGATCACCCTTCCATTGCCGAATCCGGCCCCGGCATCGGCGACGATCAGGGAAAAATCCTTGGCCAGGGCTGGATTCTGGAAACCATCATCCATGATGATGGCCTGCACCCCGGCATCGAGCATCGCCCTTGCCGCCGCCACCCGGTCCCGGCCAATCCAGGCCGGGATATGCCGCGACAGCAAAAGCGGCTCATCCCCCACATCGGCAGCCGTGTGGCGATCCGGGTCAACGCGCAGCGGCCCCGTGAGCCGCCCGCCATGCCCGCGTGACAGGGCAGCGGCATCCAAGCCGCGCGCGCGCAGCCGTTCCACCAGATACCGCACCAGCGGGGTCTTGCCGGCCCCGCCGGCCACCAGATTGCCGACGCAGATCACCGGCACACCCGCCTTGACCGGCACACCCTGTCGCAGCCGCCGGGCCGTCACGCCCGCCCACAGGCAGGCCAGCGGCGCCAGGGCGGCAGCCGCCAGCCCTGGTGGGCGATACCAGAATCCCGGCGCCTTCATCGGCCGATCCCGGCTTGCCGCAGCAGCGGGGTCAGGGCTTCCATCACCCGGTCGATGGCCGTTGCATTGGCCTCTGCCACAGCGCGGGCAGCATCGGCCAGGGTCTGGCGCGCAGACCCATCCTCAAGCAAGGCTGCCACAGCCGGCGCCAGCTCGTCCGGTCCCGCCAGACGCCGCGCCCCGCCGGCCCGTTCCAGCGTCGCCGCGATTTCCGCGAAATTATGCATATGCGGGCCATAGAGCACGGCACTGCCCAGCAGCGCCGGTTCAATCGGGTTATGCCCGCCCACCGGCACAAAGGAACCACCAACCACACTGACCGGACAGAGCCGGAACACCAGCCCCAATTCCCCCAGCGTATCGATCAGAAACACATCCGTATCCGGCCCCGGCCGTTCCCCCCGCGACCGTCGCGCCACGCGCAGGTTGGTCGCCGCCAGCAGATCGGCCACCGCATCGCCGCGCGGCGGATGGCGCGGCACCAGCACCAGCAGGGCCTTCGGATGGCTGGCGCGCAAGCGCAGCTGGGCGGCAATGGCCGCTTCCTCCTCCCCCGCATGGCTGGAGGCAAAGCACCAGGGTTGCCGCCCCACCAGCCGCTCGGCCAGCAGGGCCTGTTCCCCCGCATCGGCCGGCAGCGGAGCAGCGGAGTATTTCAGATTGCCCAGCGCCCGCACATCGCCGATGCCCAGGATGCTGAGATAATCCGCCTCCACCTGCGTCTGCGCCAGGGCCAGCTGAAATACCGACAGCAGGCGCCGCGCCGCTGCCGGGGCGCGGCGCCAGTTGCGAAAGCTGCGGACACTCAGCCGCGCATTGACCAAAGCACAGGGAATCGCGCGCCGGCGGATGCCGGCCAGCAGGTTGGGCCAGAATTCAGACTCGATCCACAACACCAGATCGGGGCGCCAATGGTCCAGAAACCCATCCACCGCCACCGGCAGATCGACCGGCACATATTGGTGGAAGGCGCGCGGCCCTGGCAGCCGCTTGGCCATCAGGTCGGCCGAGGTAACCGTACCCGTCGTCACCAGCACATGGCAGGCCGGATCAACCGCCAGCAGCCGTTCCACCAGCGGCAGCACCGCCAGCGATTCCCCCACGCTGGCGGCATGAACCCAGACCAGCGGCCCCATTGGCCGTGCCCGTCCGGGCCGGCCCAGCCTTTCGCCCCGGCGGGCTGTATCTTCCTTGCCCCGCAGCGCCCGCCGGTCCAACAGCCGCCGCACGGCCGGGCCGGCCAGATGGGTCAGGGCGCGATAAATCAGCTCAAGCATGGAACAGGGAACTTCTCCGGGGCCAGGGGCCTGCCTGTGTAGCATGGGCGATGCCGCCGCCGCCATGCCGGCCATCCGGGGAGGGTGCGACCCAAACTTGTCACGGGCTCTGGCGCTTTCCGCCGCCCGGCCGCCGCAATCCCGCCCAGATGCCGGGTCAGCCTGTACCCATCCCCCAGGCAGTGGATCGGATAGGAACGACAATGAAAAACACGCTTTCCCTCGCCGCAGTGGCGGCCACAATGATGGCCCTGGCCCCGATGGGCGAAGCCTTTGCCGGCGACGATCACCGTCGCGGCGGCCGCCACCATGACCATCACCATCATCATTATTATGACCGCGACGGGTATCGCGGCCGGCCGCAGCATCACCATCACCACCATTACGATCGGCCGCCCCCGCCGCCCGTGGTCTATCACTATTACGCGCCGCCGCCGCGCCCGCCCGCCACGGTGATCTATCGGGACATTTATCGGGATTACCCGACCGGCAATTCCTTCAACCTGAAAGTCCATATCGACGGACGTCGCTAGAGCGGATCGCGGAAAAGCGGAATCGCTTTGGAGCGTGAATCCGCTCGCTGAATAAGGAATTAGAGCCGGGTGCGTTTCCGTTTAAACGCACCCGGCTCTAAAACCACCAGAAAGACTTGACGCGGGGGCCCGTCGGCACGACCTTATAGGTCTTGCTGGCGGGGCCTGTTCCCCGTCTCGACAGGCTATGGAGTTTGCCATGAACGTCGTTCCAGCCCATGGGCTGCGCGCCACCGCGCGCCGTGCCGCCGGAATTGCCACCCTGCTGGTCCTGGTTTCCACCCCCGTTCTGGCGGAGGAAGCGGCACCGAAGGTGAATGGCTTCAAACCCATTGAACGGTCGATGACGCCGGGTGAGCGCGCCGCCGCCCAATCCTATGCGCGTCCGGGCAGCAATCCGGGCGGTTCCACCCTGGGCATTACCGGCGACAGCGACAGCCAGGAGCGCAACGGCGTCCAGTTTTATATGAGTGGTGGCAGCCGGGCCGGCTGGGGCAATGTCAATTCCATGGGCTCCCGCCGTTCCAATGAACTGCTGGGTGACGGTGTTACCGTCTATAATGCGGAGCCGTTTTATTCCAACAATCGCGGCTATTATAGCCCCTATAGTGGTTACCGCCCGCCGCCGCCGACCATTCAATATAACCAGTCCTTCCTGCGGCACATGTATGGCGGCAATATTGCCGGTGTGCCGTCGGTTTCCGCACCGATGGAATTCTGGGACGGCCGCCGTTAAGACGGCTGCCCGCCTAATGCTAAAGGCCCGCCCTGTTCAGAAAACAGCGGCGGGCTTTTTTGTACACAACCGCAGCACATAACAGGAATACTGCATCAGTCCCGCCTGTACTGCACAGCAACTATTCTGCTGGCGATCATCTGCTGTGATATGGATCAAGGACATTCGGACGCTGCCGGGATGAAGTGGCGCAAATCCACTTCGCAGGAGCAGCAGAGATGTCGGAAACTGCCGACCATTTCCATATCCATCTTCCCCCCTCCGACCAGTTGCGCCAGCGCACGCAGGAGGCGCGGGCCCGGGTCCGTCAGGCGCGTCACCATGTGGAAAATGCGGAAACCCGCCGCGCCGCGCTGGAGGCGGAGCGCAAGCGCCGGCTGGCCCCGACTGAAATCCGCCAGCGCCTGACCGGGCTGGAAGAGGTGGTGGAGCGCGGCGAATATCAGCTGCTGCTTGAGCGTTTCCCCAGCGATATCTGCGTCGATCGCGGCCGTGCCATCAACAATAATGAGGATTCATGGCCGGCGACACTGGCCGGTGTCGCCCTGCAGCTTTACCTGTTCTGGCAGACCGAACTGCGCGATCTCGGCTATGGCATCACTGCCCGCATCCTGGATTTTCCCGATGGCATCCCCGGCGATGCCGGCCTGTTCCTCACCTGGCAGTGAAAGCGGTATCGACCGGGCGGGCGGTTGCGCCTACTATGGGTGCCGAATTCCCTGGCCGGGTATAATCCGGCAGGATTCAAGCAGTTTATCCACCCGCCGTGACCGGTTTGGCCGGCGGGTGATTCGGGTCCGCCGCCGCCAGAGGAAGATTTGAGGATCGCGCCGTTCGCTTTCTGTCTGCTGTCACTGGCCGTGGCCAGTGCCGCCCCCGCGCAGAACAAACCGGACGAGGCGCAGAAGCAGCTGCAGGAGGTGCAGCGCGACCTGAAGCAGGCCGACAGCCGCAAAAGCGCCCTGGATGCCAAGGCCGAAGCGCTGGAGAAGGAGCTGGCCGACCTGCGCGCCCGGTCGATTGAGGCCGCCGAACAGCAGCGCACCCAGGCTGATGAGCTGGCGCGGCTGGAGGCGGCATTGGCCGATCTGGGCCAGCAGGAACAGGAACGGCTGGCCAAGATCGAAGCGGACAGGGCCGCCCTGGCCGATCTGCTGGGCGCCTTGCAACGCCTGTCCCGCCTGCCACCGGAAGCGCTGATCGCCCGGCCGCAACCGCCCGGCGACACGGTGAAGACGGCCCTGCTGCTGCGCAGCGCCGTGCCGGAACTGAAGGCGCGCGCCGATGCGCTGGCCAACCAGTTGACCGACCTGTCCAGCCTGCGCGCCAAGCTGGCCGCCCAACGGGCCAAGACGGAAAAGGCAACCGCCAGCCTGGCCGTGCGCCAGAAGGATCTGGCCAATCTGGTGGCGCGGCGGGAAGAAATCTCCCGCGCCACCGATGCCGAGCGCGAACAATTGACCGGCACGGTCACCGCGCTGGCCGGCCGGGCCAGCGACCTGAAAGACCTGATCGAGAAGCTGGAGGCGGAGCGCAAGGCCGCATTGGCCCGCCAGCGCGCCGAAGAGGCTGCCCGCCGTCAGGCGGCGGAGGCCGAGCGCGAACGCCGCGCCAAGGAGAAGGTGGCCACCCTGAAACGCGCCCCCACCCCGCCGCAATTAGGGGGTATGGTGGCACCGGTCGGTGGAACGGTTGTTGTCCGCTATGGGGAGGCGGACGAGGTGGGGGCGGTCAGCCGTGGCCTGACCTATCGCGGCCGCGCCAGCGGCCCGGTGGTGGCCCCGGCCGATGGCTCCGTGATGTTCGCTGGTCACTTCAAGGGCTATGGCCTGCTCTTGATCCTGGAACATCCCAACGGATATCATTCGCTGTTGGCCGGGATGGGGCGGATTGACGCCAAGCTCGGCCAGCGTGTGCTGGGCGGGGAACCGGTGGGTCTTTTGTCGGGGGATGGGGCCCCGACGCTTTATTTCGAACTGCGGCGTGGTGGTCAGCCAGTCAACCCCACACGCGGCCTTTCAGGCTCCGACGGCAAAGGGCATGGTTGATGATGAAGAAGCTTCTCTCCTCGGCCGCGCTGGCGGCCCTTCTGGCCTTCTCTCCGGTGGCACTGGCGCCCCACGCCGCCACCGCGCGGGAGCCGCTGAAGTCGGAGACCTATAAGCAGCTTGACCTGTTCGCCGATGTGTTCGAACGGGTACGCTCCGAATATGTGGAGGAGGTCTCCGACGAGGATCTGATCTCCGCCGCCATCAACGGGATGCTCACCTCGCTGGACCCGCATTCCAGCTATCTGGACAAGAAAAGCTTTGCCGACATGCGGGTGCAGACCAAGGGCGAGTTTGGCGGCCTTGGGATTGAGGTGACGCAGGAAAACGGCGTCGTCAAGGTCATCTCCCCCATGGATGACACGCCCGCCGCCAAGGCCGGTGTGCAGGCGGGTGACTACATCACCCATCTGAATGATGAATCCATCATGGGTATGGGCCTGAACGAGGCGGTGGAGAAGATGCGCGGCCCGGTGGGCAGCAGCCTGAAGGTCACCATCCGCCGGGGTGACCTGTCCCAGCCGATCAACCTCACCCTGGTGCGGGCCAGCATCAAGGTGCAGTCGGTCCGCTTCCGGGTGGAAGATAATGTCGGCTATGTCCGCATTTCCAGCTTCAATGAACAGACCCAGCCGGGGCTGGACAAGGCCATCGCCAGCATCAAGACTCAGTTGGGCGACAAGCTGATCGGCTATGTGCTGGACCTGCGCAACAATCCCGGCGGCCTGCTGGATCAGGCGGTGTCGGTCTCTGACACTTTCCTGGAAAAGGGACGGGAGATTGTCTCCACCCGGGGCCGGGGTGGCAAGGAAGGCGACCGTTATGTCGCCAAGCCGGGCGATGCCGCCAACGGCCTGCCCCTGGTGGTGCTGATCAATGGCGGTTCGGCCTCGGCCTCGGAAATCGTTGCCGGTGCCCTGCAGGACCATAAGCGGGCCATCATCCTGGGCACGCAGAGCTTTGGTAAGGGCTCGGTGCAGACCATCATCCCGTTGCAGGGCAACCAGAGCGCCATGCGCCTGACCACGGCGCGTTATTACACGCCGTCCGGCCGCTCCATCCAGCAATTGGGCATCACCCCGGATATCGAGGTGCAACCCGCCAAGGTGGAAGAGCTGGCCCAGGCCGGCCGTCGTCGTGAAGCGGACCTGCCCAAGGCCTTGCGCAACACCGACCCGGCCGCCCAGCAGCGCCAGGCCAATCCGCAGGGTACGCCGACCACGCCGCCGGCGGCCCCCGCCCCCGGTAATAATGACAGCGCGCCGCAGGTACAGGCCCCAGTCCCGCCGCCGGCAGCCAATGGCGCACCCCCGCCCGCCCCCGCAGCCGCCAACGCCAATGGCCAGCCGGAAGCAGCACCGGTTGATTACCAGTTGCTGCGCGCCATCGATCTGTTGCGCGGTGTTTCCATGTTCAACCATGCCAAGCAGGCGGCGGCCACCCCCGCCGCTTCCAACGCCAACTGATCGCTTCCTCCTTGTCCTTTCCCGTCCCGCTGAAACGAAACCGCTGAACCGTGGCCCTCTCCCTTCTCAGAAAGAAGCCCAGTTCGGGCACCGAAAAGGCGAAGGACGACAGCGCAGCCGTGCTGGCGGCCCGTTTCGGCGTGGACAGGAAGGGTGGGAAGAAAGACAAGGCCAAGGCTGATCCCTTCATCAACCTGGATGCAGCATCCGATGGCGACAGCTTGCCCGCCCCCAAAAGGCGCGGCAAGGCTGGGGCAGCGGCGAAGGGGGATCGGGCACCGGCATCCAAGCCGCTGATCGCCGCCGGGGCGGTGGCGGGGGTTTTTCTGCTGGGGCTGGCCGGCACGGCCGTCTGGCTGGCGGTAACGGCGCATGACACGGCCGACCGGCTGACCGCGTCGCGCCAGGTGGGACCGAAACTGGCCGTGCTGCTGCCTGACGGAACCCCCCGTTTCCCCGACGCCCCGGCGGCGGAGGCCCCCCCCAAGGCAGAGGAAGCCCCGCTGGACCCGGTGGATATGCCGGTGACGTTACAACCATCGCGCAACGACCTGCTGCTGGAACGGCTGCGCGTGGGGCTGGTGCCCAAGGTGGCGGCGGACGGCACCGCCCCATGGCAGCATTATGCCCGCCCCTTCCCGCAGGATGACAAGCGCCCGCGCATCGCCATTGTGGTGACGGGCATGGGCCAGTCCGCCGCCGCCACCCAGACGGCCATCGCCCGTCTGCCCGGTGCCGTCAGCTTCGCCTTCGCCCCCACCACCCCACAGCCCCAACCCCTGGTGGATGCGGCGCGGGAAAAGGGGCATGAGGTGCTGCTGGCCGTACCGATGCAGCCCCAGGGCTATCCCGCCAGCGACCCCGGTGCCAACACGCTGCTGACCAGCCTGTCGGACGAGGAAAATGTGAAGCGGCTGGAGGCGACGCTGGCCGCCTTCACCGGCTATGTCGGCCTGACCAGCCGCACCGACAGCGGCACCGCCTTCCTGACCCAGCGGGACAATCTGCGCGCCGTGCTGCAACAGGTGCAGCGGCGCGGGCTGGTCTATCTGGACCTCTGGCAGGTGCAGGGCAGCAAGGTGGCCCCGCTGGCCAAGGAACTCTCCCTGCCCCGCGCCTTCAGCGATTTGCAGATCGACCGGATGCCATCGGCCATCGGCATTGATGAACAACTGGCCCAGTTGGAACGGCTGGCCCAGGCCAATGGTGTGGCCGTGGGCTTTGCGGAGGCGCAGAACCCGGTGGTGATCGACCGGCTGGCGCTCTGGGCCGGCACCTTGCGCGACCGGGGCATCGTGCTGGCCCCGGTGACGGCGGTGGTGAACCGGCAGGCGGATCGGTGAGCAAGAAAGGGGGATTTCCGTTCTCAGACACCCGTATCACTTGCCTCTGATAAAGCGCATTATCGCTAAAAGAAGAAACAAAAAGATCGAGATAAATATAAGTGAAAAAACAAAAACAACCAAGAACTCATAATCCGCGACCAACTCACAGCAACCAGCCCCATAATCAACAATTAAATTTACGATAAAGTTCGGCATTATGAAAAAAAGCTCAGGGTAGCGCACCCAGAAAAATGACATCAGCAGCGCCCCTACCATAACACCCAAAATCATGAGAATTTTCCTGGCCCAGAAATTCATCTCAGCCCCCATCCCCACAGATAACCTCAACCTTTCCATAGGCCAGGAACTCCCGGTTCCTGATGGCAAAGCGCGGGGAAGCCATGATCATGTTTCTCACAGTGTAGAAATCATGTCGGTTCTCAATGGTGATACATCCCTGACTGATGCCAAGAACACCTTTCGGGTGCAGCCGAAAATTTCCCCGTTTCACTTCCTGGCACAGTGTCCAATCATCAATGTCCTGATCGTCCGCAAAAAGGGCCAACCAATCCGACTTATTGCTCCACCAATCGCGCACACGCCCCAATAACCCGCCTGTAGGTCGATCAACGATGAAATAGGTGCCGGGCGGGATCGGTCCCTGCTTTAATAAGCAGGCGGCCGAACATTTATTCATGTTTCCTGGCCGGTCGGAAAAGGCAGGAACAGAAAATCCCAAATGGGAGAAGCGGCTCATCTCCTTATCGTTCAGCATGAATTTCCAATTCATCGAACCCGCCTACCAGATGCCTGAAACCATCAAGTAGATTAGGGCAGAAAAATTCACGCCTCCTCTGCGCTTGCGAATAAGCGACCAAACCCCAAGCATTACCCCTTGCGCGGCGCCCGCATCAGCACGCCATCCACCAGCCCCGGCGGCAGCACGCCCAGCAGCCAGGAGACGGCATAGGTGGGCCAGGGGAAGGCGATGCGGGCGGGGTTGTGGGTCAGGCGCTGGCGGATCAGCCGGGCCGCCGGTGCGGCCTGCATCAGGAAGGGCATGGGGAAGCGGTTCTTGGCCGTGATGCGGCTGACCACGAAGCCGGGGCAGATCACCGTCACGCCGATACCTTGCGGGGCCAGGTCCAGGCGCAGCGCCTCCCCATAGACCCGCACCGCCGCCTTTGACCCGCAATAAGATGCCGCCCCCGGCAGGCCCCGGAAACTGGCGAGCGAGGCCATCAGGGCAATCTGTCCCCTGCCCCGCGCTGTCATGGCCGGGATCAGCGGATGGATACTGTTCAGCACCCCATCCAGATTGACGGCGAAAATCTCCCGCGATTGTTCAGCACTTTCCACCGCCCCGCCGCTGCCCGCCGAAATGCCGGCATTGGCGATGGCCAGATCAATGGGGGCTTCGCCATCGCGGGCGGCCAGCCAATCCGCCATGGCGGATTGGCTGGCCACGTTCAGCACATCCGCCGTCACCAGCGCCCCCTTGGCCCGGCAGGCATCGGCCACCGAGGCCAACCGCCCGGCATCCCGCCCGGTCAACGACAGGCGGATACCGGGGCCGGCATAATCCAGCGCCAGGGCCTCCCCAATGCCGCTGGAAGCGCCGGTGATCATGATATGGGCGGGGTTGCGCATGGGGTGCCATCCTGAAAAACGGAAACGTCATAGGAGCAAATCACACCGCCCACGTCACCCTTTCCCTGCCGGCATCCCTTGTTGAGGACGGCCAAGGGCGATATAAACCGCCGCAATCCTTTTACTTTTCCTGTCCCCCGCGCCCAAGGGTTCCGCATGAACGCCCAAGCCCCCCGTAACAGCGCCAAGGGTGCTGTCACCAGCATGACCGGATTCGCCCGCGCCGATGGCGCGGCCCCCCGTGTGCAATGGGTGGTGGAGGCGCGCAGCGTCAACGGCAAGGGCCGCGACCTGCGCTGCCGCCTGCCCCAGGGGCTGGATGGGCTGGAGCCCGCCATCCGCGCGGCGGTGGAAGCCCGCATCACCCGTGGCAATGTGAATGTGGCACTCAACCTGACGCGAACGGAAACCACCGGTGCCCTGCGCATCAACCGCGACCTGCTGGCCCAGGTGCTGGAACTGGCGCGGGAGATTGCCGGGCCGGACGCCCCGCCGCCTTCCATCGACACGCTGCTGTCGGTGCGCGGCGTGATCGACAGCGGGGAGACGCAGGAGACGGAGGAGGAGCGCGCCGCCCTGGAAAAGTCCATCGCCGCCACGGTGACGATCGCCATCGACCGGCTGGTCACCGCCCGCACGGCGGAGGGCGCGCATCTGGCCATAGTGCTCACGAACCATCTGGCTGAGATTGAGCGGCTGACCGATGCCGCCGCCGCCACGGCCTGCCTGCAGCCCGAGGCCCTGCGCGGCCGCCTGCGCCAGCAAATCGCCGCCCTGTTGGATGCCGTGCCGGCCCTGGCGGAAGAACGGCTGGCGCAGGAGGCCGCCTTGCTGATCGCCAAGGCCGATGTGCGGGAGGAGCTGGACCGGCTGCGCGCCCATATCGCCCAGGCCCGCACCATGCTGGCCGATGGTGGCGCCATCGGCCGCCGGCTGGATTTCCTCTGCCAGGAATTCAACCGGGAGGCCAACACGCTCTGTTCCAAATCCGCCGACGTGGATCTGACCCGCATCGGCATGGACCTGAAAGCCGTGATCGAACAGTTCCGCGAGCAGGTGCAGAATATTGAGTGAGGGGGTTCTACCCGTTCACCTCTTGCCCGCCGTTTCTCAAGACTACAGCGTCTTTCTTCTTCACCGACGTCGCCATCTTCTTCACCGTCATTCCCGCGAAGGCGGGAATCCAGCAAACGCTTCAATTTGAAAGCGCTCGGATGATGGTGCTGTTGTATGGATTCCCGCCTTCGCGGGAATGACGGTGAAGGCGGGCGCTGAGAATGTATCCCCCCAACCAAAGGCCCCCTTCCCCCATGTCCACCCCGTCCGCCGCCCCCGTCACTGCCCGTTCCCAGGTTCGCCGCCGGGGTTTGATGCTGGTGCTGTCCTCCCCCTCCGGTGCCGGTAAATCCACCATTTCCAAGCGGATGCTGGCGCTGGACGCCAACCTGTCCATGTCGGTTTCCGTCACCACCCGCCCGATGCGGCCGGGGGAAGTGGACGGCAAGGATTATTACTTCATCGACAAGGCCGCGTTTGAAGCGCGGGTGGCGCGTGGGGAGCTGCTGGAACATGCCCAGGTCTTCACCAACTATTACGGCACGCCCAAGGGGCCGGTGGAAGACGCGCTGCGCGCCGGGCGCGATGTGCTGTTCGACATTGACTGGCAGGGCACCCAGCAGCTGAGCGAATCCGCCGGCGATGATCTGGTGCGCATCTTCATCCTGCCGCCCAGCGCGGCGGAACTGGAGCGCCGGCTGACCAACCGGGGCCAGGATACGGCCGAGGTGATCGCCCACCGCATGGCCAAGGCCAATGACGAGATGAGCCACTGGTCCGAATATGATTATGTGATCGTGAATGAGGATGTGGAGGTCAGCGTGGCAGCCGTGCAGGCCATCCTGACCGCCGAACGGCTGAAGCGCCGCCGTCAGGTGGGCCTGACGGAATTCGTCCGGGCGCTTCAGGTGGGCCAGGGCTGAAAGCTACAGATGACCCGTTAGGCACGCCTGAAAAATCTCTATCTCTCTCTTTCACGCTGACCTTTGTCAGCGTGATCTTTCCATTCCCCTCACCGTCACCCCGGCCTTCGCCGGGGTGACGGTGAGGATGCAGTAAGATTTTGATAATAAATAAAAACCATCAGCCGGTCACTGAACCGCTGGGAGCCCCTCCCGCCGGCCGCCGATCAGGAACTCCTTGTTCCCCTCCGGCCCGGTGATGGGGCTTTCGGCGATGCCCAGCACGGTCCAGCCGGGCTGGGCGGCCAGCCAGGCGCTGATCCGGTCGCAGACTTCCTGGTGCAGTTCCGGTTCGCGCACCACCCCGCCCTTGCCCACGCGGCCCTTTCCCACCTCAAACTGCGGTTTGATCAGGGCAACGAGAAAGGAACCGGGCCGCGTCAGCGCCATGGCCGCCGGCAGCACGGTTTCCAGCCCGATGAAGCTGGCATCGCAGACCACGATATCCAGCGGATCGGGCACCTGTTCGGCGGTCAGATGGCGGGCGTTGGTTTTCTCCATCACCACCACGCGGGCATCCTCGCGCAGCTTCCAGGCCAATTGGCCATGGCCGACATCGACGGCATAGACCTTGGCGGCGCCGCGCGTCAGCAGCACATCGGTGAAGCCACCGGTGGAGGCGCCGACATCCATCGCCACCATGCCGGTGGGATCGATGCCGAACTGGTCCAGCCCCTTCACCAGCTTCAACCCGCCCCGGCTAACCCAGGGATGGTCCTGGCCCTTGACATGCAGGGCTTGATCTTCGGGCACCTGATCGCCGGCCTTGTCGATGCGGCGCGTATCGGCATAGACCAGCCCGGCCAGGATCAGGGCCTGGGCCTTGGACCGGCTTTCGGCTAATCCGCGATCAACCAAAGCCTGATCGACCCTCACTTTTGGCACTTTGGACATAGGCTTGGACTTCGTGGTAATCATTCTGCCACAGGAATAGTCTTATCGAGCTGGATAAGCCACATGAAGCGCGTCATTCTCTTCGCATCTCTGACCATCGCCGCCCTTTCCCTTTCCGGCTGCAATACCGTGGAAGGCGTGGGCAAGGACATCAAAAGCGCCGGCAAGGCCATCGAAAGTGGCGCCAACGGGGCGAAGTAAGGCCCTTACGCCGTGAGGACCGGGGGAGAGGCGGCGAAAATCTTCGTCACCTCATCCGCCGTCAGTTCCCGCCATTCCCCCTCTGCCAGATCGCCCAGAACCAGCCCGCCGACGGCGTGGCGGTGCAGGCTTTCCACATGGTTGCCGACAGCGGCGAACATGCGGCGGATCTGGTGGTAACGCCCCTCCTGAATGGTCAGCCGCGCCCGCTTCTCCCCCAGCACTTCCAGGCTGGCCGGCAGCAGGGGCGTCTTTTCCGATTTCAGCATCAGCGTGCCGCTGGCAAACACCGCTGCCTCCTCCCCCGTCAGCGGGCGGGCCAGTTCCGCCTCATAGACCTTGGGCACATTGGCCTTGGGCGAGATGATGCGGTGCAGCAACTGGCCATCATCGGTCAGCAGCAACAGGCCCGTCGTGTCGCGGTCCAGCCGGCCGACAGGGGCCATGATCGGGTTGCGATATTCAAACCGCTCCGGCAACAATTCATAGACGACGCGGCCCGGATCGCTGGTGGAACAAGTGTAGCCGGCCGGTTTGTGCAGCATCAGCACCGTGCCCTGCGGCGGGTCCAGCGGCTCATCATCAATCAGGATATCGCCATGGTCGGCCTTGTCATCGGCCGCCAGTGCGGTGCCGTCGCGCCGGGTGACACGCCCCTCCCGCAGCAGCATTTTCACATCGCGCTGGCTGCCATAGCCCAGATTGGCGATCAGCCGGACGAGACGCATAGGGGTATTCCTTGGGGGTGATGATGGTAAAAATCGCTGCTCTCTCTACCGTCACCCCGGCGCAGGCCGGGGTCCAGGGGCCACAAGCGCTTTGCTCTACGAACCTGGACCCCGGCCTGCGCCGGGGTGACGGTGGTATTTGGCAGAAATGGCGCGCGCCCTCAAACCGGGGCCGGCTCCAGCGCCTCACCGGGTTTCAGCCACCAGGAGGCCTCGGCCAGCTTGCCTTCAAACAGTTCCAGCATCGGGCGCTTCATGCGGTCGATCAGGCCCCAATCATGGGTGGCGACCACCACCGTGGTGCCCTGCTTGTTCAACTCAATGAACAGCCGCATGATTTTCAGCGACATGTCGCGGTCGATATTGCCGGTGGGCTCGTCCGCGACAATCAGTTGCGGGCTGTTGATGACGGCGCGGGCCACCGCGACCAACTGTTTCTGACCGCCCGACAGGGTGGGCGGCAGGGCGTGCAGCTTGTCGGCCAGCCCGACCCAGGCCAGCAGGTCGCCCACCCCTTCCCGCACATGTTTTTCATCATGCCCGGCAATGCGCAGCGGCAGTGCCACATTGTCGAACACGGTCATATGGTCCAGCAGGCGGAAATCCTGGAACACCACGCCAATGCGCCGGCGCAGGTCCGGCAGCTTGGCGCGCGGCACCTTGGAAAGCTGTTCGCCAAACAGTGTGATCAACCCGCGCGACGGGCGCTCTGACAGGTATAACAGCTTCAACAGGCTGGATTTGCCGGCCCCGGTGGGGCCGGTCAGGAACTGGAATGAACCGGGGGCCAGCTCAAAACTCAGGTCGCGCAACACCTCCGGCCCATTGCCGTAGCGCAATCCCACATTCTCGAAACGGACCACCCGGCACGCTCCCTTGCTTCAACCCTGGAAAAACAGGGCGAATATTAAACGCAGCCGGCGCCGACCGCTTCAACCGGCGAGCCAGCGTGAACGCTTTCGCGCACCGGCACCAGCCCCACCCGTTCAAACGAAGCCAGCGTCTCCTCAGCCCAGGATTTCAGGTCGGTCAGGCCGCTATGGCCGGTCCAGACATCAATGCCGAACCGCTTTTCCAGGTCATTCTCGGTCAGCTTCAGCGCGTCGCGGACAGAAATCAGCTCCCGCTCCAGCAGGGTCCAGATATCGCTTTCGCAGCGCTTCATGGTGACGATATGCACGCCCATGTTCTGGAACGCCTTCAACCGCTTGAAGGCGCTGTCATTTTCATAGGCACCGAAGCCGCCCGCCACCTCGTTCAGCACCACATAGCGGCGACCGATGGGCAGCCACTCATTCTTGTCGAAGCTGTACTGGATCAGGGCGCGCGCATCCTCGATCGCCTGCCCCTCGGCCTTGGTGGTCACCACCAGATCGATGGGCGGGGAATTGCGGCGGCGCAGCAGGGAACCGGCGTTGCGCGCCTCTGCCCAGGCAAACAGTTCGGCGGCCACATTGGCGCCGACATCGATGATATAGCCGCCTTCCAGCACGGTGCGGCCGAACTCATCCCAATATTTGATGGCCAGATTCGGGTCGGTGGAGCTTTTCACCTTGGTCAGGTCTTCGCCGATTCCCAGTTCCTTCACATGGTGGAACAGGCGGCCGAACTTGGACCGGTTGTTCAGGCTGTCGCTATCCGCGGCGGCGAGCTTGACCGGCACGCCCTTCTGCTCGTGCTGCAGCACAAGCAGTTGCGCCGTCAGGGTCTTGCCCTGACCACCCGTCTTCGCCATCGAGATGAAGGTCCGCGTCATTCCAGTAATCTCCTGCGCCCAGCCTTGATCTTGTTGCAGATCGCACCCCGGTTCCGGTCCCCCTGGCGGGGTGCGGCCCGCGAGCGCGGAATCGTTACCCGTTTTCAGCGGCCCCTTCAATGGCGGTGGCCGTCGCTTGCCCGTTTTTGCCACAGCTACTCCCGCTTTCACACTTCCGTCAGTCGCGGCATCAGCTCCACAAGGTTGCAGGGACGATGCCGATTGTCCAACTGCCATTTCAAAATCAGGTCCCAGCCATCGCGGCAGGCGCTGGGGCTGCCCGGCAGGGCAAACAGATAGGTACCGCCGGCCAGCCCGCCGGTGGCGCGCGATTGCAGGGCCGAGGTGCCGATCTTCTCAAAAGACAGCCAGCGGAACATCTCGCCAAACCCGTCGATCTTCTTCTCAAACAGGCTTTCAAAGGCCTCCGGCGTCACGTCGCGGCCGGTCAGGCCGGTGCCGCCGGTGGAGATGACGACATCGATCTGCGGATCGGCGATCCAGCGGCGCAGATGGTCGACAATGGCGCGCACATCGTCGCGCACGATGGCGCGGTCGGCCAGATTATGCCCATCGGCCGTCAGCCGCTCCGCCAGCGTGTCGCCGGATTTGTCGGTCGTCAGGTCGCGCGTGTCCGACACGGTCAGCACGGCGATATTCACGGGCAGGAAGGGGCGGCTTTCATCAATACGGGCCATGGCGGCACCTCCGGTCAAACGGGCGGACAGGGGCAGGATCAGGCTTCCACCCGCTCCACATCAGAAACATCATTCACCAGCCCTGCCGCCTGCACCCACCAGTGCGGGCGGGCGCGGGTGATCAACTGCGCGGCCAGCATGGCCGTTTCCGCATCGGCATAAAGCCCGAAGCAGGTGGCCCCGCTGCCCGACATGCGGGCCAGCAGGCTGCCCGGCGTGGCATCCAGGGCTGCCAGCACCTCCGCCACCGCCGGGCACAGGCTTTGCGCGGCCAGCGTCAGGTCGTTGCGGCGCTGCTGCAGCGCGCGGGCCAGTTCAACCACATCATCCGGCATGGGGTCCAGCCGGTCAGCATTGGAATAGGCCCCGGTGCGGGCGCCGAACACTTTGGCCGTATGCAGCCCGGCGCCGGGATTGACCAGCACCACCCAGGCTTCCGGCAGGTCGGGCGCTGGGGTCAGCACCGTGCCGGTCTCCGCGAAATAGGCGGTGCGCCCGGCCAGACAGACCGGCACATCGGCCCCCAGTTTCGGCGCCACCGCCGCCAGGGCCGGATGATCAGCGGGCAATTCCCACAAGTCCGCCAGGGCGCGCAGGGCGGCGGCGGCATCGGCCGACCCGCCGCCGATGCCCGATGCCACCGGCAGGTTTTTCACCAACGTCACCGCCACATCGGGGGCCCGGCCCAGTTCCGCCGCCAGCGCCTTCACCGCCTTTGCCACCAGATTGCTGTCCGTATCCTCCATCAACAAAGGCAGGGCAAAGGGCCCCTGGATGGACAGGCTAAAATAGCCGGATGGGGCCACTTCCACCACATCATGCGCGCTGGCAAAGGCCACCAGACTGTCCAGCCGGTGATAGCCATCGGCGTTACGCCCCAGCACATGGAGATAGAGATTAAGCTTCGCGGCGGCGGCGGCACGGATCAACGGCATGGCGGGCGGACCCATCGAATGGCTGTTGCAAACTGTTTACTTGGTACTTCCAATAGGGCGCGATATCCAGGATTGTCACCACGCGGGATGATACGCCATGGACCTGAAGCCTTTCATTCCCTATCTCGCCATCGGTCTGGCCATTTTATTGCTGGCCCGCCGCACCCGCAGCGCGCGCCGGGTACGCGGCTGGGCCATTTTGCTGGTGCTGGGCCTGCTGACCCTTGCCATCGCCTTCTATGTCTATGGCCATATCATGGTCGGGCCGCATGTCAGCGGCCTGGGTGGGCTGGCGATTATCGCGGCCCTGCTGGGTGGCATCGGCTGCGGCCTTTATGCCGTCCGGCATATCCACCTGTTCCGCGATCCGGAAACCGGCCAGCCCATGTCGCGGCTGACCGTCACCGGCTTGCTGTTCATCGTCGCTCTGGTGGTGGTGAAACAGGGGGCGCGGCATCTGGGGCTGGAAAGCCCGGATGAACATGGCTTCGGCCTGCTGTCGGACAGCCTGTTCGCGCTGGCCATGGGCACCGTCTTCACCCGTCAAATTCTGTTGCTGCGCCGGGCACGGGCGCTGCCCCCGCACGGCGCCA
Source organism: Niveispirillum sp. BGYR6 (assembly GCF_027568365.1). NCBI lineage: Bacteria > Pseudomonadati > Pseudomonadota > Alphaproteobacteria > Rhodospirillales > Azospirillaceae > Niveispirillum > Niveispirillum sp. BGYR6. The sequence goes on along the minus strand of NZ_JANLNL010000003.1, from coordinate 309,977 downwards.
CCGCCTGAAACCACCTGAAACCATAAGGGGCTGCGGCAAACGCGACCCCGCTTTTCGTTCAGCCTTTCCAGCCGACAACCAGAAAAAGAGCAATCCCATGCACAGTCACACCCGTTTGCGGACCCGTCTGGCCGGGGCCGCCGCCATTGCCCTGTTTGCGGCATGTGCCCCCCTCAGCTTCGCCCAGGCCCAGCAGGCACCCGCCGCCGCCGCCAGTACGGCCAAGGTGGATGAACGCTATGTCTGGGATTTGACGACCCTCTATAAGGACCGCGCCGCCTGGGATGCGGAGCGCAAGGCCATTGCCGCCGAACTGCCCTCGCTGGCAGCGCTGCAGGGCACGCTGGGCAAGGATGCCGCCAGCCTGCGCACCGCCCTGGACAAACTGTCCGCCATCCGGCTGCGCATGAACCGGCTGTCGGTCTATATGTCCACCCAGTTCAGCACCGATGCCCGCGATCAGGCCGCCCAAGAGGGCAGCAATCTCGTGCGTCAGCTGAACGCTGATATCGGTGCCGCCACCGCCTGGCTGGACCCGGAAATCCAGGAACTGGGGGCCGAGAAGGTGGAGGCCTTCATCAAGGCCGACAAGGGGCTGGAAAAACACGCAGTCGGCCTGCGCGACACGTTGCGCATGAAGGCCCATACCCTGGGCCACGAGACAGAGGCCGCCCTGGCTGCCGTGGGCCCTGCCATGTACAATGCGGGCTCCACCTATCAGCTGCTCACCAGCTCCGATATTGACTGGCCCAGCGTCACCCTGCCTGACGGGTCGAAGGTGAAGGTCAATCAGGTGGGCTATTCCAAGCTGCGGGAAAACCCCGACCGGGCCGTGCGCAAGCTGGCCTTTGATACGTTCTGGGGCAAGTTCGGCCAATACACCAACACCGATGGCAGCCTGCTGGCCAACCGCATCCAGGCCGGCGTGGCCATGGCCAAGCTGCGCAACTATCCCAGTGCGGTCGCCGCCTCCCTGGCCGCCAACGACATCCCGGAAAGCGTTTACCGCACCCTGGTGGCAGAGGCAAACAAGGGTCTGCCGACCCTGCACCGCTATCTGAAGATTCGGCAGAAGATGCTGAACCTGCCCGATCTGAACTATTACGATATCTATCCGCCCATCGTGGCGCTGGACCGCAAGTTCCCGATTGAAGAGGCCAAGAGCCTGACCCTGGCCGCCACCAAGCCGCTGGGCAAGGAATATGCCCGCAATCTGGAAGAGGCGCTGAAGGGCCGCTGGATGCATGTCTACCCGTCGGATACCAAGCGCCCCGGCGCCTATCAGACCGGTGTTTACGGCGTGCATCCGTTCGTGTTCCTGAACCATCAGGATACGTTCGACAGCGTGTCGACCTTCGCCCATGAATGGGGCCATGGGATGCACACCAAGCTGGCCGATGCCGCCCAGCCCTATGAAACCTCCGACTATTCCCTGTTCGTGGCCGAAGTTGCCTCCATCACCAACGAGGTGCTGCTGGCCGACTACATGCAAGGCCGGGCCAAGACGCGGGAAGAAAAGCTGTTCTTCCTGGGCCATGAGCTGGACAGCATCCGCAGCACCTTCTTCCGTCAGACCATGTTCGCCGAATTCGAACTGGCCACGCATGACGCCATGGAACGTGGGGAAGCCCTGTCGGGCCGCAAGATGAATGAGATCTATTGCGACCTGCTGAAGCGCTATCACGGCGACAAGGAAGGGGTGATGAAGATCGACCCGGCCTATTGTGCCGAATGGCAGATGGTCAACCATTTCTACCGTCCCTTCTATGTCTACCAGTACGCCACCTCCATGGCGGCGGCGGCCTATTTTGGCGAACAGATCGGCAAGGGCGGGGAGAAGGAGCGGGATCGTTACCTGTCGGTGCTGAAGGCCGGCGGTTCGCAATATCCCTATCAGTTGCTGAAGCAGGCGGGCGTGGATCTGGCCACCCCTGTGCCCTATCAGGCCCTGATCCGTCGCATGGACAAGATCATGGATGAGGTTGAGAAGCTGTTGGCGGAAAAGAAGTAACAGGGGTCCACTTACCCCCGCCGGTGTCTTTGCCGGCGGGGGTAAGTGTCTTCCCCCTTGGCCCGGTGCCGCCCAGCCGGCTATCATCCCGGCTATCATGAGCGATTTCCTCCCCGATCCCCCCCGCCCCGGCAGCAACCTGCCCGAACTGTCCGTCAGCGACCTGTCGCGCGCCCTGAAGCGCACGGTGGAGGAGGCGTTCGGCTATGTCCGCGTGCGCGGAGAGATCAGCCAGCCCAAGCGCCACACCTCCGGCCATCTCTATCTGCGGCTGAAGGATGATGCGGCGGTGATTGAGGCCGTCTGCTGGAAGGGCGTGGTCGCCCGGCTGGCCATCCGCCCGGAAGAGGGGATGGAGGTCATTTGCACCGGCAAGCTGACGACATATCCCGGCCGCAGCCAATATCAGCTTGTCATCGACAGCATGGATCTGGCGGGCGAAGGCGCCCTGCTGAAAATGCTGGAGGAGCGCAAGCGCCGGCTGGCCGCCGAAGGCCTGTTCGCGCCGGAACGCAAGAAACCCCTGCCCTTCCTGCCGCGCACCATCGGCGTCATCACCAGCCCGACCGGTGCCGTCATCCGCGATATTCTGCACCGGCTGGCCGACCGCTTCCCCCGCCATGTCCTGCTCTGGCCCGTGGCCGTGCAGGGCGAAGGGGCGGCGGCCCAGGTGGCCCGCGCCATCCAGGGCTTCAACAGCCTGGAGGCGGGGGGCCGCGTGCCCCGGCCCGATCTGCTGATCGTGGCGCGCGGGGGCGGCAGCCTGGAAGATCTGATGGCCTTTAATGAGGAAATCGTGGTGCGGGCGGCCGCCGCCAGCCAGATTCCGCTGATTTCCGCCGTGGGCCATGAAACCGACACCACCCTGATCGATTTTGCCGCCGACCGCCGCGCCCCCACCCCCACCGCTGCCGCCGAAATGGCCGTACCGGTGCGCAGCGAATTGCTGGCCCAGGTGCTGGATGACAGTCGGCGTCTGCACGGCTGCATGACCCGCGCGCTGGAATTGCGCCGCCAGCATGTGGCCGGGCTGGCGCGGGGCCTGGGCGATCCGCAAGCCCTGCTGGAGGGGCTGGTGCAGCGGCTGGATGACCGGGCCGAACGGCTGGAACTGGCCATGCGCGGCGGGCTGGAACGCCGGGGCGTGGCCGTGCGCCAGCTGGCACTGAAGCTGCGCCACCCGCGTGAAGTACTGCAAATGGCCCGGCTGCGGCTGGAAACCGGCGGGCGTGGGTTGCGCGCCGGGCTGGCCACCGCCAACAGGCTGGCCGATGGCCGTTATCAGGCGCTGGCCCAGCGGCTGAACCTGGATTATCTGCGCCGCGATCTGGGCAAGGCGTCCGAGCGGCTGGCCGATCTGCCGCCCCGGCTGGACCGCGCCTATGCCGCCCGCCTGCGCGCGGGCGGGGATAAATTGGCCAACCTGTCGCAATTGCTGGAGAGCTATTCCTATCGCGGGGTGCTGGCGCGCGGATTCGCCCTGGTCACCGATGGGGATGGCGCGCCCGTCACCAGGGCAGACAGCACCCACCCCGGCATGGCGGTGGCTATCGCCTTTGCTGATGGCAAGGTGGCAGCACTGATCGGTGAGGCCGGGACCTCTCCCCCACCGGCCGAAGCGGAGGGAGACCAACGCGTGCCCGCACGCAGGCGCAGCACCCGCTCCGCCAAAGAACAGGGCAGCCTGTTCTGACCAATTCATCCTCACGCGGGCAAAACGCCCCATCACAGCAACCTAACCCAAAGGGTGGCCTTCTCCCGCTGTGCGGTGCAAACAGGCATGGTAAGCTCCGGCCAACATCGCTTCTCCTTGAGCGTCAGGCGCAGGATGCCGATCAGAACCGGAAATTTCGCAGCCAGACTATATATTTGGCTCGCCACGTTTCTTGCCGTGGGTCTGTTATCCATCATTCTGGGCCAGCTGGTCGAGGATAGGGGGAAGACCCGCGCTGCTGCCGTGGCATCCGCCAGTAATGTCGGCAATGCCCTGGCCACCGATATTGCCGGTTCCATCGCCACGCTGGAACGGATGCTGTTGGGCGTGCGCGGTGCCATCGCCGCCGGTGACAAACAGCTCGCGCGCGAACGGCTGGATATGTTGCTGCTGGCCATGCCCGACGCGGTGAAGCTGAGCGGGGCCACCGATGCCGGCGGCCATATCGTGCTGGGTAATGCCGGCAGTGATTACGAACAGCAGAGCCTCAACTGGCGCCCCTATTTCATCCGCCATCAGGCGAATCCGGATCGTGGGCTCTATATTTCCGGCCCCTATGCGTCACTGTCCGACGGCACCCCGATGATCGTCGCCAGCCTGCGGCTGGATGATGCGCAAGGGCAGTTTGCCGGGGTGCTGGTTGCCGGTATCCAGCTGAGTTATTTCAACAAGCTGTTTGACCGTATCGCGGTGGAATCCGGCGGTTCCATGACCCTGTTCACCGACAAGGGGGTTGTCATCGGGCGCCGCCCCTATGATCCCCAGGTGATCGGGCGCGATCTTTCGAAATTTCCGGGGGTCAAGCGCGCCCTGGCGGGTGAGCGGACATTTGAAGATGTGGCCGCCATCGATAATGTTGAACGGCTTTATGTTTCCACGCCGATCGGCGGTTACCCGCTCTTCATCAATGTCGCCCAGTCAACCGAAACCATCTTTGAACATTGGACCGCCAAGACCATCACCATCGGTTTGACCACCGCCCTGCTGGTGGGTGGGATGATCCTGCTGGTCTGCCTGTTCTATTGTGAAAATGGCCGCCGGGGGGAGGTGCAGATGCAGCTGGCGGAGGCCAACCGGCAATTGCATCAGGCCGCAGAAACCGATGCCCTGACCGGCATTGCCAACCGCCGCCAGGTGGAACGGCTTCTTGCCCAATATGGCAAGGCCGGGTCGAAGGATTTCAGCGTGCTGATGCTGGATATCGACCTGTTCAAACATTTCAACGATCAGTACGGGCATGAGGCGGGGGACAAGGCCCTGCATCAGGTTGCCCAGACCCTGGCCGATTCCCTGCCCGGCGACCACGATCTCGTTGCCCGCTATGGCGGAGAGGAATTCATCATCCTGCTGCCCGGCAGCAGCATCGGCAATGCCCAGACCGTGGCGGAGCATCTACGGGCGCGGGTGGCCGCCCTGCAAATCCCCCACGCAACCAGCCCGTTCCACAATGTCACCGTCAGCATCGGGCTGGCCGGCACCAGCAACCTGAACGATCTGCCGCCCGAAGAACTGGTGCGGCTGGCCGACAAGGCGCTGTACCGCTCCAAGCAGACCGGCCGCAACCGGGTGACCGTCAGCCCTTTTGTCCAGCCCAAGGCCAATGATTCCTACCAAGCTGCCTAAAGCTTCACCTTTAAGCAGCTTGGTGGCCGGCGACCGCCGGCCCGGCACCTGAGGAAGATTAAAGTATCAGACAGCGCCCGCGACGTGGCGTAGGAACAGGATGCGCGCCTGGGTATAGGCGCGTTCATCCAGCATCGCAAAACCCGGCGGAACGGTCAGCGGGTCACGCTCCCCCACCTCCACACAGACCAGGGCACCGGGCGCCAGCCAGCCCGCCGCCGACAGGGCGGTGAGTGCTGGCGGGGCCAGATCCTGCGCATAGGGCGGGTCCAGAAAGGCCAATGTCGCCGCCGCCGGGGCCACCGGCGGCTTGCCGGCATCCCCCAGGATGAAGCGGCAACGCGCCGTCACCCCCAGGCTTTCGGCATTGCGCCGCGCCATATCCAGCGACGGGCGGGCCTTGTCCAGCAGCAGGGCGCTGGCACCCCCGCGTGACAATGCCTCCAGCGCCAGGGCACCGGTGCCGCAAAAGGCATCCAGCACCACGGCGCCGTCCAGCACATCGCCGCCATCGGCCGCCCAATCGCCATGGGCCAGAATGTTGAACAGGGATTGCCGGGTCCGGTCGCTGGTGGGGCGCACATCGCGCCCCGTCGGTGCCTCCAGCCGCCGGCCGCGCAACTCACCGCCGACGATTCGCACCCTTGCCCCCTGCATCACCGCGCGGCCCCTTGGCCGGGGTGGGTTTATCACTGGCGGGCTTGGCTGCAGCCGCCGGCTTGGGCGAGCGACGCGGCGCCGCCGGCCCATCCGCCGGGATATCGCCCTTGGACAGTGCCCGGTCCATCGCCGCCACCGCCTTGCGGGCCGAATCGCTCAGGCCCGCCGCGGCGGCGCGGCGCTCGGCGGCATTGGCCGGGCGGGCTTCCGCCGTCGGCTTGGCTGCGGCCCCCGCTGTGCGGGCCGGCTTAGGCTTGCCGCCCAGCATCCGTTCCACATTGTCGCGCGCCTTGGCCGCCGACGGGCGGGCGGCTTGCCTGGGCCCGCCCTTGGTGGCGGCGGCCGGGGCCTGTTCCGCCATGGCCTTGGGCAAGCGGTCATAGCGCATACGCGGCGCAGGCTTTGGCGCCGCACCGGGGGCGGGCGGCTCCACCGCATCGGCGGGGAAGAAATCGGGGATCTGCTCACGCAGCACGCGGCGCGGCACTTCTTCCACCTGGCCGCGATCCAGCTTGCCCAACTGGAACGGGCCATAGGCGACGCGGATCAGCCGGCTGACCGGCAGGCCCAGATAATCGAACACGCGGCGAACCTCTCGGTTCTTGCCCTCGCGCAGGCCCACGGTCAGCCAGGAATTATAGCCGACGGTGCGGTCGATCACCGTTTCGATGGGGCCATAGGCGATGCCATCCACCACCACCCCTTCGGCCAGCCGGCGCATGGTTTCCGGCGTCGGCGTGCCATGCACGCGGATGCGGTAACGACGCAACCAGCCGGTGCTGGGCAGTTCCAGGAAGCGGGCCAGCTCCCCATCATTGGTCAGCAGCAACAGCCCTTCGGACGACAGATCCAGCCGGCCCACCGACACCACGCGCGGCAGGTCGCCCGGCAGATTGTCGAACACGGTGGCGCGGCCCTGTTCATCGCGGGCCGTCGTCACCAGCCCCTCGGGCTTGTGGTAGCGCCACAGGCGCGTCGGCTCCGGCTCGGCCACGGCCTTGCCATCCACCACGATGCGGTCGCCATCGCGCACCAGAAAGGCGGGGCTGTCCAGCACCCGCCCATTCACCGACACGCGGCGGTCGGCGATCAGCTTTTCAGCGTCGCGCCTGGAGCAGACACCGGCACGGGCAAGACGTTTGGCAACGCGTTCACCCCCCGGCAGGGGGGCGGCATCGGTCGTTTCGGCATCATCGGCGACGTCTTCGACGGCCACCTGATGCAAGGGATCATACGGAATACGGGACATGGTGGCGGACTTTACGCGGGAGCCTGCCCCAGGTAAAGCGCCGCCACCCCTGCACCCTCACAGGTCAGGCGTTCCAAGTACGCCGGTCAGCATCGACCGATGTTGTACCGGTATTGCCCAGCTTCTCATTCTCACCCGGATGGGGCGGTTCGCCCGTCAACAGGGCCTTGGCATAGCCATAGAGGAAAACCATGCTGGCGGATGGGCTGTCCCAATATTCCGCCGCTTCTGCGGTGACGGTGATCAGCGCCATGTCGGGATCGTCGGTGCCTTTGGGGAACCAGGTGCGCATCGGCTCCCGCCACAATTCCTTCATCAGCCCGCGATCGGTCACCACCCGCGCATGGCCGGAAACAGAGACATAGTTCTGGTCTCCGGGCTTGGCGAAGGCCAAGCCGACATGGGTATCCCGCCCGATCTCCGCCACCTTGGAGGAGGAGCGGCGGGTGAAGAAATACAGGCTGCCATCAAACAGGTCATTGCTGCACCACATGGGCCGGGCGCGAAGGTGGTCGCCATCGAATGTGGTCATCATCGCCACATCGATATCCTTGATCATGCTCCACAGCTTGTCGGCCTTGGGGTCAGTGCCGGGGGTGATACGCGCGGGCTGGCGGAGATCGTCGCTCATGGGGCATTCCTTAGCGTTTGGCTTTCGGGGATCGTCCCTTTGCCAACGCCCTGCCCGCCCGCCGGTTCCCCCGCTTGACGCGCCGGGCCCCACCAGGGCAGCCTTGCCCACATCATGTCACAGCCGCCCCCTGCACCCCCGTCCGCCAGCCCCATGGACCTCGCCTTCGCCGAAGCAGCAGCCGCCGCCGCCCGCGGCGAGGTGCCGGTGGGTGCTGTGATCCTGGACCCGCGCGACGGCCGCATCCTGGCCAGCGCCGGTAACCGGACGGAGGAACTGGCCGACCCCACCGCCCATGCCGAAATCCTGACCATCCGCGCAGCAGCGGCCAGCCTGGGCAGCGCCCGCCTGCCCGGCCTTGACCTGTATGTAACGCTGGAGCCGTGCGCCATGTGCGCGGCGGCGATCAGTTTCGCCCGCCTGCGCCGGGTCTATTTCGGCGCTTATGATCCCAAGGGCGGGGCCGTGGATCACGGCCCCCGCTTCTTCCAGCAGCCCACCTGCCACCACGCCCCGGAAACCTATGGCGGTTTCCAGGAGCGCCGGGCGGCGGAACAACTGCGCGCCTTCTTCAAGGAACGGCGCTGACGGTCACACCACCTGATGGGCCTGCAGCTTCTCCATCAACGGCCCCTGCCATTCCGCCGGCACCGGCTCGGCTTTGGTGATCCAGTTATAGATGTCAGGGTCTGGATTCTCCATCAGCGCCTCATAGGCATCCACTTCCGCCTCGCTCATCCCGGCCAGATATTGCCGGGCGAAGCTGCCCATCAGCAGGTCCATTTCCTTGGTGCCGCGATGTTCGCTGCGGAAAATCAGGCGCTTGCGACGATTATCCAGTTCCATCTCGCTCATCTCTGCCATCATCGGGGTTCCAGTTCCAATTAACGGTAGGATATAGAGCCCCCACGGCTTTCTGTCAGCCACCCCGCTTCGTTTCGCCCTACGAAGCCAGATGTTCCTTGAACGCCTCTCCCATCAGTAACGCCCAACCAGCCCCGGCTGAGCCCACCGCGTCGGCAAAAGCACCCAACAATGTGCCCCGACCCCACGGGGTTATGGATGGTTCCCGATAGCAATTTTCTTATGTTTTACTGTTTTGATCGCATGAATACCGTACTTGCTTTCCATCTTTCCACTATGCACCATGAAAAAAGGGGGCCGAAGAACGGCCCCCTTGCGGTAAAGTCCCGCGACTAACTCTTGTGCTGATTATTCGGGCCGCTTGAACAGTTCCTTTACCTGAGCCACCCCCGTTTCCGTGGTCGAGTAATAGGCCCAGATATATTCGCCGCCCGCACCTTCATTGAGATCACAGCCGACATGCTGAAGGCCGGGGATCTGCGGGGGTACGGATTGATTGGTCACGACAAAGGCCAGAGACTGGATCGGCGGCTGACCAACATCATAATTCCAATACATGTAAATGTACTTCCCGCCAGCCCCGCTATTCAAATCCGCCGGAGACCAGAACCAACCTGGAATGCTGTTCTTCTGCTCAGAACTGTAGGCAATGAAGTTCACGTTTGTAATCGGCTGGCTACCGTTGGTCTGATAGCCGACATAGATGTATTTTCCACCAACGGTGCTGTTCAGGTCCGTCAGATAGAAATCCCAGCCCGGCTGATAGAGGGGGCCGCGCTCGCTATCGACCTGTACAGTGAGGTTCGTCAAAGCCATTTTGATCTCCGTTAATTATCATTAACACATCAAAATCGATGCGTTAGTGATATGATTAACGCCTAAAAAATTGCAACGTCAACCTGTATTTTAATATCAATTTTGATTTTTTCGTTAAAATTGTGACACGAACGGAGAGCCATACAATTCAAAATTGTCTCCTGTCGCCATATGGGGGCCGGCGCAAGCCTCCCATTTTCTATTGAAAACCCCAATAGATACATATTGTTATGATATTAAGCGACTTTAAGTTTCGTATTTTTTTACATTATGCGCGGGGCGTGGGGCACGGCCGGCGATGGTCCATGGATGCAGATGCGCCCGGTCCAATGAATTCAGCCTATCGGTATTTTCCATTCGAGCGCATTGCTGAGCCGCGCCGCCGTCGGACAGGACCAACAGCCCGTCGACCATTTCAACACGGCTGTCCTGGGTCTGCGGTCCCGCCCGCAACACCCCCGCCGCCGCTGATACGAACAATCAATCTGGGCTTCTGGCCGCTGCGTGCGATATAGACGCTATGGTCAGCCACCCCGCTTCGTTTCGCCCTACCGGAGCCCGCCCTTTGCGCCCCGTCATCCTGTTCCCCCTTTTCGCCCCCATCACCAGCCTGCCGGGCCTGGGGCCGCGTCTTGGCAAGCTGGCGGAGCGGCTGGCCGGCCCGCATGTGGTGGATTTGCTGTGGCACAAGCCGGTCGGCATCGTCGACCGCATCGCCGTGCCGTCGATCAGCGAGGCGCCGGAGGGGCGCAATGTGGTGCTGACCGTACGGGTGGATGGGCATATGCCGCCGCTGGCCCCCAACCGGCCCTACCGCATCCGCTGTATGGACCATACCGGCCTGATGGATCTGGTTTATTTCCACATCAAGGGCGACTGGCTGAAGGAAAAGCTGCCCGTCGGCAGCCTGATCACCGTCTCCGGCAAGGCGGAATATTATAATAACCAACTTCAGATCGCCCACCCGGACCATGCCGCCCCGGTGGAGGATGGCGCCCCCGCCACCTCTGCCGTTGAACCCACATATCCCCTGACCGGCGGCCTGAACCCCAAGCCGCTGCGCAACGCCATCCAGGCGGCCCTTGCCCGCGCCCCACAACTGCCGGAATGGCAGGATGCGGCCTGGCTGAAGCGGCGCGACTGGCCGGATTGGCACAGCGCGCTCACCCGCCTGCACAACCCGGTGGATGAGGCGGATATCAACCCGCTTGGCCCCGTGCGCCAGCGTCTGGCCTATGATGAGTTGTTGGCCAACCAATTGGCGCTGGCCCTGGTGCGCGCCGCGCAGAAGAAGCTGGCCGGCCGCGTGGTGGAAGGTGATGGTCGCCTGCGCGCCCAGATCACAGCCGCCCTGCCCTATCAACTGACCCACGCCCAGGCCCGCTCCCTGGCGGAGATTTACGCCGACATGGCCCAGCCATCGCGCATGTTGCGGCTGTTGCAGGGCGATGTCGGCAGCGGCAAGACCGTGGTGGCGCTGATGGCGCTGCTGAACGCGGTGGAAACCGGGGCGCAGGGGGCGCTGATGGCCCCCACCGAAATCCTGGCCCGCCAGCACGCCGAAACCCTGGCCCCCTTGTGCGAAGCCGCCGGCGTTCGGCTGGCCGTGCTGACCGGGCGCGACAAGGGCAAGGCGCGGGCGGCCCTGCTGGAAAAGCTGGCGGCGGGGGAGATCGACATCCTGATCGGCACCCATGCTTTGTTTCAGGAGGAGGTGGCCTTTGCCGATCTGGCGCTGGCGGTGATCGACGAACAGCACAAGTTCGGCGTTCACCAGCGCCTGCAACTGGCGGCCAAGGGGCGCGGGGTGGATACGCTGGTGATGACGGCGACACCGATTCCCCGCACCCTGACCCTGACCGCCTATGGCGATATGGATGTCTCCCGCCTGGATGAGAAGCCGCCGGGCCGCCAGCCGGTGAAAACCGTAGTGATGCATTCGGATCGGCTGGAAGAGGTGGTATCCGGCCTGCCCCGCGCCATCGGGTCCGGCCAGCGCATCTATTGGGTGTGCCCGCTGGTGGATGAAAGCGAACAGGTCGATCTGGCCGCCGCCACCCATCGCCACGCCACCCTGCTGGAACGGTTCGGCGACCGGGTGGGCCTGATCCATGGCAAGATGAAGGGGCCGGAAAAGGATGCCGTGATGGCCGCCTTTGCCGAGGGGCGCCTGGATATTCTGGTGGCCACCACGGTGATTGAGGTTGGCGTGAATGTGCCGGAAGCCACCATCATGATCATTGAACATGCCGAACGCTTCGGCCTGGCCCAGCTGCACCAGTTGCGCGGCCGGGTGGGCCGCGGTTCCGGTGCCTCCACCTGCCTGCTGCTCTATTATCAGCCATTGGGCGAGGTCGCTCGCCAGCGCCTGCAGGTGATGAAGGAGACGGAAGACGGCTTCCTGATCGCCGAAAAAGACCTGGAACTGCGCGGTGCCGGCGAAATGCTGGGCACCAAGCAATCCGGCATCCCGGAATTCCGGCTGGCCGATGTGGCCGTGCATGGGGAATTGCTGGCGGTCGCGCGCGATGACGCCAAACTGATCATCGAGCGCGACCCGGAACTGGCATCCGAACGCGGGGTGGCGCTGCGGACGCTGCTTTATCTGTTTGAGCGGGATGCAGCGGTGAAGTATTTGCGGTCGGGGTAATCTTCTATGAATTGTTTATAAGTTCATAAATTTTTCTTATCAATGAAATATTGTATTTTTCCTCCATTGATCTAATAAAAGAAGGATCAACTGAATTAATATAGGCTATTTTTCCTACCAACGACATCATATCCTCTGGTGATAATTTTCCATTTAGACAATGATGAATTTCAGATCTTATTTTTCTCTTTCTTTGATGCCCAATTGAAATAAAACCGCTATCTGAAATAACTAGACCGGTAACCTCTCGATGGTATTTTTTTGTCGAAAATACCGTTTTTTCTTCATTTATTTTCAATTTTGGAGACTTAATTTCTTTAATTACATTAGAAAAAATGTTTTTTATTTCTGACAAATTTCCTGCTCTTTTTGCGGAAAAAGTCATATCATCAGCATAGCGAGTGTATGATACCTTATGTTTTTGAACTTCTCTGCATATTCTATCGTCAAAATTGAACATGAGTATATTAGATAAAATGGGAGAAGATGGCGCTCCAATTGCTAGGCGCAAAATAGAACCACGCGACTTTCGACGAAATAAGATATTTGAGGTAATATCTATATCTTCTTGTTTATTAAAAATATTATTAGCTTCACAGTATAAGCGCCAGTCATTTGACGTTATTGAAGGAAAAAAATCTGAGAAATCAAGTTTTAATATTGCCCCTGATTTTGCATGAGGCGTCGCGTTGGAGAGAATAGAAAATCCAGCACGATATGCAGTAGCACAATCATGAATAGGTAGATTAGCTAAAAATTTAGCTACTATTATTCTCTGCAGAACCTTCAGTTCTTTAGCCGGCTGTGATATTTCTCGCAAACCACCATTTCGCTTCGGTATATTATAAGTCTTGTACCGAAACGGGGCATTAGAAACAATTATCTTTACATCAGACTCACTTAAGCCTGATTCATCTGATAAAATTTTATAAATATTAGACAAATTAAACTCCATTATTTGATTTTCTTAACGCAGAATACCGAACTTCATCTTGACTTTTCCAGCAATCTCTAATCATCACTCTTCTTCTCATTTTATTTTTTTCTTTCGAATCTGATTTCATTGAAAAAACCGCAGCATCTTTGCCAGATTCCGACACCTCATTAGTGGGCAAATAATAGTCTTCAATACCCTTGGATACAATAAAAATCCAATTCACAGCACAAGCGCATAGCAAATAACCCTTTATTTCTTTTTCCTCTTTCTCAACCCCAAAAAACTTTAAAGCATGAATTATTTCGCGCTCAGTTAAAGCACCATACTCCTGTGTTAAACCGACTATTAATTTAATGATATGACCGGCATAATTTTTGTTAAATGTTCTAGGAGAAGATTTTACTTCAAGCCTTACCTTAAGGGAATTTTCCACAACCCTAACCAACTCAGACTTATTCACCTGAGCAAGTGACTTACCATTCTTCCCAAAATCCTCATCAGATATAACATGTATAGCATGTCTACCTACTTTATTGACTATTCTTCGAAGAGGCCCCAACTTAATAAAAGAATCATGACTCCAGTAATTTTCATCTATAATTACAAATAACCTATTCATTATTTCATCGATAACAGAAAATGCCCCTAATTCCGTGAGAGCGCCCTGGCTTTCACAGAACAAAATTATTAGATGAACTATCTGGGCGATATCAGTTTCAAATTTTAGAATATCATCATAAAAATTCGAAAAATTGAACTGTTGCGTAATTTCTTCAGCCTGAATTAATTCGTATTCTTTCATAATACTTGGAGGAGGAACTGCATTAAGAAATGCATCCCGGAGAGATAAAGGGGGACCATCATTATTTTGCTTGTACTGCCCCCCACATAGAAGAACGACATTGATAGGTTCATGAACATGAACTCTTTCAACATCGAAATCTTCTAAGTGAGGAAGCGATACCAAAGCTTTGCTTACCTTTAAGGACTCGGAAGATGGCTTTGGGCCATCGAGCGGAGCGGTCGCCCGGACGATGGCCCAAAGCCATCTTCCGAGGCAACAAATGTACACAATCACATTAGACCCAGCGAAACGCTAGGCCAAGCACCCTTCAAAGAAAGGCACTTTACGCGTAAGCATCCCTAAATTAGACCCTCAATCGGAGAAAATCAACGTAATTAGACGTAAAACTAACAAGATCACACCATAGCAAGCTTGCCTTCTCATTCGTGGTGGAGACACAGACGCTAATCAAAACCCCTCACCAACCGCACCCCCTCCCCCTTATCGCCAGCCGCCGGGATGAACTCGATCCCGGCGGCTTCCAGGGTGCGCCAGAGTTTCAGGTAAACATCCACGCGCACGGCCACGCCCCGTTCAAGCCGTTGAACGGTGTTCCCTGACACGACGGCCCGATCCGCCAATTCCTGCTGTGTCCAGCCCAGGAGCGAGCGTGCGGCCCTTATTTGACGCGGTGATATTCCAGTCATGCTGACAGCCCAACAGGAAATAACGCTCCCGGTTGCCCCGAACCCATGATATCAAATGGGTAAGAATTCCCAAACCAGAACCAGTCCCTACGCAACACTTCCTGTTAAACTGTTGCGTAGTGTTGCGCAGGCGGTGGTGCCGGGGCGGATGCTACGCCCTGACGATGGACTGGTTTTTCCTGCCCCTTGCCCCCATTTGTTGAAGATGGGACAATCCGACAGGTTGGGTTTACAATAGCGGGGCGACGATGACGCAAGGTGGATTGGTTCTGGAGATCAGACTGGACGCACAGGCCAAATCTGCCCCGCCCAGCCGTTCCCGCGTGGCTGCCTTCCTTGAAGGTTTCGCACGCGCTTTTGACCCCGCCCCTGTTGAGCCAGCCAATCACTTCATCCGTGATGACGCCGCCGCAATGCGGCGCGACGTGCAGGCAATGGCGGCGGGCTTTGCCAATAACAGCAAACAGCGCGCTGCAGGTTGAGTCCTCGGTCAATGGGTTCGACAGACGCTGAAAAGCCGGATGGTCAACCGATCCAGGTGACCATACCGCCTGAAATGGTGGAGGAGGTAAGGCGCGCCGGGGGCGACCCCAGCGATCCGCGTCAATGGTTGCTGGCGATCCAGAATAATTTAACCTTCCATAACGCCACCTTGCTTCCGGCAGAATTGCTGCACGATCTGGCCCGGCTGGATGAAGGGGCACGCGCGCGTCTGATCGACTCCTATCAGGCGCAACAAGCGCACCGCCATGCGCTGGAAAGCCAGGAAGCCGCCGCCAATATCCGCATCCGGGAACGGGCGCAACGCTACGCCTTGGTGATCGGCGTTTTGGGGCTGGTGCTGGCCGCCACTCTGGTGCTGCTGAAAGAAAATGCCACGGCTGGCACCGTGGCGGGATTGATCGCGCTTGTTGCCATCGGCGGGCCGGTCACGGCCAATATCCTGGCCCGCCGTATCGGCAAGGACGGGGCAACCGCCCCCAATACTTAGAATTTCTCGTCGCGTGAAACGGCCCCGGCACTCACCGGGGCCGCGCTCACCTCACCCTTTCACCGGGGTGGCGTAAAGCTGCTGGTCGGGCTTCACGCCGGCGGGCTGGCCCACCACCACGGTGGTCAGTTTGGCCGGGTCCAGCAGACGGGCGGCGACCCGCTTCACGTCGGCCAGCGTCACCGCATTGATCAAGTCATTGCGCTTGTTCAGGTAATCGATGCCCAAGCCATCCTGCTGCACCGACAGCAGCAGGCCGGCAATGGCCGCGTTATTGGTGAATTGCAGCGGGAAGCTGCCGGTCAGATAGGTTTTGGCGTCGTTCAGTTCGGCCTCGGTAATGCCGTTTTTGCCCACCTCGCCCCAAATCTGCTTGATCAGGTCGATGGCCTGGCCCGCCTTCTCGTTCATGGTGGAGCCGCTGACGCTGATCAATGCCGCATGATCATAGGGTGCCAGGCCGGAGCCCACACCATAGGTCAGCCCGCGCTTTTCCCGCACCTCGTCCATCAGGCGGGAGGAAAAGCCGCCGCCGCCCAGCGCATAATTCAGCACCGTGGCCGCGTACCAGTCCGGGTCATTGCGGCGCAGGCCTTCCTGTGCCATCACCATGATGGTCTGGGGAATCGGGCGGGGCACGGCGATGGTGCGACCCGCATTGGCCGGGCTGATATCAGCCACCGGGGCACGCTCACCCTTAGCCGGCAGGCTGCCGAAAATCTGGTCCAGCACCGGGGCCAGTTCGGTGGCACTGATATCGCCAGAAACCGCCACTTTCAGCCCGTCACGCACCAGCCGGGCACGCGTCAAGGCCAGCAGATCGTCACGGGTGATCGCCGGCAGGGTTTCCAGGGTGCCGCGCTGGGGCCGGCCATAGGGATGGTTGGGGAAAAGGCTCTCCGACAGGGCCAGTTGCGCCCAATAACCGGGGTCGGCCTGGGACCGGCGCAAGCCCGCAACCATCTGGCCGCGCACCCGCTCCACCGCCTCGCTATCGAAACGCGGTTTGGTCAGCGCCAGACGCAGCAGATCAAACGCCGTCTCCTTCGTCTCCCGCAGGGTGGTGAGGGAGCCGCCGAACTCATCCCGACCGGCACTGAAACCCAGGGAGATGGAGTTATCCTCCAGCTTGCCCTGGAAGGTCTGGGAATCCAGATCGCCCGCCCCTTCGTCCAGGGTGCTGGCGGTCAGCATGGCCAGCCCCAGCTTGTTGGCCGGGTCCAGTTCCGTGCCGCCCTCAAAAGAAAACTGGATGGCGATGATGGGGTTCTTGGTGTCGCGCACCAGCCAGGCTTCCACGCCCGACGGGCTGACCACCTTTTCGATATCGATGGCGGCGGCCGGCAGCGCCAAGCCGACAAACAGGGCGCAGGCACCGGCCAACGCCAGGGCTGTGCGACGGAACAGCATGGTGATCCTCATGGCGTGACCTCCCGACCCAGCATGTCGCCGATCAGGCTGTCCGGGCTGTATCCGGTGCTCATCGTGGGCTTGCCCAGCGCCGGGGCGGCACCACCCGGCATCGGGGGTGCATTGGGGTCGGGCAGCAGGATGCCGGTGACATGGTTATCCTGCGCCAGCACGGCGCGGGCCGCCGCATTCACCTGCTCCACCGTCACCGCCGCGATACGGTCGGGCCAAGCCTCCACATCTTCCACTGTCTGGCCGGTGGTCATGGCCTGGCCAAAGGCATAGGCGGGGCCCTGCAAGCTGTCACGGGCGAAGATGGCATCGCGCTTCAGGCGGGTTTTGGCATTCTCCACCTCCTGCGCGGTGACGCCATCCTTCAACAGCTTGGCAACTTCGGCTTCCAGCGCCTGTTCCACCACCTCCACCTTGCCGCCGGCAACCGGCGATGCGGAAAGCCCCATGGTCCCCAGGTTCAGCGCTGTCGGCTCGTACCACATGGAGGCACTGGTGGCGACGCGCTGATCCACCACCAGCGACTTGTAAAGCCGGCTGGTGGCCCCACCGCTCATGATGGTTTCCAGCACCTGCAGGGCATAGGCGTGCTGCTTGCCGCCCTCACTATAGCTGGGGGCCTTCCACAGTCGCATCCAGCTTGGCTGGCGCACCTGGGCGTCGGTCAGGCTGATACGGCGTGCCCCTTCCGTCGGCGGTTCCGTCACCCGCACGCGCGGCGGGATATCCTTCACCGGCTTCAGCTTGCCATAGGTCTTTTCAGCCAGCGGCTTCAACTGGGCGGCGGTAATATCGCCCGCCACCACCAGGATGGCATTGTTGGGGGCGTAATGGATCTTGTAGAAATCCAGCGCATCCTGGGTGGTCAGCCCCTGGATCTCATGCATCCAGCCGATGATCGGCGTGCCATAGGGGTGATGCACGAACAGCAGCGGTGCCAACTGTTCATACAGGCGCGCTGACGGGTTGTTATCCGTCCGCTGGCGCCGTTCCTCCTTGATCACATCGCGTTCCGGCAGGGTGATGGCGTCGGTCAGTTTCAGGCCGGTCATGCGATCGGCCTCCATCGACATCACCAGTTCCAGCCGGTCGCGCGCGATATTCTCGAAATAGGCTGTGTAATCGGTGGAGGTGAAGGCATTGTCCCGCCCGCCATTGCGGGCCACGGTACGGGAGAATTCCCCCGGCTTCAGCTTGGACGTGCCCTTGAACATCAGATGTTCAAGATAATGCGCAATGCCGGATTTGCCGGCATGTTCATCGGCCGACCCGACCTTGTACCACACCATATGGCTGACCACGGGGGCGCGCGGGTTGTTGATGACAACCACCTGCATCCCATTGGACAGGGTAAAGGTCTCCGGTTCGTAGACGCGGGCCATGGCAGGGGCAGCGATACCGGCGGACAGCAGGCAAAGCGCTGCACCGGTGGCCAGCGCCCGCAGGCGCCGCCCGGCCCCGCGCCGGGCCAGGGTGACGGGATGGGTTCTCACTCTACTGCGACCTCCCAGCAACGGGCGTGACCGGGAAGGATGGCCCGGTCACGAATGGGTCGCAGTGTGCCGCCGGGGAGGCGAGGCGCCAAGCGATTCCACGCCCGCCACGCATTAAATCCCGTTCACACAAACAAAAAGCCGCCGGGCGGACCGGCGGCTTTCAGGAACCAGTTAGCAGCAGCGCTTACTTCGCCGTGCTTTCCTTGCGGGTGATCGTCGGCTCCTTACCGGGCTGCACGATCTCCGGATTCGGGGCGCTGTCCTTCCAGAACAGCAGCCGGTCAACCAGGCCCTTATCCGCCACCACGACGCCCGGATTCTCCCGGTCGACGATGGCGCGGATATCGCGATTGGCCTGATCGGCACCGGCCAGCGACAGCAGGGCGCCCTCGCCCTTGCTCTGTGCCGGGTTGGTACGCGGATCGACCAGGGCACCCGTGCCGGCGCTGCTGGCACCGAACATGGAGGACTGGGCGCGGGTATCGCGCTCCAGCTCCTGCGGGCGCGGGCTACCCGGCTGCGGCGGACGCAGGTTGAAATCGGGCGGCACCTCCAGCGGGGCCCGCGACACCACCTGGAACTCATCCGGCGCACCGCGATTGCCGAGGAGGCCGCAACCGGAGAGCGACCCTGCAACGGCGATCAGCGCCAGGGCCGGGACGGCGTTACGTATCTGCTTGTACACACCCATGGTCCGATCCGTACCTTTTCAAAGCGCAAGTAACGTAGATTAACGCGGCTGCGACGGCGACAACAGCCCGTCGAGCAAAAGCAGCCCCACGCCGACAACGATGCAGGCATCCGCAACATTGAATGCCGGCCAGTGCCAGCCCGCGAGGTGAAAGTCAAGGAAATCGGCAACCGCCCCGAAACGCAGCCGGTCGATCACGTTCCCCATGGCACCGCCAACCACCATGCCAACCGCCAGGGCGGCCAGCCGCGTGGCCCCCCGCCAGACCCAGGCCACCAGCAAACCGCTGATCAGCAGGGACACGGCGATCAGCACGTAAGGCATCAGGTCCGCCCCGCTGGCGAACAGGCCGAAGCTGACGCCAAAATTCCACACCATGACGATGTTGAAGAAAGACGTCAGCTCAATGAACGGCGAATTGACAGCGCATCCGGGCCCCGTCGGACCCGACAGGCACGGCAGCACAGCGGACAGCACCCATTGCTTGGATGCCTGATCCAGAATGAAGGCAACCAAAGCCACCAGCCCGATCAGCCGCATCACCTGTGCCCGCGGCAGAACCGCCGCTGCCCCAACAACCGCCATCAACCCACTCCCAACCGGCCTGCATGACCGGCCTTCTATGCCTTAAACACGGCGGAAAGGCGGCAACCTGCCGCGACGCCCGACGAAATTCCGCCGGATGGTAGCAGCGGACACCATGGCGTCAACAATTCTGCGGTCCCCCGGCAAAACAACCGCCGCAGAACCGGCTGCCCCGCCATCGCCGACGCCCCGTTGGTTCGAATTTCGACGGTACAGGGATTGCTTGTCAGCGGACATAAAATGTCTTGTGCGGAAGGACATGCGCCATGAACATCAACTCCCTGTTTTCGCCCTCGGCAATCTTGTCCCGCTTGCAGGTCAAGCCAACCGCCGGAAGCAGCGGCACACCTGCCGCAACCACCAAGACCGCTGCTGCTCCACCGGATCTCGCCAGCCAGCAACGGGAGGAAATGGCCGCCCTGAAGCAGGAACGCGCCGCCTATGACACGCAGCGGAACAGCGAAATTCAGAAGCGACAACAGGAGTTTGAGCAGACACATGGCCGCCCCTACGGGCAGCGAGGCGATCCGCCCCTGGCTTTCCAGATGGCCCTGCCCGCCAACGAACGCGGCTACATGCCCTTTGTCAGTGCGGACCAGCAGAAGACGATTGATAATATTACTGATAAGTACCTTCAGCAGGCAAATCCTGCTGCCATGTGGGCAGAACTTACCGCACTGGGCCTGAATTCCGATCAATTGGTGAAATCAGCGAAGTATTTTACCACCCTGGACGGACATATGGCGACGCGGGAAGAGGCGACGAAGGGCGTCAACATCAAGGTCTGACGACGCAGCCATATCAAGCCACCGGATGCTGTCCATCAGAACTTCAACAACCGCCGATCAGGACCAATCCGCAGCCTCAATGAGTAGTTTTGGATATTCTTGTAATTTTACGCCTTAAGCTGCCCATATATGCTCGTAAAAATTTTAAAAATTATATCTTCGTGCATTGAATTCATCTCAATGTGCCATAGATCACCCCCTCAGATGGCATGGAACGTATACACATTCTAGAATTCCTAGCCGTCTGGTGGATCGTTCTCCGTAATAAGTGGATACGGCAATTTTAATTGCCATATCCAGAAACCATTGCCTGAACTCAAATCAACGGAGCGTAAAATGCTAAAAATAACATTCCGCGTTGTCGGTCTTTACTGCTACCTGCCCGTCCTTTATCTGGACGATGTCACTCCTTCCAGCACCGTTAAAGAGGTGATGGATTCTATCGCCAAAAAATATCCAGCCTTCAGCTATGAAGGCGGTACTGACGTTCACACGATCAGTTATGACTACACCAACAATTCCGTCCGCCCGCCCAACACAATGAAGACGCCGGATGATGGTCCGCGGGATCTGTCGGAATCATTGGGGAAGACCTCCCTGGTCTGGCAATATTATCGGTCGGTAACGGTGCCGATCAACGGCACCAATTTCGAAATCAAGATCATCAGCCCGGGCCAACCGCCTTTCGCTCAACAGCCCCTGAACGCCGATCTTATTCTGCCACCGGGGTCAAGCAGCGATATCTGCTACAACCTCACCTGGCGGCTCGTGCAAATCCAGGTCGCGCCGGAGGCGTTGAAGAAGCGGCTGGAACGTCGCCAGCAGTTCCTGGCCAAGCAGGGGATTTGACGGCCGCAATCGGCCTGCCTGAACTCTATTTGCACTCTTATACCTGCGGCATGGGCCGCACGGCGGAGACGCGATTAGTGTGAAGCATCGCCAATAATAAAAAGCCCCACCCCGATCATCCGGGGTGGGGTTTGAACGCTGTCCGCCATCGCTGGCAACAGCCGGAGATCAGCGCGTGCTGGTCGCCGTGGAGGTCGACGTGCTGGTCGGCGGGCCGGCCTCATCATCGCCGCCGCCCAGCGTCGCGGCCAGGGCACCGACGGCCGCAACACCGGCCACACCCAGCGCCGGGTACAGCCGGCCGGCCGAGAACACCGAGGCCCGGTTGCCGGCAGCACTGCCGGTGGCTTTCTGCCCCTTCTTGCCAGCCTGGGCCACCTGCATATCTGGGGAAGCCTGGGTGCTGGCAACCGGCTCCGCAGCGGACTGCGCCAGGGCGGCAGAGGGAACGGCGACCAACGCCGCAGAGATAATCAGAAGACGGGTAAAGCGGATCATCATCACATTCCACAGATAAGCACGGTCGCCCCAATGGCGCACAAGCTACCGCTCAGCGCCAGGAAGGGAAAGCGCAAAAGCACGCGGGTCAGGGATGGCCCCAATGAAGAAGCCCCAGCACTGGGCCGGGGCTTTCAACATCATACAGGCCAAGGCAGGCGACAGCCGGTCAGGCCGGATTGGCCGCCAGCCGGGTGCAGACATTGGCGATCAGGATCTGGCGGGCACGCTCCACAATCTCATCCATGCTGGGGGTACGGACAAACATGTTGGCCGCACGCTGGCGCATTTCCTCCGTCGTCGGGATATGCGGCAGATGGATATTGGCCACCAGTGCCTCCACCCGCGTCTTCGCATTTTCCGACGCCTGGCGCATCTTTTCTTCGATCTCCGCCAGGGTGGGGGTGTGGGCCAGGGCGTCGCGTACCTGGGCGGTCAGTTTGTCGATCTGAAAGCTGGCGGCCAGTTGGGCAGCCGCCGTTTCGATCACCTTGGTGCCCAGACGCTGTTCGTTGCGCACCACCGACGCCGGCGGCTCGTGCACATCCCAGACCAGGCGCAGGCCCTGCATGATCTTGATGATATAGTAGGAGGTATCCACCTCCCACCAGCGGAAGCCCTGGCGGGCGGCCGACTGATAGGCATGGTGGTTATTGTGCCAGCCCTCCCCCATGGTGGCGATGGCCAGCGCCCAGTTATTGCGGCTGTCATCGCCAGTCAGGTAACGGCGGCGGCCGACCACATGGGCCAGGGAGTTGATGCAGAAGGTAGCGTGATACAGCGCCACCGTGCTCCAGAAGAAGCCGACGATCAGGCCCGACCAGCCGAACAAGGCCCAAGTGGCAAAGCCCATCACGATGGCCGGCACATAATAATGCCGGTCCAGCCAGACCAGTTCCGGATATTTGGTCAGGTCGCCGATGGTGCGGTAATCGGCCGTGTCATGCTTGGGCGTGAAGATCCAGCCCAGATGCGCATAGAAAAAGCCCTTATGCTTGGGCGAATGCACATCCATCGGCGTATCGGAATATTTGTGATGATGCCGGTGCTTGGCCGCCCACCAGAGCGCCCCACGCTGGGCGGAGGCTTGCGCCAGGAAGGCCAGCAGGAACTGCATGACCCGGCTGGTCTTGTAGGCGCGGTGGGAGAAATAGCGGTGATAACCGCCGGTGATGCCGAACATGCGGGCACCGTAAAGCACCAGGGCCAGCGCCACATCCTGCCAATGCACGCCCGTCCAGATCGCGCCCAGGCAGGCGAGATGGACCAGCAGAAAGGGGATCATGGCGGGGTAGACAATATCGTCCGACTGGGCCGCGGTATCGCCGCGGTCGAGATCGCTGGGGGCAGTCACGTGTGAACCAGGCTCCAAAACAAGGCCATCAGGGCCGGCGGCGCACCAGCGCCACTTCAGACGAAAGTGATAATAGCATGTCACCCCCGCGATAGGGGGCAACAAAAACCGCTCCTGACCGGATGCGCGTAAGCGTCGCGGGAATAATGCACCAGCCGGATCAGGCGATCGGCCTTTCCGGTGCGGCCTGATCCGGCGCCACTGTCCGGCCCTGACGGGGCTTAGGTGAGGGGCGGGTGGCCACAAAGGTGCCGGTGCAGCAGAGAATCAGCCCCACCACGATGGGGGCGGCCGGATGGGGTGCGGTCAGATAAACAATGACCCAGGACAGCGCCATCACCCCAACAGCGGCGATCTTGGCGCGGGTGGGAATGGCCCCCTGCTCCCGCCAATCCCGCAGGGCGGGGCCGAAACGCGGATGTTCCAGAAGCTTCTGCGCTTTTTCCGGGTGTGACCGGAAGTAAGCCCAGAGGGCCACCAGCAGAAAGGGCGTGGTGGGCAGCAGGGGCAGAACAGCCCCCACCATGCCCAGCCCGACGCAGAGATAGGCCAAGGCCAGATAGAACAAGCGGCCGCGCACAGGCGTCGGACGGGCCAATGGCGATTCATCCTTTATCGTCAAGGTACCGAATCCTTTCCGACCAAACGCGAGCCGTTCGCAATAAACATGGCCTTTCCAGAGATGTGTTGCAAGTAGCCAAAGGGCGTGGGCGGAGAATCGGGGCGCGATGCCGCTGCCACGAGGCTGCGGGCCATGCATAGGCCCCCGCCCGCGCCGGCCGCTGGTCGGCAACGCGCGTCCATGCAATCTTGCGCCTCTGTTTAACCTTGCCCGCCATGGAAGCATCACCCCTGAATGGACGCCTTGGTCTATACGTTGCTGGCCGTCTCCGGGCTGCTGGGTCTGGTCAGCCTGCTGCCGGCTTTGGCCAAAAGACTGCGCCTTCCCTATACAGTGGTGCTGGCCGCCGCAGGGGTGGGCATCGGCCTGCTGATCCATGGCGGCGGTTCCTGGCTGGGTGCCGGGCCGGCGGGGGATTTCATCAAGGCCCTGGGCGAGGTGGAACTGACCTCGGCCGCCTTTCTTTATATTTTTCTGCCGGTTCTGCTGTTTGAAACGGCCTTGGCCGTCGATGTCCGCCGCCTGCTGGATGATATGGGGCCGGTGCTGCTGCTGGCCATTGTCGCCGTGCTGGTCTGCACGGCTGTGGCCGGGCTGGCTACCTGGTGGGCCTGGGGCATCTGGCATGGTCAGGCCACCCAGCGGGCCCTGGTGGTCTGTCTGCTGCTGGCCTCCATCATCGCCACCACCGATCCCGCCGCTGTGGTGGGCATTTTCCGCGACCTGGGCGCGCCCCGCCGGCTTTCCATCCTGGTGGAGGGGGAAAGCCTGTTCAACGATGCCGCCGCCATCGTGCTCTCCACCTTGCTGCTGACCATGCTGACACGCGGCGGTGAGCCCGATCTGGCGGCGGCCGGGCTGGATTTTCTGGTGAAATTCCTGGGCGGAGCGGCTGTGGGCTGGGCGATGGGCTGGGCCACGGCCCTGATCGTCACGCCTTTGCGCAATCAGGCACAGTCGGAAATCACCCTTACGCTGGCGCTGGCCTATCTCTCCTTCATCCTGGCCGAACATTATCTGCATGTGTCCGGTGTGGTGGCGGTGGTGCTGGCCGGGTTGGTGATGGCGTCGCGCGGGCGCACCCGTCTCAGCCCGGAAAGCTGGCAGGGGCTGGAGCATGTCTGGGGGCAATTGGGCTTCTGGGCCAATTCGCTGATCTTTCTGTTCGCTTCCATGCTGGTGCCACCCACCCTGTTGAATGCGAAATGGAGCCATCTGGCCCTGCTGGCCGCCCTGGTGACGGGCGCGCTGGTCGCCCGCGCCTTGGTGGTGTTTGGCCTGCTGCCGATTCTGGGCTGGATCGGCGCCAGTGACCGCATCAGCGTCCCCTATCGGGCAGTGATGACCTGGGGCGGCCTGCGCGGGGCCGTCTCGCTGGCCCTGGCCCTGGCCGTCACGGAAAACCGCCATGTGCCCAACGGCATTCAGGATACGGTGGCCGTGGTGGCCACCGGCTTTGTGCTGTTCACCCTGTTCGTGCAGGGCACCAGCCTGCGCCCGCTGATCGGCCTGCTGGGGATCGACAAGCTGACGCCGATTGAACTGAACCTGCGCAACCGGGCGCTGGGCCTGTCGCTCAGCAATGTGCGGCGCGATCTGGAGGAGGTGGCGGCGCGGTTCGGCCTGGATACCAGCCGCGCCATCGACCCGCTGCTGGAACGCGGGGCGGAACTGGCGCAGGAACAGCTGGATCTGGATGCACGCTATGGCGCGCTGTCTGTGGATGACCGGCTCTATATCGGGCTCTCCACCCTGGCCCGCTATGAAGAACAGCGCTATCTGGGCTATTTCCATGACGGACTGATCTCCCGCCTGACGGTGGAGACCCTGACCGCCGGGGCCGGGCAATTGCAGGATGGCTTGAAGACCGGCGGCCCGGCCGGTTACGATCAGATCGCCCGCAAGATGGTGCGCCCTGGTCGGGGCCTGCGGGTGGCATTGTGGCTGCATCGCCGCACCGGCGTGGAACGGCCGGTAGCCGCCCGCCTGTCCGAACGTTTCGCCATGCTGATCGCGCTGCGCTTCTGCCTGCAAGAATTGCAGCTATTCACCAGGGAGCGGCTGCAGCCCATGCTGGGCAAGGAGGCCGCCGCCGCCGTCCGGGACCGGCTGGCCGCCCGCATGAAGCGCATTGATGAGGCGATGGAGATCATCCGCCTGCAATATCCGGCCTATATTGAAAGCGTGGAGGTGCAATATCTCATCCGGGCCGGCCTGCGGATGGAAGAACGGGCCACGCAGGCCCTGTTTGAAGAAGCGCTGATCAGTCGCGAAATCCTCAACACCCTGGAACGCGACCTGCGGGAGCGGCGCCAGACGGTGGAACAGCCGCCACAGCTTGATCTGGGGCTGGCCACGCATGAGCTGGTGGGGCGTGTGCCGCTGTTCAGCGGCCTGTCCCCCGACCGGTTGAAGCGTATCGAACGCTTGCTGCGCCCGCGCCTCTATTTCCCCGGCGAACCCATCGTGCGGCGCGGGGAACGCGGCGATACGGTCTATTTCATCTCGTCGGGTGCGGTGACCGTGGAGGTGCCGGGACTGGAACAGCCGATCCGGTTGGGCACAGGGGATTTCTTTGGTGAGATCGCCCTGGTGATGGACCAGCCGCGCAATGCCGACGTAACGGCCAGCGCCTATTGCCAGTTGCTGCTGCTGGACAAGCGGGATTTCAACCGTCTCTACAATAAAGACCCGGTGCTGAAGGGCCATATTGATGAGGCCATCGCCCGCCGGCTGGTGGGGTGATATCAGGCAGCGGTGAGAGCAACCCGGCACAGAAGAGCCTGGCGGGCGTACAAAAATGCCGCAAGGCACCCATCTGCCCCCGGACAGCGCGGCATCCCTTTACTTTCCGGCGATTTTCGCCTACAAGCGCCCCACATTTTTTCACGGCGTACAGCACCCCTGGAGGCTGGCGCCATACCGACCCGGAC
Source organism: Niveispirillum sp. BGYR6 (assembly GCF_027568365.1). Lineage (NCBI taxonomy): Bacteria > Pseudomonadati > Pseudomonadota > Alphaproteobacteria > Rhodospirillales > Azospirillaceae > Niveispirillum > Niveispirillum sp. BGYR6. Next base: position 283,102 of record NZ_JANLNL010000003.1, on the reverse strand, counting down.
CGGTGGGAACGGATTCCACCGGGTAAGGGTCTTTTTTGCATGTCAGGAGAGTACCATGACCCAGATTATCGCGCTCGCCGCCACGGCCCGCGACCGGGCCGGAAAGGGGACCGCCCGTGCTACGCGCCGTGATGGTCGTATCCCGGCTGTCATCTACGGCAACAAGGAAAAGCCGGTGATGATCGCCCTGGACACCACGAAGTTCACCCGTGAACTGCACCGTCCGGGCTTCTTCACCCACCTGTTCGATATCGAACTGGATGGCGTGAAGCATCGCGTTCTGCCCCGCGACGTTCAGCTGGACCCGGTCTATGACCGTCCGCTGCATGTGGACTTCCTGCGCGTCAGCGACACCACCGAAATCACCCTGAAGGTGCCGGTGGAATTCGTGAACGTTGAAACCTGCCCGGGCATCAAGCGCGGCGGTATGCTGAATATCGTTCGTCACGATATCGAAGTGTATGCCCGCGCCGCTGCCATCCCGGAGAAGATCACCGTTGATCTGGCCGGTGTTGACGTGGGTGCCTCCATCCACATCTCCGCCGTGAAGCTGCCGGAAGGCGTGCGTCCGACCATCGATGACCGCGATTTCACCATCGCGACCCTCGTCGCCCCGTCGGGCGGCAGCGACGCTGCCTGATAACAGCAAGAGACTCGAACGATGCGGTTGCTGGTCGGCCTGGGCAATCCCGGCCCGGAATATGAGCGGCACCGGCATAATGTCGGGTTCATGGCGGTGGATGATATCCACCGCCATTACGGCTTCGGCCCCTGGAAGAAACGCTTCCAGGGGTTCGTCGCCGAAGGTCTGGTGGGGGGCGACAAATGCTTCCTGCTGAAGCCACAGACCTTCATGAACCTTTCCGGCCAGTCGGTCGGGGAGGCCATGCGCTTCTACAAGCTGATCCCTGATCAGGTTATCGTCTTCCATGACGAATTGGACGTCGCCCCGGCCAAGATCCGGGTGAAGCAGGGTGGTGGTCATGGCGGCCATAACGGCCTGCGCTCCATCGATGATCACATCGGCAAGGATTACTGGCGCGTGCGCATCGGCATCGGCCATCCCGGCGATAAGGACCGGGTGCACGGCTGGGTGCTGGGCAATTTCGCCAAGGCCGACGAGTCCTGGCTGCCCAAGCTGCTGGATGCGCTGACCGGTGAATTGGCCACCTTGGTAAAAGGGGAGCCGGAGAAATACGCCTCCCGCGTTGCCTCCCTGACCCAGCCGCCGAAACCGCCCAAGGCCCCCAAGCCGCCGAAGCCCGACGCGCCTGTCTGATACAAAAGGGCACGGGAATGACCCTTGAAGGCCGGCGACTGCCGGCCCGCGGGCACATGTCCGCGTAAACCAAGCTGCCGGAGGCAGCGCCCGGCACCTGAGGGAGCTTTGTATGAGACTCCCCCTACCCTTCCCGCTTGTAAGGGCTCTCCGCCATCAGGGCGGTGATTTCCTGCGCCATGGCGGCACGTTCATTGTCCAGGAAACCGGCCACCGCATCGCGCAGGCCCGGATGGGTCAGGTGATGCACGCTGTAGGTTTCCACCGGCAGATAGCCGCGCTGGATTTTATGTTCGCCTTGGGCGCCAGCCTCCACCCGCGCCAGCCCGCGCTCAATGGCGAAATCCAGCGCGCGATAGTAACAAGCCTCAAAATGCAAGAACGGGTATTCCCCGGCCCCGCCCCAGTTGCGGCCATAAAGCGTGTCGCCACCCAGCAGGTTCAAGGCACCGCCGACCCAGCGGGTGCCATCACGGGCCATGACCAGAACCACCTGATCGGCCATCGTTTCCCCTAAGCGGAAAAAGAACTCCCGCGTCAGATAGGGCCAGCCCCATTTCCGGTCAGAGGTGGCGCGGTATAGCCGGTCGAACGCATCCCAATGTTCCTCGCGCAGCTCATCCCCGGTCAGGGTGACCAGCGTCAGCCCGCTATCGGCCACCGCCTGGCGCTCCTTGCGCACCGCCTTGCGCTTGCGGGAACTGAACTGGGCCAGGAAATCGTCGAAGCTCCGATAGCCCTGATTGGTCCAATGATATTGGGTGCCGATGCGTCCTAGCCAGCCGCGTTCGGTGAAATCCTGATATTCCGCCGCCGTCACGAAATTCACATGCACGCCGGAAAGCTCATTATCCTCGGCCAACCGGCGCAGCCCCGTCATCATCACCGCCGCCACACCCGGCGGCGCATCGGCGCGCAGCAGCAGCCGAGGGCCGGTGACAGGGGTGAAGGGAACGGCGGAAAGAAGCTTGGGATAATAATCGCCGCCGGCATTTTCAAAGGCGCGCGCCCAACCCTGGTCGAAGACATACTCGCCATAGGAATGGGATTTCACATAAAGCGGCATGGCCGCGAGCAGGCGGCCGCCCCCATCGCAGAGCGTCAGGTGACGCGGCTGCCAGCCGGTGTCCCCCCCGACAGAACCGCTCTGTTCCAGAATGCGCAGAAAATCATGGCTGATGAAGGGGTTCTCGGCCCCACCCGGCACCCCGGCGGCACAGGAGGCCCAGTCGGCAGCGGGAATGTCGCTGATACTGTCCACCAGCTTCAGCGTAATGGTGCCGGGGGGCGTGCCTGTTTCCATATCGCTCAACATTCCGTCACGTCTGCGACAGACGATATGGCACCAGGGGCCGGCCCGCCAAGGGCCAACCCCTGAAAAGATAATGTTTTACGCCACTTCGAAGATCGCCTCGACCTCCACCGCCACGCCCAGCGGCAGGGAAGACGCGGAAACGGCGGAGCGGGCGTGGCGGCCAGCTTCACCGAACACTTCCTGCATCAGTTCCGAGGCACCGTTGATCACCTTGGGCTGATCATTGAAGTCGCCCGTGGAATTGACGAAGCCGACCAGCTTCACCACGCGGGTGATCCGGTCCAGATCGCCATCCAGCGCCGCCTTGGCCTGGGCGATCAGGTTCAGCGCGCAGGTGCGGGCGGCCTCGCGCCCTTCCTCAATGCCGTAACCGGCACCCAGCTTGCCGACATGGCGCAGTTCGCCATTCCACAGCGGAATCTGGCCGGAGATGAACAGCTGGTTGCCGGTGCGCACGGCCGGCACATAGGCCGCCACCGGGGCCGCCGCCTTCGGCAGTTCAATCCCCAGTTCCGCCAGACGCGCATCAATACGACCTGACATGAAATCCTCCTGTATGTTGATTGCTGCAAGTTTCGGCATACGGGTCCGGCCGAAACGCTGGTTAAGCCTCTGTTTAGCGCTTCAATGCGCCGCCATGAAAGGCCGTTCTGTTGTCTCACGGTGCCAATGTATAGAGGTGCAGAACCTCCTTACGACCCCGCGAATAGTTGAAGCCGGCCAGTTCCACCAGCAGGCGCGGCGTCCGCCCCTGGGCGGCAAGCCCCGCCATGAAGGCATCCTCCTCCCGTCCCTTGGTTACCAGACCGACGGCGCAGGCGGGATCGGCCAGCAGATGGCCGGCCACCATATCCCCGCCGCCCAGCCTTGTATTGGTGCCGACCAGAAACACCATGCTGGGTTCGTTATAGCCGCCCGCCGCCAGCACGGAATGGCCACAGGGCCGCGTGCGGGTGAAGGCATCGGCCACCTGCGGGCTGAGCCACATGGGTTTCAGCGCTGGCAAGGCCACACCGAACAGCAACACAAAGGTCGCCACCGCCCCGCCCAGGCCGGCCAACAGCAGCCGGTCACCATCGCCACGCCGGTCGAACAGGAACATGGCCCCCACCGTCACCAGCACGCCCAGCGCCGCCAGAAGGGCGGTGAAGACCGGCCCCCCGGTCAATTGAATGGGGAAGACCACCAGCGCGCCGGCAAAACCCAGCCCCACCAGCCCGCCCAGGGCCAGCGCCCCCCGGCGCCACCAGCGATCCCCCGGAACCGACAACCCATCCACCCGGTCCTGCAGGGCCGCCACCGACAGCATGGCCACCGCTGGCAGCACCGGCAGCAGGTAATGCGGCAGCTTGGTCACCACCCCCTCGTGAATCACCCAGGTGGGGATGATCCAGGCGGCACAGAAGCGCACGGCATCGACATGCCGGTGCCGCCAGGCCCATGGGATGGCCGGCAGGGCCAGGAAGGCCCAGGGCCAGAAGGTCAGCCAAAAGGTGGCCAGGAAATAGCCGGGCGGTGCGCCATGGCTTTCCTGTCCGGCATTGGCCTTGCCGAGAAATTCATGCCCGATGGCATAGCTGAAAAAGGCCCCCTTGGTGACGATGGCAATCGCCACCAGCCAGGGCAGCACCACGGCCAGCAGCAGCGGCACCCCGATGGCGGGGCGCAGCCGTTTCAGCCAGCCGGCCCGCCGGTCCATGGCCCAAAGGGCGGCGCAGGCCGTCCCCACCACCATGATGATGATCGGCCCCTTGATCAGGATGCCCAGCCCCAGTGACAGCCAGAACAGCAGCACCATCCCCAGCGGGGCGGCAAAGGGCTTTTCCCGGTCCATATAAAGATGCGCCAGCACCAGCATGGCCCCCAGAATGCAGGCCAGTTGGGCCGCATCGGTCTTTGCCATGCGTGCTTCCACGCCCAGAATGACGCAAGCTGCCATCATCAAACCGGCGGCCAACCCCACTGTGGCACCAAACAGCCGTGCCCCAATCCCAGCCGTCAGCAGCACCGACACGACCGCCCCGATCAGGGAGGGGATGCGGTACATCCAGATCGGCGCATCGGTGGCATCGCCGCCCAGCGCCTTCACCGCCGTCACCTGCGCCCAATAGATGCCCACCGGCTTCTTATGCCGCGCCTCATCCTGGAAGCGGATATCGACATAATCGCCCGTCTCCAGCATTTGCCGGCTGGCCTGGACATAGCGCGACTCGTCGCGGTCAAAGGGCGGGATACCGGCGAATCCCGGCAGAAAGGCCGCCAGCGCCACCAGGAGCAACAGCAGCCAATGCACCGGCTGCAAGACGGCCGGGCGGTAAAGCCGGCTCATTCCGCCACCGCCGCCGTCTGGCGGGCGGCCGGCACCACCCGGCCCAGCTTGTGCCGGCGGATCAGCACAATGTTGCGGGCATAGATGATCATGGCCGGGATCTGCCCGGCGATGATGACGATATCCGGCCGCAGCACGCCATAGATGATCAGCATCATGCCGCCGCCCAGAGAGAAATACCAGAAGGCTTCCGGCATCACGCTGCGCCCGGCCCGTTCAGAACTGATCCACTGCACCAGAAAGCGCATCATGAACATGATCTGCGCCGACAGGCCGAACAGCACCAGCCAGCCCTTGTCGGCAATGGCGGCATTCCACCAGGCCTCGATATGGGTCCAGATCATTCCGCTTCCTCCACGGCCTGGATGCCCGGCAGATGGGTCCGGCGCAACAGCCAGTAGACACCCATCAGGTCGAACAGGCCAACAGCCGCGCGGCTGAGATTGGTATATTTTGAGGTACCGGCTATCCGTGCCCGGTCATTCACCGGCAGGTTCACATAAACCTCTCCCCGGCTGCGCACCAGGGCCGGCAGATAGCGGTGCTGGCTGTCAAAATAGGGCAGGTCCAGGAACAGGTCGCGGCGGATCAGTTTCAAGGCACAGCCCGTATCGGGGCAGGAATCGCGCAGCACCGCCCGGCGGATGGCATTGCCCAGCCGCGAGGTGATGCGCTTGGACAGGCTGGCATCACGACGCCGCCGATTGCCGGCCACCATGCCGATACCGGGATTGCGCTGCATTTCGGCCAGCAGCAGGGGAATATCCGCCGGGTCGTTCTGCAGGTCGCCATCCATCATCAGCAGCCATTCACCCCGCGCCACTTGGCCGGCAGTGCGCATGGCCGCACTTTTTCCGGCGCGGTATTCGTGGCGGATCAGTCGGAGACCAGGATAAAGCCCCAGCAGTTCCTGCACGCGCACCACGGTTTCATCGGTGGAGCCGTCATCGACCAGCAGCAGTTCAAATTCCAGCGTGCCGCGCAGCGTTTCATAAATCTCCGCGACCAGAGGCTGGACATTATCCTGCTCGTTCATGAGCGGGATCAATATCGAGAACAAACCCGACCTCCCCTGAGCCGACGGCCCCGCTGGTGCTGTACATATTCGATTGGGATTAAACCCGCGCCGGAAAAAGGGGAAGTGACGGTTTGTTAACACTGCCAAGCGGCAGCGCGGCAGGTGTCGTATGTCCTCGCAAGACAAGCCAATCCGGGAAGTCAGAAAAATATTCATATATGAATAAATGGCATAAATTTTTAACTGGTTAAATATATGAAAGAAAAATAACCTATACAAAAGGATATGCCAGAAATAAAAAGAAGACTTTCTATCTTTAGTTATCTAGCCGGGAGAGTTGAGATGCGCCTGTCCGATTTATCTTTTCGGACCCGGATCATTGGATCCTTTGGATTGATGCTCATTGTCACAGCTTTTCTTGGGTTGTTTTCACTGAACGGTATGTCCGCCATGGGCGAAGCCGGCAATGAAGTAATGACCAACACCATGCCATCCATCGTCGCCAGCAATAAATTGCTGACGAATATCCTGCAAGTGCGTCGCTTCCAGGCTACCGCGATTATCGAAAATGATCCGGATAAGCTGAAAGAACATCAAAAGACTATTGCCGCGCTGGAAAGTGACATACTCAAGGTTCGGAGAGACTACGAAGCATTGGTGGATATAGAGCGGGCAGAAATTACCCGCTTCGATCAGGCGTGGGCCATTTTCCAGCCCAGCAGCAGCGCCATTTTGCAGAAGCTGGGCGCTGGCGATGCGCTGGGCGCAACCGCCCTGTTCCAGGGTGACAGCCGCGCAGCCGTCAATGAAATGTTCAAGGCCTTGGACAGGGCCGTCGCGGTAAATGAGAGTGAGGGCGAGAATGCCAGCCACACCATGCAATCGGAGTGGGATCGGGCGCGCACGGTAGCGATGAGCGCCCTTGCCGTCGCCCTGGTTCTGGCAGTGGCTATTGGCTTTACCATTACCCGCGCCATCACCGTCCCCACCAACCGGCTGACGCAATGCATGTCCCTGCTGAGCCAGAAGCAGTTGGGAACGGAGATTTTCGGCCTGGACCGCCAGGATGAGATCGGTTCCATGGCACGCGCCGTCCAGGTGTTCAAGGAAGGGCTGATCCAGGCCGACGCGCTGGCTGCCGCCCAGCAGTCGGAGGAGGAGGCCAAGAACCGCCGCGCGGCGCAGATCGACCGGCTGATCCAGGCCTTTGACAGCGAATCCGGTGAGACCTTGCGCAACGTCACCGACGCCGCCCATGATCTGGACAGCACCGCCCACACCATGTCGGCCCTGTCGGAACAGACCAGCCGGCAAGCCGCCGATGCTGCCGCCTCGGCAGAACAGACGACATCAAATGTGGAAACGGTGGCCGCCGCCAGCGAGCAGATGGTGGCCAGCATCACCGAGATCAATCAACAGATCTACCGCGCCAAGCAGGTGGCCGGGGAGGCCGCCTCCGGGGTGCGCCAGACCGACCAGACGGTCACCGGGCTGGCCCAGGCGGCCCAGCGGATCGGCGATGTGGTGGGGCTGATCCAGGCCATCGCGGCCCAGACCAACCTGCTGGCCCTGAACGCCACCATTGAAGCCGCAAGGGCGGGAGAGGCCGGCAAGGGCTTCGCCGTCGTCGCCTCCGAAGTGAAGAACCTGGCCAGCCAGACGGCCAAGGCAACCGAGGAAATCGCCGTGCAGATCGCCGCCATCCAGAAGGTTTCCGGTGAGACCTGCAACGCCATTCAGGCCATTGGCCGCACCATCGACGAGGTGAACGATATCTCCACCTCCATCGCCGCCGCCATGGAGGAACAGGGCGCTTCCACGGCGGAGATCAGCCGCAATGTCACCCAGGCAGCGGCCGGCACGCGGAACGTCTCCGGCAATGTCGATCAGTTGATGCAGGCGGCAGCAGAGTCGGGTGAGGCGGCCGGCCAGGTGCTGATGGCCGCCGCCGGCCTGTCCAGCCAGTCGGACAGCCTGAAACAGGCGGTGGAACGGTTCCTGGCGGCCATCAAGGCCGCCTGAACCGGAACGGCGCTATCCCGCCCAGTCACCCGTGCGGCCTGCTATTTCCCACAGGTCGCACGGGTGAACTGCACGCCGATGGCATTCATCCGGGCAACGGCCAGATCCAGCGACCCGTTCATATCGATGGGACGGCAAGCATCCTCAATCACGATGGGTTGAAAACCGCAGCGCGCCGAATCCTCCGCTGAATAGGAGACGCAGTAATCCAGCGCCAGCCCGGCAAAGAACAGCCGGCGGAAACCGCGTTCCCGGCAATAGCCGGTTAACCCGGTCGGGGTGATGCCGTCATTTTCAAAAAAGGCGGAATAGCTGTCGATGGCAGGGCGGAAGCCCTTGCGCACCACCATATCGGCAGCCAGCGTCAACAGATCGGGGTGGAATTCCGCCCCCGCGGTGCCCTGCACACAATGATCGGGCCACAGTGTCTGCGGGCCATAGGGCATCTCAACCATATCATAGGGTGCCCGGCCGGGATGAACGGAGGCGAAGGAGGAATGGCCCGCCGGGTGCCAATCCTGTGTCAGCACAATCCCCGCCCCCGCCGCCTTGAAGCGGCGGATCAGGTCATTGGCCAGCGGTACCACGGCGTCCCCGTCTGGTACGGCCAAGGCGCCACCACCACAGAAATCATTCTGGATATCCACCAGCACCAGCAGATCGCCCGCCTCGGGATCAAGAGTTGTGCGCATGGCCGCCACCCGTCATTGCCAAACCCCATCAATAGGGGATACGGTCCGCCTTCACAATCCAGTCATTAAAAACGGCGAGGGCGGCCTTGCTGGGCCGGTGCTGGCAGGGGATGATCCTGGCATCAGGGGGCAACGGTACCTGTTCATAGATCAGCGCATCGTCAAAGCCGATGGCGGCCGCCTGATCGCGGGTATTGCCATAGACGATGCGATCCACCCGCGCCCACAGGGCCGAGGCCAGACACATCGGGCAAGGCTCACAACTGGCATAAAGCGTGGCAGCGCGCAGATCAAAGCGCGACAGGCGCTGACAGGCATCCCGGATGGCCACCACCTCGGCATGGGCCGTGGGATCATTGGTGGAGGTGACGCGGTTCCAGCCCCGCCCCACCACCTGCCCCCCCAGCACCACCACGGAGCCGAAGGGGCCGCCATCACCAGCCTCCATCCCCTGGCGGGACAGCGCGGCCGCCAGGCTCAGGAAATGCTGGTCTTGGGCATCCGGGTGGTTATCGGCGTGATCGGTCATCGGGGTTCCCTTGCTATGCGTCGCCGCAGCTTCATCCAAGGCTACCCCCTCAGCAACCGATCACGCCAGCGGCATCAGATGCGTCCCATCAACAGCAGGATCAGCAGCACCACGACCACCACGGTCAACAGTCCGCTGGGCCCATAGCCCCAGGCACGGGAATGCGGCCAGGCCGGCAGCACGCCGATCAGGATGAGAATCAGGATGATCAACAGGATGGTGGTCATGGTCCGGCGGTTCCTTCTTATCGTTCAGCGCCCATTGGCGATATGTGCTGAACGCCCTGGTGCCGCCAGCGCTCCCACCAGCGGTGGGATTAACCCGCCCGAATGCCGCCGATGGCCGATCATGCGCGAAAGAGCGATGGGGATTGACGCAACCGCTGCCACCCGCTTAGCTGCACCGGTACCGGCGCGCCTGCCGGCACCTTTGCAACCTTTTGGACCATGCATCATGAACCGCAAAACCCAGATCGGCGATCCGCCCATCCGCATCCTGCGCAATGATTTGGAAAAGTTGGAAAACCTGCTGGACCATCTGCACCGCGCCTACGCCCGTGTCTCGCTTTTCCTGCAGAACGAGGTGATGCGTGCCGAACTGGTCGACCGCCAGACCCGACAACCCTTCATCCAGCTGGGTTCCTGGGTCGCCTTCTGCGATGAGGAAGGTGCCCGCCATGCCGGCACGCTGCACCTGCCGGAAGAACGGCAGGAGGCACCGCCCGACGGCATTTCCATCCTGACCCCTGTGGGGGCCGCCCTGCTGGGGCTGAGCCGGGGCCAGACCATCACCTATGAGACGATTGACCGCCGATCCAAGCAATTGACCGTGCTGGATGTGCGGGCGCCTGCCGGATAAGGGGGTTTCCCTCAACGCGGCCGGACCCTTCCGGCCGCGTTCGCGGCAGACCTCAACCGAATTTCAACAGGCTGGGCGCTTTATCAATGATCTCTTCCAGGATCATTTCCGCTGTATCCAGATCGCCCTTCAGCTTGTCACCCAGCTGTTTTTGATATTCCGGCCGGCGCAGCTTTTCCGCCGCATCGTAAAGGCTGTGCAGCTCGGAAACGAAAATATCCCGCGCACCCATGGGCAGCATGGTCTTGGCCGACAGCACGAAGAAAAAGCGCATGGAGGCCCGCACCAGCAGGCCCAGCATCAGCGTATCCAGCCGTGCATATTCCTCACGCAGGTCATCCACCCGCACCGCTTCCACCGATTTCAGCCGTCCTTCGATCAGGATGCAGAGCGCGCGGAACTCCCCCACCTTGTTGCGGAACTCGTTATAGGCCTGAAAACTGTCCTTGGCGGCCTCTTCCTCCGCCAGCTTGGCCAGACGCATGGCGTCACGCGCCTGCTTTTCCAGGGCGCCGATCAGTCCTTCAACTTCCTTGCGGGTATAGGTGCGCTTGATGGCCATAAAACAGTGCTTTGGTTAACCAGCGGAACGGTCCCCTGTATAGCCCCTGCCGCAGCGCAATGAAAGCGCCGCTAATACCAAGTTGCGATAAGGTGACCTCATCGCAACTTGGTACGGCGGCGACTGCCGCCGCGCGGCCCATGCCACGTAAAGCCAAGCCAGCGGAGGCTGGCGCCGGCGTTTGAGGGCCATGATCAGACCCGATAGAGTCTGATCATGGCAACAGAGTATAAGACGGTGCTGCCCCCTGAAACGGTTGGGTAACCAACCCCTTATTGCAACCAATGCAACCCGGTGGCACGCTCAGGGGACATAATCGGGAAGACCTGCAGGGTGGCCATGCTACAGATCAGCAATCTCAGCCATGTTTACGCCAATGGGGTGCAGGCGCTGGATAATGTCAGCCTGGACATACCGCGCGGCATGTTCGGCCTGCTGGGCCCCAACGGGGCCGGCAAATCCACGCTGATGCGCACGCTGGCCACCCTGCAGAAGCCCACCGGCGGCAGCATCCGCTTCGGCACGGTCGATGTGCTGTCCGACCCGATGGGTCTGCGCCAGATGCTGGGCTATCTGCCGCAGGAATTCGGCGTTTATCCCCGCATCTCAGCCGAGGATATGCTGGACCATCTGGCTGTGCTGAAAGGCATCACCAATACCAGGCAGCGCCGGGAACTGGTGACGGAGCTGCTGCGCCAGACCAACCTCTATGATGTGCGCAAGAAGGCGCTGGCCGGCTATTCCGGCGGGATGCGCCAGCGTTTCGGCATCGCCCAGGCCCTGTTGGGCGACCCCAAGCTGATCATCGTCGATGAACCCACCGCCGGCCTGGACCCGGAGGAACGCAACCGTTTCCACAATCTCCTCTCCGAAATCGGGGAAAACGTAGTGGTCATCCTTTCCACCCATATTGTGGAGGATGTGGCCGATCTCTGCCAGAACATGGCCATCATTGTCGGTGGTCGCATCGTCGCCCAGGGCCAGCCGCTGGCAATGATTGAGGGGATGCGCGGCCGCATCTGGCGCAAGATGCTGGATAAGGCTGCCGTGGCCGACCATCAGGCCCGTTACAATGTCATCTCCACCCGGCTGTTTGCCGGTCGCAGCGTGGTGCATGTGGTGGCCGACAGCGACCCCGGCGACGGGTTTGAGCCGGTGACCGGCGGGCTGGAGGATGTTTACTTCTCCACCCTGCGCGCCAGCCGCGCCGCCGCCTGAGCCGGGAGCCGCAGAGCATGTTCGGCAAAATCGCCTGGTTCGAGCTGCGTTACCAGATACGCCAGCCCGTTTTCATCGTCACCGCCCTGATCTTCGGGTTGATGACCTTCCTGTCCGTCACGGTCGATAATATCCAGATCGGTTCCAACGACGCGGTGCATGTCAATTCACCCTTTGCGGTGATGCAGACGCTGGCCATCCTGTCGCTGTTCGGCATGTTCATTCCGGTGGCCATGCTGGCCAATGTGGTGCTGCGTGACGGGGAAACCCGCATGGCCGGCATCATGCATTCCCTGCCGGTGGAAAAATATCCGTTCCTGGCCGGTCGCTTTACCGGTGCCTTTGTCGCCGTGATGCTGGCCTTCTCTGCCACCGCCCTGGGCATGGCCCTGGGCAGTTGCATGTGGTGGCTGGACCCGGAAACGGTGGGGCCGTTCCGTCCGGGGGATTATCTGTTCACCCTGGCCGTGATCGCCATCCCCAACCTGCTGGCCACCGGTGCCATCTTCTTTGCCGTGGCCACGGCCACCCGCAGCCTGATGGTGACCTATGCCAGTCTGGTGGCTGTGCTGGTGATTTATCTCACCCTGAACGCCATCTTCTCCGACATCGAATATCGGCAGATCCGGGCTTTTCTGGACCCGTTCGGGCTGGCGGCCCTGGGCAATGCCACCCGCTATTGGACCATGGCCGAGCGCAATGGCAGCCTGCCGCCGCTGGAAGGGGCCTTGCTGTGGAACCGGCTGATCTGGCTGGGGGTCGGGTTGGGGCTGACGGCGCTGACCCTGTGGCGGTTCAGCTTCACCGAACGCGCCCCGCGCAAGGATAAGGGGGAACGCAGCACCACCGCCCCCATTGCAGCATTGGCCCATCTGCCCGTCGTGAAGCCCGCCGCCGCCAGCCTGGCCACCGCCTGGGCCCAGCTGCGTCTGCGCACCCGGTTTGAAACCGTCGCGGTGATGAAAAGCCTGGGCTTCATCGTGCTGGTGGCGCTGGGCGGTTTCAACGCTTTCGGTGCGCTGATCCGCATGGGGTCGATGTATGGCACCGATGTTTATCCGGTGACGCGCATCGTGGTGGAACTGCTGAACGGCACCTTCAGCATCGTGCCGATGGTGGTATCCGTCTATTACGCCGGTGAGCTGGTCTGGCGCGAAAGGCAGGCCAAGTTTCATGAGATTGTCGACGCCATGCCGGTGCCGAACTGGGTGTTCGTCACCAGTAAGTTCATCGCCATGGCGCTGGTTCTGTTTATCTTGATGGTGGTGGCCAGCCTGATCGGCATCGCCGTGCAGCTTTATCGCGGCACCGCCCCGGTGGAACTGGGGCTTTATCTGAAATATCTGTTCCTGGCCCAGGGCTGGCAGATGCTGCAATTTGCCGTGCTGTCCCTGTTCTTACAGTCGCTCAGCGGCAATAAATATCTCGGCATGTTGCTGGCCACCAGCTACATCATTGCCAGCATGGTGGCCCAGGGGCTGGGGCTGGAAGATAATCTGCTGTTCTATAGCGCCAGCACGCCCTTGCGCCTGTCAGACATGAACGGGCTGGGCCATTTCGCCCTGCCCTTCTTCTGGTTTTCGCTTTACTGGACCTTTGCCGCCCTGATCCTGCTGCTGGCCACATACCGGGTGTGGACGCGTGGCACGCTGGGTGGCGTCACCCAGCGGCTGGGCCAGTTGCGCCAAGGCTGGACGCGGGTGCAGGTGGGCATTCTGTTGATGTGCCTGGGCGGCTTCATCGCCAGCGGCGGCTATATTTTCCGCAACACCCATGTGCTGAATGAATTTGAAACCAGCGACCAGGGCAAGGAAAAGCAGGTCGCGTTTGAAAAGAAGTACCGCCAATACGAAAACCTGCCCCAGCCGCGCATCATTGATGTGCACACCGATATCGACCTGTTCCCCGCCGAACGACGGGCAGAGGTGCGGGGCAGCTATCTGCTGGAAAACCGCACCACCCAGCCGATTGACCGCGTACATGTGCTGCTGGACCCTGATCTGGCCGCTGCCAGCTTCACCCTCGAAGGCCAGGCCAGCACCGATACCGACGCGCAATATGGCTACAGCATCGTCACCCTGGCCCAGCCGATGCAGCCGGGGGAAAAGCGCCGGCTGGATTTCCAGACCAGCATCCATCACCAGGGCTTCACCAATAACGGCGGGGCCACGGATGTTGTCTATAATGGCAGCTTCCTGAACAATTTCGCTGTCGCCCCGATCATCGGTTTCAGCCGGCAAATGCTGCTACAAAGCCGCAGCGACCGGCGCAAATATGGGCTGGAGCCGATTGACCGCATGGCCCTGCTGGAGGATGAGGCGGCCCGCCAGAACAATTATCTGCGCCATGACAGCGATTGGGTAGGGTTTGAAACCACCGTTTCCACGGCCAAAGACCAGATCGCTGTGGCCCCAGGCTATCTGGTGAAGGAATGGACAGAGGGCGACCGGCACTATTTCCATTACAAGATGGATAAGCCGATCCTGAATTTCTATTCCTGGCTCTCTGCCGCCTATACGGTGAAGACGGAGCAATGGAACGGCATCGACCTGTCCGTCTATTACCATGCGCCGCACGGGCGCAATGTGGATCGGATGATCCAGGCGATGAAGGCATCGCTGGAATATTACAACGCCAATTTCGGCCCCTATCAGCATCGCCAGATGCGGATATTGGAATTCCCGGATTATGCGCGCTTTGCCCAGGCCTTCCCCAACACCGTGCCCTATTCGGAAGGCATCGGCTTCATCGCTGATAACCGCGATCCGGAGAAGATCGATTATGTCTGGTACGTCACCGCGCATGAGGTGGCGCACCAATGGTGGGCGCATCAGGTGATGGGGGCCGATGTGCAGGGTGCCACCCTGCTGTCGGAAACCCTGGCCCAGTACAGCGCCCTGATGGTGATGGAAAAGCAATATGGGCCGGACAAAATCCGCCGCTTCCTGAAATATGAGCTGGACAGTTACTTGCGCGGGCGCGGCGGGGAAGACCGGGAGGAACAGCCCCTCTATCGCGTGGAAAACCAGCAATATATCCATTACCGCAAGGGGGCTGTGGCGCTCTATTTCCTGCGCGACCAGTTAGGCGAAGCCGTGTTGAACCGCGCCCTGGCCCGGCTGGTGCAGGAATCAGCATATCACTACGCCCCCTACCCCACCTCGCTTGACCTGCTGCGGCTGTTGAAGGAAGAGGCGGGACCGGATAAGGCGGAGCTGATCACCGACACGCTGGAACGCATCGTGATTTACGATGTGAAGGTGAAAAGTGCCGACGCGGAGAAGCTGCCCAGCGGCAAATACAAGGTGACGCTGGGCGTGGAGGTCGGCAAGGTGGAGGCCGATGGTGCGGGCAAGGAGACGCCCAAGCCCTTCCACCTGCCCGTCGATATTGGCCTGTTCACCGCCAACCCGGCGGATAAGGATTTCGATGCATCCAAGGTGGTGAAGCTGGAAAAGCTGCCGATCAATCAGGAGGTGGACAAAAACGCCCCGATCCCGCCGATGATCCTGCTGGTGTTTGAGGTGGACCAGCTGCCCACCTATGCCGGTATCGATCCCTATAACAAGCTGATCGACCGCAACAGCGACGATAATCTGATGAAGGTGACGCTGAAACCATAGGGTACCATCATCTGGGGCAGCGCCCGACAACCGGGGGATGCTGCCCCACATCGCAACCGTCAGACAGACGAAGGGGGCGGCTATGGGCGTGACAGGAATTGGCGGGTTCTTTTTCCGGGCAAAGGACCCCAAAGCCTTGCAGGCTTGGTACGTTCAGCATCTTGGGCTGGGTTCGGAGCCCTTTGGCATCTGGGACACGCAGGCCGGGCCTTGCGTTTTTACGCCCATGGCGGATGGTACGGATTATTTCCCCGCCGACCGGCAATGGATGCTGAATTTCCGCACCGATGATCTGGACCAGCTCTGTGCTGACTTGCACGCCGCCGGGGTGGAGATCATCCGCAAGCCGGAATGGGACATGCCCGGCGTCGGGTGCTTCGCCCGTATCCATGACCCGGAGGGCAACCCGATCGAGCTGTGGCAGCCCGATCAGGCCCCCTGAAACCACTTCGCCTTAAAGACCGCGCGCCATCGCCCGCCAGGCGATATCGCGGCGACAGAAGCCTTCCTTCCAGTCGATCAGATCGACAGCGCGATAGGCCAGCTCCCGCGCCTCGGCGATGCGGGCGGCCCCCGCCGTCACGCCCAGCACGCGGCCACCATTGGCCAGCACCGCCCCATCCGGCCCCGGCTTGGTGCCGGCATGGAAGATTTCCACGCCCGGCACCTGCCCGGCTGCGGCCAGATTACCGATGCGCGTGCCCTTCTGGTAATCGCCCGGATAGCCATCCGCCGCCATCACCACGCAAAGTGCGGCTTCATCATGCCATTGCGGCTGCTGGCCGGAAACATCACCCTGGGCAGCGGCCAAAAGCAGTTCCACCAGATCGGATTTCAGGCGGCGCATCAGCACCTGGCATTCCGGGTCGCCGAAGCGGACATTATATTCCAACAGCTTGGGCACCGGCTGGCCGTCCGGCCCGTTCACCACCATGATGCCGGCGAACAGCACGCCAACGAACGGCTTGCCCTCTGCCGCCATGCCGCGCACCGTGGGCAGGATCATCTTGTCCATGATCTCCGCCTCAATCGCCGGCGTCAGCACCGGGGCAGGGCTGTAGGTGCCCATGCCGCCGGTGTTCGGCCCCTGATCGCCATCAAAGGCGCGCTTATGGTCCTGCGCGCCGGCCAGGGCCACAGCGTTGGTGCCGTCACAGATGGCGAAGAAGCTGGCTTCCTCCCCATCCAGGAATTCCTCGATCACCAGCTCGGCCCCGGCATCGCCGAAGCGGCGGCCCACCATCGCCTCATCAATGGCGGCATAGGCTTCATCGACATTCTGGCAGATGGTCACACCCTTGCCAGCGGCCAGCCCGTCGGTCTTCACCACGATGGGGGCACCCTGCCGGGCCACAAAGGCGCGGGCGGCGTCGCGGTCGGTGAAGCGGCCATAGGCAGCGGTGGGCACGCCAAACCGCGCCACCGCATCCTTCATGAAACCCTTGGAACCTTCCAGGGCGGCGGCAGCAGCCGACGGGCCAAAGGTAGGGATGCCGGCGGCGCGCAGCTTGTCCGCCAACCCCAGCACCAGCGGTTCCTCCGGCCCGACAATCACGAAATCAATGGCGTTGGCCGTGGCGAAATCGGTGATCGCGTCGATCTTGTTGCCGGATATATCCACACATTCGGCGACAGCGGCGATGCCGGCATTGCCGGGCGCGCAATAAAGCTTGTCGCACAGGGGCGAACGGGCGACGGCCCAGCACAGCGCATGTTCACGCCCACCCGAACCCACGACCAGGATCTTCATCGCCGCCTCCCTCTCTCGCTATGGCGGCGGGGTTCTAGCACGGGTGGGTGCCGCTGGGCACCCGGCCGCTGCGGATACCGCCCTTGCTTGGATGGAACGGGGATATTCGCTCAGGCGGGCGGCCCCGACGGCACGCCCAGCATGGCACCGGCCAGCTCGGCCGGCATCGGCTTGCCATAAAGGAAGCCCTGCAGGAAGCCACAGCCCAGCCGTTCCAGCTCATCGGCCTGTTCCAGCGTCTCCACCCCCTCGGCCACCACCTCCAGGGAAAGCTGCTGCGCCAGGGCCAGCATGGTGCGCAGGATGGTGCGGCTTTCAAACCGGTCGATCATGCTGGACACAAAGGCCCGGTCCACTTTCAGGAAATCAAACGGCAAGGTCTGCAAGTAGGACAGGTTGGAATAGCCGGTGCCGAAATCATCCATGCAGAGCCGGATGCCCAGATCGCGCAGGCCCGACAGGATTTCCGCCGCATGGGCCGGGTCACCGATGATGGTGCTTTCCGTCACCTCCAGTTTCAGCAGGGTCGGATCGACCCCGCTTTCCGCCACCACCCGTTTCACATGGTCCAGGAAGCCCGGTTCGGACAGTTGCGCGGCGGAGATATTGACGCTGACCCAGATGGGCCGGCCGCTGGCGCGGGTCCATTCGGCGATGCGGGTGGCGGCTTCCCGCATCGCCCAGGTGCCGATGGGCACGATCAGCCCCGTCTCCTCCGCCGCCGGGATGAAGGCGGCAGGCACCATGATGCCGCGCGCCGGGTGCTTCCAGCGCACCAGCGCCTCAAACGCCACCACCTTGCGCGTCACCGCATCGACAATGGGCTGATAATAAAGCTCAAACTGGTTCTGTTTCAGGGCGGCATTCAGCTCCATCGTCAGGCCTAGCCGGTTCTGGTCGCTATCATCGCCGACCAGAACCTCCTGCAGGCGACCGAAGGCGCGTTTGGAGGCGTGCAGGCTCTCCTCCGCCCTTGCCAGCATCTCCTCCGCATGGCGACCGGGCAGGTTGCACCAGGCAAGGCCCGGCGTGGCCAGCGGATGCACCTCCCGCCCAGCCAGGGTCACCGGTTCGGACACGGCGGCCACGATGGCGCGCACCTGGGCGCGCGCCATTTCCAGATCCGGCCCGCCGGGCAGCATGATGGCGAACTGGTCACCAGCAGTGCGGGCACAGGCCGCCGCCGGGCCCGCCGCCTGCACCACCCGCCGGGCCGTGATGCTCAGCAGCTGGTCACCCCAGGCCACCCCCAGTTCCTGGTTGAAATCGCGGAAGCGCCGCAGATCAATCAAAGCGACAGCGCAGGAACCAGCCCCATCCTCCCCCAACAGGCCCAGCCGGGCCCCCAGCGCCGCCACCAGCCCGGTGCGGTTCAGCAGGCCGGTGGCCCGGTCATGGGTGCGGTCGCGGGACAGCTGTTCCACCAGCAGGGCGTTTTCCAGCCCGATGGCAATGGTACGGGCGAACAGGGCCATCACCCGCTGATCCGGCCCATGGTCCGGTATCAGGCCGGACAGATGGATGATCACGGCAACGCTGGGCGAAGCGGCCGTATGGATGGCCAGCCAGCCAGCGCCCTGCACCCCTGTCGGCTGGGCCAGCGCCTGCACGATCTGCTGGCAGATATCCGGCGGCACCGCGTGGGACAGCGGCCCCGCCGGCAGCAGCGGGCGGGCCTGGGGGCTACTGCCCGCCAGCCGTCCGGCCAGCAGGCGGGGTTCGCCCACCGGCTCCCCCTCCACCATCTCCACCCGCGCCAGCAGGGCACCGGCATCGGGGCCGGCCAGGGCCAGCAGGCTGTCCACCACACCGGCAGCAAAACGGTTGACGTCCCGCTGCTCGAACAGGCGGGCCGTGGCGTCCAGGATATGGGCCAGCCCGGCGCGGTTCGCCTCCAGCGCCCTGATCTGCTGATAGGCGCGCAGGGCCGTCAGTACCGAGGTCCAGAGCCGGGCCGCCGTCAGCTCATCCTTGGCGCGGTAATCATTAATGTCATAGCGGGCCACCACCTCCCGCTCCGGCGCCTGGCCGGGCTGGCCGGTGCGCAGAATGATGCGGACATATTGATTGCCCAATTCCTCCCGGATGGCGCGGGCAAGGTCCAGCCCCGCATCCTCGCTCTCCATCACCACATCCAGCAGAACCAGGGCGATATCGCTGTATGCCGCCAGGATCTGCCGGGCCTCCACCGCCGAATAGGCCGATAGAAACAAGGGCTTGCGCCCGGCATGGACCAGATCGCGCAGAGCCAGTTTGGTGACGCTGTGCACCGAAGGGTCATCATCGACGATCAGAATCAGCCAGGGGCACAGGGCGGGCGTGGGTTGGGCCAAGTCCGGCTCCGCCGCAAACACCAGAAGGTCTTCTTCCATCGGCCACTTCCCCCCACTGGGCCCACTCCCCCAGGCCCGCCCGGCACGCCTTTAGTCCGGTTAAGGAAACATAAAGAAGTACGGCTGCCAATGCCAGTGGCTGCAGAATTTCCCTAACATTTGACTATTCCAGTATTTCACAACACAGGGTCAAAGCACCCAAACAAAACGCCCCCGCCGGATAACCGACGGGGGCGCATGTCAGCATCAGAAAGGCTGGGAACGGATCAGCGTTCCAGCGGCTTGTACTTGATCCGGTGCGGCTGGTCAGCCTCCGCCCCCAGACGGCGGCGCTTGTCCGCCTCGTAATCGGCATAGTTGCCTTCGAACCAGACCACCTGGCTGTCACCCTCAAACGCCAGGATGTGGGTGGCCAGACGATCCAGGAACCAGCGATCGTGGCTGATGACCACGGCGCAGCCGGGGAAGGTGCTCAACGCCTCTTCCAGGGCGCGCAGGGTTTCGACGTCCAGATCGTTGGTCGGTTCGTCAAGCAGCAGGACGTTGGCGCCAGACTTCAGCATCTTGGCCAGATGCACGCGGTTGCGCTCACCACCCGACAGCTGGCCCAGCTTCTTCTGCTGGTCCGGCCCGCGGAAGTTGAAGGCGCTGACATAGGCGCGGCTCGGCATGGATTTCTTGCCCAGCTCGATCACGTCCAGCCCGCCGGAGATTTCCTCCCAGACATTCTTTTTGTCATCCAGGCTGTCACGGCTCTGGTCGACATAGCCCAGCTGCACCGTCTCTCCCACGCGGAAGGTACCGCCATCGGGCTGCTGCTGGCCGGTGATCATGCGGAACAGGGTGGTCTTACCGGCACCGTTGGGGCCGATGATACCGACAATGCCACCGGGCGGCAGGCGGAAGGACAGATCGTCGATCAGCAACCGGTCGCCAAAGCCCTTGCGCAGGTTCTCGGCCTCAATAACCACATTGCCCAGGCGCGGCGGCGTGGGGATGACGATGCGGGTTTCGCCAATGGCTTCCTTCTGGTTGGCGGAAGCCAGCAATTCCTCGTAAGCCTGGATACGGGCCTTGGACTTGGCCTGACGGGCCTTCGGGCTGGCGCGCACCCATTCCAGTTCCTGGGCCAACTGCTTCTGCTTGGCGCCTTCTTCCCGGCCTTCCTGTTCCAGACGCTTCTGCTTCTGTTCCAGCCAGGCGGAATAATTGCCCTCATAGGGGATGCCCGAGCCGCGATCCAGTTCCAGAATCCAGCCGGTGACGGCATCCAGGAAGTAACGATCGTGGGTGACCATCACCACGGTGCCGGGATATTCGGCCAGGAAGCGCTGCAGCCAGGCCACGCTTTCGGCGTCCAGATGGTTGGTCGGTTCGTCCAGCAGCAGCATATCGGGCTTGGACAGCAGCAGCTTGCAGAGCGCCACGCGGCGCTTCTCACCGCCCGACAGCTTGTCCACGGCGGCATCACCGGCCGGGCAGCGCAGCGCGTCCATGGCAATTTCGACCGTGCGGTCCAGATCCCAGGCGTCGGCCGCGTCAATCTTTTCCTGCAATTCGGCCTGTTCGGCCATCAGCGTGTCGAAATCGGCATCCGGGTCGCCCATGGCTTCCGACACGGCATTGAACCGGTCCAGCAGCGCCTTGGTCTCGCCCACACCTTCCATCACATTGTCCCAGACATTCTTGTCCGGGTTCAAATGCGGTTCCTGCGGCAGATAGCCGACCTTCACACCCTCGGCGGCCCAGGCCTCGCCATTATAATCCTTGTCCAGCCCGGCCATGATCTTCAGCAAGGTGGACTTACCGGCGCCATTCACGCCCAGCACGCCGATCTTGGCGCCGGGGTAGAAGGACAGCCAGATGTTTTCAAACACCTTTTTGCCGCCGGGATAGACCTTGGTCACACCCTTCATCACATAGACATATTGATAAGCGGCCATGGCGGCATCCTTCAGGTAAGCATCTGCAAAAGGTTTGCGGGCCTTGTACCGCAGCGGGCTGCCCGGTGCAATCGGGGGGTGGGGTTAGAGAGTGGGGACGCCCAAGAGAGTGGCAACCTGCAGCAGTTGCTTGTCGATGCTGGCCAGAGGCAGACCCAAATCCAGGGCCAATGCCAGATAGGCGGCGTCGTACCCGGTCAGACCATGCGTCACGGCCAATTCCGCAATCCGTGCCATGGATGTCGATTGTAGGGGCACACTATAACGGATGGGCATGATCTCCAAATCCGCGACGGCACCCTGCCTGTAAGCCGCACCGATACGGCTCCGGCGCTGTGCATTGACCAGAACATTCGTTACTTCGTAACGCAACAGGATAGGCGCATGGGCTCCTGACAAGGTCATGCGACGGAACAAGGGGCGCAAATCCTCGCGTGCCTCATCAGGCAGCAGCCACGTCAGCACAACGGAGCTGTCGACAACAAAACTCACCGACGCCCCTCGTCCCGCAGAGCCTTGCGCTCTTCATCCGTGAAAGGGGCAATCCCAGCAGCCTTAGCCCGACCCCGCATACGCCGCCAGACGGTTCCCAGTCCACGAAGCCATCCACCTCCGACGGCTCCACCGGCGACAGCCGCGCCACGGGGCGGCCATGGTCGGTAATGACCGTCTCCTCCCCCTTGCGGGCACGGTCGATCAGACGGGCAAACTGCGCCTGTGCCTCCACCGTTGACAGCTCTTCCATTTCATCCCTCCGGCTTTCCGGTGATCAGATAAGGATAATGGACCGGTTTGCGCTGGGGGCAAAGGGGCCATGAGTTGATCCATACGGAGTTGGTGAACCGTCAACTCCGAAAGAGTCCACTCCACGCAACACTATGCAACATAATTCACGTAGTGTTTCAGAGTGGTGAGGCTATCAACTCCGAATGCTGGTCTTGGGCAACGCAATTTAAGATAATCAATGGATAACAGGTGGCAACCTCACTTATCAATGATATCCTTCAACGACTTGACCACATCGGATGTCTCTTTCAACTGTGGAACCTTTTCGGCCAGGGTGGCCAAGGGGCCGGCGACATAGGCGGTGGCGGTCAGGACGCTGCCAACGATCAAGGCGCTGCCGATCTTTACAAGTTTGGGGCGTGCACCCTGGTACATATCCTTGGTCAAGGATCGCAGTTCCACCACCACCGCCTGGGCGGGGGGCTTGGACACTTTCAGCAAGACCAGCATGGCATCGCGCAGCATTTGCAGCAGACGGGCCAGCAGGCCCCGTTTTGCCTCCGGCGTTATCACCCAACCGGGCGCCGGCGTTACCATCCCACTGACGCCACAGCCAAGTGGCTTTCCATCCATGTTTGTTGATAAGCTTCTTATGTTTTTCCAGTACCCCAACCGTCATTCCCGCGAAGGCGGGAATGACGGTGATGAGATCGCGAGGTTTCGAAAAGCACGATAATTTTTCGGATAGACACTACGGCAGGGCGCCAACAGGGGAAGTTCCAGCCCCCCCTACAACCGTCGCCCTTCCGCACCCCCCATCCCGGCATCGGCAAACACATGGGCGGCCATGGCGGCGGATTCATGGCTGGGCGTCAGGCCCAGGATCGTATCAGCGGTGGGGGCCACCGGACCGTCCGCCCCGGCTGGCGGCACCGGCTGATCCGTGTGGGCGGTGCGGCGGGGAGCGGGCGGGCGGTGGCGGCTGAAATCCAGGGCCAGCCAGGCCAGACCCAACCCGATCATCAGCACCGGTACCGGGTTGCGCAGGGCCAGATCGGTTACCTCATCCACAATGGCGCGGGCCGGGCCGTTGCGCTGGAACAGGCCGAGCGCGCTATCCACCAGGGTTTCCGGTTGCAGCCGCCGCTCAATCTCCGCCGCCGCGCGGGTCATGCCGGCGCGGGCCTCTTCAATCTCCCGTTCGATAACATTGGTGCTGCCGGTCATCCTGATCCCCATTACTGCCATCGGGCCAGCCCATACCGGCCCCTTGCAGCAACACCGATCAGCGCCGGAAGTTTCATGCGCGCGAGATTATGGCCCCACCCCATCCCTATGGACACGTATCGGCTTGTATCCTGAAAAGCCGAATTGGCTTAGACTAGCCTTTCAGGCTGCGGAGATCGCCGATGGGCATGTTTGACTTCCTTAAAATAAATGTCACGGAAAAGGTTTCCGTACCGAATTACACGGCCCATCTTCATATTGACGGCAAACAATTGTCCGTGGCCAACCTGGGCATCAGCAGCGTGACCGTCACCGGCACCAAATTGAAGGTGGGGCAAAGCGTCACTTTCGATCTGGCGCTGAAGGACCCCAAGCAGAATCTGGCGCTGAAGGGGACCGGCACCGTCGCCACCGTGGATGGCAAGACGGCGAAGATCAACTTCACCAATCTGCCCGATGCCAGCAAACAGGCGGTGGCGCGCTTCCTGGCGCGCTACATGATCAACCGCTGAGGTCTTTGATTGCCAACACTGCTGCGCGCCCTGCCCTTCCTGCTGCTGGCGGGATTTGCCGCCCTGCCGGCCAGGGCGGAGATACAGCAACGCCCGCGCCCCCAGCCGGAAGGTGCCCTGGGGCGGCTGCCCTGGCAGAGCTGGCATGACGGGGCCATCGCACCGCAGCGCCCGACCCCGCAATACCAACAACGCATCGTCTTCGCCTTTGACAAACCGTCCGACACCCTGCTGACACCCAGCCGGGAACTGAGCCAGCTTTGCCGGCGGAACCTGTTCGTGCAGCAGATCAATCTGCATTACCGCGCCTTCGGTCCGGGGGAACGGCCGATGGGGGTGGGGTTCGGCTCCCTCTCCTTTAATATCTATGATCCGGGGCAAAAGCGCAGCCCGGACCGGGTCTATTTCTTCAAGGATCAGGATACAGGCCGCTGTCAGGTCTTCACCGCACGGCTGGAGGATATCCGGCGCTATTTCATTCGCCCCTGATCCGGCCCCCGTTTCAACGGGCCAACGCCACCATGTCCACCCCATCGCTGGCCAGCCGGAAGGCATCCTCCTCCCGCGGCACCTTTGTTATCATAACCCGCATCTTGCGCAGGTGATAGGTGCGCAGCAGCCGTTGCAGCCGCGCGCGGCCCGGCCCGTCCAGCGGCCCTAGCAATTCATAATCGATGGAAACAACGGAAACGCGAGTGCCCAGCGGGTCCAGCACATGATCCACGCCATTCAGTTCAATGGCGATACCTTTGCAGTGCGGACCCAGGGTCTGCACCATGCCGGAAATGCGCGAACCAGCGGTGCCGGCCGGCATCTGCACCAGATGGAACATCAGCTGCCGGCGCAGTTCCACCGGCAGGTTGCGCGCCACCTCCACATAACGGTCCAGCAGGCGCGGCAGCATCAGGTTTTCAAACCGTACCGGCATGATCAGCGTGGCATCGCGCTTGCCGGGCCGATGCCAGTCCATCGCCACCGACAGGGTGACCAGATCCGCCTCGAAGCTGACATTCAGATCATCGGCGATGGACATCAGGGCGTCGGCAATATCATCCCGCCAGGGATGGGCCAGATCGGCGATGAAGAACGGAATCGGATAGCCTTCGGGCTGGGTCACCTGAATCGGGTCCAGCGTCGCCTTCTGCAAGGCGGTTTTCAGCAGCCGGGATACCTGCTGGCGGCTTTCTTCGCGCCGTTGCGCCAGTTTGGCCAGCAGCACGTCGGCAATGCCGCCCTCGTCAAAGCCGTCATCCTCAACATCCACCTCAGCCGCAAAGCTTTCCACCTGGGCTTCCAGCGACGCAGTGCTGTTGCCCAGCAGGCGGTTGCGAATCTGCTGGGCGATCTCCCGCGCGCGGATCGATGCCTCCGCCTCCGGCAATTCGCCGAAAAAGATGACAAAGCCATCATCGGCCGTACGTTCCAGCATATCCTCCGCCCCCAGATGGCGGCGGATCACCCCCTCAGCAATGGCCAGGGCCTGGACGCGCACCTGCCCCCAGCGTTCGCCCAGGGCGGTGCGCACATCATCCAGCCCGATCAGTTGCAGGCGCCCGGCGATCAGCGGGCGCGAAGGGTCGGCCGCTGCCCGTTCCGGCAGCTCGCTCAGGCTGCCACGCGGGCCGGGCAGCATATCCTCCAGCGAGGCGCAGGTCAGCATTCGTAGCCGCCGGCCGCTGACCTGGCGCACCGGCTTGCCCTGAATTTCGACATTGATGGGCTTGCCCCGGCCGGTCAGCAGGCGCAGGGCACGCCGGCTTTCCTCATCGCTTTGCAGCGCTTCATGGAAACGGGGGGACAGTGCCGGCCAGTCATCAATCGGCACCAGCACGGAAAAATGCCGGCCCGCAATTTCATCGATGGGCCGTTCGATCAGGCGCAGCATGGCCGGGTTCACCAGCACGATGCGCCCGTCGTCACTCAACATCAGCATCGGCAGGTCGATATTGCCGATCACCGCACTCAGCATCAGCTCCGAAGAGGCGCGCGCCTGCGCCAGCTTCTGGAACTCCCCATTATCGCGGGCGACTCCCAGGAAAATGGGAATATCGTCGATGGTCCGCAGCCCCTGGCCGACCAGCCGCAGCGACACCCGGCCGCCCCGGCGCATCAGCCCGACCTCAATATCCAGCACCGATCCCTGATGCATCACCCGCATGATGGCCGGGCCAGGGTCGGGCTGCCCCTCCACCCGCTGCAGCAAGGCAGCCGACATATTCTCCATCCCCGCCGCATCCAGCCCGGCCAAGGTGCCAAACGCATCATTGGCAAAGGCAACGACAAGCCGAGCGCCATCATCGCGCAACACAAGCACGGGAAGTGGAAAGGAGGAAAAAAGATCGGCGATGCCGGTCAGGGACTCGATCAAGCAGACCCCTCCCCCGCGATGGAGTAAGAATACGAAGCGATCTAATTTTACGCGATTTTGCCGGAAGCAAAAGCCGATTTCGCGCAAATTATCGTTGTAAGCGAGGATTTTCCTACTGTTGCGTGCATTTCCCCCTTTTGGACACGATCCGGCCCATGCCTCCCGCCCGACGCATCCCAGCGCCCCAAGCTCGGCACTTCACCAATGGGTCCGACCCCTCTATATAGGCGCCTCAGCTGGACGTCCCCCGCACCTGTAGTGGGTGCAAGGGGCGTTTTCGTGCGACTATATCGCCCTTCCCGCCCGTAAGACGACGGTCCGACTGAACATGCCGAAACGCACCGACATCAAATCCATCTGCATCATCGGCGCGGGGCCGATCATTATCGGCCAGGCCTGCGAATTCGATTATTCCGGCGTCCAGGCCTGTAAGGCGCTGAAGGAGGAAGGCTACCGGGTCATCCTCGTCAATTCCAACCCGGCCACCATCATGACCGATCCCGGTCTGGCCGATGCGACCTATATCGAGCCGATCACCCCGGCCATGGTCGCCAAGATCCTGGAAAAAGAACGCCCCGACGCGCTGCTGCCCACCATGGGCGGCCAGACGGCGCTGAACACGGCGCTGACCCTGTTCCGCGACGGCACGCTGGACCGGCTGGGCGTGGAGATGATCGGCGCCAAGGCCGACGTCATCGAAAAGGCGGAAGACCGCCTGAAATTCCGCGACGCCATGGACAAGATCGGGCTGGAAAGCCCGCGCTCCCTGCTGGTGAAGACCTATGAGGAGGCGCTGGAAGGTCTGGCATTCGTCGGCCTGCCCGCCATCATCCGCCCCAGCTTCACGCTGGCCGGCACCGGCGGCGGCATCGCCTATAACCGGGCGGAGTTTGAGGATATCGTGCGCGGCGGCCTGCGGGCCAGCCCGGTGCATGAGGTGCTGATCGAGGAGTCGGTCCTCGGTTGGAAGGAATATGAGATGGAAGTTGTGCGCGACAGCCGCGACAACTGCATCATCATCTGCGCCATCGAGAATATCGATCCGATGGGCGTGCATACCGGCGACAGCATCACCGTGGCCCCCGCCCTGACGCTGACCGACAAAGAATACCAGATCATGCGCAATGCCAGCCTGACGGTGCTGCGCGAGATCGGTGTGGATACCGGCGGGTCGAACGTGCAGTTCGGCGTCAATCCCGATACCGGCCGCATGGTCGTGATCGAGATGAACCCCCGCGTGTCGCGCTCCTCCGCGCTGGCATCCAAGGCCACCGGCTTCCCGATCGCTAAGATCGCCGCTAAGCTGGCCGTCGGCTATACGCTGGATGAGCTGACCAACGACATTACCGGCACGACGCCGGCCAGCTTCGAGCCGACGATCGATTACGTCGTCACGAAGATGCCGCGCTTCGCGTTCGAAAAGTTCCCCGGCGCCGACACCACGCTGACCACCTCGATGAAGTCGGTGGGTGAGGCCATGTCCATCGGCCGCACCTTTGCCGAGTCGGTGCAAAAGGCCCTGCGGTCGATGGAAACCGGCCTGACCGGCTTCAATGAAGTGGACCTGACCGGCGGCAGCGGCGTGGTCGACCCGCTGAAGATCCGCGCCGCATTGTCGCGCCCCACCAGTGAACGGCTGCTGTATATAGCCCAGGCCTTCCGCCATGGCTTGACGGTGGATCAGGTGTTTGAGGCCTGCAAGGTCGATCCCTGGTTCCTGCGTCAGATCCAGGACATTGTTGCCGAGGAAGCGACCATCAAGGCGGCCGGTCTGGCCGGCCTGGATGCCGAGCGCTTCAACCGCATCAAGTCCATGGGTTTCAGCGATGCCCGCATCGCCGAGCTGACGGGCAGCAGCGAAGAGGCTGTGGCCGCCGCCCGCCGGGCCAAGGGCATTGTGCCGGTGTTCAAGCGCATCGACACCTGTGCCGCCGAATTCGCCAGCCGGACGCCCTATATGTATTCCACATATGAGGGCAATGGCCTGGAGCCGGCGGAATGCGAAAGCGCCCCGACGGACCGCAAGAAGGTCATCATCCTGGGTGGCGGGCCGAACCGTATCGGCCAGGGGATCGAGTTCGATTATTGCTGCGTCCATGCCGTCTATGCCCTGCAGGAAGCGGGCTATGAGACGATCATGGTCAACTGCAACCCGGAAACGGTTTCCACCGACTATGACACCGCCGACCGTCTGTATTTCGAGCCGCTGACGGCCGAAGACGTGATCGAACTGGTCCGCAAGGAGCAGCAGAATGGCGAGGTGCTGGGCCTGATCGTGCAGTTCGGCGGCCAGACCCCGCTGAAGCTGGCCCGCGATCTGGAAGCCGCTGGCATCCCCATCCTGGGCACGACGCCGGATGCCATCGATCTGGCCGAAGACCGCGAACGGTTCCAGCAGTTGCTGCACAAGCTGGACCTGCGCCAGCCAGCCAACGGCCTCGCCCGTTCGCTGGAAGAGGCGGTGGCCGTTGCCAACAAGATCGGCTTCCCCGTCGTCATCCGCCCGTCTTATGTGCTGGGCGGCCGGGCGATGGAAATCGTCCATGATATGGCCGGTCTGCACCGTTATATCGCCACCGCCGTGAAGGTGTCGGGCAAGAATCCGGTGCTGATTGACAGCTATCTGCAAGATGCCATCGAGGTGGATGTGGACGCCGTGGCCGATGCCACGGGTGCGGTCTATGTCGCCGGCATCATGGAGCATATCGAAGAGGCCGGTATCCATTCCGGTGACAGCGCCTGCGCCCTGCCGCCCTACACCCTGTCCAAGCCGGTGGTGGATGAACTGTCGGTCCAGGCGGTGAAGCTGGCCAAGGGGCTGAACGTCGTTGGCCTGATGAACATCCAGTTCGCGGTGAAGCAGTCGGCCGATGGTTCCGGCCCCGGCGGCTTCGACATCTACATTCTGGAAGTCAATCCGCGCGCCAGCCGCACGGTGCCGTTCGTGGCCAAGGCCACCGGCACGGCCATCGCCAAGGTGGCCGCCCGCGTCATGGCCGGGGAAAAGCTTTCCGACTTCAAGCTGAACGGCCCGTTCCCGCCGCATATGGCGGTGAAGGAAGCCGTGTTCCCGTTCAACCGTTTCCCCGGCGTCGACATCCTGCTGGGGCCGGAAATGCGTTCCACCGGCGAGGTGATGGGCCTGGACAAGAATTTTGCCATGGCCTTCGCCAAGAGCCAGCTGGGCGCCGGCGTCACCCTGCCGCGCGACGGCACGGTGTTCATCTCCGTGCGGGAGCGCGACAAGCCGGCCATGGTGCCGGTGGCCCGCACGCTCGCAGGGTTGGGTTTCAAGATCATCGCCACCAAGGGTACCGCCAAGTTCCTGACCGATGCCGGCATCACGGTACGGGCAGTGAACAAGGTGCTGGAAGGCCAGCCCCATATTGTAGATGAAATGATCAATGGCGCGGTCCAACTGGTGTTTAACACTGTTGAAGGACCGCAGGCGATGTCTGACAGCTTCAGCTTGCGCCGCACGGCCCTGACCAATAACATCCCCTACTACACGACGGTGGCGGGTGCTGAGGCAGCGGTCGAAGCCATCTCAGGCCTGAAGACCGGCAATCTTGAAGTGGCTCCGCTTCAGTCCTATCTGAGCGGGTCTTACTAAGAAGGTTGGTCTGCGGTGCGGCCTCATGGCCGCACCGTTGGGGTTTTTTATTTCGGCGCCACCTAATCTCTTGGGAAAAAGGTACGATGGAAAAGGTTCCCATGACGGCCCGGGGGTATAACCGGCTGCAGGATGAGTTGAAGCACCTGAAGAGCGTTGAGCGGCCGGCGGTGATCAAGGCGATCGCCGAAGCCCGTGAACACGGCGATCTGTCGGAAAATGCCGAATATCATGCGGCCCGCGAGAAGCAGAGCTTCATCGAAGGCCGGGTGATGGAGCTGGAAGACAAGATCAGCCGCGCCGAGGTGATTGACCCCACCCGGCTTTCCGGCAATGCCGTGAAGTTCGGTGCCACCATCACTCTGGCTGACGAGGACACCGATGAAGAGGTGACCTATCAGATCGTCGGTCAGGATGAGAGCGACATCAAGCAGGGCCTGATCGCCATCACCAGCCCGCTGGCCCGCGCGCTGATCGGCAAGTCCGTCGGCGACAATGTGGAAGTCACCACCCCCGGCGGCTCCAAGAGCTACGAGGTTGTGGGGATCGCCTTTAAGTAAGGTACCCAAAAGGCACCCCTTTACCGGGGGAGTCAGCAAAAGCCCGCCCGGCAGCCCGCCGCGGCGGGCTTTTTGTTTTCAGCCCCCGCATGGAAACCGCTTGTCGCCTCACCCCTTTAATGCTACACACTGTAGCACTATGAACGATAGCACTACAGACAATCACAATCCGTCAGACCTGGGCGATCTCGAACGGGAGATCATGGATCTTGTCTGGCGGCGTGGGCCGGTCAACGCTGATGCGGTGCGAGAGATGCTTAGCCGCCCGTTGAAGGAATCCACGGTTCGCACTGTCCTGAAACGGCTGGAGGAGAAAGGCTATCTCACCCATGACGTGGAAGGACGGACCTTCATCTATCGGGCCGCACAGGGGCGCGACCGGGTGGCGGCACGCGCCGTAAAGCGCATCGTCGACTGGTTCTGCGGCGGATCGGCGGAAGATGTCGTCGTCGGCATGGTGGAAACCGACATGCTGACGCCGGAACAGCTGCAAGCCCTGGCGGAAAAGATCGAACAAGCACGAAAACGGGGGAAATGATGCTGGCACTGCTGGCGGAGGCGGCCCTGCGGTCGGCTGTACTCATCGGGATGGCGTGGCTGGCCCTGCGCCTGCTGCGTATCACCAACCCTTTCACCCAGATGGCAGTCTGGGGCGGCGTGCTGGCAACATCGCTTGCCATGCCGCTGCTGATGCAGCTGGCCCCCGCAGATCGCTTGACCGTACCGCTGGACGGTATCCGGTTTTGGCTGCAGCCGGCGACGCAGCTGATCGCCCGGGCTGAACCGGCAGCCCAGGCAACCCTGACGGCCGCCAGCCCGCCCACCCTTGACATTGGCTGGTCCGATTTTGGACTGGGTCTCTATCTGCTGGTGGCCGGCACCCTGCTGCTGCGGCTGGCGCTTGGCACCCTTGCCGGCCTGCGGCTGCGGGCGCGGGCGCAGCGGCTGCGCCACGGCTGGACGCAGCCGCAGGATATCCGGGTGAGCAAGGATATCACCGTACCGCTGACCATTGCCGGCACCATCCTGCTTCCCCCTGACTTTACGGGCTGGAGTGCTGCCACCCGCAAAGCCGTGCTGGCGCACGAAGCGTCGCATATCGAGCGGCACGATTACTACACGCTGCTTCTCTCCACCCTGCATCGGGCCCTGTTCTGGTTCAGCCCGGCCGCCTGGTGGCTCGACAACAGGCTGGCGCTGCTGGCGGAAGCCAATAGCGACACGGCCGCCCTTGAACAGATGGAGGATCACTTGACCTATGCCGAAATCCTGGTGGCCATGGCTGTAAAGGCCCGCCGCCTCCCCGCCGGTCTGGCCATGGCGCGGCCTGCCACCGTCACCGCCCGCGTTGAGCGTATCCTGCAGGGTGGTACCCTGCCGCTGCGGATGAATGCCCGGCGCTGGGCGCTGGTGCTGGCCCTGCTGGCCCCCGCCAGCGTCATCAGTGCCGGCGCCACCGGCACGGACAAGGTTGATCCCGCCGTGGCAGCCCGCATGGCCGAGCAGGCCAAGCCGCGCACCGCCATCGCCCTGGCACCGGAAGCCATGGACAAGTTCACCGGCTATTATGAGACCCCGTTGATGGCCAACCGGCCGCTGAAAGTTTATCGGGAGGGCGATCATCTGCTGGCCCATGTTATCGGCCAGCCGGCCATGGCCTTCTATCCGGAAAGCCCGACCAGTTTCTTCTCCCGCGATCTGCCGGTTCAGGGCAGTTTTCAGGTGAATAGCCAAGGTATGGTCGGTGGCGTGGTGCTGCACCAGAATGGCCACGACCTGCCCGCCGCCCGTATTGACGATGCCCGCGGCAAGGCGCTGGAACAGGCCCTGGCGGAACGGGTCAAATCCAACAAGCCGCTGCCCGGCAGCGAGGCCGCCCTGCGCGCCCATATCGCCCAGATCAAGGCCGGCAAGATCGACCGCGACAGCCTGATGGCGGACAAGGCCGATGCCGTGATCTCCCTGCTGCCGAAAATCCAGGCGGAGATGCTGCCGCTGGGCGATCTGCAATCAGTGCAGTTCAAGCGCGTCGATGAAGGCGGCATGGATGTCTACCGCGCCACCTATGCCCATGGCGTGCGCGATTGGTGGGTGCTGGTGACGCCGGAAGGCAAGCTGGACAGCATGTGGTTCGGCCCCGCCTCCTGATCTCAAACGCTATTACACCAATCTCCCTTGATCGTGACCGATCCAGGGAGATTTCATGTTCCCTCAGGCGCCGGGCGGGCGCATCCGCGCCCTTGGCTCACGCCGCACGAGCGGCGGGCCAGCGGTCGCTGGCCTCAAATCCGCCTAAAGGTCAACCTTTAGGCGGATTGGTATAAAACAAAACCCGCCCGGCTTGCCTGTGGTGGGTTTTGCCATGCCGGATCAATGCCCCCGCTTGCCACCGCCCCCGCTTTCCTGGCACCTTGCCGGCAACGGATAAAAGCGAGGAAGCAATGACCGGCAACAAGCGCATCGGCATCCTGACCAGCGGCGGCGACTGCGCCGGCCTGAACGCGGTGATCCGGGCCGCCGTTCACCGTGCCCAATATTATGGCTGGGAAGTGGTGGGGATCGAAGATGGCACCCAGGGGCTGCTGACCCGCCCGGTGCGCTATGTGAAGCTGGATACCAACATGGTGGATGGTGCGATGATGCGCCAGGGTGGCACCATTTTGGGCACCACCAACAAGGGTGATCCGTTCGCCTATCCTATGGCCGATGGAACCAAGAAGGATCGCAGCCAGGAAATTATCGGCGGCCTGCGCGAACTGGGCGTCGATGGGCTGATCGGCATTGGCGGCGATGGCTCCATGGCCATTCTGCGCCGGTTGGCCCAGCAGGGCGGGTTCAAGCTGATCGGGATTCCCAAGACCATTGATAATGATCTGGGCATCACCGAAACCTCGGTCGGGTTCGATACGGCGGTGGCCGTGGCGACGGAGGCACTGGACCGGCTGCAACCCACCGCCGCCAGCCATGACCGGGTGATGGTGCTGGAGGTGATGGGCCGCGATGCCGGGCATATCGCGCTTTCCGCCGGCATTGCCGGCGGGGCCGATGTCATCCTGCTGCCGGAACTGCGCTGGTCCGTCGCCGGTATCGCCGCAAAAATCCGCAAGGTGCAGGCTGGCGGGCGCAACTTCGCCCTGGTGGTGGTGTCGGAAGCCGTCAAAACCATGGAAGGGTCTGCCGCCCAGCAGGAATTCAGCGATGGACAGAAGCGCTATGGCGGTATCGGCAATTATGTCGGCCACCTGATCGCCGAGGCGACGGGGGCGGAAACCCGCGTCACCGTGCTGGGCCATGTGCAGCGCGGCTGCCCGCCCAGCTATCGTGACCGGTTGCTAGCCTCGGCCTTCGGTGTGGCGGCGGTGGATTTGCTGGCAGACGGCAAGTCCGACCGGCTGCTGGCCTGGTCCAACCGCTGCGTCATCGATATCCCGATCGAAGACGCTATCAAGACCTATGCCGCCGTCGATGTCGCCGGCACGCTGGTGAAGACGGCGCGCGGCCTTGGCATCTATGTCGGTGATGATGCCTGAGGATGACTGGCCGCCGGCCCCGATGGTCCCGGCGGCCTCCCCTGCCCCCTGGAACAGCCTGTGGGATTTCTCCCTGGCTGTTTACGCCGCCCCCGGCGTGGCGGAGGCCTGCCTGCGGGCGCAGGATCAATATGGGCTGGATGTAAACCTGATCCTGTGGGCCGCCTGGCTGGGCGCCAATGGCCACCGGCTGACCGGCCCCGAACTGGCCGCCGCCGCCAGCGCCACCGATGCCTGGCGGCGCGAGGTGGTGCAACCGCTGCGCGCCGTGCGCCGCCGGCTGAAAAACGGCCCCCCGCCCGCCCCCAACGCCGCCAGTACCGCCCTGCGGGAGCAGGTGCAGGCGGCGGAGCTGGCGGCAGAGCGTCAGCAGCAGGAGATGCTGCAGGCATTTCCGCCCCGGCAACGTCTTGAAGCGACACCGGAATTGGCACTGGCGGCCAATATCGCCCTGTTGCTGCCGGCCGGTAACCGCCGCGCGGTTACAGAAGCGTTACACGCGGCCATTTTCAACCCGTGAGCGGTGGTGTTAGGGTCCGCACCTAAGGGCCGCCCGGACAGCGACCCGACCCTGAAACTGTCTATATTGTCGGAGTACGTGAGGATGAAGGGCTTGCTGGCCGGTTCATGCCTGGGTGCAATTGGTTTGACCCTGACCCTGGGTCTGGCCCCCCTGAACGCCGCCCACGCGGCGCAATCGAAGGTACCGGAGGTCGATAACAGCGTCAGCCCGTGCCAGGATTTCTTCCTGCACGCCTGCGGCCCCTGGATCAAGGCCAACCCGCTGCCGCCGGAACGGTCCGTCTATGGCACCTTCCATGAGCTGGCCCAGCGCAACCAGAACACGCTGCACGCGATCCTGGAGAAGGCTGCCAAGGGCAGCGAGCCGGGCACGGCCAAGATCGGCGCCTTCTATGCCGCCTGCATGGATGAAGCCGCTGCCGACAAGGCCGGCATCGCCCCGCTGAAGCCGGTGCTGTCGCAGATCGACGCGTTGAAGGACAAGAAGCAACTGGCGGCCCTGGTGGCCGCCCTGCATCAGTCCGGCATTGATGTGCTGTTCGGCTTCGGCCCGCAGCAGAGCTTTGCCAAGGCGGAAGACACCATCGCCGCCTTCGACCAGGGCGGGCTGGGTCTGCCCGACCGTGATTATTACCTGACCGATGATGAGCGGTCGGCGACGCTGCGCGGGGCCTATGAGAAGCATGTCGCCGCCATGTTCACCCTGGCCGGCGACAAGCCGGAGGTCGCGGCCAAGAAGGCCGCTGCGGTGATGGCGTTTGAGACCCGGCTGGCCCGCGTGACGATGAGCAAGCAGGACCGCCGCGATACCCAGAAGCTGAA
Source organism: Niveispirillum sp. BGYR6 (assembly GCF_027568365.1). Classification (NCBI taxonomy): domain Bacteria; kingdom Pseudomonadati; phylum Pseudomonadota; class Alphaproteobacteria; order Rhodospirillales; family Azospirillaceae; genus Niveispirillum; species Niveispirillum sp. BGYR6. The sequence goes on along the minus strand of NZ_JANLNL010000003.1, from coordinate 247,751 downwards.
CAATCCCACCAGCTTCAAGGCCTTCACCGGCACGACCAAAGCCATCGATTTCGCAACATATGTGCGCGATGTGAAGGCACCCGCCTTTGCCGACATGAATGTCAATGATCCGGCCTTCTTCAAGGGTCTGGATCAGGCGGTAAGCGAAACCGATCTGGCCGATCTGAAGACCTATTTCCAGTGGCACGCTCTGCGCGCCGCCGCGCCCTGGCTGTCAAAATCCTTTGTGGATGAGAATTTTGCCTTCTATGGCAAGACGCTGTCCGGGGCCCAGGAACTGCGGCCGCGCTGGAAGCGCTGCACCGATGCCGCCGACAACGCGCTGGGTGAAGATCTGGGTAAGCATTATGTGGAAACGGCCTTCGGCCCGGAACACAAGAAGCGCATGTTGGTGATGCTGGATGATCTGCGCGCCGCCTATGCCGCCGACATCAAGGAACTGGACTGGATGGGGGCGGAGACCAAGACCAAGGCGCTGGAAAAGCTGGCCGCCATGGAACAGAAGATCGGCTATCCGGAAAAATGGCGCGATTACACCGCCCTGACCGTGAAGAAGGACGATCTGCTGGGCAACCAGTTCCGCTCAGCCGGGTTTGAGAATGCCTATCACCTGTCCAAGATCGGCAAGAAGGTGGACAAGAACGAATGGTTCATGACCCCGCCGACGGTGAATGCCTATTACGATCCCAGCCAGAACAATATCAACTTCCCGGCCGGCATCCTGCAGCCGCCCTTCTTCGATTTCCAGGCCGATGATGGGTTGAATTACGGCGCCATCGGTGCCGTGATCGGGCATGAAATGACCCATGGTTTCGATGATGAAGGCCGTGGCTTTGATGCCAAGGGCAATCTGAAGGATTGGTGGACCGCCGACGACGCCAAGAAATTCGAAGCCAAGGCCCAGTGTCTGGTGGATCAGTACGGCTCCTATCAGGTGGCCGGTGACACCAACCAGAATGGCAAGCTGACGCTCGGTGAGAACACGGCCGATAATGGCGGGCTGCGGCTGGCCCTGATGGCGCTGAAGCAGCGCGTCGGCGGCGACAAGGCCCTGACCACCAAGGGGGCCGATGGTTACACGCCGGAACAGAAGCTGTTCTATGGCTGGGCCAGCGTCTGGTGTTCGTCGGCCCGGCCGGAAGCCGAACGTCTGCGCGCCAAGACCGACCCGCATTCGGCCCCGCGCCACCGCGTGAATGGCACTGTCGGTAACATGGCGGAATTCGCCCAGGCCTTTAACTGCAAGCCGACGGACCCGATGGTGCGCGGCGACAAGGCTTGCAAGGTCTGGTAAGCCCAAATCCCGGTGCGGCCAATCGTCCCATTTGGAACGGTTGGCCGCGCTTGGGGATACCAGTTACCAATCCGTTACAAAAAGCACTTAGCTTTTACAGCCCGGCTTCGTGCTAATCTGCGCCCACGCTAAAAAGCCCGAAAAACGGGCATCCATACGCGTACCATCCAGCATCGGCGACCGTCGGGGTTTACATGAAGCTGAAAGGCTTGCGGGGCACGTCCCAATTGGGGGCGATCGGTTTGGCATTGTTGGTGGGCCTGACGGCCTGCACATCGAAACCAACCCGGGTGGCGGAAGCGCCGGCACCCGCCAAGCCGCAGCCACCAGCCCCCGGTCTGCCGGTGCTGGACCCTACTGTCTCCCCTTGCGATAATTTCTATCTGCACGCCTGCGGCGTCTGGATGAAGGAAAACCCGATCCCGGCGGATCAATCGCGCTGGGGCACCTTCCAGCGGCTGGCGGATCAGAATCAGGGCGTGCTGCGCACCATCCTGGACGATGCCGTCGCCAACCCGAAGCCGGAAACGGCGAAGATCGCCGCCTTCTATGCCGCCTGCATGGATGAGGCGGCGGTGGAGGCCAAGGGGCTGGCCCCCTTGCAGCCGACGCTGAGCCGGATTGACGCGCTGCGCGACAAAGAGCAGCTGGGCGCCCTGGTGGGCACGCTGCATGACCAGGGCATTGGGGCTTTTTTCAGCTTCAGCCGGATGCAGAAATTCAGCGACGCGGTGCAGACCATCGCCGTCGCCGACCAAGGCGGGCTGGGCCTGCCCGACCGGGATTTCTATTTCAAGGATGACGCCAAATCCAAGGAACAGCGGGCCGCCTATCTGGCGCATGTCACCCGCATGTTCACCCTGGCCGGTGATGCACCGGCCACCGCCGCCGCCCGCGCCAATATCGTGATGGTGCTGGAAACCAAGCTGGCGGATGCGTCGATGACGCGGGTGGAACGGCGCGACCCCAACAAGCGCAACAACCCCACCACCTTCAAGGCCTTCGCCAAAAAGCATGAAGGGTTTGACTGGGCGGCCTATGTGAAGGCCAGCGGCGCGCCGGCCTTCACCGACATGAATGTCGGCAATCCAGGCTTCTTCAAGTCGCTGGAACAGGTGCTGAAAAGCACGCCGCTGGATGAGCTGAAGACCTATCTGCGCTGGCAGACCCTGCGCGCTGCGGCCCCCTGGCTGCCCAAGGCGGTGGCGGAAGAGAATTTTGATTTCTATGGCCGCACCCTGTCCGGCACCAAGGAACAGCGCCCGCGCTGGAAGCGCTGTGTCGCTGCCACCGACAGCGCGCTGGGTGAGGATCTGGGCAAGTATTTCGTCGCCAAGACCTTCGGGCCGCAGCACAAGGCCCGGATGCAGGGCATGGTGAATGACCTGCTGGGCGCCTTCAACGACCGGTTCGGCGCGCTGGACTGGATGGGTGCGGAAACCCAGGTGAAGGCACGGGAAAAGCTGGGCGCCATTGCCACCAAGATCGGCTATCCGGAAAAATGGCAGGATTATACCGCCCTGACTGTCACGTCGGATGATCTGCTGGGCAATGTGTTCCGCGCCGCTGCCTTTGACCGGCGCGACAGCCTGTCCCATATCGGCAAGCCGCGCGATCCCAGCGAATGGGGCATGACGCCGCCGACGGTGAACGCCTATTACTCCCCGCAGCAGAACAATATCAATTTCCCGGCCGGCATCCTCCAGCCGCCCTTCTTCGATTTCTCCGCCGATGACGCCTATAATTACGGCGCCATTGGTGCGGTGATCGGCCATGAAATCACCCATGGTTTCGATGATCAGGGCCGCAAATATGCCGGCGACGGCAACCTGTCCAACTGGTGGACAGAGGATGACGGCAAGAAGTTTGAGGAAAAGGCCCAGTGCCTGGTCGACCAATATGGCGGTTACACCGCTGTTGAAGGCGTGAACCTGAACGGCAAGCAGACGCTGGGCGAAAACACGGCCGATAATGGCGGCCTGTCCATCGCCCTGGCTGCCCTGAAGAAACATCTGGGCCCGAAGGTATCGGAAAAGATCGGCGGGCTGACGGCGGAGCAGCGGGCCTTTTATGGCTGGGCCCATATCTGGTGCTCGCAGAGCCGGCCGGAGGCGCGGCGCCTGCAGGCGCTGACCGACCCGCATTCCCTGCCGGAATTCCGTGTCAATGGCACGGTGTCCAACATGAAGGAATTTGCAGCCGCCTTTAACTGCAAGCCGACGGACCCGATGGTCCGCGGCGACAAGGCCTGCAAGGTCTGGTAAAAAACAAGGGCCGGCGTGGAAAGCGCCGGCCCTTTTCTTTTTCGGATCGGGCCTATGCCGAACCAAGCCGCCGCCCTGCTGCCGCCGATCCGGCTTTCCACCGAAGCCGATATTCCGGAAATCCACCGCGTCTGGCGCGCCTCGGTCCATGCGACCCACGGCTTCATCAGCCCCACAGACCTGGATTTCTACGAACAGCTGCTGTGCACGCTCTATCTGCCCACCGCCAGGGTCTGGCTGGCCACAGACGCGTCGGGGCAGATCATGGGCTTTATCGGGTTCGGCGGGCCGAAGATCGACTGCCTGTTCGTTGATCCGGCCTTCCATCGCCGGGGTGTGGGGCAACGGCTGATCGCCCACGCCGCCAGCCTGCAGCCGAATCTGCTGGTGGATGTGAACGAACAGAATCCGGGGGCCATTGCCTTCTATGTGGCGCAGGGCTTCCGCTATGTGGGGCGCACCGACCTGGACCATTGCGGCAAGCCCTATCCGCTGGTCTATCTGGCCCGGTTCTGAAACCGAGACAAAAGCGGCGGAGTCCCCGAAAAAAGATGGGCGCCCAGGGTTGCCCCTGGACGCCCACAAGGTCGGCCGCCGCGAAATGACCGGAGAAACGGCGGCCGTGAGGACTGAAAACGGGTAAAACTGGATCAGGCGGCGGGCTTCAGCGAAGCCGCCTCGCGCGCCAGGGCTTCAATCCCTGCCCAATCGCCGGCGGCGACCAACTTGGCAGGGGTGACCCAGGAACCGCCTACGCACATCACGTTCGGCAAGGCCAGGAAATCCTTGGCATTGGTGGCATTCACCCCGCCCGTCGGGCAGAAACGGATCTGCGACAGGGGCGAACCAATCGCCTTCAGCATGTCGATCCCGCCCACCACCGTGGCCGGGAACAGCTTCTGATGGCGGATGCCACGGGCCAGCAGGGCCATCATTTCCGACGGGGTGGCGACGCCGGGCAGATAGGGGATGCCGCTATCCTGCACGGCCGTCACCAGCTCCGGATAGGTGCCGGGGCTGACGATGAACTTGGCGCCGGCCTTGGCCACGGCATCCACCTGCGAGGGCTGCACCACCGTGCCGGCACCGACCACCGCACCCGGCACTTCCGCCATGGCCGCCAGCGCGTCCAGCGCCACGGGGGAGCGCAGGGTGACTTCCAGCACCGGCAACCCGCCAGCCACCAGCGCCTTGGCCAGCGGCACGGCATCTTCCAGCCGGTCGATGATGATGACCGGAACGACGGGGGCAAGGCTGCAGATATGGGCGATATCGGTGGTCATTGAGGCTTTATCCAACTGCGTAGAGGTTATACCGGGTTGGCGGTGAAGCAGCTGCCGCCCTGTTCCGCCCCCGTGGCCACGCCACGGAAGGCACCGAACAGATTGCGGCCCATGCCCCATTCATTGCCGGACAGGTCGGGCACCACCACATCGCGGGCGGCAAATTCAGCGGCATCCACCAGCACGTCCAGCGTGCCGGCCTCGGCATCCAGGCGGATAATGTCGCCGTCGCGCACACGGGCCAGCGGGCCACCGGCCAGACATTCCGGGGTGACATGGATGGCCGCCGGCACCTTGCCGGAGGCGCCGGACATGCGGCCATCGGTGACCAGCGCCACCTTGAAACCCTTGTCCTGCAAAATGCCCAGCGAGGGGGTCAGCTTGTGCAGTTCCGGCATCCCGTTGGCGCGCGGCCCCTGATAACGGACCACCACCACCACGTCGCCGGTCAGCTTGCCAGCCTTGAAGGCGGCCAGCATGTCATCCTGGCCATCGAACACCAGGGCCGGCGCCTCAACGATGCGATGTTCCGGCTTCACCGCCGAAACCTTGATGACGCAGCGGCCGAGATTGCCGGTCAGCAGGCGGATACCACCCGTGGCATCAAAGGCATCAGCCACCGGCCGCAGCACCTTGGTATCGGCGGAAACCTTCACGCCCGGGCGCCACGTGGCCGCCCCGTAATTATCCAGGAACGCCTCCTGGCGATAAGCATCCAGGCCACCCTCACCCGCCACGGTCTTCACATCGCCATGCAGCAAGCCATTATCCAGCAGTTCGGAGATCACGAACTGCATCCCGCCGGCGGCGTGGAAATGGTTCACATCGGCCACGCCGTTGGGATAGACGCGGGACAGCAGCGGCACAACGGCGGACAGGTCGTTGAAATCCTGCCAGTCGATGGTGATGCCGGCAGCAGCGGCCATCGCCACCAGATGGATGGTGTGGTTGGTCGATCCGCCGGTAGCCATCAGGCCGATCATGGCATTGACGATGGCTTTCTCGTCAATGATGTCGGCCAGCGGCGTGTAATCATCGCCCAGCGCCGTGATCTTCGCCGCGCGTTCAGCGGCGGCGATGGTCAGCGCATCGCGCAAGGGCGTGTTGGGATGGATGAAGCTGGAGCCGGGCAGATGCAGCCCCATGATCTCCATCATCATCTGGTTGGAATTGGCCGTACCATAGAAGGTGCAGGTGCCGGGCCCGTGATAGCTCTGCGACTCCGCCTCCAGCAGCGCGTCGCGGCCGACCTTGCCCTCAGCGTACAACTGGCGAACCTTGGCCTTTTCCGGGTTGGACAGGCCAGACGTCATCGGCCCGGCCGGCACGAAGACCGCCGGCAGATGGCCAAAGGCCAGCGCGCCGATGAACAGGCCCGGCACGATCTTGTCGCAGACACCCAGATAGAGCGCGCCGTCGAACATATTGTGCGACAGGGCGATGGCCGTCGACATGGCGATGACATCGCGGGAGAACAGGGACAGTTCCATCCCCGCCTGACCCTGGGTCACGCCATCGCACATGGCCGGCACGCCACCGGCGAACTGGGCCACCGCGCCAGCCTTGCGCACCGCCTCCTTGATCAGGGCCGGATAGCGTTCCAGCGGCTGATGCGCCGACAGCATGTCATTATAGGCCGAGACGATGGCCAGGTTCGGCTCCGTCCCGGACTTCAGCTTGGCCTTGTCGTCGGCGGCACAGGCGGCGAAACCATGGGCCAGATTGCCACAGGCCAGCGTGCCGCGGCGCGGGCCGCGCTGCTGGGCAGCGCGCACCTGCGCCAGATAGGCGGCACGGCCGGCGGCACTGCGCTCGACGATACGGTCGGTGACGCGGCGGATGGCATCAATGGTCATGACGGAACTCTCCCCACCCCGGGGACATGGTCAGGTCAGGCAACCCCGCGGGGGTTCAGGGCGCCCACCAGATGGAAACCGGCACCAGATCCTGGTGCAGCACGGAACGCACGGGCAAAGCCTCCACCGGACCCGGCTCCAGCGCCTGATCCAGCACGCGGCGCTTGGCATCGCCGGTGATCAGCAGGGCGATGGCGCGGCTGTCCAGCAGGGCCGGACGGGTCAGCGTTATGCGGGCAGGGCCGGGAATGGCCGGCACCACGCCAGCCACAGCCAGCCCGCCAGCACCGCTCAACGCCTGTTCCAGCCCCTCGCCACCGGGGAAGAAGCTGGCCGTGTGCCCATCTTCCCCCATGCCCAGCAGCACCAGATCGAAGGGGCAGGCCAGCGTGGCCACCCGTTCATTGGTCGCTTCCAGCCCATCGGCCACGCTGGCACCGGGGCTTTTCAGCCCCACCAGCCGGGCACCCCTGGCCAACGCATTGGCCAGGGTGCGGCGAACCATCGCCTCATTGCTGGCGGGATCGTCCAAATCCACCCAGCGTTCATCCGACAGCGTCAGGCTTACCTTGTCCCAGGGCAGGTCCATCTGGTCCAGCACACGGAACAGGTCGGCCGGCGTGGTGCCGCCGGACAGCACCAGCGTGGCCACACCACGCGCTGCCACCGCCTGGGTGATCACACCGGCCAGATGATCGGCCAGTGCCGCCACCAGGGCGGGACGGGCATCAAAGCCCTTCAGTTCATTAGAATTCGGCATCGTGCCACCGACGGTTATCGCGGGCCAGCAGCATGGCGGAGCTGATCGGGCCCCAGCTGCCAGCGGAATAGGGTTCGGGGCGCTGTTCGGCATCGTCCCACCCCTTCAGGATGGTATCGATCCAGGCCCAGGCGGCATCCACCTCATCCCGGCGCATGAATAAAGACGGGTTGCCCCGCACCGTATCCATCAGCAGCCGTTCATACGCATCGGGATAGCGATCCTTGAACGTTTCCGCGTAGGAAAGGTTCAGCGGCACCGAACGCAGGCGCAGGCCGCCGGGGCCCGGCACCTTGGTCATGATGGACAGGTTCACGCCCTCATCGGGCTGCAGGCGGATGACCAGCTTGTTGGCCGTCAGCTCGCCGGCACCCTTGCCGAAGACATTGTGCGGGATGGATTTGAACTGGATGATGATTTCAGAGCAGCGCGTCGGCATCCGCTTGCCGGTGCGCAGGTAAAACGGCACCCCGCCCCAGCGCCAATTATCGATCTCCGCCTTGATGGCGACCAGGGTTTCGGTGTTGCTGTTGCCGTGGCCCAGCTCCTCCGGATAGCCCGGCACGGCCTTGCCGTCGATGACACCCTGGCGATACTGGCCGCGCACCGTCTTGGTCTTCACATCCTGCGCCGTGATCGGCCGCAGGGCGCGGAGAACCTTGATCTTCTCGTTGCGGATCATGTCTTCCGTCAGGGACGAGGGCGGCTCCATCGCCACCAGACAGACCAGCTGCAGGAAATGGTTCTGCACCATGTCACGCAGGGCGCCGGCACGATCGTAATAGTCGGCGCGACCTTCCACGCCGACCTTTTCCGCCACCGTAATCTGCACATGGTCGATATAGCCGGCGTTCCACAGCGGCTCAAACAGGGCATTACCGAAGCGCAGCACCATCAGGTTCTGCACCGATTCCTTGCCCAGATAATGGTCGATGCGGAAAATCTGGTCTTCGCGGAAAATCGCGCCGACCTCATCATTGATGGCATTGGCCGAGGCGCGATCCTTGCCGATCGGCTTTTCCAGCACCACGCGGGTGCGCGGGCAGATCAGCCCGGCTTCCTTGATATTGCGGCAGATGGCACCGAACAGGGCCGGCGAGGTGGCGAGATAGAAGACGCGCGCCTTCTCCCCGCCATCCTTCAGTGCGTCCGCCAGATCATTCCACCCGCCACCCGCCTTGGTGGCGTCCAGCGTCACATAGGTGATGCGGTTCAAGAACCGGTGCAGCACCTCTGCATCAATATCTTCGACCGGGATGAACTTGTCCAAGGCGGCAGCGATCTGCTGGCGGAACGGTTCGGTCCCCTGATCGGTGCGCGAGACGCCGATGATGCGGCTGTCATCGGTCATCTGGTGATCGCGTTCCCGGTAATAGAGCGCGGGCATCAGCTTACGCAGGGCCAGATCACCCGTGCCACCGAACACGACATAGTCGAAGGGGGGAACCTGCAGAATTTCAGCCATCATACCCTGCGTCCGCATACCGGATTGATTATAGGCTGCGGTAACCGCCCCATCAGCGCGGGCACCCCAACCTTTTCGTCGGCGAATGTAGCAGAATTACAAAACGACACAAGAGGCAGTTACCCACATTGTGACATGTCCGCGTCAGCCTCTGGCGCTGCCGGGTAGAGAAGTTGCGATCTTGCTGCGATGCAGCGTAACTTTACTACGCTTTAGCCCCTTTGGCCCCGGCAGGAAAGCCCATCCTGCGGAACAGGGGAGCCTTTCCGTTACCAACGCAAAGGGGTGCTTGCCAAAAGGCGGGGGATTTCGTGTAATTCCCTTACAGGCGTTACCGAACAGGCAAACGCACAGGAAATGGACATCCAGCCGCCCTGGGGGATCGTGCCCCCCACCGGGCGGCGTCCGAATGGTTGGGGAGTGTACCGGCAGTGCTGGAACGTATTCGGGCCATGCAGGCGGGGTTACGGCGATCAGAACAGAAGATTGCCGAGGTGGTGTTGAAGCGCCCCCATTCCGTGGTCAATGCCTCGGTGGCGGAGGTGGCGCGCGAGGCGCAGGTGAGCCAGCCGACAGTGGTACGCTTCTGCCGCTCCATCGGCTGTGGCGGCTTTCAGGATTTCAAGCTGCGGCTGGCCCAGGATCTCGCCACCGGCACGCCCTATGTGCATGAGGAGGTGCGGCCCGATGATGCGGTAGTGGATATCGCCGCCAAGGTGCTGAACCGCTCCATCGCCTCGCTGACCCGCGTGCGCAACCACACCAATGCCGAGGCGCTGGATGCGGCCGTGACCATCCTGGCGGAGGCGTCGCGGCTGGAATTCTACGGCTTCGGTGCGTCCGGCATCGTGGCGGCCGATGCGCAGAACAAGTTCTTCCGACTGGGCATTCCCTGCGTGGCCTATACGGATTTCCATGTCCAGGCCATGTCGGCCACCCTGCTGGGACCGACGGCGGCCGCTCTGGTCATTTCCCATACCGGACGGACGCGGGAATTGCTGCGGTCGGTCGATCTGGCGCTGGATAGCGGGGCCAAGGTGGTGGCGCTGACCAGCGGCGGCTCCCCGCTGGCGGAACGGGCCAGCGTCGCCCTGCTGGTGGATGTGGTGGAAGATACCAGCATCTATACGCCCATGGTCAGCCGGCTGGCCCATCTGGCCATGCTGGATGTGCTGCAAGTGGCCGTGGCACTGCGGCGCGGGGTCAATCTGGCGGAAAGCCTGGCGCGCTCCAAACGGCCCATCCGTGAACGCCGACTGGTGCAACGCGGCTGAAAAGGCGCATCCTTTCCAGGCCGGCCGCGTTATAAAGCCCATCGCCCCCAACCGAATACCAATAAGGACCGCCGATGTCCCTGGCCCCCTCCCCCGCCATCATCGACTCGGTCATTCAGGCCAGGTGCGCGGATATTTTCGCCGTGCTGGGGCCGCATCTGCTGGCCGATGATTCCGGCCGCGCCCGCTTGACCGTGTTCCGCCCGGATGTGGATCAGGTGGTGGTGATCGGGTCGGATGGGGTTGAACGCGCCACGCTGGAGCGGATCGAGCCGGCGGGCCTGTTCAGCGCCGACCTGCCGGCGGCGATGCTGGAAGGCTATCGCCTGCGCCTGCACCGGCTGGAATCGGTATGGGAGATTGATGACCCCTACCGTTTCCCGCCCGTGCTGGGGGAGATGGATCGGTATCTGATCGGTGAAGGGCGGCATTGGCGGCTGTATGACCGGCTAGGCGCCCATCCTGATCAGGTGGAAGGGGTGGCGGGTGTGCGTTTTGCCGTCTGGGCCCCCAATGCCCAGCGGGCTTCCGTCGTGGGTGATTTCAACAATTGGGACGGGCGCATCCATATGATGCGCAAACATCCCGGCATCGGGGTGTGGGAAATCTTCATCCCCGGCGTAGCCGCCGGTGCCGCCTATAAATATGAATTCCTCTCCGCCGATGGCACCCTGCTGCCGCTGAAGGCCGATCCGTTTGCCCTGGCGGCTGAGTTCCGGCCCAGCACCGCCTCCCTGGTTTCAGCCCCGCTGGCGGAGGGCTGGCAGGATCATGACTGGCTGGCCAAGCGCAAGGAACGCAATGCCCGCACCGCGCCCATGTCCATCTATGAGGTGCATCTGGGTTCCTGGCGGCGCGGGGCCGATGGCGGTTTCCCGACATATCGGGAACTGGCGGAAAAGCTGGTGCCCTATGTCAAAGACATGGGCTTCACCCATATTGAGGTGATGCCCGTGCATGAACATCCGTTCGATGGCTCCTGGGGCTATCAGGCACTGGGGCTTTATGCCCCCACCGCGCGTTTCGGCAGCCCGGTGGATTTCCAGTTCTTTGTCGATGCCTGCCATCAGGCCGGGATCGGGCTGATCATCGATTGGGTGCCGGGGCACTTCCCCACCGATGCGCATGGGCTCTATCAGTTCGACGGCACGCATCTTTACGACCATGCCGACCCGCGCCAGGGCTATCACCCGGATTGGAACACGGCGATCTATAATTTCGGCCGGAACGAGGTGACGAATTTCCTGATCGCCAATGCCCTGTTCTGGCTGCGCCGATACCATGTCGATGGCTTGCGGGTGGATGCCGTCGCCTCCATGCTGTACCTGGATTACAGCCGCAAGGAAGGCGAATGGATTCCCAACCGCTATGGCGGGCGGGAGAATCTGGAGGCCATTGATTTCATGCGCCGCATGAATGAACTGGTCTATGGCGAGGATGAGGGCCAGGGCGGCGGGGCCATCACCATTGCAGAGGAATCCACCGCCTGGCCCGGCGTGTCCCGCCCCGCCTATGTCGGCGGGCTGGGCTTTGGCTATAAATGGAACATGGGCTGGATGCATGACACGCTGCGCTATATGGCGCGCGACCCGATCCACCGCCGCTTCCACCATAATGACCTGACCTTCGGCCTGCTCTACGCCTTCTCCGAAAATTTCATTCTGCCGCTCTCCCATGATGAGGTGGTGCATGGCAAGGGCTCCCTGCTGGGGCGGATGCCGGGGGATGACTGGCAGAAATTCGCCAATCTGCGCGCCTATTTCGCCTTCATGTGGACCCATCCGGGCAAGAAACTGCTGTTCATGGGTGGGGAGTTCGGGCAGCGGCGCGAATGGAACCATGATGCGGAACTGGACTGGTTCCTGCTGGATGATGCCGCGACCGGCCATTGGCACCGGGGCCTGCGCGATCTGGTGCGCGACCTGAACCATCTCTACCGCGACACCCCCGCCCTGCATGAGCGCGATTGCGAGCCGGAAGGCTTCCGCTGGATCAAGGGGGCGGCCTCGGATGAGTCCATCCTGGTCTATAGCCGCCATGGTGCCGCCCCGGACCGGGCGGCGGTGACGGTGGCCAGCTTCACGCCCCTGGTGCGGGAGGAATACCGCATCGGCCTGCCCTTCCCCGGCCATTGGCGGGAAGCGCTGAACAGCGATGCCGAATGCTATGGTGGCAGCAATATCGGCAATGGCGGCGGCGTGCTGGCGGAGTCGGTGCCGTGGGACGGGCAGCCCTATAGTGCGGAAATCACCGTGCCGCCGCTGGCGACGTTGGTGTTGGTGCGGGGGTGAGTTTGCTTATCCCCCTCCGTCACCCCGGCGAAGGCCGGGGTCCAGACTCAAAGGGCGCATCGCTCTCCGAAACTGGACCCCGGCCTTCGCCGGGGTGACGGTTGAAGGAGAGCCCCCCTCACTCCGCCGCCGCCAGGAACCCGCCTGACTGGCGGTGCCAGAGCTGGGCGTAGCGGCCGCCCAGCGCCAGCAGTTCGGCGTGGCTGCCCTGTTCCACCACCTGACCGCCTTCCAGATAAAGGATGCGGTCCATCTCGGTGATGGTGGAAAGCCGGTGGGCGATGGCGATCACCGTGCGGCCTTCCATCAGGGTCCAGAGTGCCTCCTGGATCAGATGCTCGGACTCGCTGTCCAGCGCGCTGGTCGCCTCATCCAGGATCAGGATGGGGCTGTCCTTCAGCAAGGCACGGGCGATGGCGACACGCTGGCGCTCCCCGCCCGACAGTTTCACCCCCTGTTCCCCCACGATCGTGTCATAGCCGGTGGAACGCCTGGCAATGAACTCATGCGCATGGGCCTTGCGGGCGGCTTCCTCCACCTCCTGCTGGCTGGCACCGGGGCGGCCATAGGCGATGTTTTCCCCGATGGTGCGGTGGAAGACACCCGGCTGCTGCGGCACCTCGGCAATCGACTCATTCAGGCTTTCCCGCGCCACATGGGCGATATCCTGCCCGTCGATCAGCACCCGGCCATATTGCGGGTCGAACTGACGACGGATCAGCTTGACCAGCGTGCTTTTGCCGGCACCGGAGCGGCCGACCAGCCCCACCTTTTCCCCCGGACGGATGGAAAGGTTCAGCCCGTCAAACACCTTGGTGCCGTCGGGGAAGCTGAAATGGATTTCCCGCAGTTCAATCCCCCCCGCCAGCACCCGCAGGGCCGGGGCCCCCGGCACATCGGTGATCTCATGCGGGGCCGACACCAGATCCAGCGCTTCCGACAGTGTGCCCAATTCTTCAAAGAAGTTCAGCATCCGGTCGGACAGATGCCAGACCGTATTGGAAATCTGGAAGGCCAGCGTGAAGACCAGGGTGAATTCACCAACCGTCATCGCGCCTTGCAAGGTGCGGGCAATGGCCACCCAGACCAGCACCCCCAGCAGCCCCATGATGGACAACATCTGGAAGACGCGCATCACCACCAGGAACCAGCGCAGCCGGCGGGAGCGGAATCGCTCGGCATTCAGGTAATGGCCCAGGAAAGAGCGTTCGAACGCCGTGCGGGCGAACCCCCGGATCAGGTCGGCGTTGGTGACCGCATCGATGATGCGGCCGGAACTGGTGGAAACCGCATCGCTCATCGCCTCCGACAGGCGGAAGCAGTGACGCGACAGCCAGAAGGAGACGGCGACATAGAGCACCATCCACCCCGCCAGCACGGCGGAAAACAGGGGCGATGCCGTCCAGAGCAGGCCCAGCGCCACCACCAGCAGCACAATGACCCGCAGCACATCCCACATCAGGATTTCCACCAGGGACAGCACGGCATTGGCGCCCTGCTTGATCTTCTGGCCCAGCTTGCCGGCGAAGTTATCCTGGAAATAGCGCGGGCTGTGGCCCAGCAGCCAGCCGAACATCCGCTTCTGCGCCAGGGCCCGGATGGAAGGCGAGGTATAGATATCGACGATCTGATAGACGCGATACATGCCCATGCTGCCCAGCCAGATACCAAGCAGCACCAGGAACCAGCCGCCCACACCCAGCCCATGCACACCCGTTGCCGGGTCGCCGCCGGTGGCCGCCGTCAGCGCATCCACCACTGCCTTCAGGGCATAGGGCTCAAACGCCTCAATCCCCTGGCCGATGCAGACGGCCAGGGCCAACAGCAGCACGCGGCCGCGAAATTTCTCCCGCAGCAGGCCGATGGCAAAGGCAAAGGGTTTGGAAGGCAGGGGCCGGGGCGGCTCGCTATCCTCCCAGGCGAAGTCACGGTCCTGCACGGACTGATCATCAATGCGGACAGCGCGCATGGAGGCGCGCAGCAGGGCGGAAAACATGTGGGAACGACTCCAGACGCGAAATCGGATGAGCGGCACCGGGGCGGGTGGCATCAATTCATCCGATATCGGATTAGATGACGGAACGTTAAGTTTCTGTCAACCGCGAAAAAACTTGCCCCATGCATCAGGTGGTTTTGGGCATGGAAGCGCTCGCATTGTTTCAAAGGCATGACAGAACAGAGCCGGCATGACCTTTTGCGCGGCTTTCCTGTGTTCCCCGTCACATGTACACAATGTGGCTCCGCTTATTTTTCTGGAACCTTTCCCTTGAGTATCGGAATGTATCCGATAACGGGACGGGTGACGGCCTGGGCCCTTTGCCCAGTGCCAAGGGGCGGATATGGAGTTCAAGGTTAAATTCTGGGGCGTGCGCGGCACTTTCCCCTGCGCTTACGCTTCCCATCTCACCTATGGCGGCAATACCAGCTGCCTGGAGGTGACGGCCGGCGGCCAGACGCTGATCCTGGATGCGGGCACGGGTCTGCGCGCGCTGGGCAAGCGGCTGAAGCGTGATCGTGTACGCAATGCCACCTTGCTGCTGAGCCATGCGCATTGGGACCATATCAATGGTTTCCCTTTTTTCGAGGCTGGCTACTGTCAGGACTTCACCCTGAATGTCTTCGCCCGCGATCTGACCGGTTGCGAATGCATCGGCGAAGTGTTCACCAGCTGCATGGAAAAGCCGCTTTTCCCCGTGCCGCTGAAGACCATGCGCGCCAAGATCGATTTCAACAACCTCCATGCCGGCGACCGACTGGACCTCGCCCCGGGCCTGGTGGTGAAGACGGGGGAGTTGAACCATCCCGGCGGGGCCGTCGGCTACCGGATTGAGTTTGGCGGCAAGGCCTTCTGCTACATCACCGATACCGAACATGTGGCCGGCCAGATCGACCAGAATATCCTGGCCCTGATCGATGGGGCCGACATGGTGGTTTATGATGCCACCTACACGGATGAGGAATATGCCACCCGCCAGGGCTGGGGCCATTCCACCTGGAGTGAAGGCGTGAAACTGGTGAAGGAGGCGGGGGCCAAGCATCTCTGCCTGTTCCACCATGACCCCGACCATGATGATACCGCCATCGCTGCCATTGAGCGCGATGCCGCCCGCGCCTTCAGCGGTGCTTTTGCGGCCCGCGAAGGCACGGAACTGGACATGCTGAACCTGTCCCTGCCCTTTGCGGTGGCGGCGGAATAAAGGGGCTTGAGAGGGTCTTTCAAGGTGACGGCGCGGGGCAAAACCCGCGCCGTTTTGCTGATCCCCCGCCCCGCCCATGGCGCAGGGCTGCCATCCGGGGGAGATGCCGTGCTTGCTTTAGCGAACGATTTCAAAGATTGAGGCGCGGAACCCAGATCGAACCCCATACATTGGTTCCGCAACCATGCAAAAACCCCAACGCCTTTACGCCCGTATTGCGTCGATGACCGCCCTGGTGGCGCTGTCACTCACCGCCCAGCCGGGCAAGGCGCAGGAGACGCAAGCCGCCTCCCCTATTGACGAGATCATCGTCACCGCCACCCGCCGCGCCACCGCCATCCGCGACATTCCCGCCTCGGTATCCCGCGTGGACCGGGCGGATTTCGAGCCCAAGGCCACCCGTTTCATCGGGGAAGAGCTGCGCGGCCTGCCCGGCATCAATGTGCGTACCAATGACCAGGGCACCTATACGGATATCAGCATCCGTGGCGTGCCGAACCGCATCCATAACGACACGGTTGTCGTGCTGATGGATGGCGTGCCCTTCGTCACCGGCGATGACGAGGGCGATATGGAACAGCTTCCCTTTGGCGCTGTCGGCCAGGTGGAAGTGGTGCGTGGCCCCACCTCCGCGCTCTACGGCCGGGGTGCCATTGCCGGCACCATCAATTACGTCACCCGTGCGGTGACCGATGAACCGCAGGCGGCCGCCCAGGCCGGCATCGGTTCCGACGGCTGGCGGCAGGCCGCCGCCATGATCCAGCGCCCGACCGGCGATGTCGGCGCCCTGCTGTTGTCAGCGGAGTTGCAGCGTTCCGACGGTTGGCGCGAGCGTACCGGCCGGAATGAGGAGAATATCTTCGCCAAACAGCGGCTGGACCTGAATGAACGGCTGCGCCTCAACCTCACCGGCACTTACGTCAACACCAAGCAGGATCTGGCCGGCGAGCTGCCGACCGACCGGCGTGGCACCCCGATTGCCCTGCCCGGCGGGCGGGAAGGCAATTGGAACAATGACGGGGCCGGCTTCTACAAGCGCATGTGGACCAGCACCGCTGTGCTGGAGGCCGATGTCACCGACAATGTGACATCCACCACCCGCCTGCATTACCGCCACGCCAATACCCGTGCGGTACAGGGGGCGTTTCAGCGCTTCACCCCCGGCGACAGCACGGTGAATTTCAGCGGCTTCCGCGTCGATGGCAGCACCGACACCTATTTCGCCGAACAGCAGGTCGATTGGCGGATTGATGATCATTGGCGGCTGCTGGCCGGCGGTTCGGCCGAACGCATCAACGCCAATCACATTGAAAGCTGGAGCGGGGAATTCGATTTCGGTCCCCTGTTCTATATCCGCCGCCGCGATGTGGCCACGGGCAACTATATCAATCAGGGCGACTGGCTTTATAGCCGGCTGATGGATGCCCATGCCCGCAACGAAACCCAGGCCGGTTTCGCCCAGGCGGATTTCAGCTGGCAGGCCCTGACCCTGACGGCCGGTGCCCGTTATGACCGGTTCCAGCGCAAGGTCTTCTACGGTCCGTCAGGCAGCGGCTATGGCCCCGATCCGGAAGTAACCGTGAAGGACAGCGACAGCCGGCTCAGCCCCAAACTGTCGGTGCGCTGGCAGGTGGCGGAAAACGTCACCGCCTATACCACCTATGGCGAAGGGTTCAGCCCGGGTTTCGGCCCGCTCTGGTCCTTCCGCAACCGCAACACCAACCTGGCGCCGGAACTGGCCAAGAATATCGAAGCCGGTATCAAGGCCACCCTGCTGGATAACCGCCTGACCGGTACCTTAAGCGTGTATCAGTTGAAGCGCAGTGACCTGCTTCAGCTGCTGCCGGTGGGGGCGTCCGCCCGCACCATCAATTCCGGTCGCCAGCGCTCACGCGGGGTGGAGCTGGAGGCCAATGCCGATCTGCGGGATATCAATCCCGGTCTGGCACTGGCGCTCAGCTATGGTTTCACCGATGCGGTCTGGACGCAGAACGCCTTCCTGGAGCCGGACACCAACATCCCCTATGATTTCACCGGCAAGGATGTGGCCGGCGTGCCGCGCCATAGCGGCCGGGTGGAAATCAGCCAGCGGCTGGATCAGCCGGCGCTGACCCTGCGCAGCTGGGTGGATGTGTCGGGCGATTATGCTTATGACGGGGCCAACAGCCGCAAGGCCGGCGGCTATGCCCTGGTGAATGCCGCCATCACCTGGGCCCCGATGGAAGCGCTGGAACTGACCCTGACCGGGCGTAACCTGTTTGACCGCAAGGTGAACAGCGTCGTCTCCAAGAGCGATGGGCCTTACGCCTATTATCCGCAGGCCCCCCTGCAATGGATGCTGAGCGGGACGGTGAAGTTCTAGAGCCGGGTGCGTTTAAACGGAAACGCACCCGGCTCTAAGTCCTTGTTCAGCGAGCGGATTCACGCTCCAAAGCGATTCCGCTTTTCCGCGATCCGCTCTAAGGTCGATGGAAAGACCTTAAGACGCGCTTGCCGACGGGCAAGCGCGTCAATAGAGTCCGGACCATCAAGGCTGGCGGTTCACCATAACCGCCAGCCACTCCCATCGTCTGGACCGGATGCGCCCCCATGGACAGCCCGCATGATCAACAACCCGATTTTGATCATTGTGGCGGCAAATGCCGGACCCCCATGACAATACCCATCACCATGGCATTCCAGCCCATCGTCGATCTGGCGCAGGGGACGATTTTCGCCCATGAAGCCCTGGTGCGGGGGACGGAGGGCCAGTCGGCCCAATGGGTTTTGGATCAGGTCAATGATGATAACCGCTATAGTTTCGATCAGACCTGCCGGGTAAAGGCGATCGAAATGGCGGCAGCGCTGGGCATGAAGGAAAAGCTGTCGGTCAATTTCCTGCCCAACGCCGTCTATCAGCCGGCCACCTGCATCCGCACCACGCTGGAAACGGCACGCCGCACCGGCTTTCCCATTTCACAGATCATGTTCGAAGCCACAGAGGCGGAACGGGTGGAGGATGTACCCCATCTGCGCCGTATCCTGACCGAGTATAAGCGCCAGGGCTTCACCACCGCGATTGATGATTTCGGCGCTGGCTTTTCCGGGCTGAACCTGCTGGCGGAGTTTCAGCCGGATATTGTGAAGATCGACATGCAGCTGACGCGCGGCATCGAAGCTGACCGTATCCGGCGCGCCATCGTCGGCGGCATCCTGTTCGCCTGCCGGGAAATCGGCATCACCGTCATCGCCGAGGGGATCGAGACGGCGGAACAGGAACAGACCCTGCGGGAAATGGGCATCAGCCTGATGCAAGGCTATCGCTACGCCCGCCCCGCCTTCGCCGCCATGGCCGACCGGATCGACCATCTCCACCCGCAGGACTGATACAGCCGGCGGGAAGCCCCCACCGGCTGCACCTTAAAGAATCAGGCCTCTGCCGGACCCTCTGCCGCCGGCGCGGCCAGCCGTTCGTCCAATTGCGAGGCCAGCGGGTGGCCGGGATGGGCCGCCTTCCAGCGATCCACCAGGGCCAGGGCCTTGGGCCGGTCCTGTTCGGCGATGGCCAGCACCAGATTGGCGAACTGCACATGCGCCACCTGCGCCTGCGGGGCCAGCGTGGTGGAGGAGAGATAGCGTTCGGCCGCCCCTTCCAGATCGCCCAGCACTTCCAGCGTGCGGCCCAGGGCGAAAATCGCCTCCGGGAAGGGCGGGCGCAGGGTCAGCACCTCGGTAAAGGCGACGCGCGCCTCTTCCACCTGGCCCAGCCGGAACAGCAGGTTGCCCAGGTTGAAGCGCGGATCGACGGCGCGCGGGTCGGCGGCGGCGGCACTGCGATAGGCTTCCACCGCCAGCGGCAGGTCGCCCATCTGTTCACGCACCAGGGCCAGACCGACCCAGGCATTGGTGAAAGCCGGGTCCAGTTCCACGGCGCGGGACAGGCTTTCCAGCGCCTCCTCGAACTTGCCCTGCTGGGCCAGCGCCATGCCCAGATTGTGGTGCGGCGGCGGGTGATCCGGCTTCAGGGCGCGGGCCTTCTTCAGGGCCGGCACCGCCTCGTCCAGCTTGCCCAGCCCTTGCAGCGTGGCGCCCAGGTTGGACCAGGCGACGCGCACATCCGGATGGTCAGCATAGACCTTGGTGATCTTGCGATAGGTATCCGCCGCTTCCTTCAGGCGGCCCTGCCGGTGCAGTTCCGTCGCCGCGCGCATATCGGCGGGAAAGGCGGACCACATCGCATCGGTCTTGCTGATGTCGGCGATCTTGCGGCGGCGGTCGTGGCGGTTCATCGAAAGGGACACCCGGAATTCTTGGTTACGCACGGTGGCACTGCCGGCCTTGATAGCAGCGTCACGGACAAAACGGAACAAATTGCAGCGGTCTGGTCACAAGAGAGCGGACACAAGGCATCAAAACAGAAAAGAACGGGGCCGGCCCCATCGCTGGTGCCGGCCCCGCCCCCTACGGTAGCCGTAGACGATCCGCTTGGCGGTTAAGAACCCGCCGGCGGACCCAATCCGTATCAGCCGAGGATAAGCCCGGTGACGGAGAGATCCGCACGGGTCCGCAAAGTGGAACGAGACATCGGATCACCTCCTTTCATTGGTTACAGGGACAAGGGAGAGTATGGGCATTTCCCTTCCCCCCGTCAAGGCAATTAATCCGAACCCGGATGTATTGCCACAGATTCAAATGAGAATTGTTGTCATTCCTATTGCGTAAGCGCCCGGCTGGCGTATGTTTCCCGGCAATTCTGGTTGGGGAACCATTGCGATGACATGGATGGCGGGTCTGGGCTTTGTCCTGTCTGCGGCAGCATTGGCGGGCTTCCGCCTTGCCTGGGCGCGGCAGGATCAAGCCCGCTGGGCGGCGCTGGCGCTGGGGATTGCCCTGGTGCTGGCGACCCTGTGGGCATGGTCGATGGCGGCCGGGGCAGAGGTGGGGATTCCCCTGGGCATCACCTGCCTGTGTCTGGCCGGTTATCTCTTCGTTGGTGCCAATATGGAAATCCGGCCAGCGCGGGCCCGCCGGGTCACCGCCACGCCGGAGGAGCGCAAGCCGAAATTCGGCCGCGGTGTCGTGCGCTTCATCCTGGCGGGGCCGCTGGGGGCGGTTGCCTCCATCGGCATTGGCATTGCGGTCGCCATGCAGGCGCCGATGGTAGAACAGACACGGCTGGTGATCGGCGCCACGCTGGTGCCGCTGGTCTGGGCTGGCTGCATGGCCTGGACCCTATGCGATGGCCGCGTCATCCGCTCTGCCATGGTGCTGAGCGGTACGGCCATTGCCGGCTATGCCGTCGCCCTGCTGCCGCTACTGTTTAAGGGAACCGTTTGATGAGCCGGATCACACAAAACCAGGAGGCCGGCAGCAGCTTCGTCCGCTCCATGCTGGCCGGCCATTCGGCCCTGGGCATCGCCTTTGCCGCCCTGATCCTGCTGGTCTGCTTCTCCGGCACGGTGGCCGTGTTCCATGAGGAGCTGCGGCGCTGGGAGGAACCGGCCGCCCCCCTGGTGACGAATGCCGACGACATTGTCATCCAGCGAACGCTTGATCACATCGTGGCCAAGGCCCGTGAGGATCAGGCATTGCATGAAGTCACCCTGCGCCTGCCCAGGGCGGAGCTGCCCCGGCTGAGTGCCGAATATCACGATCATGACAGCGGCAAGGAAGCGCATTGGTATGCGGATACCGACGGTAATCTGACCCGACCGCAGGTGGAGGGCTGGACGGAATTCATGCGCCGGCACCATTATTCCTTCCATGGCGGCACCTGGGGCATCTATCTGGTCGGCATTTCCGGTGTGGCCCTGCTGTCACTGGTGATGTCCGGCATCATTTCGCATCCGCGCATTTTCCGCGATGCCTTCGCCCTGCGGCTGGGCGGCTCCCGCCGCCTGCAGGAAGCCGATATCCATAACCGCCTGTCGGTCTGGGGCCTGCCCTTTCACATCGCCATTTCCCTATCCGGTGCCTTTCTGGGACTGGCGGGGCTGGTAACGCTGGTGCTGGCCTATGCCGCCTATAATGGCGACACACAAAAGGCCATTCTGGCGGTTTTGGGGCCGCAGGCGACGGAAGATGAACGCCCTGCCCCCATTCCCGCCGTGGCGCCGATGCTGGCCCAGATGTGGGAGCGCGCGCCCGATGCGCGACCGGTCTTCCTTCATATCGATCATGTCGGCACCGCCGGCCAGATGGCCATGATTGCCGCCCATGACCCACACCAGCTTGCCTATACCGACCGCTATCGCTTCGATGCGGCCGGCAAGCTGATCTGGGTTGGCGGCTATGACAAGGGGACGGTCGGGATGCAGACCCTGGCGGCGATGCAGCCGCTGCATTTCGGCAGTTTCGGTGGATTGCCGGTAAAGCTGGCCTATGGCGTGCTGGGCATCGCCATCTGTCTGGTCACCTCCACCGGCATCACCATCTGGCTGGCGCGCCGGCGCGACCGGGGCAAACCGGCCCCACATTGGGAACGGGTCTGGGCCGCCATCTTCTGGGGCCAGCCCATCGCCTTCACCGTTTCCGCCCTCACCGCGCTGGCGGCGGGCTGGCCGCCCATCCCGGTTTTCTGGGCCAGCACCCTGGCCGTGCTGGCACTGGCCGCCCTGCGCTGGGAGGCGGCGCAGCTCTCCTTCCGGCTGCGGCTGGTCACCGCATTGCTGCTGGTCCTGCTGGCGGTCAGCCATGGGCTGCGCTGGCAGGGGGCCGGCGACCCGATGATGTGGTGGATCGATGGCGCCCTGCTGCTGGCCGCCGGTGCCATCGGCCTGACCCTGGCCTGGCAATGGAAGGGTGGCACGGCACTGGCCCAGACCGGCCGGGCCTGAGACGGCGAATAACCAAATAAACAGCGGGCCGGTGGCAGCGGCCCGCCTCAATCTCGCATGGCCGGAAATTGCGACTGACAATCAGAACAAGTCGCCCACCATGCACCTCATACAGGAGTGGGAATTGCAGAAGAACCTGATGCGGGCCGGTGCGGCCTTTGTCGCCCTGCTGGCCGGTGGCGTGATCGCCCAGGCGCAGGAAACCCAGGTGGCTGAAGCCGGCACCGTGGAAGAAATCATCGTCACCGGGGAAAAACAGGCCCGATCGGTGCAGGACACGCCGACCAGCGTGAAGGTGATCGGCAAGGAACAGATTGAGAATGAGCTGCTGACCAGCCTGAACGACGTGTTGCTGCGCGCCGCCAATGTGGCCGGGCGCGAAGGGCGCGGCTTCTCCATCCGGGGCATGGATAGCTGGAACGTCTCCGGTGCCGGGTCGGGGTCGATGGCGACGGTCTATGTCGATGGGGCGGCAATGCCGCGCCGGGCCATCACCTTCAATTCGATCAATATGTGGGATGTGAAGCAGGTGGAAATCCTGCGCGGGCCGCAATCCACCATGCAGGGCCGCAACGCGCTGGCGGGGGCGATCATCGTCACCACCGAAGATCCCAGCTTTGATTACAAGGGCAAGGCCCGGCTGATCGTCGGCGAAGGCGGCCGGCGGGAATATGCCGCTGCCGTCGGCGGCGGTCTGGTGGAAGATGTGTTGGCCTTCCGCCTGTCTGCCGAACGGGCGGACAGCGACGGCTATATCCGCAACGTCACCCGCAACGACCATGCCGATTACAAGCGGCTGGAAAATTACCGCGCCAAGCTGCTGTTCACCCCGGCGGGCCTGCCCGATCTGGTGGTGAAGCTCAATGCCAGCCACGCCAAGAATTTCCTGGGCGAGAATTACACTGATATCAGCACACCCAACCCGTTCAAGGACCGGCTGGCCTTTTTCGATGCCGAGACCCGCACCAAGGTCGGCACCGACATGGCGACGCTGGATGCCAGCTACAGCCTGTCCCCGGAAGTCAGCCTGACGGCGCTGACCACCTGGAGCCTGGTGAAATATAATTATGCCAGCGACAATGACCGCACGGCCAAGCCCGAGGCAACGGGCGTTCTGGGGGATCGTGCCCGCAGCCTGTCGCAAGAAGTACGGGCCAATCTGGATCTTGGCGGGTTAACCGGTGTGGCCGGGCTCTATTACGCCAAAAGCCGCAGCCACGATAAATCCGACACCGGCGTCGGGCTCAGCCTAGCCCGGGCCGGCCTTGCCGGCCTGCTGGTGGCCCCGCCGGCGCAGGGCGGCTATGGCCTGCCGCAGAGCCTGGCCAACAGCGTGATCGCGCTCTACCCCACCGATGTTCGGCTGCGGTCGCTGCAAGACACACCGGAGGATGTGGAATCCTATGCCCTGTTTGCCGACGCCACCTATGCGGTGACCGACAAGCTGAAGCTGCTGGGCGGCTTCCGCTGGGATAAGGAGAAGCAGACGCGCAGCGTGGATAACAGGGTCACCATCCTGTCCACCCTGCCCAACCCGGCCGGCTTCACCGCCCCGGTCAGCACCATCATTACCGGCATTAATGGCGAACTGGCACGTCAGGCCCGCGCCGCCAGCTCCACCCAGCCGGAAAAATCAGTGGATTTCGGGGCCTTCCTGCCCAAGGCCGGCGTCACCTACGAATGGACACCGGATCTGTCCACCAGCTTTGTCGCCCAGCGCGGCTATCGTTCCGGTGGCGTGATGATCAATACCGCCCGTGCTTCGGTGGTGGAATATGATCCGGAATATGTCTGGAACTATGAATTGTCGCTGCGCAGCCAATGGCTGGACAAGCGGCTGACGGTGAATGCCAACGCCTTCTATATGGATTTCAAGGACCAGCAGGTCTCCATCCAATTGTCCGGCAATGTCTATGATACGCAGACGGAAAATGCCGGTTCCTCCCACCTTTATGGGGCGGAGCTGGAGACCAGCTATATCGTCTCCGATGCTTTGTCAGTCTATGGCTCGGTCGGCTATACCCGCACCAAGTTCGATGATTTTTCCTATGGCAGCGGGCTGACCGCCCGCAACCTGGCCGGATATGAATTCCGCTTCGCCCCACACTGGACGATTGCCGGTGGCGGCACCTGGCGGGATGAAAGCGGCCTCTATGTCAACGTGAACGCCAACTATACCACTGATTCCTATTCGGAAATCGCCATCCAGGATGACCGGCTGAACAGCGCCCGTCTGCTGGTGGGCGCCAAGGTCGGGTATGAGACGGAGCAGTTCGGCGTCTATGCCTATGTCACCAACCTGCTGAACCGGGATTATTATTCCGGCCGCTATGTCAATTATCAGTGGGCCAATCTGGGCGACCCGCGCGCCTTTGGCGTGGTGGGGGAGGTGCGGTTTTAAAGAAGATTGGGGCGGAAGGCGGCAGCGTCTGTCGTTTTCAGGTTGAGTACCCACCGTCACCCCGGCGCAGGCCGGGGTGACGGAAAGGGAAAGCATTTCAGACAGACTCTACCGCCGCCATGCCACCAGCCGGCGGGCGGCCTCTGCCACCTCTGTTTCCGACGCAGCAAAGCTGATGCGCAGGAAATGGCGGCCACGGGCGGGATCGAAATCCAGACCCGGCGTCAGGGCCACCCCGGTTTCGGCCAGGATGCGGCGGCAGAACGCCTCGCTGTCATCGGTCAGGCCGCTGATATCGGCATAAAGATAAAAGGCCCCGTCCGCCGGGGCCAGCCGGTCGAACCCGGCCTTGGGCAACTCATTCAACAACAGGTCGCGGCTGCGGCGATAGCGGGCAACATGCTCATCCGCCTCCGCCACACTGTCAAAGGCCGCCACGGCGGCATATTGCGACAGGGTGGGCGCGGAAATATACAGATTCTGGGCCAGACATTCGGCCGCCCGCACCAGTTCCGGCGGCACAACCATCCAGCCCAGCCGCCAGCCGGTCATGCTGAAATATTTGCTGAAGCTGTTGATGATGATGGCACGGTCGGAAAAAGCCAGCGCCGTCTGGGCCGGCACCGGGCCGAACTCAATCCCATGGTAAATTTCATCACTGACCAGCCGGACACCATTTTCTTCGCACCAGTGCGCCAGTTCGCCCAGCGCCGCCGGGGACAGCATGGTGCCGGCGGGGTTGGACGGGCTGGCCACGATCAGCCCGCGTACCGGCCGGTCCAAGGCGGCCAGTTGCGCCGGGGTGGGCTGGAACCGGGTTTCCGGCCCCGTTTCAATCTCCACCGCTTCCAGCCCCAGCGCCTTAAGGATATTGCGATAGGCGGGATAGCCGGGGGACGCCAGGGCCACCCGGTCCCCCGGCTCGAACGCCGCCAGAAAGCCCAGCAGGAACCCGGCCGAGGAACCGGTGGTGACGGCAATGCGCTCGGCCGGCACCGACACGCCATAGCGGTCGCGATACCAGCGGGCAATTGCCTCGCGCAGCACCGGCACGCCGAAGGCATCGGTATAGCCGATCTTATCGGCATCCAGGGCGGCGCGCGCCGCCCCAATCACCTTGGGCGGGGCAGGGGTGCTGGGCTGGCCGATTTCCAGATGCAGCACGTCACCCCCGGCCGCCGCCCGTTCATTGGCGGCGCGCATCACCTCCATCACGATGAAGGGTGCGACAGTACCGCGCGCTGATGCCGCCCAATTCGTCCCCTGCCCCTTGAACTGCGCCCTTCCCTCGCCCCAATTTTCATGGCTAGTGTCGGGGTGAGGGGCGTTGGCAATGGATAGACTCATGTTTGCGGTTCCAAAGCGGATTGCCAGGACGGCCGTGGCCTTGCTGATCTCGGCGACCCTGATCGTGCAGCCAGCCATGGCGCAACGGTCGATCAGTTTCATCCGCGACACCGAAATCGAGCATATATTGCGCGACTACGCCACCCCCATCTTCAACGCCGCCGGCGTGGTGCCGGAGGCGGTGACGATCGGGCTGGTGCGGGCGGATTCGCTGAACGCCTTTGTGGCCGGTGGGCAGAACATGTTCTTCCATACCGGCTTCCTGATGGATACCACCCTGCCGGAGCTGATCGGGGTGACAGCGCACGAGACGGGGCATATTGCCGGCGGCCATCTGGCCCGCAGCAGCGATGCCATGTCGGATGCCGCCACCATCGCCACCATCTTCACCCTGCTGGGCTTGGCGGCGGCCCTGGGCGCCGGCCGGTCGGATATCGGCATGGGCGTACTGGGCGGCGGGCAGGAAGCGGCGATGCGCACCTTCTTCGCCTTCACCCGCGCCCAGGAAGGTTCCGCCGACGCCGCCGCCACCGTCTATCTGGAAAAGAATGGCTGGAGCTCGGAAGGGCTGCTGGCCATGATGCAGAAGCTGGCCGGACAGGAATTACTGCCGGAAAACCGGCAGGTGGAGTTTGTGCGCACCCACCCGCTGACCCAGAACCGTATCCAAGCCATCCGTTACTTCGTGGAAACCCAGTCGAAGAATAACGGCAAGCGCTTCCCGGAGGATTTCTACGACAAGCATGAGCGGATGGTGGCCAAGCTGATGGGCTTCCTGCGGCCCGATCAGGCGTTGCGCCATTATGATGCCAAGGACAATGCCCTGCCCGCCCGCTATGGCCGCGCCATCGCGCTCTACCAGAAGGGCCGCACCAGCGAGGCCCTGAACCTGACCGACGGGCTGATCGCGCAGGAAAAGAACAACGCCTATTTCTATGAATTGAAGGGGCAGATCCTGTTTGAGGATGGGCGCCCCGCCGATGCCGTGATCCCCTATCGGGAATCGGTGCGGCTGGACCCGGAATCCGGCCTGCTGCGCGCCTCGCTCGGTCATGCGCTGCTGGAGGTGGGGGATGACCGTTTTCTGGATGAGGCCATCGGCCACCTGAATGCCGCCGCCCGCCAGGAACCCGGTTCCGCCCTGGTCTGGCGCCTGCTGTCCAGCGCCTATAGCCGGGCCGACCGCCAGCCGCAGCTTGCCTACGCACGGGCGGAAGAGGCGCTGGCGCGCGGCGATATCCGCGCCGCCAAGTTCCATGCCGACCGGGCTGAACGGCTGTTGCCCGCCGGCTCACCGGAATGGATTCGCGCGCAGGATATCCGGGTGATGGTGGAAAGCCGGGCGGGGATGACCAACTGAGGCATCCCTCCGCCGTTGGCTGCGGCGGCGTTCCCCTGTAGATGTGCCGTGTGATCGGACTAACCAACGGGGCAGAAACCTGCACCCGTGCTGTTTATGAAGAACAGAACGGGTGTGCGACGCAAGACACCCACCTGACTGATTGGCATATCTATCATTCACAGCCGAGGCAACGGATCGGGTTGCTTGGTGAAAGGGGCATGGCGTGTATCGCCATGCCCCTTTCTACTTTCGACTGAGCAGTAATAGATTTCCGAATAAACGATTATATTTTGTAATTATATTAATTAATGAAATATTAAAGATGGGCCAATGGCAGCGATAGAAGGGGCGCTTATTTAATCGGGAGCCGATATGCAAATTCAAAAAGAGAAAAATCACCCACCAAGTGCCATAAGGAGCCTAATTTCTTCTCTTATCTAGGTCAACGGAACCAAAGGAAATGCGAGTTAAGAATTTCTTCATCATCTGTGTATCAATCACCGGCATGATTGCCATCATCATGTCACTGCTGGTCCTGAGCAGCCAGATTGCCCGCTACAATGCTGGGAGCGAAGCTCTGAAGCAGATTGATGCTGCCAGCAAACTGGTTAAGGTGTTGGAATTGGTGGCAATTGAACGTGGCAGCATCAATCTGGCATTGCTCAACGAAAAGCCAGCAGAAGAGACCCTGCGCAAGGCGATGACGGAACAGGTCACGGCCAGCCGGAACGCCACGGAGGCCGCTGCCGAGGTCATGCAGAAGCTGGCCAATGCGGCAAAGGCGCGTACCGCGTTCGACAATTTCCGTCGTGATGTGGAAACGCTGCGCAATGCCGCCATGGCAGAAGGGCTCAAGCCTGCCGACCAGCGCGACCAGAATATGGTGAAGAATTATTCCAACCGCCTGACGGTGCTGCTGGATTCCCTGGGGGCAGCGCTGGACCAGGTGGAAACCAATATCAACGAATTTGACGATTCTGCCGGGGATTATGTCTCCACCGCCCGTGTGGCAATGGATATGCGCCTGGCCCTCGGGGCGAAAAGCACGCTGATGACCCAGTTCGTCACCATGCGCGCCCCCGCCAAACCGGAACAGCTTGAAAAGCTGGCCGAACTGAGCGCCCGCGTCGACGAACTCTGGCGCCGCACCAAGCTGCTGGCCGGTCAGGTTGACCGCCCCGAAGCCCTGGCACCGGCTGTAGACCAGGTGGTGGCGAAATACATCACCGCCCAGGGGGAGATTTACAAGAAGGTCGAAGCCGCCATGCGCCGCGACGGTCAGACCGGGCTGGAGGTTGCCCCCTTCCGCACGCTGCAATCTTCCAATCAAAGCACGGTCATCGACTTGCGCGATACGGCCCTGACCGCTGGCCGCGACTATCTGACCGGGGAAGTGGCCTCGGCGCGGACCAATATCATCCTAGACATCCTGCTGTGTCTGGCCATTGCGGCGGCCGTCATCACCCCGGCGACCTTGTTCACCCGCCGCGTGGTCAATCCGCTGGCCCGCATCACCCAGGCCATCAACCAGATGGCCGGCGGCAATCTGACGGTTGCCATCGAAGGGGCCGAGCGCTCGGACGAGGTGGGGGACATTGCCCGTGGTCTGACCGTGTTCAAGCAAGGCGCCCTGGAACAGCGCCGTCTGGAAAGCGAAGCCGCCGCCGCCGCTGCGGCCCGTGACCAGCGCGTCGCCCGCCTGGAAGCGCTGATCGCCCGGTTCGAAGGCCAGTCGGCAGAAACATTGGGGATGCTGGCCACCGCCGCGGTGGAGCTGGACAGCACGGCCCGCACCATGTCCGGTTCCGTGGAACAGACGACGCGCCAGGTGGCCATGTCGGCCGCCGCCGCCGGCCAGACGTCGGCCAATGTGCAGACCGTGGCCGCCGCCACGGAAGAACTCGCCTCCTCCAGCCAGGAAATCGGCCGGCAGGTGGCGGAAAGCGCCAAGATCGCCGGCACCGCCGTCGGTGAGGTCCGTCAGGCCGGCGCCACGGTACAGACCCTGGCCGATGCCGCCCAGCGCATCGGTGAGGTGGTGCAGCTGATCACCGATATTGCCGGCCAGACCAACCTGCTGGCCTTGAACGCCACCATCGAGGCTGCCCGCGCCGGGGAGGCCGGCAAGGGCTTCGCCGTGGTGGCCGGTGAGGTGAAGAATCTGGCAGGTCAGACGGCCCGCGCCACCGACGATATCTCCAGCCAGGTGGCGCAGATTCAGTCGGCAACAAATGGCGTCGTCTCCGCCATCAGCGATATCGAGGCCACGATCCGGCGGGTCAGCGAAATCGCCACCACCATCGCCTCTGCCGTGGAAGAGCAGGGTGCCGCCACGGCGGAGATCGCCCGCAATGTGCAGCAAGCCGCCCATGGTTCGCAGCAGATTTCCAGCGGCCTGATCGAGGTGAAGCAGGCGGCGGAGGATACCGGCGATGCCGCCGGCAATGTGCTGACCGCGTCCGGCAAGCTGGCCCGCGATGCGGAAGAGCTGCGGGAAGAAATCGGCGAGTTCCTGAGCAATATCCGCGCCGCCTGAACCCTGGCGCACGGGCACCCGCCGGTGCCCGTGCCGCCCTTACGGCAGCCAGGGTTTTGCCCCGTCAGTATTCAAAGTGTGTTCGATATTCAGGCCAATTGTCAGCCCACCGGCGACACTGCCCGGCTCCTTGCCGGGCAGGGCGAAACTGACCTGAACACTGAACTGGCTGGTCGATTCATCAAAGCTGATGGCATCGACGAAGATGCTGTCCGGCCCCTTGGGCACCGTCTGGCTGAATTTCGCTTCATCCGCCTGCCAAAGATCACTGGGCAGCGGATCGGCCGCCAGGGTAAGGCCGGCATTGTCGAACAGTTGAATTTCAGCCACCTCCCCTTTCGATGCGGCACGCAAGCGCGCCAGCAGGGACGAGAGCGGATGGTCACGCACGGCCAGCACCAGCGGATGGTTCATGGCGGCGCGGTGTTGTTGATAGAGACCATCCCGCTCCAGGATTTGCGGCACGGACAGGCCGGCACTGGCCTGATCCGCCATCAACAAGGCTGGCAGCAGGCGCGGGTCTGCCAGCAGCATTTCCTGGATATGGCGGGCAACCAGCAGAACCGCCCGCCGCTCCATCGGGGAAAGCGACATGCTGCTGGACGGACATGCCGCGATCTCCCGATTGAACCGCTCCAGAAAGCCTGGATTCGCGTCAAGAAAGGCATTGGAGAAATAGACACCCAGCGGCATATAGCGCTCGAAGGAAATCGCCAGTGCCGTGGGATCGACCCCGGCTTCCTTCCAGGCGATATGCAATTCCGCTTCGTCCACCAGCACCGCGTCAACCCGTCGGGCAGCCAGCATCCGCAACAGCTGCACCGTCGAACGGGCACCCCCACCAATATTCGCCCCCTGCCCTTCCAGCCATTTCAACTGGTTGGAGCCCAACACCGCCGCCACCCGTTGATCCTTCTCCAAGGCAAAGCGCATCGGCTTCACGCCCGTCAGGGTCACCCAAACCCAGCGTTCCAGCGCCAAGGGCAAGGAAAGGCGGCCATTGCCGCTCTGGTCGAAATCCGACGCCACGGAGAACAGACCCTGTGCGGTGCCATTGCGCACCTGTTCCCGGGCGCGCAGCCAGGGGGCAAGGTCCACCTCGTACCGCTGATTCAACCGGGTCATCACGCAGGATAATGTGCGCATGGAACTGCCATCCAAGGCACCATCCACCATTTCCTGATAAGGCGGGGCGATATTGGTCAGGAACTGCAAAACGTCCGAGGCCGACGCCTGTGGGATGGCGACCAGACTTGTCATGAACGGCGCCAGCAGGCACAGGGCCTTTGCGGCCATGCGCATCATCGCTCCCCATTCTCTCCGGCCATGAATACCGGACCATAGCAGAAGCGATGGTACCCCCGGCCGAACCTTCTGCAAATCTATCCAGAAGGTCCGGCCGGGAATTCACCATATTCAATCCGTGAATTTATTATTCTTGGGGAAACCGTTGGGCGGGAGCTTGCCGGGCGTGCCACGGAAGGCGACCCAGCCGGACAGTTCCGGCATGGCAACGGTGCGCACCCGGCCCTCCGTCCCACCCAGCTTCCAGCTCAACCCGTCAGCCAGATTGAACAGCTTCAGGTCGGACAGGCTGGCATCCTTGTATTTCTGCAAGGCGACGCCCTTACCGCGTGCCAGCAGCGGCACTTCCTCCAGCTTGAACACCAGCAGGCGGCGGTTATTGCCGATCACCGCCACGGCATCACCTTCCACCGGCACGGCCAGCACCGCGGTGGAGCCATCGCCCGTGTTCAGTACCTGTTTGCCGGCGCGGGTCTGTGCCACCACATCATCAGCTTCCACCTGGAAGCCGCGCCCGTCGCTGGAGGCCACCAGCAGACGGGTACCGGGCCGGTGGCGCAACATGCCGATAATTTCCGCCTCGCCCAGATCAATCATCAGGCGTACCGGCTCACCAAAGCCACGGCCGCGCGGCAGCTTGTCCGCGCCCAGCGTATAGAATTTGCCGTTGCTGGCGAAGATCAGCAGCTTGTCCACCGTCTCCGCATGAAGGACGAAGCCTTCCTTATCGCCTTCCTTATATTTGGTCTCCGCCGTCTCCGCCGGGCCCAGATGCTTGGAAACCGCCCTGATCCAACCCTTTTCCGACAGGAAGATGGTCAGCGGCTCCCGCTCGATCATCGCTTCCACGGGCACGGCCAGATCGGTCGGGGCTTCGCCGATCTCCGTCCGTCGTTCGCCCAAGGCGGTGGAACGGCCAAATTTCTTGTCCATCTGCTGCACTTCCGTGCGGATGGCCTTCCAGCGCTTGCCCTCATCCTCCAGCAGGCTGGCCAGCGTGGCCCGCTCCGCCGCCAGGGCATCATGCTCCTTCTTGATCTCGAACTCTTCCAGCCGGCGCAAGGAACGCAGCCGCATGTTCAAGATGGCCTCAGCCTGCACATCGCTCAGGCTGAAGGTGCGCATCAGTTCCTTTTTGGGCTCATCCTCTTCCCGGATGATGCGGATCACCTCATCCAGGTTCAGATAGGCAATCAGATAGCCGCCCAGCACTTCCAGCCGATGGTCGATCTCCCCCAGCCGGTGGCGCGAGCGGCGGATCAGCACCTCCTGGCGGTGATCCAGGAAAGCCTTCAACACCTCGTGCAGATTCATGACACGGGGGATCAGCCCGCCATCCAGCACGTTCATATTCAGGCTGAATCGGGTTTCCAGATCCGTGTTGCGGAACAGCTGTTCCATCATCACGGCCGGATCGACATTCCGGCTCTTAGGTATCAGCACCAGCCGGATATC
This sequence comes from Niveispirillum sp. BGYR6, assembly GCF_027568365.1. NCBI lineage: Bacteria > Pseudomonadati > Pseudomonadota > Alphaproteobacteria > Rhodospirillales > Azospirillaceae > Niveispirillum > Niveispirillum sp. BGYR6. The sequence goes on along the minus strand of NZ_JANLNL010000003.1, from coordinate 214,866 downwards.
TTCGGCCGACTCGTCGCGCACATCTTCCAGCAGCGGCAGCTTCCGCTCTGCCAGCAGCTCAGCGATCTTCTCCACCAGGCGCGATTTCTGCACCTGATAGGGGATTTGCGTCACCACCACCTGCCAGGTGCCCTGACTCAGCATCTCCTTGGTCCAGCGCGCCCGGGTGCGGAAGGCCCCGCGCCCGGTGCGATAGGCCTCGATGATGTTGGCGCGGCTTTCCACCAGCACGCCGCCGGTGGGAAAATCCGGCCCGCGTACCCAGCTCACCAGCTCATCCACCGTCACCGGGCGGCGCTTTTCCGGGACGGGCAGCAATTCCCGCTCGATGATCAGGTTCAAGGCGCCGCAGATTTCGCCGACATTATGCGGTGGAATGCTGGTGGCCATACCGACCGCAATGCCGGCCGAGCCATTGGCCAGCAGGTTGGGGAAGGCCGCCGGCAGAACGATCGGCTCCTCGCCATCCCCGTCATAGGTGGGGCGGAAATCGGTGGCGTCCTCCTCGATCCCCTGCATCAGGGCCTTGGCCACCTCGGTCAGCTTGGCCTCGGTATATCGCATGGCGGCGGCGTTATCGCCGTCGATATTGCCGAAATTACCCTGGCCTTCCACCAGCGGGTAACGGCTGGCGAAATCCTGCGCCAGCCGCACCAGCGCGTCATAGACGGACTGGTCGCCATGGGGGTGGAACTTACCGATCACATCGCCGACCACGCGGGCCGATTTCTTCGGCATCGTGTTCGGGTCCAGCTTCAACTGGCTCATCGCGAACAGGATGCGGCGATGCACAGGCTTCAACCCGTCGCGCACGTCGGGCAGCGAGCGGGAGACGATGGTGGAGAGCGCGTAGGACAGATAACGCTCACCCAAGGCATCGGCGAGGCGCTTGTCCACGATTTCAAAAGCGGCGTCGGTCATGCGCCATCCATACCAGATATGGTTTGCTGACGGGTATAGCGTTCTACGAAGCGCCGCCGGGCCGGCGGCAGATCGACATGGCGCTGGGCGAAGACGAAACGTTCCAGGAAATAGCCTGTCAGGTCCAGCCCCTGCTTCACCTCTTCATAGCCGCCCGCCGAAAGCCCCAGCAGAAAGGGCGGCAGCGGCAACAGCTTATCCTTGAACGGCTCCGCCGCACTGGTGCTGACGGCGCGGCCGGTGCGGGGGCTGATATGGGTGAGGGTTTCATTGCCCAGTGCTGCCAATTCCCGCCCCGTGGCCGCACAGCGGGAGAAATCCAGGCCGAATCCGGCCAGCTCCAGCAACCCCACCTCCCAGCGGACATAGACCTCCGCCCAGACATCCAGCAGCAGCGCCTCGAACAGGGCCAGCGTGGCCTCATACAAAGCGGGATGCGGCTCGCGTTCGGGCAGAATCGTATCGATCAGGGCGCAGGCGGAGATCAGACAGGCCAGCCGGTCCGGCTCATCCAGCAGCTGGGCCGCCGTGGCCCGTTCCAGTTCCAGGGCATAATGGCCGAGCTGGTCCGACAGACGCGCCCGCCAATGGGCAGCAACGCGGGAACCCGGTTCCAGCGTGGCGCGGTGGCGGCTGGACTGGCCGCCATGTACCAGACCCGCATGGCGGCCATGGTCGCGCGTCAGCAGCACCGCCAGGGCAGCTGTTTCCCCATGGGGGCGGGCGGCGAGCATGATCGCCTGATCGGTCCATTCCATGAACGGCAGTTTAATATAAATTCGAACAAAAGCGAACATGCGTAGCGAAGGCGCCGTCCGATGGTATAATATCTCTATCCGATCCAATCTTCCGGCCACGCTTCCTTGCCCGACTCCTCAGAAGACACCATGGCCCAACGCTATATGCTGGCTGCTTTCGCCAGTGGTGAGGCTATCTGGGATTGGGATGTTTCGAGTGATCGGCTGTTCCTTTCCCCCGGCTTTCGGGCCTTCCTGCCGGTGCCGGCAAACGGGCAGGATATCTGCCTGGGCTTCTGGTTTTCCCATGTCCATCCCGATGACCTGCCTTGGCTGGAGGCGACATTGCGCTCGCCTGACCGGCTGGCCGGGCGTCGGGTGGTCATTGAACATCGGGTGCGCAACCCCAAGGGGGACTGGACCTGGCTGATGCTGCGCGGTGCCGTTCAGGCCGGGCCGGATGGCGGCATCACCCGGCTGATCGGCACCGCCATCGACATTACCGAACGCAAGCAGGCGGAGGAAAAACTGCGCCTGTCGGAGGAGCGGCTGGCCCTGGCGGCCGCCGCCACCAATGACGGTCTCTATGACTGGGATCTGCGCAGCGACCGGCTTTATTATGCCCCCCGCTGGAAGGCCCTGATCGGCCATACAGAGGAAGAGATTGGCGACGGGCCGGAGGAATGGCTGAACCGGGTGCATCCGGAAGACCTGATCTGGCTGCAGGCGACCCTGGATGCCCAGGTCTCCGCCGGTGCCAAGCCCTTCCAGATCGAATACCGAATCCAACATGCCAGCGCCGGCTGGCGCTGGATGCTGTGCCGGGGCATTGCGGTGATGGATGCCTCAGGGGAGCCGCTGCGCCTCGTCGGCTCGCAATCCGACATTACCGACCGCAAGGTGGCCGAAGAACAGCTGCGCATCAGCGAGGAACGCTATGCCCTGGCCGCCCAGGGCGCCAATGACGGGCTGTGGGACTGGCGGATCAGCGAGGGCGATGTCTATTACTCCCCCCGCTGGTCGGACATGCTGGGCCTGCCCCATGGCGAATGGACCGGCACGATTGAGGATTGGTTTGCCCTGATCCATGCCAGCGACCTGCCCGGCCTGCGCGCCGCCTTTTCCCTGCACCTGTCCGGCGGGACGGAGCATCTGGAACATGAGGTGCGAATCCGCCATGACAGTGGCGGGGAGCTGTGGGTCTTGATCCGGGGGGTCGCCATCCGCGACGCGCTGGGTGATGCCGTCCGCATGGCCGGGTCGATGACCGATATCACCGACCGCAAACGCGCCGAACAGCAGATCCTGTTCGATGCCTTCCATGATGGGCTGACCGGGCTGCCCAACCGCTCTCTGCTGCTGGACCGTATCAGCCAGACGCTGGGCCGCCGCCGCCGGCCGGACGATCCGCCCTGCGCCGTCATCCTGTTCGATCTGGACCATTTCAAGCGGGTGAATGACAGTCTGGGGCCGCTGGCCGGGGATGAAGTCCTGCGCCTGCTGGGCCAGCGGCTGGAACGGGAGCGGCGGGCCGGCGACACGGTGGGCCGCATCTCCGCCGATGAATATGCCGTACTGATGGATGGGGTGGTGGATGTGAAGGCAGCCCTGTCCGCTGCCACCCGGCTGGCCGCCCGCATTGCCGAACCGCTGCAGCTGACCAGCGGCGAACGGGTGGTGCTGACGGTATCGGGCGGCATCGCCATGTCACACACCGGCTATACCCAGGCGGCCGACATGCTGCGCGATGCCAGCCTGGCCATGTTCCGCGCCAAGGGCGATGGCCGCAACCGGGTGGAAATGTTTGACGAGGCGCTGCGTGACCGTGCCATGTCCCGCCTGCGCACGGAAACGGACTTGCGGCAGGCGGCCGATCTGCAGCAGCTGGCCCTGCATTACCAGCCCATCGTCCGCCTGTCCGATGGCAGCATCGCCGGATTCGAAGCGCTGATCCGCTGGAACCATCCGGAGCGCGGCATGATCGCGCCTTCCGAATTTGTCCCGCTGGCCGAAGATACCGGCCTGATCCTGCAAATCGGCCGCTGGGCCTTGGGGGAAGCGACGCAACAGCTGGCGCGCTGGCAGAAGGCGCATGGCAGCGGCCTGTTCATGAGCGTCAATGTCTCCGGCCGGCAGATGCTGGATGATGACATTGTCGGCCATGTCCATGCTGCCCTGGCCGCGTCCGGTATCGCGCCGGAAACCTTGAAGCTGGAGATTACCGAAAGCCTGCTGATGGATGATCCGGGGCGCGTGGTGGTGCTGATGCAGCAAATCCGCGATCTGGGGGTCGGCCTGTCGCTGGATGATTTCGGCACCGGCTATTCCAGCCTCTCCTATCTGCACCGTTATCCGGTCGGCACCTTGAAAATCGACCGCGCCTTCGTGCATGGCACGGGGGAGAATGATCGGCGGGAAGAGATTTCCCGCATCATCCTGCTGCTGGCCAAAAGCCTGGATATGGATGTGGTGGCCGAAGGGATTGAAACGGCGGCGGAGGTACAGTTCCTGCGCGGCCTGGAATGCCGGTATGGCCAGGGCTTCTATTTCTCCCGTCCCCAGCCGGCCGGGGTGGCGGAGGCCCTGCTCTCCTTGCAGAGCCTGCCGAAAGCCTAGGGCACTGTTACCGCCGCAGCCAGTGTGCTTCCGGCGGGCGGCGGTGCTCCCAGCCTTCCCGCTCCAGTTCCGGCCGCCCCTCCTCCGTCGCCGGATAGCCCAGGCAGAGATAGCCGACCAGCCGCCAGCCCGCCGGCACATCCAGCAGTGCCGTCACGGTGTCGGGGTCCAGGATGGAGACCCAGCCCAGCCCCACCCCATGGGCGCGGGCTGACAGCCACAGGGTGAAGATGGACATGGCGGCGGAATACAGCACGGTTTCCGGCATGGTACGCCGACCCAGCCCGTGACCCTGCTCGGGGTCGGTTTCGGCGAACACGGCCAGATGCACCGGCGCCTCCACCAGACCCGCCAGTTTCAGCCTTGCATAATCAGACCCGCGCCCGCCCTGCGCCTGTGCGGCCAGGGCGTCGGCATTGGCATGGCGGAAATCATCAATCACCGCCTGCCGCCGGGCCGCATCTTCCACGATGACAAAACGCCAAGGCTCCGACAGGCCGACGCTGGGGGCCAGGCAGGCATCGGCCAGCAGCTGTTCCAGCAATCCATCGGGCAGCGGGTCATTCTTGAAATGGCGCACATCGCGGCGCCAGCGCAAAAGCTGGCGGAACCGGTCACGGAATTCGGCATCGAAATCCGGCATGTTGCGCCCTTTCTCAGCTGTAAAGCTGTTTGGCCCGTGTCTCAAACGCCGCGACCATACGCTTCACCGCCTCATTGAACAGGGCGCCGATGATGGTCTGCAGCATCTTGTTGCGGAATTCGAAATCCACATAAAAATCAACGACGCAGCCCAGTTCGTGCGGTTCGAACACCCAGTGATTATTGAGGTGGTGGAACGGTCCCTCAACATATTCGACATGGATGGACAGCTTGTCCGGGTCCAGCGTCACCTTGCTGGTGAATTTTTCCCGGATCAGCTTGAAACCGATCACCAGATCGGCCCAGATCAGCCGTTCCTGCCGCTTGCGGATGCGGCAGGCCACGGCCCAGGGCAGAAATTCCGGATAACGCTCCACGTCAGCGACAAGATCATAGAGCTGCTGCGGCGTGTAGGGCAGTACACGCCGCTCGGCATGGGTCGGCATCTCTCTGGCGCTCCGTTCGATCCCGCCTTACAGCGACGCCTGACCGGTTGCCAGGGCAACAATATTGATGGCGGGCGCTTGCGCTGCCAGCTTGGCTTCCCGCGCGGCCCGCAATTTCCGGAAATCATCCCCGGCATGGTAGGAGCTGCGGGTCAGCGGGCTGGATGACACCATCAGGAAACCCTTGCCGCGGGCAATGGTTTCATAGGATGCGAACTCTTCCGGCGTGACAAAGCGATCCACCGCCGCATGTTTGGGCGTCGGCGCCAGATATTGGCCGATGGTCAGGAAATCCACGTCGGCGGCGCGCAGATCGTCCATCACCTGCCCCACCTCCTCCTTCGTCTCCCCCAGACCGACCATGATGCCGGACTTGGTGAAGATGGAGGGATCAACCTCCTTCACCCGCTGCAACAGGGCCAGCGAGGTAAAGTAGCGCGCCCCCGGCCGGATGGTCGGGTACAGGCGCGGCACGGTTTCGAGATTATGGTTGAACACGTCCGGCCGCGCCTCGGCCACCAGCTCCACCGCGCCCGGCTTGCGCATGAAATCCGGCGTCAGGATTTCAATGGTGGTCTTGGGCGCGGTCTGGCGGATGGCGCGGATGGTGCGGGCGAAATGGTCGGCACCGCCATCGGGCAGATCGTCACGATCGACCGAGGTGATGACGACATGTTCCAGGTCCAGCCCGCCCACGGCTTCGGCCACCTTCTCCGGCTCATGCGGGTCAAGGGCCAGCGGCTTGCCGGTGGCGACATTGCAGAAGGCGCAGGCGCGGGTGCAGATGGCACCTAGAATCATGAAGGTGGCGTGCTTCTTCTTCCAGCACTCCCCAATATTGGGGCAGGCCGCCTCCTCGCACACGGTATGCAGCTTTAACCCGCGCATCAGGTCGCGGGTTTCGGCATATTCGCGGCTGGTCGGCGCCTTCACGCGCAGCCATTCCGGCTTGCGCAGGATCGGGTTATCCGGACGGTGCGCCTTTTCGGGGTGGCGGACGCGGGGTTCTTCGATCGTCATGGCCCTGACCTTGGGAATTGCCTTGGCCTCCAAGATAAGATGTCAGGGCGTGGGAACCAAGGCCGCTGTGCCGCCACCCTCCCCCGCAGGCTTTGCAGGGCCAATGGCTTGTGGCGTCAGGGCGATCTGCGCCAGCAACGCCAGATGGTCGGATCCGAAGGGCGGCAAACGGCGGACATTGACGGCCGACACACCAGTGCCGCCTAATATATGGTCAATGGGGATACCGGTAAAAATCAACGGACCGGAGGGCCATGTGGGGCCCGTATGGGCGATGCGGGTATAGCCACTCTCGCTTACAAGCTTGATCGTGCTTGACCACGGGGCGGCATTAAAGTCGCCTGCCACCACCACTGGCTGAGGCAGGGTCGGCAGCCAGCGTGCCAGCCAAATTGCCTGTGCCCGTTGGGTTTCCGGTTCCACGGGACGGCTGAAATGAACGACCACAATCGTAAACGCCCCTTCAGGGTGTTCAATGCGCGCAGCCAGAACATTGGGAAATGGCGGACCATCATGCCAGCCACTGCGGGCTTCCAACAACGTTGCCGGCCAGCGAGACAGCACCATGTTGCCACACCCCGCATTCTCGCAATAAACCCGGTGAGGCCAAAATCCCCCCAAGCGACCTTGCCAGCGTTGCGCCTCGGGATCGGTAAGCTCAACGATACTGACGAGATCCGGTGCCTCCCTGTTCAGCATCGCCGCGATGGCCTCGGGCGTTGGGTTGAGGTGCCAGAGATTCGCGTGCAGCAAAGTGAAACGCGTCTTACCGGATGGTGCACCACCATCTTCATAAAGGCTCGGCAGCACATAGAACAGGTTCAGGGCCAAGATCAGTCCAGCCAACAGGGCCAGCAGACGGCGGCGGAACACAAGACCGACGGTGAGGATACCGGCAGCCAACCAGAGATATCCAATGCGCAGATGTTCCAGCGTCGCTAGACCGGCAACCGAGGATTCTCCCCAGAGCGGAAGCGAAACCGTGGAAAGAATGGCGGCGGCAAGCCAAAGACAAGCGATAAAGGCATGACGCATGGAAAACTTCATGGCGGCCCGGATGATAGTGGCTCACAGCCTTGCGCCCCAACGTCATAGCAGACCAAAGCGATCAAGGCACGCCACGGATAGGGGAAAATGACGGCGCCATGGAATGGGGGAAGACTTTTCCCGTGAAAAGCGTATCATATTCAATCGCTATTTCTTGACCTTAAAAGGTTGTTCGCCATGCGTAATTTTGGCATCGCTGTGTTAGCTGCGGGGGGAGTGCTTTTGCTCTCCGCCTGCTCGGTTGTCAGCACCGCAGCTTCTGTAACGGGCTCCGTCGTTGGAACCACCGTTGATGTGGCCGCTACAGCGATCAGCACGACGGCAAGCGCCGCGACAAGCCCGGTGCGGGATTGAGAGCTTTTGATCCCAAAGGCACTTTACAAAAAAGAGAGGGCTAATGCCAGAGATCGACAAGGAAGGCTCACGCGTTTGGCGTAATCGCCTCAGAGACATCTTGAACCGAGACTGGGACCCCATTGGCGGATGCCCGGACGACGAATATGACGGGTACCTTGGCACAGTTGCCGCCATGCTCCGAGAAAACGCGAGCGATGATGAGTTGGTCGCCTACTTCAAGTGGGCTGAGACCGAACACATGGGCCTTGGCTCAGAAGACCAATTCAACCGGGAGCGCATTCTCGGCGTAATTGCTGCTTTGCGCAGTGCTGGACCGCCACCTTGATAAGAAGGGCATCCCAAGAACATACGCATGGGGGTTACCTGAGCCATGGGGATAAGCCTCAATATTTTTCAAAATATGACTGAGATTCAGCAATCAAAGATGAACAGAAAAAAGGGCGGCCACCGGGGCCGCCCTTTCAACATCAAAACCACACGCGCCGATCAGTAATGGATGGCGCGACCATAAGCGGCCAGCACCGACTCGTGCATCATTTCCGACAGCGTCGGATGCGGGAAGACGGTGTGCATGAACTCGGCTTCCGTCAGTTCCGCCGTCTTGCCGATGGTGTAGCCCTGGATCAGCTCGGTCACTTCCGCACCGATCATATGGGCACCCAGCAGTTCCCCGGTCTTGGCGTCGAACACGGTCTTGACCAGACCTTCCGGCTCACCCAGCGCGATGGCCTTGCCATTGCCGATGAACGGGAAGCGCCCGACCTTCACCTCATGCCCGGCGGCCTTGGCCTTGGCTTCTGTCAAGCCGACAGAGGCGACCTGCGGGAAGGAATAGGTGCAGCCGGGGATGTTGGTCTTGTCCATCGTGTGAACATGCGGCAGGCCGGCAATCTTCTCCACGCAGATGATACCTTCATGGCTGGCCTTGTGCGCCAGCCAGGGGGCACCGGCCACGTCACCGATGGCATAAACACCGGGTTCGTCCGTGCGGCCATAGCCGTCATTGACGATGTGGCCGCGGTCCAGCTTGACCTTGGTGTTTTCCAGGCCCAGCCCTTCGGTATTGGCGACGATACCAACGGCGGAGATGATGCGGTCAACCGTGACCGTTTCCACCTTGCCGGCAACATCGATATGGGCCGTCACGCTGTCGGCATGGCGGTCCAGCTTCACCACCTTGGCACCGGTCTTGATCTTGATGCCCTGCTTGGTGAAGGCCTTGGCGGCCAGCCCGCTGATTTCCTCGTCTTCCACCGGCAGGATGCGGTCCAGCACCTCCACCAGGGTCACATCAACGCCCATGGCCTTGTAGAAGCAGGCAAATTCCACGCCGATGGCACCGGTGCCGATGACAAGCATCGATTTCGGCGTGGCGGTCGGCACCATGGCTTCCTTATAGGTCCAGACCAGCTTGCCATCGGGCTCCAGGCCCGGCAGCACGCGGGCGCGGGCGCCCGTGGCGATGATGATGTGCTTGGCCTCGGCATCCGTCACCTTGCCATCCTTGGCGGTGACGGCGATCTTGCCCTTGCCCAGCAGCTTGGCCGAGCCGTCCAGCACGGTGACTTTGTTCTTCTTCAGCAGGCCCTTGACGCCGGCGGAGAGCTGGTTGGCCACGCCACGGGAGCGCTTGACGATGGCTTCCACATCCAGCGTTACCTTGCCTTCGACCTTGATGCCGTAAGCCTGGGAATGCTGGATGTAATGCGCGATCTCCGCAGAGCGCAGCAGCGCCTTGGTCGGGATGCAGCCCCAGTTCAGGCAGATGCCGCCCAGATGCTCACGCTCCACCACGGCGGTCTTCATGCCCAACTGGGCGGCGCGGATGGCGGCAACATAGCCGCCGGGGCCGGCACCGATGACGATGAGGTCGAAATTCTCGGCCATGATCTTGGTCCTTCGTGTCAGGGCGCTGAGATCGGCAACAGGAGGCGTCAGGCCTCAACCATCACCCACCCCACCTCCGTCATCCCGGCGAAGGCCGGGATCCAGGGGCCACAAGCCCAACGTTTCAGCAGCTTTGATCGGAAAAACCCTACCGTGGTGCTCTTGGCCCCTGGATCCCGGCCTTCGCCGGGATGACGGTAGAGAGAAGCAGGAATAGGGTAGGAGCCATCGGCCCCCACCCCATCCACATCACAGCATCAGGGTGATCGGGTCTTCGATCAGGCCCTTCAGCAGCTTCAGGAACTCCGCACCCACGGCACCATCGACCGAACGATGGTCAACCGTCAGGGTCAGGGACATGACGGTGGCAATCGCCAGCGCGTCGCCCTTGACCACCGGGCGCTTCTCACCCGCACCGACTGACAGAATGCAGCTCTGCGGCGGGTTGATGATGGAGGTGAAGCTCTTGATGCCGAACATGCCCAGGTTGGACACGCTGAACGTGCCGCCCTGGAATTCTTCCGGCTTCAGCTTGCCTTCCTTGGCCTTCTTCGCCAGTTCCTTGACCTCGGCGGAGATGGTGGCCAGGCCCTTGCGGTCGGCGTTCTTCACGATGGGGGTGATCAGACCGCCATCGGTGGAAACGGCGACGGAGACATCGACATTCTCATACTGAAGAATGCCATCCTCGTGCCAGGACACATTGGCCGCCGGGTACTTGGCCAGCGCAATGGCCACCGCCTTGACCACGAAATCGTTGACGGAGATCTTCTCCCCCGACTTCGCGTTCAGTTCGGCGCGCAGCTTCAGCAGGTTGTCGATCTCGCAATCAACAGCCAGGCCAAAGTGCGGGATGGTCTGCCAGGCTTCGGTCAGGCGCTTGGCGATGGTCTTGCGCATCCCGCTGTTGGGCAGAACCTTGTACTTCATGCCCAGCTTGTCGGCCAACGCCTTGGCATCCACACCCTTCGGTGCAGCGGCCACGGGGGCCGGGGCTGCCGCCGGGGCGGCGGCGACCGGGGCAGCGGCGGCGGGTGCCGCAGCGGCCTTGGGCGCACCACCCTTCAAGGCTGCTTCCACATCGGCCTTGACGATACGACCATGCGGGCCGGTACCAGCTACGGCCTTCAGGTCCAGACCACCCTGGGACGCCAGACGGCGGGCCAGCGGGCTGGCGAACACGCGATCACCAGAGGCCGCAGCAGCCGGGGCTGCCGGGGCGGCGGCGGCCGCAACCGGGGCAGCAGCAGCGGGAGCCGCAGCAGCAGCCGGTGCAGCGGCGGCCTTGGGGGCGGCGGACAGGGCGGATGCATCTTCCCCATCTTCCAGGATGATGGCGATGCGGGTATTCACCGCCACGCCCTCGGTCCCCTCGGCCACCAGGATCTTGCCCAGCGTGCCCTCGTCCACGGCCTCCACTTCCATGGTGGCCTTGTCGGTTTCGATTTCGGCCAGCACGTCGCCGGACTTGACCTTATCGCCTTCCTTTTTCACCCACTTCGCCAGCTTGCCTTCCGTCATGGTCGGCGAGAGCGCGGGCATCAGGATATCAACGGGCATCTTAAAGCCTCCCTCTGCCTTATTTGCGGTAGGTGACGGACTTGACGGCGGCCACGACATCGTCGGGCTGCGGCAGGGCCAGCTTCTCCAGGTTTGCCGCATAGGGCAGCGGCACATCCTTGGCGCAAACGCGGACCACCGGCGCATCCAGATAATCGAAGGCGTGTTCCATCATGATTGCGGCCATTTCGGAACCGATGCCGGCGAACGGCCAGCTTTCCTCGACCGAAACCAGACGGTTGGTCTTCTTCACGCTCTCGACAATCGTGTCCACGTCCAGCGGACGGATGGAGCGCAGGTTGATCACCTCCGCGCTGATCCCTTCCGCCGCCAGCTTCTCCGCCGCGGCCAGGGCATGGCCGACGCAGATGGAGTAGGCAACGATGGTCACGTCGGTGCCGGCGCGTTCGATCTTCGCCTTGCCGATGGGCAGGATGAAGTCCGGGTCGGTCGGCACGTCGAAGCTGTGCCCGTACATGATCTCGTTCTCGAGGAACACGACCGGGTTCGGGTCACGGATGGCGGCGCGCAGCAGACCCTTGGCATCAGCGGCGCTGTAGGGCGCCAGAACCTTCAGGCCCGGCACATGCGCATACCAGGAGGCATAGCACTGGCTGTGCTGGGCACCCACGCGGGCAGCGGCACCGTTGGGGCCGCGGAACACGATGGGGCAGCCCATCTGACCGCCGGACATGTACAGCGTCTTGGCGGCAGAGTTGATGATGTGGTCGATGGCCTGCATCGAGAAGTTCATGGTCATGAACTCCACGATCGGGCGCAGACCGCCGAAAGCGGCACCGACGGCCAGACCGGCAAAACCATGCTCGGTGATCGGGGTATCGATCACGCGCTTGGCGCCGAATTCCTGCAGCAGGCCCTGGGAGATCTTGTAGGCGCCCTGGTATTCGGCAACCTCTTCACCCATCAGCAGCACGGTTTCGTCACGGCGCATTTCTTCGGCCATGGCGTCGCGCAGGGCTTCGCGGACGGTCTGGGTCTTGACCTCCTTGAAGAACCGATCCTCGTCGCTGGCCGGGCTCTTGGCCTGGGCCGGCACCGGGGCGGGTGCGGCGGCGGGAGCCGGGGCAGCCGCTTCGGCGGGCTTGGCCGCGACGGGGGCCGGGGCGGGCGCGGCATCCGCGCTCTCACCCTCTTCGCCGATGCTGGCGATGGGGGTGTTCACGGCGACATTCTCGGTGCCTTCCGGCACCAGGATCTTCAGCAGCGTGCCTTCATCGACGGCTTCCACTTCCATGGTTGCCTTGTCGGTTTCAATCTCGGCCAGAACGTCACCGCTCTTCACGGTGTCGCCTTCCTTCTTCAACCACTTGGCCAGCTTGCCTTCCGTCATGGTCGGCGACAGGGCCGGCATCAGGACCTGTACGGGCATATTCTATCCTCCGGTGACGGCAGATTTCAGGCTTCCACGAGAACATCCGTCCACAGTTCGGACGGATCGGGCTCGGGGCTGGTGGTGGCGAAATCGGCCGCCTCGGTGACGATATCCTTCACCTCACGATCGACGATCTTCAAGCTCTCCTCATCGGCATAGCCCTTTTCGAGCAGCAGCTTCTTGAGGTTGTCGATCGGATCGCTTTCCGACCGCATCTTGTTGACCTCTTCCTTCGTCCGGTACTTGGCCGGATCGGACATGGAATGGCCGCGATAGCGGTAGGTCTGCATTTCCAGGATCACCGGGCCGTTACCGGCACGGATATATTCAATGGCTTCATGGGCGGCGGCGCGGACTTCCAGCACATCCATGCCGTTAACCTGCTTGCCCGGAATGCCATAGGCGCTGCCGCGCTCAAACAACTCACCGGCCGAAGCGCGGGCCTGGGCGGTGCCCATGGCGTATTTGTTGTTCTCGATCACGAACAGGGTCGGCAGCTTCCACAGGGCGGCCATGTTGAAGGTCTCATAGACCTGGCCCTGGTTGATAGCACCGTCGCCCATATAGCAGGCGTTGAAGCCGCCATCGTTGAGATACTTGTGGGCAAAGCCCAGGCCGGCGCCGATTGGCACCTGTGCGGCAACGATGCCATGACCGCCGTAGAATTTCTTCTCACGGCTGAACATGTGCATGGAGCCGCCCTTGCCCTTGGAGTAGCCACCGGCGCGGCCGGTCAGCTCCGCCATCACGCCCTTGCTCTCCATGCCGCAGGCCAGCATATGGCCATGGTCACGATAGCTGGTGATGACGCTGTCGGCGGGGGTCATGCAGGACTGGATACCGACAACAACCGCTTCCTGGCCGATATACAGGTGGCAGAAACCACCGATCAGGCCCATGCCGTAAAGCTGGCCCGCCTTTTCTTCGAAACGGCGGATCAGCAGCATTTCGCGGTAGTAGCGAACAAGATCTTCCTTGCTCGGCAGGGTCGGGGCTTCGGGGGCCGCTGAACGGGTGGTGCGGCGCTTCGTGACTGCCACTGGCTCCTCCCAAAAATGAGATGGGGCGCAATACGCCATTCGCATTGCGTCTGCGAAACAACAGGTAACCCCCATCGCCGCTGATAGCAAGCACGTGTGCGCTGCAATATACTGTTTTATTTGAGAAATTTACCCTTAACCTAAATCAGGCTAATTCGCCTGATATCAGCCACTTACCGACCTTGGTCGGGGGTGGAACGGGCCGGTTCCGGCGTGCCCTGCGTAGATTGCGTGGCAGCACGTCGCGGAAGCAGGATGATCAACTCATCCGGGTGGGAATAGTTGAGTACGGCACGCGCCCGTTCTTCCAGCAGATCAGGGTCCAGGTTGTCCCGGCGCAGCATGTCGGCGCGGCGCTCCATCTCCTGTTTCTCCGCACTCACCTGCGCCAGGGTGGCGCTGGCTTCGGCGACCTGATCCTGCAGGCGCGTCAGCGCCACCAGCCCGCGATCACCATGCACCGTGTGATAGGCGAAATAGCCGACAACGCAGACGCCAATCAGCGGCCCCACGATCTGGCGAAGGGCACGGAAGGCAGCTTGGCGAAGGGTGTAGAGCATCGACATGGCGGAGATGGAATCACAGGGCTGAACAAAGGGTCAAATGGAATTTCGTGACATATGCTCAGTTGCCATGATCAGAACCGATCGGTTCTGATCATGGCCCTCAAACGCCGGCGCCAACATGCCAACGGCTTGGCTTCACGCGGCACGTGCCGCGCGGCGGCGGTCGCCGCCGTACCAAGTTGCGATACCTTCTGGTCATCGCAACTTGGTATAAGCGGAATTGATGTTGCCCATTTTTCGCACCCAAAGAAAAGGGCGGTCCCGCCAAGGACCGCCCCAATCATATCACCAACCGCACACAAAAATCGGTGCGGGAAAAAATAAATCAGCCGCGCTTCAGCGCATCGCGGCCGGGATAAACGGCAGCGCCGCCCAGGCCTTCCTCGATGCGGATCAGCTGGTTGTACTTGGCAATCCGGTCCGACCGGGACAGGGAGCCGGTCTTGATCTGACCGCAATTGGTGGCCACGGCCAGATCGGCGATGGTGCTGTCTTCGGTTTCACCGGAACGGTGCGACAGAACGGCGGTGTAACCGGCATTCTGGGCGATGCGCACGGCTTCCAGGGTTTCCGTCAGGGTGCCGATCTGGTTGACCTTCACCAGGATGGAATTGCCCACGCCCTTCTTGATGCCATCGCTCAGGCGGGCCGGGTTGGTGACGAACAGATCGTCGCCGACCAGTTGCACCTTGGAACCGATGGTGTCGGTCAGCAGCTTCCAGCCATCCCAATCATCTTCGGCCATGCCGTCTTCGATGGAAACGATCGGGTACTTGGCGACCAGATCGGCCCAATAGGCAACCATTTCCGCCGGGGTCAGGCTCTTGCCCTCGCCTTCCAGCTCATACTTGCCGTTCTTGAAGAACTCGGTCGAGGCCGCGTCCAGCGCCAGCAGCACATTCTCACCGGCCTTGTAGCCAGCATCGGCGATGGCGGCGACGATGAAGTCCAGCGCTTCGGTGGCCGACGACAGGTTGGGGGCGAAGCCGCCTTCGTCACCCACGGCGGTGTTGTGGCCAGCGGCCTTCAGCTTCTTCTTCAACGCGTGGAAGATTTCCGCGCCCACGCGGATGCCGTCGGCGACCGTTTCGGCGCCCACCGGCATGATCATGAATTCCTGAATGTCGATCGGGTTGTCGGCATGGGCGCCGCCATTGATGATGTTCATCATCGGCACCGGCAGGATGCGGGCATTGGCGCCACCGACATAGCGGTACAGCGGCAGGTCCAGCTCATCCGCCGAGGCCTTGGCCACGGCCAGCGACACGCCCAGAATGGCGTTCGCACCCAGGCGGGCCTTGTTCGGCGTGCCGTCCAGATCGATCATCGCCTGATCGATGGCAACCTGATCGGTCGATTCCAATCCTGCCAGCGTGTCGAAAATCTCGCCATTCACGGATTCGACGGCGCGCTGCACGCCCTTGCCCAGATAGCGCGACTTGTCGCCGTCGCGCAGTTCCACCGCCTCATGCGCGCCGGTGGAGGCGCCCGACGGCACGGCGGCGCGCCCAAAGGCCCCCGACTCCAGCCGAACCTCGACCTCGATGGTCGGGTTGCCGCGGCTGTCCAGGATTTCGCGCGCGTGAATGTCGATGATGGCGGACATGGTGCCTCTCTCTTCCGTGGGCAGAAATGCCTTGCACCCGTGAAGGGTGCTTACAGGGTCAAGGGGATACCGCCAGAAGCCATCCGCAGACAAGCGACGCTTTCAGGGGGCCGGCTTTTGTGTCGCCCTGTCCTTGCCCACCCGGATGGTCGGCGGCAATTGCCGGCGCGCACCCTTTACCCCGCCATAGAAGGCGGAAAGCTTGGTAAAATCCGCCTCCATGCTGGGCGTCGTCTCCACCGCATCACCGATACGGATCGTGCGCGTCGCATAATCCAGCGCGACAGGTATGATCGGAACGCCGGCCTGCCGCGCAATATGCCAGAAGCCCGTCTTCCACCCTGCGCCCTCTTTGGGCATCCTTGTCCCTTCCGGTGCGACACCGACCACCATGCGGTCAGCCGCCTTGATCGCCGCCACGCATTCACCCACCACGCCACCCGCCGCGCGCCGGTCAACCGGCAGCACATCGCACCAGCGCATGATCGGTCCCAACGGTCCGCGAAACAGGGTGTGCTTGCCCAGGATATGAATGCGCAGATCAATGGCCAGGATGGTGGCCATGGCGATGATGAAATCATAATTGGAGCTGTGGGGCGCCCCGATGGTGACGAACTTTTCCAGGTCGGGAAAAGCCCCGCTCACCCGCCAGCCCAGCAGACGCAGGGCCACACGGCCGACGAAACGGGAAACCGGGCCACCCCGCTGTGGTGAGCGGCGGCCCGGAGACGATATGGACATGGGTGCTGGGTTCCTCAAACCACAGGCCGGGTCATGCGCCCGGACCTTTTATTTTCGGCCCATGGTTAAGGCCAGTGCTGCGGCTTTGTCAAAGCAGCGGAAGGTCACATTTGCAGCACGCGGCAGAAATCAGATGTGAACCGGGTTCGCCTTGGCGATCCGGTCAAACGCCAGCAGCGTGGACAGCACGCCTTCCATCTGGTCCAGCGGCACCATGTTGGGGCCGTCGCTGGGGGCGCCATCGGGGTTCTCGTGGGTTTCCATGAACACGGCCGCAACACCGATGGCGATGGCGGCACGCGCCAGCACCGGCACAAATTCCCGCTGGCCGCCGCTGCTGGTGCCCTGCCCGCCCGGCTGCTGGACGGAATGGGTGGCGTCGAACACGACCGGATAACCCGTCTGCGCCATGATCGGCAGGGAGCGCATGTCGCTGACCAGGGTGTTATAGCCGAAGCTCGCCCCACGCTCGCACAGCAGCACATTATGGTTGCCGGTCGAGGCGATCTTGGCGGCGACATTCTTCATGTCCCACGGCGCCAAGAACTGGCCCTTCTTCACATTGATCGGCTTGCCCGTTTCACCGGCCGCCAGCAGCAGGTCGGTCTGGCGGCAAAGGAAGGCCGGGATCTGCAGCACATCGACAGCTTCCGCCACCGGGGCGCATTGATCGGCGCTGTGAATATCGGTCAGCACCGGGCAGCCGAATTTCTCCCGGATTTCCGCCAGGATCGGCAGGGACTTGTCCATGCCCAAGCCGCGCTGGGCAGAAACGGAGGTGCGGTTGGCCTTGTCGAAGCTGGTCTTATAGATCAGCCCAATCCCCAGCTTGCCCGTCAGTTCCGCCAGTGCCGCCGCCATGGTCATGGCATGGTCGCGCGATTCAAGCTGGCAAGGGCCGGCGATCAGCACGAAGGGCTTGTCATTGGCGATGGAAAGCGGGCCAACTTTGACGGTGCGGTTCATGGAAATCTCCTTTGAACCCGATATGGGAAGCCAGGGGTCTGAAAACCAGACAGCCGGGGAAAGGTCTCCCCCTCCCCGGCTGTCTGTTCTGTATCAACGCAACAGGATCAAACCAGCCGGCTCTGTGCGATGGCGGCCGCGATGAAGCTGGTGAACAGCGGATGCGGGTCGAACGGCTTGGACTTCAGTTCCGGGTGGAACTGCACGCCGATATACCAGGGGTGATTCGGCAGCTCCACGATCTCCGGCAGAATGCCATCCGGCGACAGGCCGGAGAAGGTCAGGCCCGACTTCTCCAACTGCTCACGGAAATTGATGTTCACTTCATAGCGGTGGCGATGGCGCTCGATGATATCGTCGCTACCATAGATTTCGCGCACCTTGGAACCGGCGGTCAGGTGGCAGTTATAGCTGCCCAGACGCATGGTGCCGCCCAGATCGCCGCCTTCCTGGCGCTTGACCAACTGGTTGCCCTGTACCCATTCCGTCATCAGGCCAACAACGGCCGGGTCGGGCTTGCCGAATTCGGTGGAGCCGGCATGGGGCAGGCCCGCCATGTGGCGCGCCGCCTCGATCACCGCCATCTGCATCCCGAAGCAGATGCCGAAATAGGGGATATTATGCTCGCGGGCGAACTGGGCCGCGCGGATCTTGCCTTCCGTCCCGCGTTCCCCAAAACCACCGGGGACCAGAATGCCATGCACATGTTCCAGCCGCTGAATGGCATCGCCGCTTTCAAAGATTTCAGCGTCGATCCAGTCCAGCTTGACCTTCACATGGTTGGCGATGCCGCCATGGGTCAGCGCCTCGCCCAGCGACTTATAGGCATCCAGCAGGCTGGTATATTTGCCCACCACGGCGATGGTGACGGTGCCTTCCGGGTTGCGCACCCGGCGGACAATCTCTTCCCAACGCGACAGGTCCGGCGTGCCCTCGCAGGGCATACCGAAATATTTCAGCACCTGATTGTCGAACCCCTGTTCGTGATAGGAGATCGGCACCTGATAGATATTGTCCACATCCAATGCTGCGATGACGCGCTCTTTCTGGATGTTGCAGAACTGGGCGATCTTGCGCCGCTCATTCTCCGGAATGTCGCGGTCGGCACGGCAGAGCAGCATCTGCGGCTGAATACCGACAGACAGCAGCTCCTTCACGGAATGCTGGGTCGGCTTGGTCTTCAGCTCACCCGCCGCCGGAATGTACGGCACCAGGGTGACATGGCAGAACAGCACCTTTTCCGGGCCGTAATCATTGCCGAACTGGCGGATGGCTTCCAGGAAGGGCAGCGATTCGATATCGCCGACGGTGCCACCCACCTCGCACAGCACGAAATCCTCACCATCCAGATCGGCGGCGATGAAATCCTTGATGGCGTCGGTGATGTGCGGGATCACCTGCACCGTGGCGCCCAGATAGTCTCCCCGGCGTTCCTTGGCCAGCACGTTGGAATAGATGCGGCCGGTGGTGATATTGTCGGACTTGGTGGCGTGAACGCCGGTAAAGCGCTCATAATGGCCCAGATCCAGGTCGGTTTCGGCACCGTCATCGGTGACGAACACTTCGCCATGCTGATAGGGGCTCATGGTGCCGGGATCGACATTCAGGTACGGGTCCAGCTTGCGCAGGCGGACCTTGTAGCCGCGCGCCTGCAGCAGCGCGCCGAGTGCTGCGGAAGCCAAGCCCTTGCCAAGGGACGAAACCACACCGCCGGTGATGAAGATGAAGCGCGTCATGGAACCCTAACCTTACGTCCGTGCCGATGGTCCTGGGCCTTGATGGCCCATCCGCAATCCGGGAACGGGCCGAACGGCCCAATAAATTGATCATCCGGGGCCGTATGCCCCGTACTCCACCATATTCATGCCCTAACGGAAAGAGGCGGCATTTCCGCCGCCTCTTCACCTATCCGTCAGGCTAAAGCCACGCCGGTGGCGCCGGCCTTACTGGCCGACGGGAACCGTGGGCTGCGCCGGAGCGGCGGGCGCAGTGCTGGCCGGCTGCTCGGCGGCGGGCGCCGGCAGACGATCGAACATGCTGCTGCTGCCACCCTTGGTGCCGGCCATGATCGCCAGGATCAGGCTGGTGCAGAAAAAGGCCGCCGCCAGAATGGCGGTGGTGCGGGTCAGCAGATTGGCGCTGCCACGGGCGGTCATGAAACCACCCATCGTGCCGCCCCCAATCCCCAGGCCACCGCCCTCGGACTTCTGCACCAGTACAACGCCGATCAACGCGACCGTGATCAGCAGATGCACCACCAGGACTACCGTTTGCATCCGCAATTCCCCAGAGACATTTTTGCCATGCCGCAGGCGCACCGTGCACCCATAGAAGCGGCCGGCCGCCCCCTGGGGGGAGCAGCCGGCGCTGCAACGTCATGAAACTCGCCGCCTGTTTAACCGCTCACGCCGCGACATGCCAGAGCGAAGTGTCACAGGCAGGATTGCGCAATGGACCAGAACTCATCCGCCCTCAGGCTGGCACCGCCAACCAGGGCGCCATCCACATCGGCCACGGCCAAGATTTCGGCGGCATTGCTGGCCTTGACCGAGCCGCCATAGAGAATGCGCACCCGCTCCGGCTGCTCCACCAGCCCCGTCAGGGTGCGCCGGATGGTGGCGTGCATGGCTGCAATGTCGGCAATTGTCGGGGTGCGGCCGGTGCCGATGGCCCAAAGCGGTTCATAGGCCACCACCAAATTATCAGCAGTAGCACCGGCGGGGATGGAGCCGCGCACATGCGCCACCACCACCGATTCCGCCTGCCCGGCATCACGTTCCGCCTCGGTTTCCCCGACACAGACAATGGCGGTCAGGCCGGCGCGCAGGGAAGCGGCGGCCTTGGCCTGAACCTGCGCATCACTCTCCGCGTGATTCTGCCGGCGCTCCGAATGGCCGACAATCACGAAACGGGCGCCCAGATCGACCAGCATTTCCGCAGCAATATCACCGGTATGGGCCCCCTGCGCCTCGGCATGGCAATCCTGCCCGCCCACCAGAACGGCACTTCCCGCCACGCTGCGGGTCACCGTTTCCACCAGCGTGGCCGGCGGGCAGAGCAGCAGGTCGAATCGCGGATGCGGGGCAGCACCCAGCTTTTCCGCCAGGGCCTGGGCCAGGGCAGAGCCATCCTGCCGCCGGCAATGCATCTTCCAATTGCCGGCGATCAGATAACGATCGGTCATTTCAAGATCCTCACTTATTATCGGGACCGGGCAGACCGGCCCCTTTATCGGCTTTTGCCGTTTTGTGACGTCCGGTTTACCAGTCCATGGCCTGAAACACCATGCGACCCTGGTTGGCGCCTCCCATCTTCCCCCCAGGCTTGCCGCGGGCGTGCCCCTTCCCTATGATGCCGCGCTCCCCGGCTGCCATGCCGGGGCGGCGGATGCGCGATCCTGCGTACCGCTCCTTACGGAAACCATGCGTCAGCCTCCATGCTCCAGATCATCCGCAGCACCGCCGGCTCCTGGGTCGTCAAGATCCTGTTCGTCGTCCTGATCATCAGCTTTGCCGTCTGGGGCATCGGCGACATCACGCGCGGCGTGCAGACCGGTGTCGCCAAGGTGGGCGATACCAACATCACGCCGCAGGAACTGGACCGCGAGTTCAAGGCGGAGATCAACCGCCTGCGTCAGGTGATGGGGCCGGACTTCGATGAAGCCAAGGCCCGCCAGCTGGGTCTGGTGGATCGGGCCCTGGAACAGCTGATCCAGCGCACCCTGCTGCTGAAGGCGGCGGAGGATGCCGGCATCCGCATCGCCGACCAGACCGTGGTGGACATGGTTTCCAAGGTGCCGGCCTTCAAGAACGGGCTGGGCCAGTTCGATCCGGCGCTGATGCGCGCCCTGCTGGCCCAGAATGGCTATACCGAGCATGGCTTTGCCGAGCAGGTGCGGGCCGATCTGGCGCAGGGTGACATTGCCGGCGCCATCACCGCCGGCACGACCGTGCCCCGCGCCCTGGCCGAACAATTGTTCCGCTATCGGGAGGAGGCCCGGCGTTTCGATCTGGTGACCATCCCCAACACCGCCATGCCGGACGCGCCCGCCCCGGAAGAGGCGGTGCTGGCCCAGTTCCACCAGGACAAGGCCGTGCGGTACACGGCACCGGAATATCGTGACCTGACCATCGGCCTGATCGAAGCCTCGGCCCTGTCCAAGGAAATCCAGGTCAGCGATGAACAACGCCAGGAATATTACGACGCCCACCAGGCCGACTATGTGACGGCTGAACGCCGGACCCTGACCCAGATCGTCTTCCCGGACAAAGCCGCTGCCGACAAGGCGCTGGCCGCCATTCAGGGCGGCAAGACGCTGGAGCAGGTGGCCAAGGATGCCAAGCAGGAAGCCGTGAAGCTGGAGGATGTGCTGAAGGCCGACCTGCCGGCGGAACTGGCCGAACCGGTCTTCACCGCCGAACAGGGCAAGCCCGTCGGCCCGGTGGAAAGCGCGTTTGGTTTCCACGTCGCCCTGGTCAGCACCATCAAGGCCGGTGGTACCCGCACCCTGGCTGAGGTGAAGGACGAGGTGACCGCCAAGGTCCGTCAGGAAAAATCCATCGACAAGCTCTATGAGGCATCGACCAAGCTGGAAGATGCACTGGCCAACGGCACCCCGGTGGCCGATGCCGTGAAGGAGTTCGGTGGCCGCACCATCAAGCTGGATGGCGTGGACAACCAGGGCAAGGACAAGAAGGGCGTGGTGAAGACCGACGGTCTGCCGACAGCGGACGCCATTCTGACCAACGCCTTCTCCCTGCCCGAAGGCCAGAATGGCAGCGTGGCGGAGGCCGGCAATGATGCCTTCTATGTCGTGCATGTCGATGCCGTCACCCCCTCGGCCGTGAAGCCGCTGGCCGAGGTGAAGGGCCAGGTTCTGGCCGATTGGCAGGCCGAGCAGAAGGCCGCCACCGCCAAGAAGAAGGCCGAGGAAGTGGCCGAGAAGCTGCGCGCCGGGGCTACGCCCAAGGATGCCGCCGCCGGCATCACCGGTGCCCTGGTCCAGCGCAGCGAACCGATGCGCCGCGCCGGTGGCCCCAACCTCTCCCTGCCGGCCAGCCTGTTTGAACCGATGTTCGCCGCCAAGCCTGACACGGTTGCGGTGGGGGCCAGCAGCAGCGGCCAGGTGGTGGCCAAGCTGGTGGAAATCATCCCCGCCGATCCGTCGCTGGTGCAAGCTGCCACAGCCATCAACATGCTGAGCAGCAATATGGCGGAAGCCATGGCCTCGGACCTGATGCTGCAATATCTGGCTGGTCTGCGGGCGCGCTACGGCGTCACCATCAACCGGTCGGTCATCGACACCATGTATCGCCCGCAGGAGTAAGCGGCCGTGCGCACCTTCCCCGACGAAAGCGCCTTTATCCGTATCTACGAATCCGGCCAGGCCCAGGTTCTGTGGACGCGACTGGTCAGCGACCTGGACACGCCTGTCTCCGCCATGCTGAAGCTGGGGCGCGGTCGCGCCAACTGCTTCCTGCTGGAATCGGTGACGGGCGGGTCGGTGCGCGGCCGCTATTCCCTGATCGGTCTGAAGCCGGATCTGATCTGGCGGTGCCGGGGTACGGCGTCGGAGATCAACCGCAATGCAGCGGCCGATCCTAACAGCTTCATCCCCTGCCAGGGTGACCCGCTGAAGGTGCTGGCCGCCTTGCTGGACGAATCACGCATCGACCTGCCGGCGGAATTGCCGCCCATGTCGGCCGGGCTGTTCGGCTATCTGGGCTATGACATGGTCCGGCTGATGGAACGGCTGCCGGACAGCAACCCCAATGAGCTGAATGTCGAAGACAGCATCATGATCCGCCCGACGGTCATGGCCATCTTCGACGGGATCGAGAATGTGGTGACGGTGGTGACACCGGTACGGCCGGTGGCCGGCCTGTCCGCCGCCGATGCCTATGCCGCCGCCCGCACCCTGCTGACGGAAACCGTGGCCGATCTGGAAGGGCCGGTTCCCGCCGCGCATGAAACGACATTGGAGGTGACGGCGCTGCCGGCCCCCAGCTCCAACACGGCGGTGCAGGAATATTACGGCATCGTGGAGAAGGCGAAGGAATATATCCGCGCCGGCGACATCTTCCAGGTCGTGCCCAGCCAGCGTTTCTCCGTGCCCTTCGCCCTACCGCCCTTTGCGCTATACCGTGCGCTGCGCCGGCTGAACCCGTCGCCCTTCATGTTCTTCCTGGATTTCGGGCACCTGTCGGTGGTGGGTTCCAGCCCGGAAATCCTGGTGCGGCTGCGGGACGATACCGTCACCATCCGCCCCATCGCCGGCACAAGGCGGCGTGGCAAGGATGCGGCGGAGGATAAGGCCCTGGCCGCCGACCTGCTGTCCGATCCCAAGGAACTGGCCGAACATCTGATGCTGCTGGATCTGGGCCGCAATGATGTGGGCCGGGTGGCGCAGACCGGCACCGTGACGGTGACGGAGAAATACACCATCGAATATTACTCCCACGTCATGCACATCGTCTCCAACGTGGAAGGCAAGCTGAACCCGAAATTCACGCCGATCGAGGCGCTGGTGGCGGGCTTCCCGGCGGGCACCGTGTCGGGCGCACCCAAGGTGCGGGCGATGGAGATCATCGACGAGCTGGAAAAGACCCGGCGCGGCATCTATGGCGGCTGCATCGGCTATTTCGCCGCCAATGGCAGCATGGATACCTGCATCGCGCTGCGCACCGCCGTGCTGAAGGACGGGGTGATGCATGTGCAGGCCGGCGGCGGCGTGGTGGCCGACAGCGATCCGGAGGCCGAATATCAGGAGACGGTGAACAAGGCCAAAGCCCTGTTCAAGGCCGCTGAGGAAGCCGTGCGCTTCGCCCAGGAACGGGGCGCTATTTGATGGACGAGCTGCTGGCAGAGGTGGCGGCCCCTTCCCCGTCGCTGGACGCGCTGGTGCTGCTGTCACCGCCGCATCTGGCGACGGCGGCCGCCCAACTGCTGGCAGCGGCCAATCCGGATATCGCCCTTATCCTGGCGCATGATCTGGCCGGGCTGGATGCTGCCTTGACGATGCGGGAAGGCCCGCGGGTGCGGCTGATCGCCATCTGCTTCGGGCAGGTGGTGCCGGCGGCGCTGCTGGTACGCTGTGGAGCCGGTGCGGTCAATCTGCATCCAGCAACGCCGGAATATCCCGGTTCCGGTGCCCTGCATCTGGCCCTTTACGAAGGGGCCGCCAGCTTCGGCGCCACGGCGCACCTGATGCAATTGCCCGTCGATTCCGGGCCTATCCTGGCGGTGGAACGCTTCGCCATCCCTGCCGGTATCGGCCATCGCAGCCTGTCCGATCTGGCCCTGGGGGCCGTGCTGAACCTGCTGAAACGGCTGGCGCCGGCATTGACCGGCGAGTTGCCGCCCCCCTGTGGCGAAAGCTGGGCCGGACGGCCGCACCGTCTGGCCGATGTCATGGCCCTGGCCAAGCTGACACCCTATATGCCAGCCGATGAAGTGCGGCGGCGCTGGCGGGCCTTTCGGGATGGCCCGGAAAGCCCGCTTTATATGGATTTTCAGGGGCTGCCGCTGCATTACCGGGCACCGGGCCGCATCCAGGGTTGGTTTGACGGCATCCAGGACGGCCATGCCCATGGCTGGGCCTATGATCCGGCCGGTGGCCCGGTGCGGCTGCGGCTGGTGGTGAATGATGCGACGGGGATGGAAGCCCTGGCCACCCTGCCCCGGCCGGATGTTGCCGCCGCCGGCCATGGGGATGGCCAATGTGGTTTCGCCATTCCACTGGAAGGGCTGCTGCCAGCGGAAGGGCAGGCCCGCATCGACATCCTGCTGCCCGATGATGAATGGCGCCGCCTGCCGGGGGCGCCACGGGTGTTATAGACTTGGCCCCTGGAAGGCCGGCGATTGCCGGCCCACGGGCTGAGGGAACTTATAAAACCGGCATGGACTGGCCGAGCCGACCGCCGATGCGGATCGGTTCGGCCCGCTTGGCCAGACCGGTACGGTCGTCGGTCTCCACAAACACGCCACAGACACTCACCGTCGCGTCATTCTCACCGGGGGAATAACGCTCGCCGGGGGTCTTGCGCAGCATCTTGTGGATGGCGGCTTCCTTTTTCATGCCGATGACGGTGTCATAGTCGCCGCACATGCCGGCATCCGTCTGATAGGCAGTGCCGCCATTCAGGATCTGCAGGTCGGCGGTGGGCACATGGCAATGGGTGCCGACCACCAGACTGGTACGGCCATCCAGCACATGGCCCATGATCATCTTTTCCGAGCTGGCCTCGCCATGGAAATCCATGATGATGGCATCCACCCCGGCCGGCCCCATGCGGGCACCGCCCAGTTGATGGATTCGCAGCAGCTTTTCCACCGGCGGGAACGGATCATCCAGCGGGTCCATGAAGACCCGGCCCATGGCATTGATCACCATCACCTTGTGCCGGCCATTCTTGGCCGGCAGCACCGTATAGCCACGCCCCGGCGTGCCATCGGGGAAGTTGATCGGGCGGACAAGCTGGGGGATACGGTCGATCTGGGACAGCAATTCCTTCTGATCCCAGGCATGGTTGCCCAGGGTCACGCAATCCACCCCGGCGGCGAACAGTTCCTGCGCGATCTTGTCAGTGATGCCAAAGCCACCGGCGGCATTCTCGCCATTCACCACGATGAAATCGGGCTTCAGCTTCTCCCGCAGGGTGGGCAGGTGCCGCAGCACCCCTTCCCGCCCGCTGCGGCCGACGATATCGCCGAGGAAAATCAAACGCATAAGAACAGTGCCTTTCGTACCGCCGGTATTTTTATGACTGGGTGGGGGCGAACCGGCTCACCCCCTTTTCCGTGACCAGCCAGTCCAGCTGCTGATCATACGGGTCGCGCGGCACGCTGGGCACTTCCTGCCCCGCATAGGCGATACCCACCGCAACCACCGGCGCACTGTCGCGCAGCACGGCCAGCGTGCGGTCATAGAAACCGCCGCCATAGCCCAACCGCCAGCCATCCTTGTCAAAGGCCAGCAGCGGCACCAGCACGATGGAAGGCTGGGCCAGCGGTGCATCGGCCATGGGTTCCATGATGCGGAACGATCCCGGCACCAGCGGATGGCCGGGCCGCCAGAGCCGGAACAGCAGCGGCCAGGCCACACCAGAGACGACGGGCAAACAGACGCCATGCCCGGCCAGGGCCAGCATCTCCAGCGTCGGGCGCAAATCCAGCTCATCCCCCTTGGGCCAATAGCCCGCCACCATGGCGGGGCCATGGGGGGAAAGCTGCGCCACCAGATCATGCACCCGCCCGGCCAGTTGTTCGGCCGCGTCGGCGCCAGCCGTATGGCAGGCGGCACGGGTGGCGCGGGCGATGCGCCTTGCCTCCCGCTTGGCGGCGACGCTGGCCTCCACCTCCTCGGCAAGGGCCTGGGGGTCCACCGGATGGGCGCTGTCGGACATGGGCGTGCCTTGGCCTGGATGTCAAAACGGCCCCATATCCGGGGCCGTTTTGACAGAATCGGGGGGAAGGTGGCCACCTTGGCCGTTGGCGTAAGCCATCCCTCGTGACCTGCTCAAGCAGGTGGGAGCCATATACCGGCACCACGGTGCCGACAGGGACAGCCCCCAGAGGTAATGATTATCGGCCCCGGGGATAAAGCAGCCTGACGCACCAGGCAGCCAGCCTTCCTGTTACCTAATCTAGGTGCGTTCGAGCCGCGCTGCAATGTCTTCTATACGTTTTGCCAAACCATCGACGGCAGCAATCACCACAGCATCATCCGATGGACGGGAAACCGGGGCCGGAATGGGGGCCGCGGGCTGCGACAGGGACGGCAAGGTCACCACATTCCCCCGCCGCTGCACCTCAGCCCGCGCCTCCTGCAACTCATCGGCCAACACCATGCAGGTGACCAGCAAATTCTGTACATCATTGCCGCCGGCACCACCCGTGATCTCCCGCATCCTTGTATCGATATAGGCGGCCAGATCAGCGACCCGCTTTTCCTGCCCATCTTCGCAATTCAGCGAATGGCTGCGCCCATTCAGGGTAAAATCGACCCGCCGCATATCAACCTTCCTCCAACACGCCCTGCAGGCCGTTAATGGCAGCATCCAGCCGGGCCCGCACGGCGCGCGCCTGATCCTGGGCCCTGCGTTCCCCGTCGCGCGCCTGCGCCAGCTCCCGCAGCAGCTTGTCATGCTGCTGCTGAAGCGCGTCCTTCTCCCCCGCCAGCCGGTCGGCGGCCGCCTTCAGCGTGCTATTCTCTTCCTTCAGGGGCGCCGCAGCTTCCTGTGCCTGCGCCAATTCCTGCAGCAGCTTGCCATGCTGCTGCTGAAGCGCGTCCTTCTCCCCGGCCAACCGGTCGGCGGCTGCCTTAAGCGTGCTATTCTCTTCCTTCAGGGGCGCCAAAGCTTCCTGCGCCTGCGCCAGTTCCAGTGACAGCTGGTCATGCCGTTGCTGAAGCTGGTCCTTCTCCGCAGTGACAGCATCGGCGGCCACCTTCAGCGTGGTAAGCTCTACCGTCAGCCGCCCCATCGCCTGCTGCGTCTGCTCCAGCGACTGCGCCAACTGGTAGCACTGAACCTGAAGCCGGTCCTTCTCCCCGGCCACCCGATCACTTGTCGCTTTCAGCTCGCCATTCTCGTCGATCAGGCGTGCCGCTGCTTGCTGTGACTGATCCCGTTCCAGGGTCAGGCGGCTGGTCTCTTCCGTCAGCCGGGCATTTTCGGTTTCCAGCCGGGTCCATTCGGCCAGCATGGTGCTGTCCAGAGACGAGCTATTATCCAGCCGTTCCAGCCGTTTGGTCAGGGCCTTGTCCAGTTGGCCGATGGCCATATCCAGGCGCTGCAACGCGGTGGTCAGGCGATCCAATTGCAAAACTCTCTCAAGCTGGTCTGAGGGAACGGTGAGAGGTGCCCCACAACACCCGCACCGACATTTCCGGCGGCGCCGCGGCGAACGATAGGGGGGCGGCCTGCTGCCGTCAATAACAGCCCCTGTCGCATAGCCAAAAGATCGTCGTTATTCCACCGCCCGCCATGTCCTATTGAACAGCGGCCATGCTTGGCTGTGGCTTGACCCTTGGGGAGCGTTACCGCAATTTGCCGCGGTTCCAAAGGGGCTTCAACCGCCGGACCGGGGTGGTGGGGCCCGCTTGTTGCTGGTCCGCGCTTCAAGATAATGCCGGCGCCCGCCCAACGCATGGCGGGCGCCCTCATGAAAGGCCCTTCGCGCAATGTCTTCCGCACCGTCTGATCTGATCGAAGGCGTCTCGCACGCCGATCTTGCCAACGCCATCCGCGCCCTTTCCATGGACGCGGTGGAAGCCGCCAAGTCCGGGCACCCCGG
Source organism: Niveispirillum sp. BGYR6 (assembly GCF_027568365.1). NCBI lineage: Bacteria > Pseudomonadati > Pseudomonadota > Alphaproteobacteria > Rhodospirillales > Azospirillaceae > Niveispirillum > Niveispirillum sp. BGYR6. The sequence continues at coordinate 186,026 of NZ_JANLNL010000003.1, read as the reverse complement.
TATGCCGATGGGCATGGCCGATGTGGCGACGGTGCTGTTTACGAAGTTCCTGAAGTTTGACCCGAAGCGCCCCAGCTGGGCTGACCGTGACCGTTTCGTGCTGTCCGCCGGCCATGGTTCCATGCTGCTTTACAGCCTGCTGCACCTGACGGGCTATGATGATTTCCCCCTGTCGGAACTGAAGCGCTTCCGCCAGATGGGTTCGCGCACCGCCGGCCACCCGGAATATGGCTATGGTGGCGGGATTGAGACCACCACCGGCCCGCTGGGCCAGGGTATTGCCACCGCCGTCGGCATGGCCATGGCCGAGCGCATCCTGCATTCCCGCTTTGGCGACGATCTGGTGAACCATTTCACCTATGTCATCGCGTCTGACGGCGACCTGCAGGAAGGTATCAGCCACGAAGCCGCGTCGCTGGCCGGCCATCTGGCCCTGTCCAAGCTGATCGTGCTGTGGGACGACAACAAGATCAGCATCGACGGCGCCACCAGCGTTTCCTTCAGCGATGACAATCTGGCCCGTTTCCGCGCCTATAACTGGGATGTGCAGGAAATTGACGGCCATGATCCCAAGGCCATCGCCGCTGCCATCGAATATGCCCGCACGACCGAAGCGCCGTCGCTGATCGCCTGCCGCACCACCATCGGCTATGGCGCGCCGACCAAGGCCAACACCGCCTCCTCCCACGGCTCCCCGCTGGGCGCCAAAGAGATCGAAGGCGCGCGCGCCAACCTGAACTGGCCGCACGCCCCGTTCGAAATTCCCGATGCCATCCTGAACGCCTGGCGCGCCCTGGGCAACCGCGGTGCCGTTGAGGCTGACGCCTGGGTGAAGCGTCTGGCCCGCAGCGAACAGCGTCTGGCCTTCAAGGCCGCCATCGCCGGTGAAATTCCGGTGGAGGCACAGGCCGCCTTGCTGGCGCACAAGAAGGCGGTGATCGAAACCAAGCCGAACATCGCCACCCGTCTGGCTTCCGGCAATACGCTGGATGTGGTGGTGCCGCTGGTGCCGGAACTGATGGGCGGTTCCGCCGACCTGACCGGTTCCAACAATACCCGCGCCAAGGGTGCGGCGGGCGTGCAGAAGGACAATTGGTCCGGCCGCTATATCCATTACGGTATCCGTGAGCATGGCATGGCCGCGGCCATGAACGGCATGGCGCTGCATGGCGGCGTCATCCCGTTCTCCGGCACCTTCCTCTGCTTCTCCGACTATTGCCGCCCGGCCATCCGCCTCTCGGCGCTGATGAAGACCCGCGTCATCTATGTGATGACGCATGACAGCATCGGCCTGGGTGAAGATGGCCCGACCCACCAGCCGGTGGAGCATATGGCGGCACTGCGCGCCATCCCCAACCTGCTGGTCTTCCGCCCCGGTGATGCTGTGGAAACGGCCGAAGCCTGGCAGATCGCGCTGGCCAGCCGCAACCGTCCGTCGGTGCTGGCGCTGACCCGCCAGAACCTGCCGACCCTGCGCCCGGACTATAGCGAAGAGAACCTGACCGCCAAGGGCGCCTATGTGCTGCGCGAAGCCGAAGGTGCTCGCAAGGTGACCCTGCTGGCGACCGGTTCGGAAGTGGCCCTGGCCGTGGAAGCCCGCGACCGCCTGCAGGCCGCCGGCATCGGCACCGCCGTTGTCTCCATGCCGTCCTGGGAACTGTTCGCCGAACAGCCGGACGAATACCGGGCCGAAGTGCTGGGCCGTGGCACGGTGCGCATCGGCGTGGAAGCCATGGTGCGGCTGGGCTGGGACCGCTGGCTGGGTGAAGATGGCATCTTCATCGGGATGCCGGGCTTTGGCGAATCCGGCCCGTACCAGGAACTGTACAACCATTTCGGCATCACGGTGGACGCCGTGGTCGCCGCTGCCAAGAGCCGGCTGTAACAGCCGGCCCTGACGGGGTTGAAAAGAGCAACGGCGCCAGGGGCAACCCTGGCGCCGTTTGCTTTTGGGGGTCGTTAAGACTTCGTCCAGTCCTGCAGCAACAGACCCTCTACCCCGCCGAATGCCTGATCATTGCTGATCAAGGTCATCCGGCGGGAAAGTGCATAAAGCCGGTCATTCATGCCAGCCGGTAAAGGGATCACGAACGGCGGGAGGGGTCGTTCGGCGTTCCATCAGAAAATCATCCGGCACTGGCGTGTCGGCGAGCGCTTCAATAAAGCCGCTCCAATCCTGCGGACGACGGGAGAGGATGAGATCGCCGGTCGCAGGATCTTGCCGGATATAGACCTCAGAAACACCGTCGAAGCGATAAGCGGCGGGCAGGCGGACCGCCTGACTGCCACCATTGCTGAACAGCTTGGCAATATGAACCATGGCACACCCCTTCCAGCCGCTGTCACCAGCATATGGAAAGCAGTGTGTCTATATCAAGATATAGACTACTCCCCGTCCCGCACCTTGCGCCATTGCACGACGTTGCGGTTATGCTGGTCCAGCGTCTCCGCAAAGGCATGACCACCCGTGCCATCGGCAACGAAATAGAGATAGCGGTTGGCTTCCGGCTTCAGCACCGCCTGTAATGACAGCAAGCCCGGATTGGCGATGGGGCCGGCGGGCAAGCCATCGACCATGTAGGTGTTATAAGGACTGTCCAGCTTCCAGTCGGCGCGGGTCAGCGCCCGGTCGATGCTGCCTTTGCCCTGCGACAGGGCATAGATGATGGTGGGGTCGGATTGCAGCTTCATGCCCTGGCGCAGCCGGTTGATGAAGACACCGGCCACGCGCGGGCGCTCTGCCGCCACGCCCGTCTCTTTCTCCACCACTGACGCCAGGATGACGGCCTGCTCCTTGGACATAATCGGCAGGTCGGGCGCACGCTCGACCCACAGCTTTTCCAGCGCCTTGGCCATGTCCGTCTGCATCCGGGCCAGCAGATCGGCCCGCGCATCGCCATAGGAATAGTGATAGGTCTCCGGCAGCAAGCTGCCTTCCGCCGGCACTGCGGCCACATCGCCGGAAAGGGCCGGATCGGCCTTCAGCAGCTCGACAATCTGCCAGGCGGTGAGACCCTCCGGCACGGTGAAGCGCCGCACCACCGTCTTGCCGCTGAGAATCAGCTCAATCGCCGCTTTCAGGCTGACGCCGGCGGGAAAGGCATATTCCCCGGCCCGCAAGCCCGCCCCATCGCGTCGCAGGCGCATGGCGATAGCCAGTTCCAGCGGATGGCGGGTAATCCCGGCCTCTGCCAGCTGGCGCGAAATGGCGGCCACGCCACTGCCACGCGGGATGACCAGCGCCTTGTCCGCCACCAGCGGGCCAGGGCCGGTGTAACGCTGCCAGCCATAAAGACCGGCCCCGCCTGCCATTGCCGACAGCAGCAGAACAATGACTCCAAACCACAACAGCCAACGAAACGGCCGGCGCTGCTTCTGCGGGGAGTTGGGAGCGGGGGAATCGGGTTCGGTCAAAGCGGCTGGCTCTGGCTGGAACAGGGCCGAACACCATGCCGGCCCCTTGAAACAAAAAGGGCGGGCCATGACGGCCCGCCCTTATCGTTGCTGGCGGCCTTAAGAGAAGGCCTTGAACACCAGGGAGGCGTTGGTGCCACCAAAGCCGAAGCTGTTGGACAGCGCGGCCCGGACCTTGCGTTCCTTCGCCACCTTGGGCACCAGATCGGCACCCTCGGTCCCGTCATCCGGGTTTTCCAGGTTCAGGGTGGGCGGCACCACCTGATCGCGGATCGACAGCACGGAGTAAATGGCTTCCACCGCACCCGCGGCCCCCAGCAGGTGGCCGATGGCCGACTTGGTGGAGGACATGGAGGCACCGGCCAGATCATTGCCGAACAGCCGCTTCACGGCCCCCAGCTCGATCATGTCGCCCAGCGGCGTGGAGGTGCCGTGCGCGTTGATGTAATCCACCTCGTCCGGGTTCAGGCCGGCCCGCTTCAGCGCCATACGCATGGAGCGGAAGCCGCCATTGCCATCTTCCGACGGGGAGGTGATGTGATAGGCATCGCCGGACATGCCGTAGCCAACCACTTCGCCGTAAATCTTGGCGCCACGCTTCTTGGCGTGTTCCAGCTCTTCCAGCACCACGACGCCGGCGCCCTCGCCCATGACGAAACCGTCACGGCCCTTGTCATAGGGGCGGCTGCCCTTTTCAGGCGTGTCGTTATAGGCGGTGGACAGGGCGCGGGCCGCGGCAAAGCCGGCAATGCCCAGGCGGCTGCAGGCACCCTCCGCCCCGCCGGCCACCATCACGTCGGCATCATCCAGCGCGATCATGCGCGCGGCGTCACCGATGGAATGGGCACCCGTGGAACAGGCGGTGACCACCGCATGGTTCGGGCCCTTATAGCCATGCATGATCGAAATATGGCCGGAGGCCAGATTGATCAGGCAGGAAGGGATGAAGAAGGGCGAAACGCGGCGCGGGCCCTTTTCGGCCAGCAGCAGCGACGTTTCATAGATGCCGGGAAGGCCGCCGATGCCAGAGCCGACGGTCACGCCGGTCCGCTCGAACTCTTCCTCGGTGCTGGGCTTCCAGCCGCTGTCCTTGATGGCTTCATCCGCCGCCGCAATGGCGAACATGATGAAGTCGTCCATCTTCTTCTGTTCCTTGGGCGGAATGAAGAGATCGAGGTTCAGCGTGCCGTCGGTGCCATCACCGCGCGGCACCTGGCCCGCGATCTTGCAGGGAAGGTCCGAAATATCGAACCCCTGGATGGTACGGATACCCGACTGGCCTGCGATCAGGCGATCCCAATTGGTCTGCACGCCCACCCCCAGCGGGGTGACGAGACCGAGACCGGTGATGACAACGCGGCGCATGTGTCCGACCTGCGAACGTTATTGGAAAAAGGGCGCCTTTGGGCGGGGCACCCAGCCCCGGATATGGGACTTCCGCTGAGGCGTTGCGAGGCCGGCGGCGCAGTTTTCCATGAATGAAAAAGCTGCGCCCAGCCGGCCCGCCCCAACCCTTATCAGGCCTGCTTCGAGCTGATGAAGTCGATAGCATCCTTGACGGTCAGGATCTTCTCGGCCGCGTCGTCCGGGATCTCGATGCCGAACTCTTCTTCGAAGGCCATCACCAGCTCGACCGTGTCCAGGCTGTCAGCGCCCAGATCGTCGATGAAGCTGGCCGTCTCCGTCACCTTGGCCTCTTCAGCGCCCAGATGTTCGATGACGATCTTCTTCACGCGTTCAGCAACATCGCTCATTGATTTGACCTTTCAGGATCTTCCGGTGGAACCAGTCTCTGCCTGGCGTTAAGGGCGTTCGGAAAACGGGTGGGCGGCAACGCCCCAAGACCCGAATTTCCCGGACGCCGTTCGGGAAAGTGCCGTCACTTAACACGAACAGCGACCCCTGACCAGCTTTCACGCGAGGGACAGGGGTGCCGATTATGCGGGGGACGACAGAAAATATGCGTCGAAGCGGTCGCCCGCCCCGATCAGATCATCGCCATGCCGCCATTGACATGCAAGGTCTGACCCGTGACGTAACCAGCCTCAACGCTGGCCAGATACAGCACGGCGGCGGCAATGTCATCCGGCGTGCCCAGCTTGCCGGCAGGGATGCGGCTATGCATCGCCTCCTTCTGGGCATCGTTCAGCACGTCGGTCATGGCCGTGGCAATCATGCCGGGGGCGACGCAATTGACGGTGACGTTGCGGCTGGCCACTTCCTGGGCCAGCGCCTTGGACATGCCGATCATGCCGGCCTTGCTGGCGGCGTAATTCACCTGACCGGGATTGCCGGTGACGCCCACCACCGAGGTGATGCCGATGATGCGGCCCCAGCGCCGCTTCATCATGCCCTTCAGCAGCGAACGCGACAGGCGGAAGCCGGCCGTCAGATTGACATCGATGACCGACTGCCAATCCTCATCCTTCATGCGCAGGATCAGCCCGTCGCGGGTCAAGCCGGCATTATTGACCAGAATATCGACACCGCCGCCCAAGGCAGCCTCGGCCTGCTTGGCCAGTTCTTCCACCTGGGCCGGGTCGGACAGGTTGGCGGGCACCACAACGGCCCGCTCCCCCAGTTCCGCCGCCAGGGCGTTCAGCGTTTCCACCTTGGTGCCATGCAGGGCCACGGTGGCGCCGTGGGCGTGCAGCACCTTGGCGATGGCGGCACCGATGCCACCCGAGGCACCGGTGACCAGCGCCTTCTTGCCATTCAGGTCGAACATGCCTGTACTCCTTGGGAAATCGATGGATCGGGCTATCAGGCCAGGGTGAAAGCGTCAATATCCGCCGGTGCCCCGACGGAAATGGCGGCCAGTTCCTTGTCAATGCGCTTGACCAGCCCGGCCAGCACCTTGCCGGACCCCAGCTCCACCAGTTCGGTGACGCCCTGTTCCTTCATGAACAGCACGCTTTCGCGCCAGCGCACGGCCCCGGTGACCTGCTCCACCAGCAGGCGGCGGATGGTCTCCGGGTCGGTCACGGCGGAGGCGGTGACATTGGCCACCAGCGGGGCCACCGGCGACTGGATTGCCGTGCCGGCCAGCGCCGCCGCCATGGCATCGGCCGCCGGCTGCATCAGCGGGCAATGGAAGGGGGCGGAGACGGGCAGCAGAATGGCCCGCTTGAAGCCGCGCTCGGCGGCGATCTTGATGGCGCGCTCCACCGCCGCCTTATGGCCGGAAACCACCACCTGGCCCGGTGCATTATCATTGGCGGCGCTGCACACCTCGCCCTGCGCTGCTTCCGCCGCGATCTCCCGGGCGGCATCCAGATCAGCCCCCAGGATGGCGGCCATGGCGCCCACGCCCACCGGCACCGCCTTCTGCATGGACTGGCCACGCAGCTTCAACAGGCGGGCCGTGTCGGTCAGGCTGATGGCGCCAGCCGCGCACAGGGCCGAATATTCGCCCAGGCTGTGGCCGGCAACGAAGGCGGCCTTGGACAGGTCCAGCCCCTTCTCCGCCTGCAGCACGCGGGCCACGGCAACGGACACTGCCATCAGAGCCGGCTGGGCATTCTCTGTCAGCGTCAGGTCGCCTTCCGGCCCCTCAAACATCAGGGCGGAGAGATTCTGACCAAGCGCCGCATCCACCTCATCAAAGACCGATTTGGCGACGGCGAAATTCGCCGCCAGTTCACGGCCCATGCCGACGGCCTGGCTGCCCTGACCGGGAAAGACGAAAGCGCGGGTCATAGCGAAATCCTGCTGTAAATCCAGTGCGGCCTTGATACAGCGCCGCCGCGCTCTGTCAAGCCAAAGCCCCGCCTGCCCGGCCGGAAACCGTTGTGACGTAAAGGTAAGGTCGCCTCGTTACGTAACCGGAATGGACAGCACTCCAAAAAGCCATGCTATTGCATTTGCAAAACAGTATTCATGAACTTGTCAGGATCGGACGACGGAGAGTTCAATCATAATGCCTTGGGCGGGACCACAAGATGACGGCGTGCCATGAAAGGGAAAAAATCCATCGCCCTGCATGCTGACAGACAGGGCGCCAGACCATGCTTCCGCTGGTTGCAGGTCATCCTGATCGCGCTTGCCATCCCCTTTACATCCCCCGGCTTCGCCAAATCCGGCCCCCTGGACGACATCTGGATCGGGGACCATGAACAGCCGCCGATCAATCTCTATATTGCCCGCACGCAACTGACCCGCGATCCGGCGGATGTGCGTGTTCAGGCCTTGAAGACCTGGCTGGAGCATGTGGCCCGGCGGGCTTCTGTCAGCTTTCAGCTGCGCCCTTCCAGCGTTGAACGCTGGCAGGTCGAGCTGACACAGGAGGCCGACAGTTGCGCGCTGGCCAATGCCCGGCTGCCGGATCGAGAGCAGTCTGCCCATTGGCTGCTGCCGGTGCTGCGTGACAGTCTCGCCATCGTCGGGCGGGCGGACGATTCGTTCCAGGGCGATATCAACGCCTTGCTGCGGCAGGCCGACGGGGCCATCGGTGCGGCATCCGGCATCTATCGCGTCACCCTGGAACAGCGCGGCATCCGCTATATTCCCGTTGATGATCAAGGTGCCATCATCCAGATGATTGATATGGGGCGCCTGCGTTTCGGCCTGCTGGTCGGCAGTGCCGCGCTAAGCCATACCGGCCCCGGCCACATCCGCATTCTGGGCAAGATCGCCGATATCGATTTCTGGTTCTCCTGCAGCCACTTGATGGAGCCGGAACGCGTCGCACGGCTGCGCCAAGCCCTTGAACAGGGGGAGAGCGAGAGGCTGCGCCTGGAATTTCTGTCACTCTGGGCACGCCGCCCCGCACCCTGACCCCATGCGGAAATGCGCACGAGCCCATGCCGGAAAGCGGGCCCAAGCCGGCTTGCACCTGGGGAAACTTGCTGTATAGTCCCGCGCTTCCGTAACCCCGCCGGTGCCCTGCCTTGGCATCGGCTAGGTCCGTGCGGCTGCCTTCCGGCTCCTAACCGAACCGGTTCAGCGGCGGATCATCAATAGCCATGGGGAGTTTAATGGCACTGTATGAAACCATCCTGATCTGCCGCCAGGACATCTCGTCCGCGCAGGTCGAGAGCCTGACCGAAACCTTCAGCAACATCCTGAAGGAACAGGGCGGCTCCGTCGTCAAGACCGAACAGTGGGGTCTGAAGACCCTCACCTATCGGATCAAGAAGAACCGCAAGGGTCATTATGTCTATCTGGGTCTGGACGCGCCTGCCGCGGCCGTGGCCGAGATGGAACGCAACATGTCGATCAACGAAGACGTGCTGCGCTACATGACCGTCAAGGTTGAGAAGATCGAGGAAGGCCAGACCGCCATGCTGGCCAACAAGGGCGAGCGCGCTGAGCGTGGCCCGCGCGGTGGCTTCGGCGACCGTGGTCCTCGTCGTGAATTTGGTGATCGTGGCGACCGTGGTGACCGTCCGGGCCGTGGCCCGCGTCGTGACGCCGCTGTTGAAGGTGAAGGAGACCGCGCATGAACGCCGAACGTCCCCAGGGTGCCGCTCCGGCCGCTGGCGCTCCCCGCTCCGGCGGTGGTGGCCGTCGTCCGTTCTTCCGTCGCCGGAAGACCTGCCCGTTCTCCGGCCCGAACGCGCCGGCGATCGATTACAAGGACGTCAAGCTGCTGTCCCGCTTCATCTCCGAGCGCGGCAAGATCGTCCCGTCCCGTATCACCGCCGTGTCGGCGAAGAAGCAGCGTGAGCTGGCCCGTGCTATCAAGCGCGCCCGCTTCCTGGCTCTTCTGCCGTACATTGTGAAGTAAGCGAGCCAGGAGAAAAGACCATGGACGTCATTCTGCTGGAACGCGTCGAAAAGCTGGGTCAGCTGGGCCAGGTTGTGAAGGTCAAGGCGGGTTATGCCCGCAACTTCCTCCTGCCCAAGAAGAAGGCCCTGCGCGCGACCAAGGAAAACCTTGCTTACTTCGAAGGCCAGAAGGCGCAGCTGGAAGCGCGCAATCTGGAGCTGAAGAAGGAAGCGGAAGTTGTGGCCACCAAGGTCGACGGTCTGGCCGTCGTCGTGGTGCGTCAGGCCGCCGAGTCGGGTGTGCTGTACGGTTCCGTCACCTCGCGTGACGTTGCCGATGCGGTCACCGCCGCCGGTACCACCATCTCCCGTGCTCAGGTCGCCATCGTCGACCCGATCAAGACCCTGGGCCTGTTCAAGGTCAAGGTTGTCCTGCACCCGGAAGTGTCGGTGTTCGTGACCGTCAACGTTGCCCGCTCGGTGGAAGAAGCCGCCGTGCAGGCCCAGCGTGGCGGCATGGTCGTCGGCAACGACGAGGATGAGGAAGACGACGTGGCTGAGGAAGTCGAAGCCACCGAGGAAGCCGAGGCCTGATCAAGGCCACGGGGTGCCGGATGAAAACATCCGGCCACTATGGTAAAGATTAAGGGCGGTCCCGTCGAGGGATCGCCCTTTTTCTTTTGGCAAGCTGCGCGGGCCGCCATGCCAGTTGGAGAGATGTCCTGTGCCGTTGAAACCATCCATACCGGCTATCGGGCCGCTTTATCTCTGCGCCATTGTCCGCGACGAAGAGGAAGGTTTGGCGGAATGGATCGCCTATCACCACCTGATCGGCATCGACCATTTCATCATTTATAACAATGGCAGCACGGACGGTACGGCCACCCTGCTGGACCGGTTTGCCGCCGCAGGGATCGTCACGCGTCTCGACTGGCCCGCCCCCCCCCCGCCGCAATGGCTCAGCTATCCCGACATGCTGCACCTGCTGGAGCAGGTGCCAGACCCGCGCCGGGCACACTGGGGGGATCTTGGGGCCCTGGGCCCGCAGATCACCGCCTACAATGATGCCCTGTCCCGGTTTGGGGATAAGGCTGACTGGATGCTGTTCATTGATGCGGATGAGTTCCTGCTGCTGCCCCAGGACGGGCATCTGCAGCCCTTTCTGCGCAGGATCTGCACGCCGCAGATCGGCGCCATCGGCTTCAACTGGCGCTATTTCGGATCGGCGGGACAGATCAGGCCCGATGGTAGGCTGGTTATCGAACGTTTCACCCGCTGCGCTGAACCGAATTTTCCCGGTCACGCCCATATCAAGACCCTGGCGCGTACAGCAGCGCTGGACCGGATGGCAGTCCATGCCGGGATGCTGCGGCCCGGCTATGGCTATGTGAATGATTGTGGTGAGGCGTTTACACCCCGACATCTGGCCTTTTCCAACCACATCTCACACCACTACAGCCAGTTGAACCATTATTCAGTGAAATCGCGGGCGGAGTTTGAGCGAAAGCGCGCCAAGGGCAATGCCACCCTGGGCAGCCGGCACCCCCAAGGTGAAATCGAAGCAGAATATTTCCAGCGCCAGGACCTGAACAATGCGCAGGATGCGCGGCTTTCGGCATATGCCACAGCCGTGCAGGAGCATATCAGCCGGCTGCTGACCGTCCCGCGCTAAAGATATCCCCAGTTTATCCACAGGTTTAATCCCCCGCCATTATGGACCCGGAACCGCTGATCAGGTGACGTCGGCCCAGCGGGTGGTTAGAATGCCGCCATCATGGATACAAAGCTGATCGACCCCTCCGGCTTCACCGGCAACACCCCCTCCTATCGCAGCCCGCCCCATAATGAGGAGGCGGAACAGACCGTGTTGGGCGCCATTCTGGTGAACAACAAGGCCTTCGAAAAGGTGGGCGAATTTCTGCGCCCGGAACATTTCTTCGATCCGGCCAACCAGAAGATTTTCCAGGCGATCTTGAAGATGATTGATCGGGGGCAAGTGGCCAACCCGATCACGCTGAAGGCCTTTTTCGAACAGGATCGCGATCTGGCCGATATTGGCGGCCAGGAATATCTGGCCCGCCTGGCCGCAGCCATCGTCACTGTCCACAATGTGGAAGATTACGGCCGCATCATCCATGACAGCTATCTCCGCCGCCAGCTCATCGAGGTGGGCGAGGAGATGGTCAATCAGGCCTATAAGCACGATATCGACATTGCCGCCAACGACCAGATCGAAGAGGCGGAAAAGAAGCTGTTCGAACTGGCGGCCACGGGCGACATCAAGGGCGATTTTGTGCCCTTTGAGCGGGCGCTGAAGGCGGCCATCGAAACGGCGGAGGCGGCCTTCCGCCGCTCCACCCATGTTACCGGCGTCACCTCGGGCTTGCGCGATCTGGATGCCAAGCTGGGCGGCCTGCATCCCAGCGATCTGTTGATCCTGGCCGGCCGCCCCTCCATGGGTAAGACGGCGCTGGCCACCAATATCGCCTTCAATGCCGCCAAGGCCTACATGCTGTCCGGCGGTAAGGAGGGGGCGCCCGTCGGCTTCTTCTCCCTGGAAATGTCGGCTGAACAGCTGGCTTTGCGTATCCTGGCCGATCAGGCGGAGGTCTCCGGCGACAAGATCCGCCGGGGTGATATCGCCGCCACCGATTTCCCGAAATTCGTCGAGGCCAGCCAATATCTGGCCCGCGTCCCCTTCTTCGTCGATGACACGCCCGCCCTGTCCATCACCGCCGTGCGCACCCGCGCCCGCCGGCTGAAACGTACCCATGGGCTGGGCCTGGTGGTGGTCGACTATCTTCAGCTGTTGCGCGGCGGCGGCACCGGCCGGGGCGAACAGAACCGCGTGCAGGAAATCTCCGAGATCACGCGCGGCCTGAAGGCCATCGCCAAGGAACTAGAGCTACCCGTCATCGCGCTGTCGCAGTTGTCGCGTAGCGTGGAAAGCCGTGAGGATAAGCGCCCCCAGCTGTCCGACCTGCGTGAATCCGGCTCCATTGAGCAGGATGCCGACGTGGTGATGTTCGTGTTCCGCGAACAATATTACCTGGAGCGTGCCGAACCCGGCCGCCGGCCGGATGAGAGCGAAGACAAATATAATGACCGTTACCAGCAATGGCAGGAACGGCTGGCCCAGGTACATAACACCGCCGACGTGATCATCGGCAAGCAGCGTCACGGCCCGGTGGGCACCGTGCGCCTGTTCTTCGATGGCAATTACACGCGCTTCGGCGACCTCGACACCACCCATGGCGGTGGTGATTACGACGATTAAGCGACGCGCCACTCCGCGACGCAGGATACAGCAAACATGATTGACCTTCCTTCCCCCCTCGCCGCTGCGCTGGAAACACCGGACGCAGCCCGCGTGGGGGCGGTGCTTGCCATTGATCTGGGCGCCCTTACCGCCAACTGGCGCGATCTTGCCGCCCGCGTCGGCCCGGCCGAATGCGGTGCCGTCGTCAAGGCCGATGCCTATGGGTTGGGCGCCGTGCCCGTGGGCCGCAGCCTGTGGCAGGCCGGTGCCCGCAGCTTCTTCGTCGCCGATATTGAAGCCGGGGTGCGGCTGCGCGCCGCCCTGCCCCAAGCCCGCATCATTGTGCTGCATGGGGTGCCCGCCGGCACCCAAGGGGAAATCGCCGACCAAAGGCTGGTGCCGGTGCTCTCCACCCTGGCGGAGATTGAGCGCTGGCGGGATCACGCGGCCCAGCTGGGCCGCAAACTGCCGGCCATTATTCATATCGATACCGGAATGAACCGCCTGGGCCTACCGCTCAGCGACTTAGATCGAATCCGAAACGATTTACCTTCCCTGTTGGCCGGCCTGGATTTGCAGGCGTGGATGAGCCATCTGGCCTGCGCCGATGACCCGCAGCACCCGCTGACGGCTGAGCAGCGCCAGCGCTTTCTCACAGCCCTGGAAGGGTTGCCGTCGGCTCCGCTGAGCCTGAGTAATTCTGCCGGTATTTTCCACGGGCCTGATTACCATTTTGATCTGGTCCGCCCCGGCATCGCCCTTTACGGCCCCAACCCCGCCCCCTGGATGCCCAACCCGATGCGGCCGGTGATCCGCCTGCTGGGCCGGATCTTACAGGTGCGGTCGGTTTCGGCCGGCGTCACCGTCGGTTATGATGCCACCCATCGGGTGACGCGCCCCGGCAAGGTGGCGGCCCTGGGCCTGGGTTACGCCGACGGCTATCCCTGGTCGCTGGCCGGCAAGGGACAGGTGATGATTGCCGGCCATTCCTGCCCCGTCATCGGCCGCGTCTCGATGGACCTGCTGACCGTGGATGTGACCGATGTCCCCGAGCCCCTGTTGAATGTGGGCGGTTGGGCAGAGGTGATCGGCCCTGCCCGCGACGTGGATCAGGTGGCGCGGGAGGCCGGGACCATCGGCTATGAAATCCTCACCCGTCTGGGGGCCCGCTATCATCGGGTCTATCACGGCGGATGATGGCTGGCGGAACCGATGGCCGCCTCCTATGTTCATGGCTCTGTTGCAGCGCAGCCGCACGTCCCTTGGCGCCATTGACAGGGCGGATGTCAGGGGCTAGCCGTTAACCCATCCGCCCCGCGCCCTGAGAGGTCAGGTTAATGCAGTTCCTTCGTGCGATTGGTCGCGCCACCCTGACCTTCCTGGAAGCGACGGGTCGGCTGGCCATGTTTACCCTGACGGCCCTGTCGCATTGCGTGCGCCCGCCCTTCTATTTCCGCCATATCGGCCGGCAGATGGTGGAGATCGGCTATTACAGTCTGCCCGTCGTCGGCCTGACCGCCGTGTTCACCGGCATGGTGCTGGCGCTGCAGAGCTATAGCGGCTTCTCCCGCTTTTCGGCCGAAAGCGCCATCGCTACCGTGGTGGTGCTGTCCATCACCCGCGAGCTGGGGCCCGTGCTGGCAGGCCTGATGGTGGCTGGGCGCATCGGTGCCGCCATGGCGGCGGAGCTGGGCACCATGCGGGTGACGGAACAGGTGGATGCGCTGACCACCCTGTCCACCAACCCCTTCAAATATCTGGTGGTGCCGCGCCTGCTGGCCGGCACCACCATGCTGCCGCTGCTGGTGCTGGTGGCCGATATCATTGGCGTGTTCGGCGGCTATCTGGTGTCGGTCTACCGGCTGGGCTTCAACCCCTCCAGCTATATCAACAATACCTGGCATTATCTGGAATTCATGGATGTGGTGTCGGGGCTGGTGAAGGCCGGTGCCTTCGGCTTCGTCATCTCCCTGATGGGCTGCTACCACGGCTATAACTCGCGCGGGGGCGCGCAGGGCGTGGGGGCGGCCACCACCAATGCCGTGGTTTCCTCCTCCATCCTTATCCTGGTGCTGAATTATCTGCTGACGGGGATCTTCTTCTCATGAGCGAGACACTGGAATTGAACACCGCCATGGAAGTGCCGAAGATCGCCCTGAAAGGTGTGAAGAAGGCCTTTGGTCCCAAGGTCGTGCTGGATGGCGTTGATCTGGAGATCAAGCGCGGTGAAAGCATTGTTATTATTGGCGGTTCCGGCACCGGTAAATCGGTGCTGCTGAAAAGCATCCTGGGCATCCTGACACCGGATTCCGGGACGATCCAGATTGATGGCGAGGATACGACCCATATCGGGGGACGCGACCGCGAACGGGCTTTGGCCAAGTTCGGCATGTTGTTTCAGGGTGCGGCCCTGTTTGACAGCCTGCCGGTCTGGGAAAATGTCGCCTTCGGCCTGATCCAGGGTCATGGGGTGGGCCGCAAGGAGGCACGGGAACGCGCCATCGCCACGTTGGGTGCCGTCGGCCTGACGCCGGATGTGGCAAACCTGTCGCCATCTGAGCTTTCCGGCGGGATGCAGAAGCGCGTCGGCCTGGCCCGCGCCATCTGCACCAACCCGGAAATCATCTTCTTCGATGAACCGACCACCGGGCTGGACCCGATCATGGCCGACGTCATCAATGATCTGATCGTGAAATGTGTGAAGGATCTGGGCGCCACCGCCCTGTCGATCACCCATGACATGGCCAGCGCCCGCAAGATCGCCGACCGTATTGCCATGCTTTATAAGGGCAAGCTGATCTGGGTCGGGCCGGTGTCGCAGATCGACAATTCCGGCAATCCCTATGTCGATCAGTTCATCCATGGCCGGGCCGACGGCCCGATTCAAATGCAGATCAAGGCGTTCTGAGCCGGGTAGCGGCATCAAACGGCGATGCGGTTGAATTATCGCCGTTTGACGCCGGGGGGTGTGCCCCGCACGGGCACGAACAGAACACCCGCCTGATCCATTGCTGCATCAACGAGTTGATCATCCTTGCAATCAAATAATTGCAGGAGCAGATCATCCATCGCCCGCTCTTCCGACTGACCGCATTTGGCGTAGAGGGTGGCCAAAGCCGCCGCCTGATAGTCGCTGCGACCGCTATCGCCGCCAGCATATCCCCTCTCCTGCGCCACGTGATGGGCCAACAGGAAGGGTTGTTGCAGACGCTTGGGCACATGCGCATGGCCCAACAGGGCCCGCAGCCCGTCGCCCGTGCCATCGGCCAGCAAAGCCGCCACATTACCGGGGGCAACCCTGGAGCGGACCGAAAGGGCGGCAGCGAAGAAATCAAAGTCCCCCGCGCACAGGGCGCGCAGCAGCAGCGGCAAGCCCAGGCGGCCGGAATCGTGCAAATGCACCGCCATGGCCCGGGAATCCATGCCTGAACGCCCCAACGGCCGCAACAGCGCCAATGTTGCGCTGTCGCGGCCATGCGCCACCATTTCCTTTACCAGAACGGGGGAGAGGTGGTAGCGGTCGATCAACATATCCCGCACCAGATTGGACGCGCCGGCCACCAGCCGCTCGACCACCGAGGCCGGTAGCAATTCACGTCCAGCCAGCGGCTCCGCGATCAGCGGCACATGGGCATAGCGATCCGCCAGCCCCTGCAACGTCTTCTCCGACAGGTCCGCGCCGGCATTACCCGCCAGCGTGGCAATAACGGCAAGATTGCCGACCCTGGCCAGGGAATGGCTGACGGTTGCTGACAATGCCCGCCGCGCAGCAATGGCCAGATGCTTGGCCGCATCATCCTGGCCGATCACCTCCAGCAAAATCGAATCCGCCAGCCTGTCGGCATGGCGCAGCAGGGGAAAAGCCACCGATGTCACATCAGTGGCAAGCGCATGGGCCAGCTCATCATTCAGCAGTGGGCTGTTATAGACCTGCCACGCCACCGCCTCGCGCACTTGAAGCACGGTGTCACGGGCCAGACGCAGCAACAGGTCCCGCGCCGTTTCCTGCGCACCCGGTGCCATAAGGCCAAGCTCCGCCGTCCGCACAATCTTCTGCACCAGAAGAATACGCGGTTCGGCGGAACGATCCCCGGCCAGATGTTCAACATCCGCCGGGGTTAGGAAATGGTCACGATCCGACATGTCCATGGTGATGGAAGCCGATGTCACACAAGAAACGCCGCTCAGCGCGGCGCGTCGGCGCCCGGCTTGGTCTCGGTCAGCTTGGGATCATCGGCCGGGGCATCGTCGTCGCGCATCCCCTTCTTGAACGCTTTCACGCCCTTGGCCATGTCCCCCATCACATTGGGCAGCTTGCCGGCACCAAATACCAGCAGAACGACAACCAGAACAATAACCCAATGCCAAAGGCTCATCGCGCCCATGGGACTTCTCCCGTTTCAGGTGAAAGCTATGCCGCTGGCATACAGATAAGGACTTCCAGGCCGGAGGGGAAGACCTTCCGCTGCCCGTCACGGAAAAGCTGCCCAGCAATTCAGCAGGGGCTGTGGCAGCGGCATCTAATCGACATTACATCTCGGTCTCGCAGGAGCTGGAGCCCATGCAGATTCGCTGCTTAACAGTGCCTCGTCCGTCCGAGTATTCGCCCTAGGCTTGGCCCCGCATTTCGAAACGGACGACCAGCCTTTGGCGCGCCCGCAGCCGGACATCTAACCCCTCTCCGTCGCCACACACCTCCGGCATGTAGCGGAGGCCGGCAGCATAACGCAGCGCCGATTGTTCGAACAAACCCGGAGGAACAGCCTCCACCACGCGGACATCATGGGGGGAACCGTCGCTGCCAATCTGGAACTCGACAATAACACGCCCTTCCCGCCGCAGCCGCAGGGCCCGTTCGGGGTAATGCAGTCGTGGACGATAGAGCGGTTCGAATTCCGGCATAGGGGGTCCGGCAACAGTCGAGCGACAGGCAACGGCAAAGACAGCCCATGCCCTTCACGCTGATCAGATAAGCAAAGGGGCGGGTGGATTGATCCACCCGCCCCTTCCGGCTGGCTTACTTCTTGGAAGAAGCGGCCAGCAGACTGAGGTGAGCCAGATCGGCGGGGCCGTCGGTACCCTTGATCTGCTTGGCAGCGGCTTCCGCCTTCGCCTTCTGACCGGCGGCAATGTAGTAGGTCACCAGACGCAGGCGCGCATCATCCGGGTTCTTCAAACCGGTGCCCTTGGCCAGGGCCTGTTCGGTCAACGTGATCGCCTTGTCATACTGCCCGTAACCAGCATAGGCCTCTGCAACACGCAGCATCGGACCCGGATTCCCACCGGCAACGGCCTGCTGTTCGGTCTGAGCCAGCGTCTTCTTGTCCTCGGCCACATTCTTGGCGGCCAAGTCCTTAAGACGCTGATGCCGTTCGGCCTCCTTGCCCTGACCCAGCAGCTTCAAGGCATAGCCCTTGTCGACAATCATCTGGGCTTCACCGGGGTTACCAGCTTGCAGCGACAGCTGCGCCATCTCCATGATGTCGTTGGTGCTGTCCAGAAGCCCCAGATTATTCTTCAAGCGATAGAAATCAAGCGCCAGACGGTCACGCGCAAAAGTCGGCTTACGCTGGGCGCGAGCGACCAAGTCGTTCCAATAATCCTTGGTCGGATAATATTGTACCAACTTCTCCAGCGCAGCCGTATAGCCGGCTTCGTTGTTGATGGCGTTGTTGGCGGCAGCCAGCAGACGGAAATCATTCTCGTCAGGCTTCTGCCCGGCCTTCTCCACCGCAGCGATCTTGGCGGAAACCTCCTTGATCGCGTTCGGATAATCTTTGTTCTGGTAATAGGCCTGAAGCAGCAAAGTGCGCATCGTGGCGTCGTTGCCGCCATCCTTGAAATAGCGCTGCGCCCAGGTAACAGCCTTGGCGAAATTCTTCTGCTGATAATATTGCTGGGCAAAAGCCTGCGTGAAGGTCAACAGCTGAGATGCCTGCATACGACCGGAGGCCGCGACCGTCTCAAAGGCCTTTTCGGCGGAGGGCGTATCGCCCGCCTGATAGGCAGCAACCAGACGCATCTGTTCGACCATGAAATCTTCGAACGGCGTCTTGTCGGCAACATTATCGGCTTCGCGGATCTTGGCGACAGCTTCCTTGAACTTCTTCGCCTTCATCAGATCCTGGGCTTCGGTCAGCGGCTTGCCAACCTCGGGCCGCACGGTGTCACCAGCGGGCTTGCCCTTCTCCTCCTTGGCCTTCTGCGCAAAGGCATCGGCCGGCGCCATCACGGCAGCGAAGGAGCCAAAGGCGAGAGCCGTTCCCAGCAGGGCGGCCTTGAAGATACGGGTACGGGTCATTGTCTCGATCTCGGATCTCGCATCGGCGCGCGCACACCAAAAGGGGCGCCCACTCCGCCGATCAGGTGAACCATGACGGCCGGCCATCCGACCGCTGAAAACGGATTAAATCATTACATGACGGCAGAGATGTGGCGCCGGAACAAAACCCGACGCCACGATCTTCGCTGACGCGATATCAGTCCAGGAACTGTTCGCCGCCAATCAAACTGATCTTGGTCAGACCCAGACGCTGGGCCGACGTCAGAACAGTTGCAACGCTCTTGTACTTCACCAGCTTGTTGGACCAGAGGTGAACCTCCGGCTGCGGATTCTTCGCAGCGGCGGTCCTGATCTCCTGCTCCAGTTCAGCACGCCCGGAAAGGGCGCGGCCGTTCCACAGAACAGTGCCGTCGAAGTCAACCTGAATGGTAACCACCTCAGGCTCAACAGGATTTTCCTGTTTGGGCGGGTTACCCATCGGCATGTCGAGCTTCACAGCGTGGGTCTGCACCGGAATGGTGATGATGAGCATCACCAGCAAAACCAACATGACGTCGATCAACGGCGTCGTGTTCATTTCCGGGCTGACCGCACCCTCTTCACCGCTGCCGCCACCTACACTCATGCCCATGAGGGCCTCCTATCGTATAAGTCCCGAAGGGGAAGGAACTGGCGGTCAAAGACCGCCAGTCGCCATCACGCCCGCGGGGGGCTCGGTAATAAAGCCGATCTTCATGATGCCGGCGCGCTGACAGGTCACGACAACCTTACCAACCGCCTCGTACCGCCCTTCCTTATCGCCACGGATGTGGATTTCCGGCTGGGGGTTCAGCACCGCGACTTCCTTCATGCGCTCAAACAGTGCCTTGGTGTCGGGCAACAGACTGGCATTCCAGTAGATGTTGCCGTCAACGTCGACAGCGATGGTCACATTCTCCGGCTTGGTCACAGTCGGAACGTTGGCTTCACTGGGAAGCGTCACGGGTACCGTCTGGATAGCGACCGGAATGGTCAACAGGAAGATGATCAGCAGAACGAGCATCACGTCCACGAGCGGTGTCGTATTGATCTCCGACACCACCGTTTCTTCATCGCCATCGGCGGCTCCGACGCTCATTCCCATGGTCAGGCGCTCCGGGCGGCGGAGGTCTTCACCTTCTGGCCGGCGATCAGCAGGGCGTGCAGATCGGAGGAGAAGTTGCGCAGACGATCCATCACCACCTTGTTACGGCGGGTCAGCCAGTTATAGGCCAGCACGGCGGGCACGGCGACCAGCAGACCGATGGCGGTCATGACCAGAGCGCTACCGACCGGACCGGCAACCTTGTCGATCGAGGCCTGACCGGACAGACCGATATTCACCAGCGCGTTCAGAATGCCCCACACGGTACCGAACAGACCGATGAAGGGAGCGGTGGAGCCGACGGAGGCCAGGAAGGACAGACCGCCCTGCAGACGGGCATTGACGGCATCAACCGAACGCTGCAGCGACATGGTCACCCAGGTGTGCAGGTCGATATGGTCGGTCAGGGCACCATCATGATGCTCGGTGGCGCGCAGGCCATCTTCCACCACGCCACGGAAAGCCGAGGTTTCCTTCAGGCGGGTAGCGCCCTCAGCAACCGAACCGGCGGTCCAGAAATCCTTCTCGGCGGCCTTGGCCTGGCTCATCAGGCGGGTCTGTTCGAACAGCTTGGTGATCAGGATGTACCAAGTACCGGCAGACATGATGACCAGAACAACCAGCACGCCCTGGTCGACCGGGTCGCCATGGGCAACGATGGCCTTCAGACCATAGGGGTTCTCGGTGGGGGCAGCAGGCGCCTCGGCAGCCGGGGCAGCGGCCGGCTCAGCAGCAGCCGGGGCAGCGGCGGGAGCGGCAGCCGGATCGGCCGGGGCGGTCGCGGTGGTGGCCGGGGCGGCAGCCGGATCGGTCGCCTGGGCAAAAACCGGGGCCGACAGGGTGGCAACCAGGGCGGCGGCAGCGGCAAGGCGGCTGATACCGCCGAGGGTGAACATCTTGCTCATCGTAGCTCTGCTTTCAGACTTACGTGTTTCGAATGATTTCGTCGCAGCGAGGGAGGCGCTTAGCGCGCATCTTCCAGCCGGAAGGTCATACCGACGGGTGACGGAATCCACGCTGCGCGCGGCTTGCCATCAACAACAGGCGGTTCGCACTTCCAACGCCCACGCTTTGCTTCCTTGATCCAGGCATTATCCAGGCGCTCATAACCGCTGGACTTCTGCACGGTCGCGTCCGAGATGCGGCCATCTTCATTACAGAAGAGCTGCAAAACCGTCGTCCCGGCTTCTTCGAGGCGAATCGACTGAGACGGATACTCGGCGCGATACTTGGACAAGCTGGCCTTATCCACCTTACCACCCGTCGGCGGGGCCGGCGGTGCGGGAGCAGGCGTCGGATTCGGCGCCGGCGGACGAACTTCCGGGGGCCGCTGGTTGGTGGAAACCGTCATCGGCGGGTTCGCCGGCGGCGGCTGCTGAATCTGGATTTCCGGCGGCGGAACGAACGGCGGCGGCGGCGGCGTATCGAACTGCGGTGGCGGCGGCGGCGGCGGTTCTTCCGGCGGCGGCGGGGCGACCTCCTCGATGATCTTGGTCTCAAGCGGTTCAGTAGCCATCTGAACCACATCGCGAGCAAGACCGGATGCGAGGGCGTAGATCAACCCGATATGCAGGACAACAACCACCACAATGCCAACCAACCGCCCGGACTTTTGCGGCTGTGTTTGCCGCCGATAGGGCGTTTGCGACAGGTAGGACATCGGTCGGTCACTCGATCCACGGGGGATGGGGCATCCGGCATAGCACACATAGGTGGGTTGAATCATCTGCCGGTCTTATTCAAAGCCGACTTTTTTTCAAACCCACAGCCGCGAGCCATGTTCTTGCCAAAAATCAGTGATACACGCGACCTCCCTGTTGCGAAGGAAGCATCACGTCAAGCAATCACCACTATTTGGCAAGGTTCCGAATGCGACGGCCTGACAAGTCCGAAGCAGGACTTCAAAGACAGGGCCTGTTACGGGGACAGTTCTTTGCGGGCCGTAGGCAGGCGAAACGCCGTGCAGAAACCCGCTCACTCTCAGCACGGCAAACCGGGCGGCCCGGTGGGGCAGCGTCCGGCTTCACGATGGCGCCCTTCCGGCGTCAGACCGATGCGAAGGGCACGAACGACGTCGCTGCCACGCAGTGGCAGAGCGTAGAAGAGAGCAATGGCCACAACCAGCAAGGTCGGCAGCAAAGACGGCTCATCACCATCCAGCTGCCGCTCGCGCTTGGCGGAGCCATGGGAGCGACTGGAAGTCGGCTCAATTCCCTTATCGGAAAAACGAGGCGACTGCTGCTTATCCTCCGGAGAGAGTGAAAGCAGCGGTACGGCCAGCAGGCTGGAGGCAAAGGATTGCATCGCGGCCCGGGGAAGCAAACTCCCCTGGACCAACGTCACCGTAAACAGGATTGCGAGGAGCCCTTGAGCCCAACTGCGCATCATGTCGCGTGCAGCCTCCACCTACCGGTACCCCGACCGGACCGGTAGCGACACTCGCACAGCGATGCGGCCAACACAATGGCCTTAAGCGTTTTCGCCGTATGATTATCCCGACTTTTAGCGCTGTCGGTCGAGCAACGGCCGGTGAGCGGTAATATCGTAACCCACAGAGCCGGCTATACGTAATATTTCGTCAATTGAATGCGTTCCCGCTTTCGCTTCAGCGAGTGCCCACAGAATCGTGCAGCGTGTACCGCTGCGGCAATGGGCGAGAACGGGGCCGGGTGACGCTGCAACAGCCCCGGCAAAAGCGGCTGCCGCCTCTGCGCCCAGCGTGGCGCTGGTGACCGGCTGGTGAATGTAGGCAAGCCCCAGCGCCTGGGCACGGGCCGCCGCATCAGCGGCCGTGGGCTGGCCCGGATCCTCGCCATCAGGACGGTTATTGATAATGGTGCGATAGCCCGCAGCCTTGATGGCGGCAAGATCATCCAGCGACATCTGCGGGGCAACCGCGACACCATCGACGAGCGGACGAATATCCAGAGCCATGACAACCATCACCTGTTGACGGAACCTACGGACGAGACCGGGCGCAACGCGATAGGCGGCGCGACGAAGACCCACTGTCGCACTCTATATCGTCACGCCCTTTTCGCGCCGCAAGAAGGCCCAGCCAAAAGGATAGGTGGATCGCCTTAGGGGGCCAGGCACCTGCTGCAACACGAAACATGGCTAACATTGGGTTAAGAGCAGGCTGATTCAACAGCCTGTTCCGCAACCCAGCCCGTTGTGCATAGCAGCAAAACACCTCAATTATGCCATGATTGGCGGGCGGTGCCCGCCACGTTTCAAGCGATCCGCAGGCTTACCGTATCGCCCTCCGCGGTTTCGCGGGCGCGGCGGCGGGCCACCAGCAGCAGGTCCATCAGGCGCTGGCGCTGATCGGCGGACAAGTCAGCCAGCAGGCGATCATTGATCATCTGCCGGCGCGGCTGCAGACGATAGAGGATCTCCAGACCGGCCGGGGTAACGCGCAGCAGCTTGCGACGGCGATCCTGCGGATCATCGGTCTGGCTGATCAGGCCCTTGCGGATCAGCTCGGTCACGGTGGCGCTGATATGCGGGCGCGACAGGCCACGGGCCGACGCGATCTCCGAGGAGAAGATGCCATCGCCGATGCGGCGGCCATCTTGGAAATTCACATCACCGGCCACATTCATCAGCACCGTCCATTGCGGTGCGGTCAGCCCGGCTTCGGCCAGAACCCCTTCGCACTGGTGGGAAAGCGCGTTCGCCAGATCCATCAGGCTCAGCGCTATGGCATCTTCGGCACGAAAACGGAAAGGGCTCTGCGACATGGGTCTTCTCCTGCCATCCAAGGTTCGATTGCAGAAGATTGCCGCAGTGCAAGGGCCGCTGCATTGACACGGATCAATAAGAATTGGCTTAAACAATCATCCGCCGGGCCAATTCGTCGCTGGGCGGCGGAAATCAGGGCCGCCGGGCGGCGCGGCCCCCCAGGGCGCCGAAATCAATCTTCCACCCATTTGCGCAGCAGATTGGCCAGGGATTTAGAGAGAAGATCAAAGGCCGGCGTCTTGCCGGATTGCTGGAACAGGGCCTGACGGGCCGTATCCAGATCAAACAGGATTTCCCGCTCCGCCGCATCGCGCACCAGGGAGCGTATCCAGCCGACGGCCGCCATGCGCTGCCCCGCTGTTACCGGCGCCACATGATGCAGGGTGGTGGAGGGATAGAAGATGCCGCTGCCCGCCGGCAGCTTGAAGGCTACCTCCCCTGCCGTCGTCTCCATCACCAGTTCACCACCTTCATAGCTTTCCGGTTCAGCCAGAAACAAGGTGAAGGAAATATCGGTGCGCACCCCGCCCATCAGCGCATCATCAACATGCGAGCCATAATGCTGACCCCCGGCATAGCGACTGAACAGGATGGGGCCGAAGCGGCGTGGCCTGGTGGCCATCGCCACCACCGGATTACCCCGAACCGCCTGTTCCACCAGAGCCCGCAGATCGGCATGGGCGGGGTCGTCGGCACGCAGCTGTTCATTTTCTTTCACCAGGCGGGCGTGCCAGCCCGCCGTCGCCGCCCCCGGCTGCCAGCGCCCGCCGGTCAGGCGTTCGACAATCTGCTGTATCTGATCCGGGGAAAGCACATTGGCGACGGGCAGTATCATCGGGGCTCCAGCCGTTTCAGAAGAGAATGGTGTTGCGAGTGACTTGCAATATTATAGGCCACATGGCACCGTCTCGCCCATCTTTCGTGCAGCAAATTATGGGAACGGATCATGCAAATTCGTCATCGCCTCTGGCTCGGCATCGGCCTGTCCGTCGTGGCCGGTGCCGCCCCGATGCTCTCTGCCACCGCCAGCCCGACCTTGGACGGCGCACCGCTGCTGATGCAGCTGGCGCAGGGGGGTGAAGGCGGTGAAGGGGGCGAGGGTGGCGAAGGCGGGGAAGCCGGCGTCAGCCCCGAGGCCGCCGCCAAGGATCCAGTGGCCTTCATCTCTGCCCTGGATGTCACCGCCGCCCATTATCATGCCGGGCTGAAAGCCTTCGAGGAGGGCGAAGCCCAGGCCGCCGGGGAGATGTTCGCTCACCCGATTTCAGAGATTTATGTCGATCTGGAGCCTGTCTTCAAAGCCCAGGGCGTCACGCCCTTCCAGGCACAGATGGAAAAGGCCTCCGAGCTGGCGCTGAACAAGGCCCCGCTGCCCGAGGTGAAGAAGGCCGTGAAGGCCGTGCTGGATGCGCTGGAGGCCGCCGCCGGCAAGGCCCCGGCGGGAACGGTTTCCCCGGCCCAGGTTCAGGCCAAACTGCTGGCCGACATGATCGATCGTGGCGCCCGCCAGTATCGCACCGCCGCCGCTGGCACCGCGTTTGAACCCTATCTGGACGGGTACGGTTTCGCCATCGCCGCCAAGCAGCGGCTGAACGGCTTGACCAAGGCGGGCAAGTCGGCCCCGGCGGAGGCAACGCAGGCCATCAGCCTGCTGGAAAAGGCCTATCCGACCGCCAAGCGCCCGGCCACCCTGCCGGTGAAGCCGGAAGACCTGTTGGTCGCCGCGTCCAAGGCGCAACTGGCACTGTCCCGCATCCGCTGACACATCAACGGCCGGGCGGGGAGCCCCCCTGCCCGGCCGGCTGATCAGGCGCCGTGCGGTTGGTCGAACTGCAAGGCTGCCAGCCGGGCATAGAGCCCATTCTGGTGGATCAGCTCCTCATGCCGGCCCACGGCTTCCACCCTCCCCTGATTCAGCACGACGATGCGGTCGGCATTGACGATGGTGGAAAGCCGGTGGGCGATGATCAGGGTGGTACGCCCGCGCATCAGCCCATCCAACGCCTGCTGCACGGCGCGTTCGCTTTCGGCATCCAGCGCGGATGTCGCCTCATCCAGCAGCAGCACGGGCGCGTTGCGCAGAATGGCGCGGGCGATAGCGATGCGCTGGCGCTGGCCGCCAGACAGCCGCACGCCCTTTTCACCTAAGAACGTGTTGAACCCGTCCGGCAGCGCCTGCAGGAATTCCAGCGCATGGGCGGCCTGGGCGGCCGCCAGCACCTCGGCATCACTGGCATCGGGGCGGCCATAACGGATATTTTCCATGGCGTTGGTGGAGAAGATCACCGGGTCCTGCGGCACAATGGCGATGCGGCCGCGCAGGTCACCCAGGGCCGCCTGGGCCACATCCACCCCATCCAGGCGGATGCTGCCCCGCTGCGGATCGTAAAAGCGCAGCAGCAATTGGAAGATCGTCGTCTTGCCGGCACCGGACGGGCCGACCAGGGCCACTGTCTCCCCCGGCTCCACCGCCAGGGTCAGGCCGGTCAGGGCCGACTGGTCGGGGCGGGCAGGGTAATTGAAATGCACATCGTCGAACTGCACCGCCCCGCGCGCCGGCTGCGGCAGGGGCAACGGCTGGGAGGGGGGCTGCACGGGGGACGGCGTGGCCAGCAGGTCAAAGAGCCGTTCGGTGGCCCCCGCCGCGCGGGCCAGATCGCTGGCCACCTCCGACAGTGCCCCGACGGCACCGGCCACCAGCACGGCATAAAAGACGAAGGCCGAAAGCTGGCCGCCACTGATTCGCCCGGCAATGACATCCTGCCCGCCCACCCAGAGCACCAGCCCGATGGCGGTGAAGACCAGCACGATCACCAGCATGGTCAACCACGACCGTGCCTTGATGCGCAGCAGGGCGACATCGACGGCCGCCTCCACCCGGTCGGCGAATCGCTGGCGCTCCCAGGCCTCATGACCAAAGGCCTGCACGGTGCGGATGCCGCCCAGCACCTCATCCACGGCACTGCCGACATCGGCCACAGCATCCTGGGAGGCGCGGGAGAGCTGGCGAACCTTGCGGCCGAAAATCACGATGGGTGCCACCACCAGCGGCACCACCAGCAAGACCATGCCAGTCAGCTTGGCGCTGGTCAGCCCCAGCAGCACCAGACCGCCGGCCATCATCAGGATATTGCGCAGCGCGATGGAGACGGAGGTGCCGATCACCTGCTGCAACAGGGTGGTATCGGTGGTCAGGCGCGACATCACCTCACCCGTGCGAGTCGTCTCATAAAATTCCGGCGACAGGGACACCAGATGGTCAAAGACCCGGCGGCGGATATCCGCCACCACCCGTTCCCCCACCCAGGAGACGAGATAGAATCGGGCGAAGGTCGACACCGCCATCAGGATGATCACCAGCAGCAGGACCAGCAGCGCCTGGTTCAGCAAACTGCCATCCCCGGCGGCGAATCCATGATCCACCAACGCCCGCAGCCCCTGCCCCAGCCCCAGCACCGTGCCGGCGGAGACGATGAGCGCCAGCGTTGCCCCCGCCATCCGCGCCCGGTAGGGCATCAGAAAGGGCCAGAGCAGGCGCAGCGGCTTCAAATCCCGCCGCACCGGGCGGGCGGCGGCGGCATCATCGGAACGGTTGCTGTCTCGAAACGCCAAGGCAGAGCCCTCAATCAGAAAAAGCAGGTGGCATCCACCCGTCACCCGTGGTAACGGCTGCGCGGCCTGAGGGCAACTGGAACACCTGCCGCAGCCCAACCCAGCTTTGCGTTACAGCAATGCGTGATGGGGTTGCCATGCTGCGCGCGATTGTTTATAAGCCCGGCTTCGTTTTGAGGACTGCCGACCATGAAGACCGATATCCATCCCGACTACCACGAGATCACCGTCATCATGACCGACGGCACCTCGTTCAAGACCCGCTCCACCATGGGCAAGGCCGGCGACACGCTGCGCCTGGACATCGACACCAAGTCGCACCCGGCGTGGACCGGCGTTCAGAAGCTGCTGGACACCGGCGGGCAGATCGCCAAGTTCAACAAGCGCTTCCAGAGCTTCGGCCTGAAGTAAGCTGTTGGCCTGACGGCCCTGTGCTTGAAGAAAAGGCGCCGGCGGAAATTCCGCGGCGCCTTTTTCTATGTGGCCAGTCGACACGGCCGGTGAAAGAAAAGGCCCCCGGAACTGCACTGTTCCGGGGGCCTTTTCCGTCGTAACCATCAGGCGTTGAAGTCCAGGCCCCAGGCCTCGTACTGGTCGGGGTCTTCCGACCAGTTCTCCCGCACCTTGATGAACAGCATCAGGTGAACCGGGCGTTCCAGCATCTTGGTCAATTCCAGGCGAGAGGCCACGGAGATGGATTTGATGCGCGCCCCGCCCTTGCCCAGGATGATGGCCTTCTGGCTGTCGCGCTGGACATAGATCACCTGGGAGATGCGCACGCTGCCATTCTCAAACTCTTGCCAGCTTTCCGTTTCCACCGTGGTGGCATAGGGAACTTCCTGGTGGAGCTGAAGGAACAGCTTTTCCCGCGTCACCTCTGCCGCCAGCAGACGTTCCGGCATGTCGGAAAGCTGGTCGGGCGGATAGAGCCAGGGGCCGGCCGGCAGGGCACCGGCAACGAACTTCAACAAGCCCTGCAGCCCGTCACCCGTCAGGGCGGACACCATGAACGTGTCAGTGAAAATGCCGTGGCCGGCAAATTCCTGCGCCAGTTCCAGCAGACGGTCACGCCGAATCAGGTCGATCTTGTTGAGGATCAGCAAAGCCTTGCGGCCAGCCTCCTTCAGCTTTTCGATGATGCCCAGCGTATCATCATCGATGCGCTTCTGCGTGGCGTCGAACAGCACGGCCACCAGATCGGCATCGGTGGCCCCCTGCCAGGCCGCCGCCACCATGGCGCGTTCCAGCCGCTTTTTGGGCGTGAAGATGCCGGGCGTATCGACATAAAGAATCTGGCTGTCGCCTTCCATGCCAATGCCCAGCACGCGCGACCGTGTGGTCTGCACCTTGGGGCTGACGATGGAAATCTTGGAACCGACCAGCGCATTCAGCAGGGTGGATTTGCCGGCATTGGGGGCGCCCACCAGGGCGACGAAGCCGCAACGGGGATTCTCCGGCGCCGGCGTTTCATCGGCAGCCCCCTGGCCAGACAGAAAGCGGGAGACGATATCGTCACCGCTTGCCGGCGGGGTATCCTGTGCCGAAGCGGCTTGGCTGCCATCCGGAGACGGCTTCTTTTCATTCTCGGTCATTCACGTCCTAACACGGCGCAGCAATTGTTCGGCGGCAGCCTTTTCCGCCGCGCGTTTGGATGGCCCCTTGGCCGTCGCCGGTTCGTGTCCATCCACACTGACGCGGACTTCGAACTGCGGGGCATGATCGGGGCCGCTGCGGCCGATATCCTCATAGAGCGGCAATTTTTGTCCGCGCGCCAGCGCCCATTCCTGAAGGCCGGTCTTCGGGTCTTGCGGGGGTGCGGCGCGGGCGCGTTCCAATTGCACATCCCAATGGCGGCGGATGAAGGCCCGCGCTGGCTCCAGCCCGGCATCGAGATAAAGCGCGCCGATCACCGCTTCGCAGGCATCGGCCAGGATGGCGGGCTTGATGCCGCCCTCGGCCGCCTGTTCGGACGGGGACAAGTGCAGATATTGGGCAAGACCGATCTTGCCCGCCACCACCACCAGCGCCTCGGCCCGCACCAGGGCGGTCAGCCGGCGGGCCAGCGCCCCTTCCGGCTCGCTGGGGAAACGGTCCAGCAACCATTCGGCGACCACCAGCCCCAGCACCCGGTCGCCCAGGAATTCCAACCGTTCATAGCCGCGCCCCACGGCGCGGCGATCCATGCCGCCGACAGACGGATGGGTCAGCGCCTCCCGCAGCAGCAGCTTGTTGGTGAAGCTATGGCCCAGCGCGGTTTCCAACCCCTCTGCCGGGGCGGCGGCGGTGGATGGCAGGTTCTTACTCATTCAACCGGCTCCCAAACCCGTCCGTCCCGCAGGACCGACGGCCATTTCCAGAATTGCCAGAGGGGCGCCCCCTCCTCCAGCGACAGCAGGACGTGACTGGCGCGCCCCACCAGATTTTCCAGCGGCACCATGCCCACCGCCTCCGGCACCCGGCTGTCCTGCGAATTGTCGCGGCTGTCGCCCATGGCGAAAACATGGCCCGGCGGCACGGTATAGACCGGCGTATTATCCAGCGGATAGGTGTCGCCCGCCATCTCAATCACCGGATGCTGGCGGCCACCGGGCAAGGTTTCGATATATTGCGCGGCGGTGAAGGTGCCGCCGAAGGTTTCCGCCAGCACGAAATCCGGCACCCGCACGCGGGGGGCCGCCTCCCCATTAATATAAAGTGTACCGTCGATCATCTGCACCCGGTCACAGGGCAGGCCGACGATGCGCTTGATATAATCGATCGAGGGGTCTTTCGGCAGCTTGAAGACGGCGACATCGCCCCGATCCGGCATCCGGCCGAACAACCGGCCGGGCACGGCATGGCAATCCCGTGTCACCGGGGCGGAACGGTCGCCGAACTGCAGGAAGCTGGGCAGCGAATAGCGGCTGAAACCATAAGAGAATTTCGACACCACCACATAATCACCCACCAGCAACGTCGGCACCATGGAGCCGCTGGGGATGTTGAACAGCTCAAAGGCGCTGGTGCGCGCGGTGATGGCAAACAGCAGGGCGATGGCCACCGTGCGCATCACCTCCCCCCAGCCGCTATGGCTGGGCGCCTGGGAAATGGGCTTCACACGGGCGCTCTTGCGGGTCTGGCTCATGGCAGCACGGTGGTGGAGATGACGATGAAGGCTTGGGCATAAGGCGGCTCGTCCGTCATCGACAGATCGATCCGGGCCGCCATGCCGGGCGGGGTCAGCGCTTGCAACCGGGCGAGCGCCCCGCCATGGCACAGCAAGGCGGGGCGACCATTGGCCGCCGACACCACCTCCAGGTCACAGAAATGCACGCCCTCGGCATAGCCGGTGCCCAGCGCCTTGGATGCCGCCTCCTTGGCGGCAAAGCGCTTGGCATAAAAGGCGGCGCGGGCGGCGGGGGTGGGCTTGCCATCACCCGCCGCCCGTTCGGCGGCTGTAAAGACGCGGGCCGTGAAACGGGCGCCGAACCGGTCCAGGCTGGCCTGGATGCGGCGGATATCCACCAGATCGCTGCCGATACCCAGGATCATGCGCCGCCCGCAGCGGCACGGGCGGCATCCATACGCGCCCGCATCTCGGTCAAGGTTGCCGCCAAACCGCTGAAAATCGCCTCCCCGATCAGGAAATGGCCAATATTCAGCTCCACAATGGTGGGGATGGCGGCGATGGGGGCGACATTCTCAAACGACAGCCCATGGCCGGCATGGCATTCCAGGCCGATGGACGCCGCATGGGCGGCCCCGGCCACCAGTCGCGCCAGTTCTGCTTCCCGCGCACGGCCCGCCGGAGCATCGGCATAGGCGCCGGTATGCAGTTCCACCACCGGCGCCCCGACGGTCACGGCCGCATCCAACTGCGCTGTCTCTGCGCCAATGAACAGGGAAACCCGGATGCCGGCATCGGACAGGCGGGCAATGAAGGGCTTCAGATAATCGCGGTTGGCGACCACATCCAGCCCGCCCTCCGTCGTCCGCTCCTCCCGCCGTTCCGGCACCAGACAGACGGCGTGCGGCTTATGGCGCAGGGCGATGGCCAGCATCTCCTCCGTCGCCGCCATCTCAAAATTCAGCGGCCGGGTGATGCTGGCCATCAGCCGTTCAATATCGGTATCACGGATATGGCGGCGGTCTTCGCGCAGATGGGCGGTGATGCCGTCGGCCCCGGCTTCAATCGCCAGCAGCGCGGCCCGCACCGGATCGGGATGTTCCCCGCCACGCGCATTGCGCACCGTGGCAACATGGTCGATATTCACGCCCAGACGCAAAGCCCGCCCCGCCATCTTTTATCCTTTCAGCCTTTTGCGCGCCGCCGCCCGGCGGCGCTCCGCCCTGCGTTGCTGATAGAGCGCGATGAGCGGCTTGGCAACGAGATAGGTGAGCGGTCCCAGCACCGCCCCCAACAGGCCGCCCCCGACCAGCATCGGCATGAACAGCTGCCAGGGATGGTCCAGCAGGAAGGTCAGCGACAGGTCAGGCCCCTGCCCTTCCCCCGGTGACATGCCCAGCAGCAGGCAGCCGAGCCGGTAACTGGCAAACCAGATGGCCGGATAGGTCCAGGGATTGGCGATCAGCGTACCCACCACCCCCGCCATCATCCGGGCGCCCAACAGCCAGGCCAGCCCCATGGACAGGGGCACATGCAGGCCGATAAAGGGGGTCAGCCCCATGAAGACGCCAGCCGCCATGCCCAGGGCAATGGAATGCGGCGTGCCCTGGATGCGGGCCACCTTGATGATGTAATAGCGCCCCTGGCGGCGAAGCCCCATGCGCGGCCAGAGCAATCGGCGCAGCTGTTGTGCCCGGCTCAAGGGGTGACGGCGCATGAACATAATGGTGCCAAAGCCCTTTCCGGCTTGCCAACCCCGCCCCCCTTGACCAGGGGAGCGGATTTCAGCGCCCGCGTTCCACCGACTGGATCACGGGGGTGGCGCGCAAGGCGGCCATGATGTTGGTCAGATGCTTCACGTCATGCACGTCCACATCGATCAACATCTCAAAATAATCCGAGGTGCGGTTGGTGATTTTCAGGTTGGTGATATTCCCACCATTCTTGCCGATCACCGTTGACAGGTTGCCCAACGCCCCGGTTTCGTTCGACACCACCACCGACAAGCGGCCGACCAGATCGTCCGGGCTGTCGGCCGTGGGGTCCCAGGAAACGTCGATCCAGCGTTCCGGGCTGTCATGGAAGCTTTCCAGCGTCTCGCAATCGATCGTGTGGATCGTCACCCCCTTGCCGGTGGTGACGATGCCGACGATACGGTCGCCGACGATGGGATGGCAGCAGCGGGCATAATGCACGGCCATGCCGGGGATCAGCCCGCGGATGGCCAGCGGCGCGCCGGTCTTGCGGGACTTGGCCTTGCTGGCCGCCGCCGCCACAGAGGCCGCCACCTTCTCGTCGCTGGTGGCGGGCGTGACGGTGCGGTGACCGGGGAAGATGGAATTGAAGACATCGCGCGACCCGGTCTGCCCGCTGCCAATGGCCGCCAGCAGATCATCCACCGAGGGCTGCTGATAAATTTTCAGCACCGCATCGAAAGCTTTTTCCGAGTATTCGTAGCCTTCCTGCTTGAAAATCCGCTCCATCAACCCGCGGCCGAGCTTGATATGCTCGCCACGCTGCTGGGTGCGGGTAAAGCGGCGGATGCGGGCCCGCGCCTTGCCGGTGATGACGAAATTTTCCCAGTCCGGCGAGGGCGAGGAATTTTTCGAGGTGAGGATTTCCACCTGATCGCCATTCTGCAGGTGGGAGCGCAGCGGCTGCATCCGGCCATTGATCTTGGACCCGACGCAGGTGTCGCCAACCTGGCTGTGCACGGCATAGGCGAAATCAACCGGCGTCGCCCCGCGTGGCAGGGCGATCAGGTCACCCTTGGGCGTGAAGCAGAAGACCTGATCCTGGAACAGTTCCAACTTGGTATGTTCCAGAAACTCTTCCGGCCGGGTGGCATGTTCCAAAATATCCAGCAGCTCGCGCAGCCAGCGATATTGCCGGCCTTCCGTGCGCGGTGCCTCTGGCCCCGCCCCCTGCTTGTAGGACCAGTGGGCGGCCACACCCATATCCGCCACGGCGTGCATGTCACGGGTGCGGATCTGCACCTCAATCCGCTGCTTTTCCGGCCCGATCACCGTGGTGTGGATGGATTGATAGCCGTTGGGCTTGGGCGTGGAGATGTAATCCTTGAACCGCCCCGGCACCACCGGATAGCGGGCATGGATGATGCCCAATGCCTGATAGCATTCGGTAATATTATCGACGACGACGCGGAACGCCATGACGTCGGACAATTGTTCGAACGCCACATTCTTGGCGTGCATCTTGCGCCAGATTGAATAGGGCGATTTGCGCCGGCCGCTGATCTCCGCTTCCGGGATCGGCGATTCATTGCCGAAGCAGATCGTCTTCTTCAACTCGTCAATGATGCGGTCGACGCGGCCTGCCCCCACCTTTTCCATCTCATCCAAACGGATCTTGATGGATTCGTAGGCGTCCGTGTTCAGCTCCCGGAAGGCGATATTTTCCAGCTCGTCCTTCCAGCGCTGGATGCCGATGCGCTCCGCCAGGGGCACATAGATTTCCAGCGTCTCGCGGGCGATGCGGCGGCGTTTTTCCGGCTTCAGATATTGCAGCGTCTCCATATTGTGGAGACGGTCGGCCAGCTTGACCAGCAGAACGCGGATATCTTCCGACATGGCCAGCACCAGCTTGCGGAAATTTTCCGCCTGCTTGGTGCTCTCGCTCTGCTCACCGATATTCTGCAGCTCGATACGGGACAGTTTGGTGACGCCGTCGACCAGACGCGCCACCTCCGCCCCGAACAGACGCTGGATTTCCTCCAGCGTCGTCAGCGTATCCTCCACCGTGTCATGCAACAGGGCGGTAATGATACTCCGATAGTCCAGCTTCAGTTCGGTCAGCAGCCATGCCACCCAGATCGGGTGCATGTAATAGGGGTCGCCGCTGGCGCGCGTCTGGGACCCATGCGCCTTCATCGCGAAGACATAGGCGCGGTTGAGCGCATCTTCATCCGCGTTAGGGTCGTACCCCACGACGCGCTCAACCAGTTCGTACTGGCGGATAATTTTCGCCTGACGGTTCATCGCGGCGCCCCCGTCAAGCCTTGATCCCTGCGCCAGCACGCACCTTGCATTTTCGCGTTGTCCGGCCCCTTAGAGATCCTCGTCGGCCAGATCGGCGGCGTTAATCTCACCTTCGCTGAAATCGGCGCCCAGATCATCATCTTCGCCAGCATCGGCACGCGGAGCGTCCTGAACCCAGGCAGCCTCACCGGCCATCAGCTCGACGATTTCTTCTTCCGGCTCGTCCTGCTCGGCAACGCGCTGATGCCCCTTGATCAGGCTGTTCTTGAGATTTTCCAGAACAACGGTCTCATCGGCAATTTCACGCAGGGCCACAACGGGATTCTTGTCGTTGTCGCGATCAATGGTCAGCTGCGAGCCGGACGCGATGTCACGGGCGCGCTGAGCGGCCATCATCACCAGCTCAAAACGATTCGGGATTCTTTCGACGCAATCTTCAACGGTAACGCGGGCCATTCCAACGACACTCCAGCCACATGGAAGCTTTCATTTATAAAGGGCTGTCCGCTGCATTGCAAGACACCCTCCCCCACCGCGCGAACAAGGCAGCCACCCGCCCCCAATTTGGCGGGCCGGGATCACTCCCCGTCCAGGGGGCGAATCAATTGCCCCGGCGGCAGATGGGCAATCAGATCGTCAATCGACCGACCGCTGACGGGATCACGCCAATCGGGCGCCAGCTCCCGCAGCGGCAGCAGAACGAAGGCCCGTTCTGCTGCACGCGGGTGGGGCAATATCGGCGGCCCCACCTGACACACACCATTGTAGTCAATCAAATCCATATCCAGCGTCCGCGCCTCATTGACCACGCGCCGCTGCCGCCCAAACGCCGCCTCCACCTGATGCATCAGGGCCAGCAACTCGCCGGCGGCCAGATCGGTGTCCAATGCCGCTACTGCATTGACAAACCAGGGCTGATCCGACACCGGCACCGGGGCGGATTCATAAAAACGGGAAAGGGCGAGAATCCGCACCCCCTGTTGTTGCAGTCGATCCAGCGCCTGACGGCAGGTTTGCGCGGGCGTACCCGAACCGGAACTGAGATTGGAGCCGATACCAATGAAAATCACGTGGCAATTCCATGGTCTTTGTAATATCGCGCCGGCATCTGCCGACATTTACATAACGGCGCTTGCTGACAACGTGGTGATGGCATAGGGTGCCAGAAACTGCCATACAGGGAACGCGCATTCTGGGCAGCCCTGCCCGGTATGCCGCAAAAATGGGGGAGAGGTCTGGCTTTCGGGGCCTGTCGCTCCCACATGGCTGATGCGGATTTCAAGGCCCCATCCCTTTTGGTGGGAACACAATATTCCGCCTGTGTTTTGTTCACGATCAATTTGCCGAGGAAGAAATGGCACGAAAGATTTTCTACCAACAGGAACGGCTGGCGATGTTCATCGACGGCGCCAACCTTTACGCCGCTGCCCGGTCCCTGGGCTTTGACATTGATTACAAGCGTTTGCTGGAACTGTTCGCCGCCGAAGGGCGCCTGATCCGCGCCTTCTATTACACGGCCTTGGTCGAAGACCAGGAATATTCGCCGATCCGGCCGCTGGTCGATTGGCTGGATTATAATGGCTACACCATGGTCACCAAGCCGACCAAGGAATTCACCGACGCGTCTGGCCGCCGCAAGATCAAAGGCAATATGGACATCGAACTGGCGATCGATGTCATGGAGATGGCCGAGCATGTCGACCATATCCTGCTCTTCTCCGGCGACGGGGATTTCCGTCGACTGGTGGAGGCGGTGCAGCGCAAGGGTGTGCGCGTCACCGTGATCAGCACGGTGCGCTCCACGCCGCCGATGGTGGCGGACGAACTGCGCCGGCAAGCGGATAATTTCCTGGAATTGCAGGATCTTTCTGCCTCCATCCAACGCAGCCATGGGCCGCGTTATCAGCAGGCTCCGCTCTCGGCGGAACATGCCCCGCATGATGATCATTCGGTGCAGCCCGATCAACATCCCGATCCGCTGGACTGAGCGCCTTACATATGGTCAGCACCGCTGCTTCCCGTGTCCCGGCCCCTGGCCGGGATTGCGGCCTTTGTCCACGTCTGGCGGAATTCCGCCAGACGAATCGGGCCACCTTCCCCAGCTACCACAATGCCCCCGTCCCTTCCTTCGGGACGCTGGATGGCCGTTTGCTGATTGTGGGGCTGGCGCCGGGGTTGCACGGGGCCAACCAGACAGGCCGGCCCTTCACCGGCGATTATGCCGGCGATCTGCTCTATGACACGCTGATCCGTTACGGCTTTGCCCGTGGTCAGTATGACCGCCGCCCGGATGACGGGTTGGAACTGCTGGATTGCCGCCTGACCAATGCGGCGCGTTGCGTGCCGCCGGAAAACAAGCCCACCCCGGCAGAAATCGCCAGTTGCCGCCCGTTCCTGGTCGGTGAAATTTCTGCCATGCCCCGGCTGCGTGCCGTGGTCGCCCTGGGCACGGTTTCCCATAACAGCACGCTGACCGCCTTTGGTCTGCGCCCGTCACATTTCCGCTTTGGACATGGGGCAACGCATATGCTGCGGCCCGGCGTGACGCTGTTCGACAGCTATCACTGTTCCCGGTACAATACGAATACCGGTCGGCTGACGACGGAAATGTTCCAAACCGTCTTTGCTGCGGTTCGCGCCCATATCGACGCCAGTTAGAACGACCTGCGTTCCGTCAAAACCACAGCCTGTCCGGCGCCTTAAATAAGCGCGCCGACGACAAACCACGCATACATCGTGCCGAAAAAGCCCGTCAGGGCGACAACATCACGGAGATAGGTGAGACGCTTCATCTTGTCCTCCATCTGTTCTGGCTGAACAATGTCAGAACGAAAAAAGAACAGCAAGCGCTTTGTTCTCACTTCGTTCGCATGAAGAACAGGACACTCCATGCGTCTCGCGCATATCGAACCGAGAGAACCGATCTTCAGTTCGGCGATGTTTCCTTTCTGAACATGGTATCCGTTAGGCGGGACGCGGTGATGGCAAGCCCCCTTCCCCCGGCCATCACCGCGTGATTTCAACCCAGCGCCGCCTGATAGCTCTCCGGCTTGAAACCAACCAGCAGCTTGCCGTCAATATCCAGCACCGGCCGCTTGATCATGGAAGGCTGGTCCAGCATCAGGGCCACGGCCTTTTCCTGATCCAGCCCTTCGCGGGCTGCTTCTGGCAGCTTGCGAAAAGTGGTACCAGCGCGATTCAGCAGGATCTCCCAGCCCAGGGAGGCCACCCAGCCTTCCAGGATAGCGCGATCAATGCCTGACGCCTTGTAATCATGGAACACATACGCAACCCCGGCATTGTCCAGCCAGGTGCGGGCCTTCTTCATCGTGTCGCAATTCTTGATGCCATAAAGGGTGACGCGGCGGCTCATATCCTGACAGGCTCCTTGTTGCAGCCCCTGTAAAAGCGGGCATTTCATGCCCAGCTCGTCACAGGTTGGCCCTGGCTGTCAACCGGGGGCCTCGTCATGACCGGCCGATGTGGGACGCCATGAAAGACCGTTCCTGCCGCCAGTCAGAACAGGCATTGGACCGCTGCTGCGGGGGCGAGCGTGACAGCAGCACGCTCGCCTTGCTGTAACTCAACGCGCAAGCGCCGCCGTCAGCACAGCGCCCAGGGACGTGGTGGGACGGCCGATCAGCCGGCTCAGCGTGTGGCTGTCATCGAACAGCCCGCCTTGGGCCGCACCGGCGTCAGCGCTGGCCAGCAGGTCGGCGACCGGCTCCGGCAGGCCTACCTTCACCAGCAGACCGCGAAATTCCGCTTCCGGCAGATTCTGATAGGCAACGGGCTTGCCAGCCGCCTCAGCCAGGGCAGCAGCCCAATCGGCCAGGGTGAAAGGCTGGTCACCGGCCAGCTCGTAAATCTTGCCGGCATGGGCCTCACCTTCGGCGATGACCCGGGCCGCCGCCTCGGCATAGTCGGCGCGGGCGGCAGCAGCAATCCGGCCCTCCCCCGCGGCACCAAACAGGGCGCCATGCTCCAGGGCGGACGGGATGAAGCCGTTATAATTCTCCGTATACCAGCCATTGCGCAGCAACACGAAGGGCAGACCGGCTGCCTGCAGATAGGCCTCCGTCGCCACATGCTCCGCCTTCAGCGGCAAAGGCGAGGCATCCCCCCGCAGCAGGCTGGTATAGGCCAGCAGCTTCACCCCGGCTTTCACGGCCGCATCAATGACATTGCGGTGCTGCGGCAGCCGGGCCCCCACCTCGGAGGAGGAGATCAGCAGCACCCGGTCAACCCCGGCAAAGGCGGCGATCAGCTGGGCCGGCTGATTATAGTCCGCGGCCCGCACCTCCACACCGATGGCGGCCAGATCGGCCGCCTTGGCCGGGTCGCGCACAGCGACAATGATGCGGTCGGCGCCCACCAGGGTCCGCAGCGACTGCACAACCAGCCGGCCCAGCTGGCCGGTGGCACCAGTAACAAGAATACGCGCATTGCTCATGATGAAACCGCCTCTATGGTCTCGGTTCAAGGATTGGTCTATAATAGAGACCATTAAACCAACCCGGAAGGAGGCAGTTTTCCATGCCCAGGTTACCAAAAGGGAACCTTGCCCCGCAGCAGAGGCCCGCCACGGCGGAGAGCCCCCTTGCGCGCTGGGAGCGGCTGGGCTTTTCCCTGACCAATTGCCCGGTGCGCGATGTGCTGGACCAGATCGGCGATAAATGGAGCAGCCTGATCCTGCTGACCCTGGCCGACGGGCCGCAGCGCTTCAGCCAGTTGCACCGCTGCGTGCCGGATATTTCCAAGCGCATGTTGACCCAGTCGCTGCGCAATCTGGAACGCGACGGGCTGCTGATCCGACAGGTCTTTCCCACCAAGCCGCCGGCGGTGGAATATCGCCTGTCCCCCCTGGGGCAGGGTATTCTGGCCCCCCTGGGCGCGCTGGTCGGCTGGGCGGAACAGCATCATGATGCCATCCGTCAGGCCCGGCGGGATTTCGATATCCGGGAGGCCACCTTGCCGGCATGAAAAAGGGCCGGGCCCCTTCCCTTTCAGGAAGGAACCCGGCCCCTGACCATCACGCGACAATGATCAATCGACGAAGCGGAAGACCTGGGCGGCCGCGCGGCGCACCTTCTTCAGATTAACTAGCCAATCGCCGGCCGGATCACGATAGCCCAGCGGCAGAATAACGGCAGACCGCAGCCCCAGCGCCCGCAGGCCCAGGATTTCATCCAGAGCAGCCGGATCGAACCCTTCCATCGGGGTGCAGTCCACCCCTTCAAAGGCGGCGGCCGTCATGGCCAGACCCAACGCAATATAGGCCTGACGCGCGGCATGTTGGAAATTCACCTCCGGATCGCGCTGCGGATAGTTATTCAGCAGCATCTGGCGGTAATTTTCCCAGCCTTCATTGGTGAAACCGCGTTCCTGGTTCACCAGATCGAACATGCCGTTGATGCGATCTGCGGTGTAATTATCCCAGGCGGCAAAGACCAGCAGGTGGGAACCATCGGTGACCTGACCCTGGTTCCAGGCGATCGCCTTGATCTTCTCCCGGATTTCCTTGTTGGTCACCACCAGCACTTCGAACTGCTGCAGCCCGCTGGAGGTGGGGGTGAGGCGGATCGCCTCCAGAATCCGGTCCAGCTTGTCCTGCGGCACAGCCTTGGACGGGTCCATCTTCTTGGTGGCATAGCGCCAGTTCAGCTTTTCAATCAGCAAGATCGCCTCTTCATATCGGACTTCGGTGGACACGCCACCCGGTATAAACCATGGGAAATGGGGATGATGAGGCGGCGAAACGCCCGTCTCCGTGGTGGACAATCCTACGTTCCAGCACAGCGGAAACGCGCCGGCAGCCCCTTCGTCCCCCGCGGATGGGACAATTCCACAAGGCGATAGAGTGGTCTGTGTCAAAGATCACTCTCACCGCATATCCATTTTTTTGAGATAAGCCTGTCTCAGCTTTTCCCATACCTTTACGGGAAATCGGGGCTGAAGAGAAATTCTCTTGAGCCCCTTACATTTATGCTTTCTTCACAAATTCGGACTTCAGGTCCATTGCCCCGATCCCATCGATCTTGCAGGCAATGTTATGGCCATTGGCACCGTCCGTCAGGCGGATGCCCTTGACCTTGGTGCCGCCCTTGATGACCAGGGACGAGCCCTTGACCTTCAAATCCTTGATCACAGTCACGGTGTCGCCATCGGCCAGCACATTGCCATTGGCATCGCGGATCACAGCATCCGCCGCCTCTTCCACGCCAGCCGCATCGGGGTTCCATTCATGGCCGCATTCCGGGCATACCCACAAGCTGCCATCGTGATAGACATGCCCCGAGGAGCATTGGGGGCAGGTCAGGTTGTCGCTCAATTGATCAAATCCTATCGGGCTACGTTCAAGGCGTCATCGACAGGCCTGTCGATGACGAACCATATCCGCCACGCCGATCCGGCGCAACGGTCGCTCCTGCCTGATTGCCGGACCAGCCCCCCGAACCACTTTTGAAGTGCAGAAATATCCGCTATAGTGGCGTTAGCGC
Source organism: Niveispirillum sp. BGYR6 (assembly GCF_027568365.1). NCBI lineage: Bacteria > Pseudomonadati > Pseudomonadota > Alphaproteobacteria > Rhodospirillales > Azospirillaceae > Niveispirillum > Niveispirillum sp. BGYR6. Next base: position 145,278 of record NZ_JANLNL010000003.1, on the reverse strand, counting down.
AGATGAACACCTTTTATAGGGTGATGCCATGGGCGGACGGATTATCCAGGGGTTTTTCCCCGGTGGCGCGCCACCAGTGCTGTTGCAGGCCCGTGCGGCCCCCGGTGGGCCGATGGCACCGCCGCCACGTCCGGGACTGCCGCCCGCCCGCCAACGCTCCGGTGCGCCGGCACCGGCTTTTCAACCGGCGGCAACAGCACGGACACCGGGCCAGCCGCTGCAGGCCCATGGCGCCAATGCCAGTTTCCCCGTCGATCCGCATCAGTTGGGCCTGAACCGGGGCGGTGGGCAGCCGCTGCCGCCCACCATTCTGGCCAAGATGGAAGCGGCATTGGGGGCGGATTTCTCGTCCGTGCGTATCCATGTTGGCCCCCAGGCCGCCCGCATCGGCGCCATCGCGTTTACCACCGGGACCGACATCTATTTCGCCCCCGGACGCTATCAACCGGAAACGCTGCAGGGCCAGCAACTGCTGGGCCATGAGTTGGCCCATGTGGTGCAGCAGCGCCAAGGAAGGGTAAAGGCGCCGGCCGGAAGCAGTCTTTCTGTCATCCAGGACACCATGCTGGAGGCAGAGGCCGATCGGATGGGGCGCTTCGCCAGCATGGTCCAGCTGAAGCCCGCAAGCCATCAGACTTTCTGTTCTGAGATTGCGCAGCGCGTCATTCTCCCGAAGAAGTCAAAGGCGCAACGGGAATTTGAAAAGCGGGAGCGCAAACGCACCAATGTCAGGGCCCAGACCCGGGATTTGCCCAGGGGAATGAACGCGGAAGCCCAATGTGGCAGCAAGAGGGTGATTGGCAGAAGTGGGAACAGTGCCTATGTCGATGCCGTGCTTAATGGCAAAAATCCCCCTTGGTCGAACCTGACGCCTGTCTTAAATCGACGCTTTGAAGATTGTGCCGAAGCCCATATTTACGCGCAGATTTTTGAGAACCGGGATACGCCGCGACTTTATAAGTTGATTTCGTACAACAGCTTAGGCGAAACCGCTCCACCATGCGCAAACTGTTCCCTGTGGGTCACAAAAACATTTGGAATGGTCATTGGCGGTACGGCAACCTACCGGCCAAACTCCAAGCATTCCGGGGCTATTTAGCGCGGATCATTTGTGAACGTTGAGCTTATTATGCCAACGGCCATGAACCATGAACGTTGGTATTACAGCACCAACGACTAGGAATTACATTCTCAACGCAACTTCAATATCCTGTGCGGGTTTTGATCCTGCAGCGTGGCTGGGGGGCGTCGGCCCGACAACGGTTTTCGCCGTCATGCCGGCAATGGGGTTGATCAACAACCCTGCCGCGGGCTGCCTCACGCGGGCAGAAACTGCCAAGGCGCGCGCCCTCTTTCAGCCACCACTGGGGTGAGCAGCACCGCTACCCCGCCATCCATCCGTCAACGTCCCCAGAAAGGCGACAATATCGGCAATTTCCGCCTCGTTCAGCGCCGGCTTGTCGCCGACCTTGCCGCCAAAGGGCGGGTCCATGTTCAGGTTGGCGCGATAGGGGGCGGGCAGATCGTCGAACACCTCCACCGTGCCATCGGGTTTGCGCGGGAACCAGCGGGCGGGGTCGGTGTCGCGGGTGGCGTAGAAGGCAACCGCCTGGGTCAGGTCACTGAAAACCCCGTTATGGAAGAAGCGCTTGCGCAGGGCGACATTGCGCAGCGACGGCGTGCGGAACAGGCCGCAATAATCCGCACGTGCCTTAAAATCCGTCCGGTCAGGGCCGCACAGGCCCAGATCAAAAAAGGCCGGATCGGCATTGGCCGGGATGGCGCGGTTGCGCGGCACGCCCAGCGCGATCAAACCGTAATCGGTGAATTGCGGCGGCGTGCCGTCCATATCCATCGCACTCTTGTGGCACGACGCACAATTGCCCTTCGCCTCATCATTGAACAGGGCCAGCCCGCGCGCCTCCTGCGCCGTCAGGGTCGCCTTGCCCTGGAGATAGGCGTCGTACTTGCTGCTATAGGGATAGAACAGGGCGGGCGTCTGCTGATAGACCTCCAGCGCCGACAGGGCGAGACTCACCAGCGCTTCATCCTGGGCAAACGCCCCCTCCCCCACCGACTGGCGCAGCAACCCGGCATAGGGGGCAGCGCGCAATGCCTTTGCCACCGCAGCCGGGCCGGATGCGGCCATTTCCACCGGGGAGTACAGCGGGATGCGCGCCTGATCGGCCGTGCGGTCCACCCTGCCATCCCAGGTCAGGCCGCCAGACGGGCCGCCATCCACACTGTCATCGCCATAGGGGTCGGTATCGAACATATGTTCGTTGAAGGCGGGTACAGCCTGGGTATAGGTCAGTGATGGCACCGCCCGATGGCCGGATAGCGACAGGTCCGGCCCGCCCGGCTCCACAGCCTTCCCACTGACCGGGCCGAAGGCGTTGCCCGGCACATGGCAGGAGGCGCAGGCCAGCTTGCCCGACGCCGACAGGCTGGGGTCGGCGAAAATCCCCGCTCCCGCCTGCCGCAACAGCTCTACCCTCGCATAGACCTCCTGCCGTGTCATGGCAGCCGCCGCCCCACCGGCCAGCAGCACCAGGGCCAGCAGCCCCGCCATCACCCGCACACAACGCCCCATCACACCCATCCTGACAAACTCGCTTCCCGCCTTTCATAACGCCGGAATATGACAGCTCAACGCCGGTGCGACATTGTGGCACCGGCACCGCCGATCAAGGATCATGAAACCGACACGCGGGGGGAGTAGGAGATTGCGCCATCCGTTCCGCCGTCTGCGAGAGACACCGATGACCATCCGCCCCTTGCTGTTGCCGATGCTGCTGGCCGCCACCGCGCTGACCTCCCCTGCCCTGGCGGCCACGCCCAAGGGGCTGGAAAAGATTGAGACGGTGGTGGTGATCTATGCCGAGAACCGCAGTTTCGATAATCTCTATGGCCATTTCCCCGGTGCTGACGGGCTGGCGCAGGCGGAAAAATCCGGCATTGTGCAGGCCGACCGCGACGGCAAGCCGCTGGCCGAACTGCCCCCCGTCTGGGGCGGGCTGACGGCCAAGGGGGTGACACCTGCCGTCACCCAGGCCCAGACCGAACATCTGCCCAATGCGCCGTTCGCCATCGATGATCCCAAGGGCTTTAACCAGTCGCTGGGGGTTGCCACCCGCGACCTGTGGCACCGGTTCTATCAGAACCAGATGCAGATCAATGGCGGACGCAATGACCGGTTTGCCGCCTGGGGTGATACGGGCGGGCTGGTGATGGGCCATTATGATGGCTCCAAACTGCCACTCTGGCAGGTAGCAAAGCGCTACACCCTGGCCGACCATTTCTTCATGGGCGGGTTTGGCGGTTCCTTCTTCAACCATTTCCAGCTGGCCTGCGCCTGCGCGCCCTTTTATCCCGATGCGGATAAAAGCCCGGCCAAGGATCTGATTTCCCAGGTCGGGCCGGATGGCGTAACCCTGGTGCTGGCCGAGAATTCACCGGCATCGGCCCTACAGGGGCCGCCGAAATTTGCCAAGGATGGCAACCTGACGCCGGATTTCTACGCCGTCAACACGATGCAGCCGCCCTATCAGCCCAGCAATAACAAGCCGGCCCAAGGCGGCGATCCGGCCTATGCCGACCCGGCCGCCCCCACCACGCTGCCGCCGCAGACCCAGACCACCATCGGCGATCTGCTATCAGCCAAGGGGGTCAGCTGGGCCTGGTACGCGTCGGCCTTTAATGCCACCCTGGCTGGGCAGAATGCCTCGCCCGCGCCGAATTTCCAGTTCCACCACCAGCCGTTCAACTATTTTGCCAATTACGCCCCCGGCACCAAGGCGCGGGCGGAGCATCTGCGCGATGGCGGCATGGACGGGGCGGAATTCATCAAGGCCATCGATGCCGGCACGTTGCCCCAGGTCAGCTTCTACAAGCCGCAGGGCAACCTGAACGAACATGCGGGCTATGCCGATGTGATCAGCGGTGACCAGCATATTGCCGACATTGTGCAGCATCTGGAAAAGAGCCCGCAATGGAAGCACATGCTGGTCATTGTCACCTATGATGAAAATGGCGGCTTCTGGGACCATGTGGCCCCGCCCAAGGCCGACCGTTTCGGCCCCGGCACCCGCATCCCGGCGATCATCATCTCCCCCCACGCCAAGAAGGGGTTTGTCGACCATACGCAGTATGACACCACGTCCATCCTGCGTTTCATCACCAAGCGCTATGGCCTGCCGACGCTGGAGGGCATCAAGACCCGCGATGCCGCCTTGGCCGCCAATGGCGCAAAGCCGCTGGGCGACCTGACCAACGCGCTGGAACTGTAAACAGCGGAGGCTGGCGGGGCGTTCTATACGCCCCGCCAAATTCTACGTTATCGCAGGGTTGGGGCACCGTTCATCACGGCACCCGCGCCCATCAGACCGGCTTCACCAGGGCATGGCGCTTCTTGCCGGCGGACAGTTTGATCACGCCGTCATCGCCGATATGGGAGGCGTAGAGCTTGTACGCCTCGTCCGACACGGCGGCGTCATTCACCTTCACGCCATTGCCCTTGATCAGGCGGCGCGCCTCCCCCTTGCTAGCGGACAGGCCGGTCTGCACCATCAGGTCGGCCAGATAGGCACCATCGGTCAGGCTGCCTTGCGGGATTTCCACCGTGGGCAGGCCATCGGCAGCGGCCCCCTCCTCGAACGTGCGGCGGGCGGTTTCGGCGGCCTGTTCGGCAGCCTCCCGGCCCCGCACCAGGGCGGTGATCTCTGTCGCCAGGATCTTCTTGGCCTCGTTGATCTCTGCACCCGCCAGGGCCCCCAAGCGGGCGATCTCATCCAGCGGCAGTTCGGTGAACAGCTTCAGGAAGCGGACGACATCCGCATCTTCCGTGTTGCGCCAATACTGCCAGAAATCCAGGTTGGACAGCCGGTCTTCGTTCAGCCAGACGGCCCCGGCGGCGGTCTTGCCCATCTTGGCACCCGACGCCGTGGTCAGCAGCGGGCAGGTAAAGCCATACAGGTCGGCCTGGGCGATACGGCGCCCCAGTTCCACCCCATTGACGATATTGCCCCACTGGTCACTGCCACCGGTCTGCAGCGAGCAGCCGAAACGGCGGCTCAGCTCCACAAAATCATAGGCCTGGAGGATCATGTAATTGAATTCCAGGAAGGTCAGCGGCTGTTCACGGTCCAGGCGCAGCTTCACCGAATCGAAGCTCAACATGCGGTTGATGGTGAAGTGGCGGCCGATATCGCGCAGGAACGGGATATATTCCAGCTGATCCAGCCAGTCGGCATTATTCACCAGCCGGGCGGTGCCGGGGGCGCCGTCGCCAAAGGTGAACATGCGGTCGAACACGCCCTTGATGCTGTCAATATTGGCGTTGATATCCTCGGTCGTCAGCAGCTTGCGGGTTTCATCGCGGCCGGACGGGTCGCCGATCTTGGTGGTGCCGCCGCCCATCAACAGGATGGGGTTGTTGCCCGTCTTGCCCAGCCAGCGCTGAATCATGGTGGGCAGCAGATGGCCAACATGCAGGCTGTCCGCCGTGGCATCATAGCCGTTATAGGCCGTGACCGGGCCTTCCAGGAATTTCTTGTCCAGCGCTTCCAGATCGGTGGCCTGGTGATAATAACCACGCTCCACCATCACGCGCAGGAAGTCGGATTTGATGTTCGCGGGTGCGGTGGTCGTGGTCATGATCTCTCAAACCTTGGTCTTTGATCGAAGTTGATCGCCCCTATGGGCAAGGGCGTGGTAGCACAGTTGCCAGCAATGGGCACGGGGGCACGATGGCAGGGCAGGTTTTCACCGCATTGGGTCTGATGAGCGGCACGTCGATGGATGGCATCGATGCCGCCCTGATCCGTACCGACGGGCATGGGCTGGTGGAACCGCTGGGCTTCCTGTTCGCCCCCTATCGCCGGGCCTTCCGCGACCGGCTGCGCGCCGTGCTGGGCGGGGTGGGCGATGTGGCGGGTGTGGAACAGGAACTGACCGACCTGCACGCCGACGCGGTGGCCAGTGCGCTGCGCGTGCATGACCTGACCCCGGATCAGGTGGACCTGATCGGTTTTCACGGCCACACCATCCTGCACGCGCCCGACCGGCGGCATACCTGGCAGATCGGCGATGGGGCCCGGCTGGCGGCTTCCACCGGCATTGATGTGGTGTTTGATTTTCGCACGGCGGACGTGAAGGCGGGTGGCCAGGGGGCGCCGCTGGTGCCGCTGTACCATCAGGCACTGGTGGGCGATCTGGAACGGCCCGTGGCCATCTTGAATATTGGCGGGGTGGCCAATGTCACCTGGCTGGGGCCCGGGGAGCTGGATGTGCTGGCCTTTGATACCGGCCCCGGCAATGCGCTGGTGGATGACCTGATCCTGTCGCGCACGGGCGAGCCCTATGATGATGGCGGGCGGATCGCGGCCACGGGCAAGGTGGATATGGACCTGCTGGTCCGGCTGCTGGATCATGGTTATTTCCAGGCCCCACCGCCCAAATCGCTGGACCGCGACGCCTGGAACCGCACGGCGCTGACCAATCTGGATACTGCCGATGCGGCGGCCACGCTGACGGCCTTCACGGCGGAAAGCATCGTGCGGGCGCTGGACCATCTGCCCACCCCGCCGCGCCGCTGGCTGGTCTGCGGCGGGGGGCGGCGCAATGAAACCCTGATGTGGATGCTGGCCGAACGGCTGGGCGTGCCGGTATCGCCGGTGGATGGCTTGGGCTGGAACGGCGACGCGCTGGAGGCAGAGGCCTTTGCCTATCTGGCGGTGCGCTCACGCCTGGGCCTGCCGCTGTCCCTGCCCGGCACCACGGGCGTGCCAGAACCGATGACCGGGGGACGGTTCAGCCCGGTAGGGTGATTTTGTTTCCGGCTTGTTACGACCGCTTAACCGGCTGGCACCGGGATGGTACCAATTCCATCCTAACCAAAGACCGGTGACTTCGGACGGTCCCGGTCATCCCCGGAACAGGTGGAACAGGCCCATGGTTTTTCGCAAGGCATTGCTGACGGCGGTGGCCGTCGTGGCGTTGGCCGCAACGGCGGCACAGGGAGAAGACAAGGTGCAGGAACCGGCTTTCGCCGCATCGCAGGCAGCCAAGGACCCCTTCGTCTGGCTGGAGGAAGTGGAAGGTGCGAAGGCGCTGGACTGGGGCCGCAAGCATAACGAGGCCACCTTTGCCCGCCTGAAGAACGATCCGCGTTTCGAGCCGATCCGCGCCGAGGCGGAAAAGGTGCTGACCGCCAAGGATCGCATCGCCTATGGCAGCCTGGAAGGCGGCAAGGTCGATAATTTCTGGCAGGACCAGACCAATGTGCGCGGCGTATGGCGGCGCACCAGCCTGGACAGCTATAAATCCCAGGATACCCAGTGGGATATCGTGCTGGATATCGACAAGCTGGCCAAGGATGAGGGCAAGAACTGGGTCTATAAGGGCCATAATTGCGTCGGCGCCGATGCCACCCGCTGCCTGGTCTATCTGTCCGACGGCGGCAAGGATGCCGTCACCGTGCGGGAATTCGACGTCAAGACCAAGAGCTTCGTCAAGGACGGGTTCCAACTGCCGGAATCCAAGCAGACCATCGACTGGGCCGATGAAAACACCCTGATGGTGGCGACCAATTTCGGCCCCGACAGCATGACCGACAGCGGTTATGCGCGGCAGGTGCGCCTGTGGAAGCGCGGCACCGATCTGGCCAAGGCGCCGCTGTTGCTGGAAGTGGGCAAGCAGGATGTCTGGGCCCGGCCCTATGCTGTGCGCCGCCCCGAAGGCACCACCCTGCTGGTGCAGCGCGGCCCCGATTTCTTCACCGAGGAATGGCATCTGGTCGGTGCTGACGCCAAGACCACCAAGCTGGCCCTGCCGCTGGGCCTTGAGCTGCGCGGCGTGATGAATGGCGACCTGATCCTGTCGCTGCGCGATGATTGGTCGGTGGCCGGCAAGGCGCTGAAAAAGGGCGATCTGGTGGCCCTGCCGCTGGCCCAGGCGGCCGCTGGCAAGGTCACATCGGTCGATGTCATCTATTCGCCGGGTGAGACTGCTGCCATCCAGGGCGTGGCCCTGGCGCAGGATGCCATCTATATTGACCTGCTGGATAATGTGACCGGCAAGCTGCTGGCCACCCGCAAGGGCACCGGCGGCTGGCAGCAGACCGCCATCGACCTGCCGGCCAATGGCAGCCTGAACATCATCTCCACCGATGCCTTCAGCACCGATGTGCTGGTCAGCTACACTAACTTCCTGCAGCCCGACACGCTGTATCTGATGGAAAAGGGGGGCAAGCCGCAGGGTATCAAGGCGCTGCCGGCCCGGTTTGATGCCGCCCCCTTCACCACCGAACAGCGCTTTGCCACCAGCAAGGATGGCACCAAGGTGCCGTACTTCATCGTGCGACCGAAGAACCAGAAGGCGGATGGCAATAACCCCACCCTGCTCTACGGCTATGGCGGTTTCGAGATTTCGATGACCCCGTCCTACATGTCCGTGCTGGGCAAGGCCTGGCTGGAACAGGGCGGCACCTATGTGGTGGCCAATATCCGGGGCGGCGGGGAATTCGGCCCGCGCTGGCATCAGGCGGCCCTGAAGGGCAACCGCCAGCGCGCCTATGATGATTTCCAGGCCGTGGCCGAGGATCTGATCAAGACCAAGGTGACAAAACCGGCCAAGCTGGGCATCCAGGGTGGGTCCAACGGCGGGTTGCTGACCGGCGTGACCATGACCCAGCGCCCGGACCTGTTCGGGGCCGTCATTGTGGCTGTGCCGCTGTTGGACATGATGCGCTATCACACGCTGCTGGCCGGTGCCTCCTGGATGGGGGAATATGGCAACCCGGAAATCCCGGCGGAACGCGAATGGCTGGCCAAGTTCAGCCCGTACCAGAACATCAAGAAGGATGTGAAGTACCCCGAAGCGCTGGTTTACACCTCCACCAAGGATGACCGCGTGCATCCGGGCCATGCCCGCAAGTTCGTGGCCAAGCTGGAAAGCCTGGGCCATCCGGTGATGTATTATGAGAACATGGAAGGCGGCCATTCAGCGGCGGCCAACCTGAAACAGCGCGCGGAAGTGACGGCCCTGCAGGTGGTTTATCTGACGCAGAAACTGGTGGACGGTAAGTAATACCTGTCCTCCCTCAAGCGCCGGGCGGCGGCAGTCGCCGCCGTACCGACGGTCATTTTCTTGACCCTCGGTATTGACCGCAAAACCCGGTGACCAGCCATGGTCACCGGGGCAATATGAAAAAGGCGGCCACCAGTCGGGGCCGCCTTTTTGCTTTTGGAGTGGTTGGGGGCACTCAGGCCCCCTGCCCCTTACGACCCGTTTGCCTGTGCGGCGGCACCAGCGACAGCCTTGCCCCGGCCGGAGAGGATGAACGTCGCCTTCCTGCCGAACACGAACCGGTTGACCGTGAGGGAGAAGGCCACCGTCACCCAGAGCGTGATGAACATCATGTGGATATAGTGCAGCGGCGCCCAGACGAAGCTGAAATAGCCATAGAGGGCGACGCCGAACACCACGGCCAGAATGGCCGCACGGGCATCCACATTGCGGAACAGCAGGCCGACGATGAAGGCCGACAGGATCGGCATCGACAACAGGCCGTTCAGCTGCTGCACCAGATTGATGATGCTCTGCGCGTCGGTATAGACCGGCACCAGGGCCACGGCGATCAGCACGAAGATCACGCTGGCCACCCCGCTCAGCACCGGCACATTGGCCGGGCGGGCATTGATATACTTCTCGTGCAGATCGCAGACATAAAGGGCGGCCGTGCTGTTCAGCACAGAGGCGAAATGCGCCAGCATGGCCGTGACCAGGGCGGCGGCGAAGATGCCGGTCAGATATTCCGGCAGCAGGGCCCCGGCGATCTGGCCATAGGCATGGTCCCCGATATGACCATAGAGCTTGTAGGAGACGATGCCGGGGATCACCACCATCGGCGGGATGATGGCCAGCCGCACGGCAGCGGCGGCCAGCACGCCCTTCTGCGCTTCCCGCAGGGTGGGGGCGGCCATGGCGCGCTGGGTGATGGTCTGGTTGGTGGACCAATAGTAAATCTGGATGAACACCATGCCGGTCAGCAGCGTATGCCAGGGAATGGGGCTGTCATTGCCGCCGATCATCGACAGGCGTTCCGGCGGGATGCCGGAAAAATCCCAGCCGATGGCGGCCAGCGCCAGGAACACCACCAGCGTGCCCATGGAGAGCAGCAGCACACCGGAATAGGTGTCGGCCACCGCCACGGCGCGCAGGCCGCCCAGAATGGCGAAGGCCGATCCTGCCACCGCCAGGATGGCGGAAATCAGCAGGATCGGTACCTGCAACCCGAACATGGATTTCAGGAACAGTGAACTGCTGTACAGCATGATGGGCATGTAGATCAGAATATTGCCCAGCATGAACAGGCCGCCGATCGTGCTGCGGATCGACTTGTTATTGTACTTTTTTTCCAGCAGTTCGGTGGTGGTGGTACAATTATACCGGTAATAGATCGGGAGGAAGACCAGGGCCAGGATCGACAGGCCGACCACCGCCGCCAGCTCCCACCAGGCCAGCAGGGCCATCTGGTTGCCATTCATGCCCACCAGCTGTTCGGCTGACAGGTTGGTGATGGTGATCGATCCGGCGATGAAGAACCAGCTGAGGCCACGGCCGGCCAGGAAGAATTCCTGGTTGCCGTCGCTGCTGTGGATCTTGGCCCGGCGGCATTTCCATACAGTCCCGCCGGCGACCAGGGCCGTCAGGGCCGCGGCAATGCCGACTTGCAGCAAGGGTAATTCCATATCCTCCCGATCCTTTTGTTCCGTCGCCGGTTATTGCCCGGCGGATTTGTGATGCAGTTCCAGCCCCAGCGCCCAGCGGCGCTGGAAACCCGGCCAGTAATCGGCACTGCTGGGGGCCTTGTCGTCGGGCCATTTCCCGTCAGCGGCCTTCACCGTGGGGACGTTCAGATAGGCCGCACTGTCCGCCTTGCCCTTCAGGGTGGCGTCCAGAAAGGCGGTGACGAAATGCACATTGATGGACAGGATGCGGTCGCGCCGCCATACCGGCTCGTCATAGCGCTCCACGAAGGAGAAATAATGCGCCAGCTGCGGCGGCGTGCCGTCGCCGGCGATATTGTGGCGGGCGCCCTGATAGACCAGCATCCGGCGGTCGCTGCCCGTCATCTGGTCAAAGATGCGGTGCACCCCGCCATCAAAGCCCGACACATCATCCTGGTCACCCACGATCAGCAGGCTGGGCACCTTCACCGCCGCCAGCCCTTCGGGTGACCAGACGCGCAGGGCATCGCCGGCCCCCCAGGGGGCAAAGCCGACCATCGCCTTCACGCCCGCCGGCACGCCGTTGCGCAAGGGCTCCGCCCCCGCCACCTCACCCGCCAGCAGGTTGCCCGGTATCTGTGGATAGAGCGGCCCCTGTGCATCAAAGCCGGCGCCCATGGTGATCAGCGCGCCGAACCCGCCCATGGAATAGCCCATCAGGCCGATGTTGCTGGGGTCGTAAAGCCCGGCCAGCGGGTTATCGCTGGCCGTGGCCCGCGCCGTCAGTTCAGCGATGACAAAACGCTGATCGGCAGCACGGGTCACCACCGTATTGCCGAACACCAGCGCCATGGGGCTGGTGGCGGACGGTTCGGCATCACGATGTTCGATGGCGACGACCACATAGCCCTTAGAGGCGAGAATCTCCATCGTCTGGGCAAAGCCCGCTGCGAAATTGCGGAAACCATGGCTGAACACGATCAGCGGATAGGGCCCGCCCGTGCGGTCAGGGCTGGCATCGCGGGCGGCGTGCCCATCCGCCATCATCGTGGCCGGCAGGCTTTCCGCCGGAATCACCGGGCTGCGCGGGGTGGTGAAGCTGTAGCTGGCCTTTTCTGCCTCGCCTGCCTTCAGGCTGGCCGGATACCAGGCGATCATGTCCAGGGCGCGATCCTTGGCGGGGATGTTCCCCGTCACCGGATTGATGCCCATCAGGTCCGGCTGGTCCTTATGGGTGAAACGCAGATTGGTGGTGCCCACCTTGTACGGCCCACGGGCCGCCAGGGCCGGGGCGTCGGACAGGGCGGCGGCATTGGTGGAGGGCGGGGCCAGGGGGGCTGCGGGTTTGGGAGCCAGGAAATACCCGGCCCCCACCCCAACCGCCACAGCCAGCGCCAGGAATGCAAACTGGCGCTTGGCCATGTCACACCTTCCAGACGGAGACATCACGCGGGCCGACCATCGGCCCACCGAGGACGAATGCCGCCCCCGCAGGTGCCGGGGCGGGCTGCGCCTCATTAGCATAGTTAAATGCAAACATGATGTTACCGCGCCGCCGCAAACGCATGTCTGGCGGCACCCGCACGGTGGCGATGCCGCGTTCACCGCACAGGCTTTCAAACAGGTCGGTCAGCAGATCTTCGCCGACGATGCTGGCCAGATACAGCGCCTTGTCCTTGCGGACCAAGGCTGCATCGCCATTATCGAAGCGGGCCAGCACTTCTGCACCGTCGCCCACCTCCAGCTGTTCGCGCCAGGTACGGCTTTCATAGGTCTTGTTGCCCCAGACCAATGTATCTGGGCAGTCCGGCCGGGTGGTTTCCACATTCACCACGCGGATCGGCAGCAGCTGGCGCAGCTCACCCGGCGGCAGGCCTTCCGGCATGGTGACGTCCGGCTTCTTCGCCCCGCAGCGGGGGGCAAAGACCAGGGTGGCGCCGCTGTCGGCCAGCCGCTTCACCTGGGCCGCCGTCGGCATGGCCAAGCCGGGGGCCAGGATCAGGTCATAACCGCTGGGGTCGCCATGTGGGGGGATGAAATCGACATCCAGGCCCAGGGCGCGCGCGGCCATGTACCAGGCCAGTGTTACTTTGGTATGGTTATAGGAATTGCCCTGACGTTCAATCTCACCCAGCCATTGCGCTTCCTGGTCGGCGATGATGGCGACGCGGGCCTTGGCCACCGGGGCGGGGGCCAGATCCAGGGCCGCCAGTTCACGCACCACCTGCTGCACCTGCGGGAAGGCTTCGGCTTCCGTGCAGTCGGGGCGCAGCAGGCCGGCGTGCATCTGTTCCTGCGCAAACGGCGCTTGGCGCCAGCGGAAATAGCTGACCACTTCCGCCCCATGGGCGAAGGCTTCCAGCGTCCACAACCGCACCATGCCCGGTTCCGGGCGCGGGTTGTGCCCAGCCCAGTTCACCGGACCCGGCTGCTGTTCCATGATCCAGAACTTGCCGCCGGCCAGACTACGCGTCTGGTCAAAGAAGAAGGTGCCGAAATCCGGGTGGCCGGTGCGCATATAGCGCTGGAAATCCGAGGCCGGACGGTCGGCCATCCACAGGTCAGTGCGACCCAGCGGATAATTATCGTAAGAGGCGAAATCCAGCGATTCCGCCAGCTTGTAATTATCCACCCCCGTCTCGTTCATGGGGATGAAATTATGGGTGATGAAGCGGCCGGGGCTGTGGGCGCGCAGGATATCGACCTGCGCCTGATGGAACCGGGCCACCTGATCCGACGAAAAGCGGAAAAACGCCATGCGGTGGGCCGGGCTAGTCTCCGTCACCGCCAGGAAGGGGCAATCGATTTCGTCGAAGGAGCGATATTCCATCGACCAGAAGATATTGCCCCAGGCCTCATTCAGCGTGGCGATATCGCCATAGCGATCCTTGCACCAGCGGCGGAAGGCCAGCTTGGCGCTTTCGGAGATCGACAGCGTGGTCTTGTGGCAGGAGATTTCATTATCCGTCTGCCAGCCAGCCACGGCATCATGCTTGCCATAGCGTTCCGCCAAGGCCAGCGTGATCCGGTTGGATTCGCGCAGATAGGTTTCAGAGGAAAAATCATAATGCCGGCGGGAGCCGAAGCCGCGCACGGTGCCGGTATGCGGATCGACGGGCAGAATGTCCGGATACTTGTCCACCAGCCATTTCGGCGGCGTGGCCGTCGGCGTGCAGGCCACCACCTTCAGCCCGGCCCCGCCCAGCACATCCAGCGCCCGGTCGAACCAGTCAAAATCATGGCGGCCGGGATCGGGCTCAAACCGCGACCAGGCGAATTCGCCGATGCGTACATAGGTAAGACCCAGATCCTTCATCCGGCGGGCATCGTCGCGCCACCAGGATTCCGGCCAATGTTCCGGGTAATAACAAACGCCGAGCATGGTATTTTCCCCCTATGGGCGGGCGTGCGATCGGTTGCACAGACCCCCTTTTGTTTGACGCCATATTTATACTATAATTAAGGGGCGTCAATCGCCAACTCGCCCGAACGGCACCGCCCGTGGACTGGTCCCGGAGGCGGCGCCCGCATTTCGAGGAAACACCCTATGTCTGCCATTCCCGCCTTTGTCCGCCTGGATGGGGCCGCCTGTTCGCTGGTCATCGATTGCCGGGGGCCATCGCCCGCCGTGCTGCATTGGGGGGCCAAACTCGGGGCCGCCACCAGCCCGGAGATGCTGGCGCTTGCCGCCGCCCGGGAGGATGCGCCCTGTTCCCCGCTGGTGGCCGCCCCCCTGGCGCTGACCCCGCTGGCCGGCCAGGGCTTTCCCGGTCGCCCCGGTCTGCAGGCCCATGGGGCGGGCGGGCGCCGCTGGGCGACCTATACCGCCATTGAAGATGTGCGCAACGGTGGCGATGGCAGCGTGGAAATCCGGTCCGTCGATGCCGCCAACGGCATCGAACTGCTGCACCATCTGGCCCTGCGCCCCGATGGCGGGGTGCTGACCGGCTGGACCCAGGTGCGCAACCTGGGCAGCGATGAACTGGTGGTGGATTGGTGCGCCGCCCCGGTGCTGCCCATCCCGCCGGAGATGGCGGAATGGGTGTCGTTTGAGGGGCGCTGGTCCGGCGAATTCCAGATGCGCACCCTGCCGCGCGCGCTGGGCGCCTTGAACCGGGAGAACCGGCGCGGCCGCACCTCCCACGATGCCTTCCCGGCCCTGCTGGCCCAGGAAGCGGGCGCGCGGGAGCAGGCGGGGGAGGTGTTCGGCTGGCATTTGGGGTGGAGCGGCAACCACGCCACCCATGCCGAAACCCTGTCCGATGGCCGCGCCTCTGTGCAGATGGGCGAATTGTTCATGCCGGGGGAAATGCGGCTGGCACCGGGTGCCGCCTATCGCACCCCCACCCTATATGCCGCCTGGAGCGGCAGCGGGCGCAACGGGTTGAGCAGCGCTTTCCATGCCCATATCCGCGCCCGGCCGCAGCATCGCCGCCTGCGCGCCAAGCCGCGCCCGGTGCATTACAACACCTGGGAAGCCGTCTATTTCAAACACGACCCCGCCCGCCTGCTGCAACTGGCCGATGCCGCCGCCGATATGGGGGTGGAACGCTATGTGCTGGATGATGGCTGGTTCAATGGCCGGCGGGATGACAAGGCGGGGCTGGGCGACTGGTTTGTCGATCGCAGCATCTATCCCGACGGGCTGCACCCGCTGGCTGCCCGCGTGCTGGAACGCGGCATGGAATTCGGCCTGTGGGTGGAACCGGAAATGGTGAACCCGGACAGCGACCTGTTCCGCGCCCATCCTGATTGGGTGCTGGGCACGCCGCCCGCCCCGCAACTGGTGTTCCGCAACCAGTTGGTGCTGGATGCCAGCCGCGATGATGTGCAGGATTACCTGTTCGAACGCATCGACGCGCTGCTGCGGGAATATCCCATCTCCTATCTGAAATGGGACATGAACCGCGATCTCAGCCATCCCGGCGGCGCCGATGGCGCCGCCGCCGCGCACGCCCATGTGCGCGGTCTATACCGGCTGCTGGCACGGGTGCGCGCCGCCCATCCGGGGGTGGAGGTGGAAAGCTGTGCGTCGGGCGGCGGTCGCGCCGATCTGGGCGTGCTGGAATGGACCGACCGGGTCTGGACATCCGACACCAATGACGCTTTGGACCGCCAGTCCATCCAGCGCGGCCTGTCCACCTTCCTGCCATTTGAACTGATGGGCGCCCATGTCGGCCCCACCGACTGCCATATCACCGGCCGGCGCGTCAGCATGGCGTCGCGCGTTGCCACCGCCATGTTCGGCCATATGGGGCTGGAGGTGGATCTGCTGGGGCTGACGGCGGAGGAACGCCGGGAACTGGCCGCCGGCATCGCCCTGCACAAGCAGCATCGCGCCCTGATCCATAGCGGCACCCTGGTGCGGCTGGACCGCCCGGCCAACGAGGTGGCCTATGGCGTGGTGGCCGCCGACGGGCGGCAGGCGCTGTTCAGCTATATGCTGATCAGCGAGCAGGGGGGCTATTTCCCCGGCCGGCTGCGTCTGGCCGGGCTGGAGGCTGGGGCCCGTTACAAGGTCAGCCTGGCCTGGCCCGGCGAGGTGAAAAGCCTCTCCCCCCTGGTGGCCGCTCTGCGGCAGGGGGCCGAATTCAGCGGCGAGATGCTGATGAATATCGGCCTGCAGCTGCCGCGCCAGCATCCGCAATCGGCCCTGGTGTTCGCTTTGACGCGGCTGGGCAATTAACCGCGACGGGAGGCGGGAAGCCCTTTCCGCCTCCCTTACGGCAGCGCCACCGGTGCCCACAGCACCTGATCGATATTGTCCGCCCCGGCCACCAGCATGGCCAACCGGTCAAAGCCCAGCGCGATGCCGGCACTGTCGGGCATCAGCGGTAGTGCTGCCAGGAAATCCTCGTCAATCGGGTAGCGTTCGCCGTAAAGCCGTTCCTTCTCCGCCATGTCCGCCTCAAACCGGCGGCGCTGCAGCACCGGGTCGGTCAACTCCCCAAAGGCATTGGCCAGTTCCACGCCGCAGGCATAAAGCTCAAACCGTTCCGCCACACGCGGATCGTCGGGTTTGGGCCGGGCCAGGGCTGCCATGGAGACCGGGTAATCAGTCAGGAAGGTGGGCCGGCCGAAGCCCAGATGCGGCTCGATCCGGTCCAGGCTGACGCGGAAGAACAGGTCTTCCCAGGTGTCGCTTTCCGCCACGCGGATGCCGATACGCGTCACCTCCGCCGCCAGCCGGTCACGGTCAGGGCGCAGCGGGTCGGGGGCGGTGGCCAGCAGGTCGATCCCGGCATAGGTGTGGAAGGCGTCGGCCACGCTCAACACTTCCCACGCGGCAAACGGATCGCTCTCTTCGCCCCGGAAGCGCAGCCGGTCCCGCCCGGCAGCGGTACAGGCGGCGCGGGTCAGCGCCACGCAATCGCCCATCAGATCACGATATCCAGCCCCGGCGCGGTACCATTCCAGCATGGAAAATTCCGGGTGATGCGTGCCAGACCGTTCCCCGTTGCGATAGACATGCGAAAGCTGGAACAGCCGGGACACGCCCGCCGCCAGCAGCTTTTTCATGGTGAATTCCGGGCTGGTATGCAGGTACAGCCGGATTCGATCATCCGGGTGCGGCCCCACCAGATCGGTGGCGAACGCCATCAGATGCACCTCCAGACCGGGGGAGATCTGCAGGGCCGGTGTCTCCACCTCATCAAAGCCCTGATCTTCAAACCAGCACCGCGCGGTGCGCAACACCTGCTGGCGCACCGCCAGATGCGGGCGTTTGGCCTGGAAATGATCGGGATGCCACCAGGGGGCTTGCTTGCTCATCATCCATGTCTCGACGGGGCGGGAAAAGCGGGGCACTCTCCCTTCCCCTTTGATCTGTCATGCAACCGGCCCTGATGTCGAGTCCTCCCCCGGAAACCCCGAACCTCCGTATTGTCTGGGATGTCGGCCGCCTGTCGGAATGGGCGCGGCTGCTGGCCGAATGCGGGCAAAGCACCCTGACCCAGGGTTTCGGCTATTCCCAGGCATTCTATACGACTGAGCGCTGGCGCCCAAGGCTGGGCATCATTGAGCTGGCCGATAATCCCGTCGGGCTGGTGGTGGTGACGGAGAAACGCATCGCCAAGCTGATCCGCATCGTTCGGCTGCATCGCGGGCCGCTGCTGTTGCCGGTGGCGCGCAAGCCGGCCGTCTTTGCCATGGTGATGAAGCTGTTGCGCCAGGAATACCGACCCGGCCCCTTCTGCTGGACAGCCTTGGTGCCGGAATGGCCGGCGGGGGAGGAGGCGGAAGCCATGATGCGCTGGGCCGGCTGGCGGCGCGACAAGGGGCCGGGCTATCGCACCATCTGGCTGGATTTGCGCCAGGAAGAGGCGGCGTTGCGTGCGGGCTTGGCTGCCAACTGGCGCAACAAGCTGAAACAGGCGGAAAGTTCCGGGCTGGTGGTGGAGGTCGACCGCGACGGCAAGCAGCAACTGCCTTGGCTGCTGGAACAATATCAGGCGGACAAGGCGGCGCGCGGCTATCGCGGGCCGTCACCGCAACTGGTCATCCGGATGCGCACCGGGATGCATAAGGATGGCGATATCCTGCTGCTGCGCGCCATGCAGGACGGGGTGCCGGTGGCCGGTATCCTGGTGCTGGGCCATGGCAAGGCCGCCACATACCAGATCGGCTGGAGCAGTGCGGCCGGCCGGTCAGCGCGGGCGCATAACCTGCTGCTCTGGCGGGCGGTACAGGAATTGAGGGCGCAAGGGCGGGAATGGTTCGACCTGGGTGGCCTGTTGCCCGACAGCCCTTCCGGCTTTACCACCTTCAAACGCGGCATGGGCGGGGAAGAGGTGGAGTTGGTGGGGGCGTGGCGTTAAGGCAGCGCCCCCCCCCGGCACGGCTTACAAAATCCGCACCGCCCCTTCCAGCCCATATTGCTGGCCCGTTTGCACCCGGAACAGCACGGCGATCTTCTGTTTGCCCGTAGCCGGTGGCAGGTCCAGCGACAGCGGGGCGGCGGCGGCTTCTGTCCGGCCGCCGATCCGGCGGCCATTGGCGAAGACCTCCACCGCCCCGGTCACCTTGTCAAACACCAGCGTGCCGCCCGCCTTCTGGATGCCGGCATAGGGTTCGATGGTGATGGCGCACATGACATAGACATCCCGATCCGGTGCCGGCAGCAGGCTGCCGCTGCGATAGGGCGACCAGGAATTCATGTCATTGTCGGCCAGCCCTGCCGTCGGGTCCAAGGGCGTGGCCGACCAGGGCGACACCCGCCAGCGGCCCAGCGTGAAGATATTGCGCTCAAACACCGGCTGATAGGCCGGCCCCAGATCGGGTTTGATCGCGATGCTCAACTTGGCCGGTTTCAGCCCATCCGCCTCCGCTGACAATTGCAGCTTGCCCGAACCGCCCGCATTGCTCTGCACGATCACCTGCGCCAGCCCGTTGAAGGCCGACCGGCGGTCGCCCTTTTCCGGTTCGATGGAATTGGGGTCGCCATTGCCCAGGCCGATGATCCGGCCCTCGTCGATGGCAAAGCGGATCATCGGCTTGGCATCGGGCACCACCCGCCCTGCCCCATCCACCACTTCCACCCGGATCGGCTGGGCATCAATCCCATCCCCGGCCAGTTGCTTGCGGTCAGCCACCAGCCGCAGCGCCTTGGCCGGGCCGGTGGTTTCCACCGTTGCCTTGGCCACCTGCCGCCCGCCGGTAAAGCCCAGCGCCTCCAGCTTGCCCGGCTGATAGGGCACCTGGAACCAATTCATTTCCAGCCGGTCGCCCTTCTGCCGGCCCAGGCTCTTGCCATTCAGGCGCAGTTCCACCTCTTCCACATTGGTCATCACCATCACGCGGATGGGCTGCCCCTCCTGCCCCGGCCAGTTCCAGTGCGGGGCAATGGCCAGCACCGGGCGGTCATCCACCCATTGCGCCTGATGGATATAGAAGGCCGTCTTTTCAAAGCCGCACAGATCCATGATGCCAAAGAAGGAACTGTTGGACGGCCAGGTGTGCGGCGTCGGCTCCCCATGATAATCAAACCCGGTCCAGACAAAGCCGCCGGCCACGAAATCGCGGGTGGCGATTTCCTTCCAGGCCTTGCGGTGGGTGGCGCCCCAGGGGGCCGCCTCATCATCATAGGAACTGGCGATATGGCGTTCCTTGTCGGTGATGAATTCGCCGCGCGTGGAAAAGGCGGATGTATCCTCCGACGACAGCATCGGCTTGGCTGGATTGGCCTTGTGGAAGGCGTCATAATCCTTGGGCTGGTAATTGAAGCCCACCACATCCACCGCCTGGGAGACATTGATCTTGGTGAACAGGCCGCCATTCATGGCCGCCGTCACCGGGCGCGTCGGGTCCAGTTCGCGCACGACATCGGCCATGCGCATCACCATTTCATAGCCCGCTTCCGTGCCCTGCATCGGTTCTTCATTGAACACGGACCAGAGGATGATGCTGGGATGGTTGCGGTGGGCCCGCACCAGCCATTCCAACTGCGCCATCTGGTCAGGCGATGGATTGAAACAGCGGTTTTCATCCATCACCAGCAGGCCCAGCCGGTCGCACAACCGGTAAAATGCCGGGTCTTGCGCATTGTGCGAACAGCGGATGGCGTTGCAGCCCAGTTCCTTCAACCGCCGCAATCGGAATTCCAGCAAGCCATAGGGAATGGCCGTGCCGACGCCGGCATGGTCCTGATGGATGCAGACACCCTTCAGCTTCACCGGCCGGTCATTGAGGAAAAAACCCTTCTCGGCGTCAAAGCGCTGGGTGCGGAAACCGATTTCCGTCTCCACCTCATCCGTCAGCGCGCCATTTTCCCACAGCCGGGTGGTCACGGTGTAAAGGGCAGGCTGCTCCAGGCTCCAGAGCTGGGGGCTGGCCAGTTGCATCGGGGCGGACAGAGTGAGGCTGTCAAAATCGGTGATGCTGCCCGTCGCCTCCGACCGGGCGACGATTTTGCCGTCCGGCCCGGTCAGTTCGGCCGTCAACCGCACCGGCAGGGTGCGCTTGGCGCTGGAATTGACCTGGACGGTCAACGGTATGGTCCAGCCATCGCCCTGCTTCACCGGATGGGCGGAAACGCCATCGGTGGCGATATGCACCGGCGCCCGCTTGACGATGCGGACATTGCGGTAAATGCCCCCGCCCTCATACCACCAGCCCTCCATGGACTGCGCATCCACCCGCACCACCAGCGAATTGCCGGCATTGCCATAGGTGATGAAGGGCGTCAGATCGATATTGATGGCGCTATAGCCGCTCCAGCTACGGCGCACCAGGGTGCCGTTGAACCAGATGGTGGCATAGGTGGAGATGCCATCCAGTTGCAGTTCAATATGCCGGCCCCGGTCGCTCTCATCAAATCGCAGGGTGGTGCGGTACCAGGCATAGCCGCGCGGGCGATAGCCCTGGGAGACATTGGCATTTTCGCTGTGCCGCTGAAAGCTGACAAAATCATGCGGCAGCTCCACCGCCGCCCAACCGGTATCATCATAGGCCGGCGAGGCCGCCCCGAAGGAGATGCCGGCCTTGGCATTCTCATAGGTTTCTTCGTGGCTCAGCAGTTCGGGGAACGGAATATCGCCTTCATGGAAACGCCAGCCGCGATTGAGGGAGAGGATCTGCCGGGGCCCGAGGGCCACGGCCATCGGTGCCTTCGGGCTGCTGGCAAGGGCGCTGCCCGTGCCAGCCAGGTGCCCCAGCAAACCGGATAATGGTGCCGCGGCGACAGCCGCCCCCGTGCCCATCAGGAAGTGCCGCCGATGCATGTTTCCTCCATTTTGTCTGATTTATAATTTGTCATATAAATTAGCCAAAAATGGAAGGGGACGCAACGCCATTGGCTCACAGAAACAATGGCGCCGCCAGCACTACATAGACAATTCCGATAAAGCCCCTGCCCCCGTCACTCCAACCGCAGTGCGTCCGTGACCGGTTGCTTGATGCTGTCATACCAGGCGCCATAGGTGGGGTTGGGGATGACGATCCAGCGGGTTTCCCACAGGGATTTATAGCGGGCGGCGATGGCGGCCCGTTCATCGGGGCCCTGCTGGCGGGTGACGGTCAGCATATCGCTCAACTGATCGCCAAAGGACATGACGATCCGGTTGGTCTTCGCCACTTCCTGGCGGCGGCTGGCCTTGTCGCTGGGCCAGCCATTCTGCCCCTTCAACATCAGGTCAGCCGGGGCCACATCGCCAAAACCAGCCGTTTTCAGATTGGCCAGCGTGTCGGCATGTTGCGGGCAGGCATCACCGGGGGCCGTCGGGCGCGGCTTGCATTCCCGGTTGGTGATGAAGACGACCCGCACCTTGTTGCGGCGCAGTTCGGCCACGAAATCCACCGCCCCCGGCATCGGCGTGGCGCGGCGTTCACCGACCCACTGGTCCCAGGTGGCCAGATTGAAATCACGCTCGCCCTTCAGGATGGCGCGGGCCATGTGGGGGCTGTTGTCCAGCACCGTCTCATCCACATCGAAAATGGCGGCTGGCGGCTTGCCGGCCCCGCCATCGGCCTGTTCCAGCGCCGCCGAACCGGGCGCGGACAGGGCCGCCGGCAGCTTGATCTTCGCCAGGGCATAGGATTGTTCGGACAGGCGCTTGAATTCTTCCGACCGCTGCATGAACAGGGTGGCGATCAGGCGCGGATCATCCAGCGGGCCGGGGGCGGCCTGCGCCACGGGCGGCGGCGGGGCCGGAACGCGCGCATGGTCATTCACAGTGATGGAACAGGCGGAGAGCGCCACAGCAGCACTGGCCAGGGTCAGCAGGGTGATGGATCGCATTTTATGACACTTTGGTGACATTGTTGCCTGCTCGCACAATGCCCAGCGTTCCCGCCCCTGTCCACCCGCTATCCGGCCTGCAGCAGGTCGCTGAGTGCCTGGACCGCACGGGTGCGGTAGCGTTCCCGATGCTGGATCAGGCTGAATCGCCGGGCCGGCAGGCTGGGGCCGACGGCGGCCAGTCGCCCGGCGGCGATCAAGGGGGCCACCACATGTACCGACAGCGCCGCCGCCCCGGCGCCTGCCTGCACCGCCGCGCAGACCGCCTCATTCGACGGCAATTCCAGCGCCACCGTCAGCCGCTCCACCGCCAGCCCCAGCCGGGGCAAGGCTGCGGTAAAGGCCGCACGGGTGCCGGAACCGGGTTCGCGCATCACCCAGGCGGTGCTGGCGGGGTCGAACGGAATGCCCGCCACATGCGGCCCGACCCAGGGGTGACCGGGAGCGACCACGATGGTCAACCGGTCATCTGCAACGGGCGTCACCAGCAAGGCAGCATCAGCCACATCGCCTTCCACCACGCCCAGCTCGGCCTTGCCCTCCAGCACCCAATGGGCGACGGCATCACTGTTGCCCACCGCCAGATGCGGCGCCACGCCGGGATAAAGCTGGCGGAACCGCACCAGATATCGCGGCAACCAATAGGACGCCACCGTCTGGCTGGCCCCGATGGAGAGGCTGCCGCTTTTCAAGCCGGCCAGATCGGCCAGCACCTGTTCGGCTGCCTGCACCCGCGCCAGCACGCCGGCCGCCTCCCCCTGAAAGGCGCGACCCGCCGGGGTCAGTTCCACCCGACGCCCCACCCGGTGCAGCAAGGTCACACCGTGCCGTTCCTCCAGCGCCCGGATGGCGGCACTGACGGCAGATTGCGTCAGATGCAACGCCTCAGCCGCGCGGGTCACATGCTCCCGTTCCGCCACCGCCAGGAAGATGCGCAATTGTTCCAGTGTCATGGATCGGCCAATCGTTCGATTTTATCGATCATATCAAGAAATATCATTCGTTGGATTGCTTAAAAGCAGGGGCGCAGGCTGGAGACAGCAAAACGAGCCCCGGTCCCGTGCCATGCTGACCCTATCCGCCCACCCCCTGCCATTGCCCAGCCTGCCCGGCATGGGTGCCGCTGCCGCCGTGGCGCTGGCGGCCCTGGGTCTGCATCATTGGTTGCCGCTGGATGGCTTGATCCTGGCCATCCTGATCGGGGCCGGCATCCGTAGCGTGAGGCCGCAGATGGGGGGGCTGGAAGCCGGCATCCATCTGGCGGCGAAACGGCCCCTGGAACTGGCAGTGGTGCTGCTGGGAGCCACGCTGGACAGCCGCGCCATGCTGGCCGCCGGGCCGCTGCTGCTGGGCGGCATCGCCCTGCTGGTGGGGCTGTCGCTGCTGATCGGCTATGCTATCGGGCGGGGCTGCGGGCTGGGGCACCGGCTGGCCCTGCTGGTGGCCTGCGGCAATTCCATCTGCGGCAACAGCGCCATTGCCGCCGCCGCCCCGGTGGTTGCCGCCTCTGAACAGGAGGTGGCGACGGCATTGACCTTCACCGCCCTGCTGGGCATCGCGGCGGTCTTGCTGCTGCCGCTGGCCCTGTTTCTGCCGGGGATAGGGGAATTGCGTTATGGCGTGCTGACGGGGCTGACCGTCTATGCCGTGCCGCAGGTGGCCGCCGCCACCGCACTGACCGGCGCGCTCAGCCTGCATATGGCAACCTTGGTGAAGCTGGCACGGGTGGTGATGCTGGGGCCGGTCAGCCTGGGGCTGACGCTGCTGCACCGCCGCCACAACCTGCCCAGCCAAGGCCGCCCGCCGCTGCTGCCCTGGTTCATCATCGGCTTCGCCGCCCTGGCCGGGCTGCGCGCCACCGGTCTGGTACCGGAGGTGCTGGCCGCCCCGGTGGGTGAAGCCGCCCACGGGCTGACCCTCTGGGCCATGGCAGCGCTGGGGCTTTCCATCAACCTGCGGGGTCTGGCCCAGGGTGGCGGCCGGGTGCTGGCCGCAGCATCCCTGTCATTACTGGCGCTGGTGGGGCTGGCCCTGGGCCTGATCTGGATTGTGCAGCCCTGACCCCGCGCCCCTTTATCAAATCGCCTTGCTGTGTCGCCCGCCCTCCGGGTCCAGATGGGCGTCGAACAGGGCAGCCACGCTGCGCACCAGGGGGCGGGCGCTTTCCGGCACGCTGATCCGGTGGCCATGCAGCTCCGCCACCCCATCGGCCAGCAGGGCGGACAAGGCCGGCCCCTCCGGCATGATGCTGTCCGGGTGAAGGCCATGTTCAGCCGCCAGTTCCGCCAGATCGACGCTGAAATGGCACATCAGCCGTTCGATCAGGGCCGCGCGCATCCGGTCATCCAAGGTCATGCGATATCCGCGCGCCACGGCCAGCCCGGTATCTTCCACCGATTTCATATAGGCCGGCACCGGCAGCACATTGGCGACATAGCCCTGCGGCAACCGCCCGATGGCCGAGGCGCCAAAGCCCAGCAGCGCATCCGCCGCATCGGTGGTGTAGCCCTGGAAATTGCGCTTCAACCTGCCGTTTGCAGCGGCCAGCGCGATGGGATCATCCGGCTTGGCGAAATGGTCCAGGCCGATACGGACATAGCCCTCATCCAGCAAGGTCTGCTCAATGGCCAGATTCTGCGCCATGCGCGCGTCGGCATCGGGCAGATCCGCCTCGTTGATGCGGGCCTGATGCGCCTTGAAGCCGGGCATATGGGCATAGCCGAAGATCGACAACCGGTCAGGCGACAGGGCCACCGCCTGGCGCACCGTATCAACGCAACTCGCCACCGTCTGACGCGGCAGACCATAGATCAGGTCCAGATTGATGGCCTGGATGCCGGCCCCCCGCAGCCCTTGCACCGCCGCACGGGTCAGCCCCGGCGGCTGGATGCGGTTGATGGCCGCCTGCACCGCCGGATCAAAGCTCTGTACCCCCAGCGAGGCGCGGGTGAAACCGGTATCGCCCAGCGCCTGGATCATCTCCGGCAGCAAGGTACGCGGGTCGATCTCCACCGCCAGTTCGGCATCGGGTGCAATATTGAACCGCGTGCGCATTTCCGCCATCAGCGACCGCATGGCGTCGGCCGGCATCAAGGTCGGGGTGCCGCCGCCAAAATGCACATGCCGCACCGATGGCCCGCCCTGTTCGCCCTGCGGCAGCAGGGCGGCCACGGTGCGCATCTCCGTCGTCATTGCCGCCAGATAGGCCCAGACGGGGTCTTCATGGCGGACGACGCTGGTATGGCAGCCGCAATACCAGCACATGGTCCGGCAGAAGGGCACATGCAGGTAAAGCGACAGGGTGGACGTCGTGTCCAGCCGTCGCAACCAACCGCGATAAGTCTCCGACGTCACCGAGGGGGCGAAATGCGGGGAGGCCGGGTAAGACGTGTACCGGGGAACCCGCTGGTGACGATATTTGGCGACGAGATCGGGATGCATGATGGGCCCTGACAGCGAGGGAACGATTGTGGCCGTACCATGCGCCCGCCGACATATCCGCGCTTTGATCCAGCGCAATCGCCATCCAAAACCAAGCCCCCTTGCGCCCGCCGCGCGCTTCTGCGACACCAGCGCCATGCCTGATCTGTCCCATGAAATCCGCCTCGGCCATGCCGAAACCTTCCCCGTCTGCGGCGTTGACGAAGCCGGGCGCGGCCCGCTGGCCGGCCCCGTGGTTGCCGCCGCCGTGCTGCTGCCCTGTGGCGGCGGCATCCCGGACTGGTGCGCCGGCATCGATGACAGCAAGGTGGTGAAGCAGGCCAAGCGCGAAGCCCTGTTCGCGCTGATCTGCCAGAACGCCCCCTATGGCGTCGGTATCGCCAGCGTGGCGGAAATTGATGAGATCAATATTCTGCAAGCCACCTTCCTGGCCATGCGCCGCGCCGTGGAGGGTTTGGCGCAAATGACCGGCAAAATGCCGGCAATGGCGCTGGTCGATGGCAATCAGCGCCCGCCCCTGCCCTGTGCCGTGCAAACATTGGTGGACGGTGATGCATTGTCGCTGTCCATCGCCGCCGCCTCCATCATCGCCAAGGTGACGCGGGACAAGATGATGGGGCAGTTGGCGCTGGAATACCCCGGATATGGTTGGGAACGGAACCAAGGTTACGGAACAGCCCAGCATCGCGCGGCCATTAAAACACTGGGTGCGACCCCCCATCACCGCCGTTCTTTTGCACCGGTTTCCCAACAATTGGCCTTAACTCTCTGACTCTTCTGACTCTTCAGAAAAATTCCAGTTGACGGCGACTCGGGGCCGAATCATTGTCGGCGAAAATGAACTCCCGATTCGGCGGCAAATACCATGCGTGAAACCCTGACAACCAACCGGATTCTCGTCGGCGACTGTGTGCAGTTGATGCGGGACATGCCCGCCGGCTCTGTTGATATGGTTTTTGCCGATCCGCCCTATAACCTGCAACTGAATGGCGATCTCTTGCGCCCCAACCACACGCGTGTGGATGGGGTGGATGAGGAGTGGGACCGGTTCCAGGATTTTGAAACCTATGACCGCTTCACCCGCGACTGGCTGTCGGCCGCCCGGCATACGCTGAAGGATGATGGCACCCTGTGGGTGATCGGCAGCTATCACAATATTTTCCGCGTCGGCAGCATTTTGCAGGATCTGGGGTTCTGGGTGCTGAACGACATTATCTGGCGCAAATCCAACCCGATGCCCAATTTCAAGGGCCGCCGTTTCGCCAATGCCCATGAAACCATGATCTGGGCGTCCAAATCCAAGGACAGCAAATATTACTTCGCCTATGAGGCGATGAAGGCGCTGAACGAGGATTTGCAGATGCGCAGCGACTGGACGTTGCCGCTCTGCACCGGGTCGGAACGGCTGCGCGACGAGACGGGGCAGAAGGCACACCCGACGCAGAAGCCGGAATCCCTGCTGTTCCGCGTGCTGATGGCCTCCACCAAGGTGGATGATGTGGTGCTGGACCCGTTCTTCGGCACCGGCACCACCGGGGCCGTGGCCAAGCGCCTGCGCCGCCGCTGGATCGGGCTGGAGCGGGAGCATAATTATGCCCGCCTCGCCAACCAGCGCATTGCGGCGGTGGAGGAAGTGGCCGAGCCGGAATTGCTGGAGGTCACCTCCAAGCGCACGCAGCCGCGCGTGCCGTTCGGCAACCTGATCGAACGCGGCTATCTGAAGCCCGGCACCATGCTGTTCGACAATCGCCGCCGCCATATCGCCAAGGTGCGCGCCGACGGCACCCTGGTGGCACAGAACCATCTGGGCGAACATAAGGGGTCGATCCATAAGGTGGGCGCCGCCATGCAGGGCCTGCCCGCCTGCAATGGCTGGACCTTCTGGCATTTCCAGAAAGAAGGCTCGCTGGCCCCCATCGATGTGCTGCGCCAGCAGGTGATCAGCGAAAAGCATTGAAGGGTCGGGGGCCGGTCATAACGACCGCCCCCTTCACGACAACGCCAACGGGGCCGCATCGCGCAAAATCGCCTCTGTCTCCGGCGTGTAGCCCTGGCCCGGCCCATGCAGCACCAGACCGGGCAGCAGGCGCAGGGGTGATTTCCGGTCGCGCCGCCCCTGCACGATCACCCGTTTGGCCGCCACCCCGGCCCGGGGCCAGAGCGGCAGCACGGCGATATCGCCGAACCGCCCCTCCATCAACGCCAGCAGGCTGGCCAGCCGTTCGGCTGGAAAAATCACCGTCAGGCTGCCGCCACTCTTCAACAGGCGCAACGCCGCCTGGATGAAACCGGCCAGATCGCCCGCCCCCTCCCCATGGCTGGTAGCCTTGCCGGCAACGGGGGAGGCACTGTGCCGCCCCAGCTCCCAGAAGGGCGGGTTGGTCATGACATGATCGAAACTGTTGGGCAGCAGCCCGGCGGCGGCAATATCCGCCACGTCCCCCTGCACCACGCGCGCCCGGTCGGCCCAGCCACCGGCCGCAATGCCAGCCCCGGCCCAGCGCGCAGCATCAGCCTGGATTTCCAGCCCGGTCAGCCCCACATCGGCACAGCGCACCGCCAGACACAATAACGCCGCCCCGGCCCCGCAGCCCAAATCCAGCACCCGCTGCCCCGGTTCGGCCGGCACAGCCGCCGCCAGCAGCACCGGATCAATGGCCGCGCGATAGCCCTTTTCAGGCAGATACAGCGTCACCCGCCCGCCCAACAGGGCGACGGGCGCGGCATCCGGCACATCACTATATAAGTATATGTCACGCCCGGTCACGGTTAGCCTTCCACCCCGGCCAGCCCAGCGGCGCGCAATAAATCCCGCGCTTCGGACGCATCCTCATCCGCGACACAAAGCCGCCGGGGGATGGCCCCGATGGAGCCTTCCAGGGCGGCGGTATGCTGGTCCAGCAGCACACAGGCGATCTCCGAATCAGCCAACAGCGCTTGGGCGAAAGCCAGGGCCACCGGGTCATTGCTGCGCAAGATGATGTCCATTCCCTCTCCATCATGTTCAGACCGGCACTGCTGCGCCGCAGTTTCAGGGCGGTCATGCCCTTTCGGTGCGTGCGCGGGCTTGACCCTGCGGTCTCCCCCGCTATGCTCCCCTGCCATCAGGGGTCCGTCAATCGCGGGCCTGTTTCCGCTTGTCTGGTATGGAGTATCCGACCCGTGGCCACCGTGACCACCCTTGATTCCAAGCGGCGCAAGCCGGGCTCGGATGCGCTCGACAAGCTGGTGTCGCTGGTCAGCGACGATCTGGCCGCCGTGAATGAGCTGATCATTGCCCGGATGCAGTCCCCTGTGGCGCTGATCCCGCAACTGGCCGGCTATCTGATCGCCAGCGGCGGCAAGCGCCTGCGCCCGGTGCTGACGCTGGCCGCCGCCAACCTGTGCGGTTACAAGGGCGACCGGCACAAGGCGCTGGCCGCCTGTGTGGAATTCCTGCACACGGCCACCCTGCTGCATGATGATGTGGTGGATGAAAGCGACCTGCGCCGCGGTCAGGCCAGCGCCAATGCCGTGTTCGGCAATAAATCCTCCGTGCTGGTCGGTGATTTCCTGTTTGCCCGCGCCTTCCAGGTGATGGTGGAGGATGGGTCGCTGGATGTGCTGCGCATCCTGTCCACCGCATCGGCCGTGATCGCCGAGGGGGAGGTGCTGCAGCTCACCACCACCAACGACACGGAAACCAGCGAAGAAGCCTATCTGGAGGTCATCAAGGCGAAGACGGCGGAACTGTTCGCCGCCGCCTGCCGCATCGGCGCCGTGGTGGCCGACCGCAAGGGGGCGGAGGAAGAGGCGCTGCGCAGCTTCGGCATGAATCTGGGCATCGCCTTCCAGCTGGTGGATGACGTGCTGGATTATTCCGCCGTGCAGGCCCGCCTGGGCAAGAATATCGGCGACGATTTCCGCGAGGGCAAGATCACCCTGCCCGTCGTGCTGGCCTTCCGCCGCGGCGATGAGGAGGAGCGGGCCTTCTGGCGCCGCACCATGGAAGAGATGGACCAGCAGGAGGGCGACCTGGACCGCGCCATCGCCCTGATGGCCAAGCACAATACCCTGCATGACAGTGTGGAACGGGCCCGCCATTACGCCGCTATGGCCCGCGATGCGCTGGGCCTGTTCCCGGCCAGCCCGGTGAAGCAGTCCCTGCTGGAGGTGCTGGATTTCGTGGTCGACCGCGACTACTAACCCCCCGACAGATCGGTTCGAGAGGGTGCAAGGCCGGGCATTTGCCCGGCCTTTTTCTTTGTGTTTCAGGCACTTGGATACGCAATGCTGCCATGCGCACCCCCTTTGTCAAAAAACCTGCATCTAGTGCTTGCCATGCTCCGTCGATAGCGCTATACACCCGCCCACGCCACGGGGCGCCGACGACGCGACAGCGAAACGGCAGCCGGTAAAACGGTCCGGTGGCGATAGTGACGGAGTATAGCTCAGCCTGGTAGAGCGCTGCTTTCGGGAGGCAGAGGCCGGAGGTTCGAATCCTCTTACTCCGACCAATAAAAAAGCCGGTTTCGACAATGTCGAAGCCGGCTTTTTTGTTTTCGGCGCCAAGTGCTTTGGATCATGGCCGTCTGGCCATGGATCAAGCGTGATCCATGACCAGCCCTGCCCCGCCCCTTACATCCGCGCCCGCAGCGACACAGTCCAGGTCCGCCCATCCGCCGGCGTCACCAGCCAGGCGCGGGTGAAGCCGGCCGCCGTGGGGCGGGAGAAGCGGACGGCGACCAGCGGGTTGCGTTCATCCAGCAGGTTCTGCACCTTGAAGGTCAGGCGATAGGCCCCCTTCTCCAACCCGGTCCACAGGTTGATCTTGCTGTCGGCTGGCACCCAGGACAGGTTGGAATTTTCCGCATATTGCCGCGACTGCCACAGCCATTCGCCCCCGGCGAAGCCCGCCAGATCATCCAACGGCAGATCGGCCCGGTAATCGGCCCCCAGGGCCAATTGATGGCGGGACTGGCGCGGCAGGGCCAGCCCGCCAATCTGCCCAGCCTGCGCCACAAAGGCGGGGATGTCGCGGTAATCCGGATCGGCATAATCCCGGAATTCGGCATCGATGAAACTATAGGCCCCGCGCAGGTCCAGCCCTTCCAGCGGCCGCGCCGTCAGTTCCAGTTCCAGCCCGCGTGAGCGGCTGCGCCCGGCATTGTTGGTGTAGAAATTATTCAACAGCCCGGCGGTGGATGCCGCCACCACCTGCTGCTGCTGCCAGTCAATATGGAACAAGGCGGCATTGGCGGTGAGGCGGCCATCGGCCAGGACGGATTTCACGCCGGCCTCATAGGTCCAGTTGCTTTCCGGGCCGAAGCTGCGTTCGGCATCGAACAGATTGGCCATATCGTTGAAGCCGCCGGATTTCATCCCCTTGGCCGCACTGACATAGGCCAGCAGATCGTCGCTGGCCTGCCAGGAAACTTGAACGCGCGGCGTCCACAGGGTCCATTGATCAGACAGCCGGATAGGCTGGCCGGCGGCGTTGCGGGCGGTGCTGGCGAAATCCTTGGCATCGCGCTGCCAGCGCAGATCGCCGGTCACCGCCAGCCCCTGGCCCAGCCGCAGCGTGGCCGACCCGTACAGCGCTGCACTGTCGGTACGGGCATCGGTGGCCACGCCGGACGGGCTGGTCTGGCCCTGGAAATACTGGATATTGCGCCGCCAGGTGCTGTTGTCGAAGCGGTAGAGGCTGCCGCCCAGCAGCCAGGTCAGCGCCTGCCCCTGATCCAGCGACAGCAGGCGGATTTCCTGCGACCCGTCCCAGCGCTTGGTCAGTTGCCCGGCGCGGGACAGCAGGGCGGCGCTGTAATCATCATCACGGTTGAACTCGTTACGCTCCTGCCCGATGGCGGTGATGCTGGTCACTTCCACCGCGTCGGCGCTGTAACGCGCCGTCAGGGCGGCGCGTTGGGCATCGCGCATGAAACCCGTATGCTGGGGATTGGCGGCGAACACGCCCTGATATTCCGGGATTTCCCCGCAATATTGCGACAGGGCAAGGGTGCCGGCC
This sequence comes from Niveispirillum sp. BGYR6, assembly GCF_027568365.1. NCBI lineage: Bacteria > Pseudomonadati > Pseudomonadota > Alphaproteobacteria > Rhodospirillales > Azospirillaceae > Niveispirillum > Niveispirillum sp. BGYR6. Next base: position 113,369 of record NZ_JANLNL010000003.1, on the reverse strand, counting down.
CGCGGCTGACAGTTGGTGGCCAGATAATAGCCCTTGGGCTGGCCGTCGCGGTCGCGCGCGGTCAGCAGGCGTAACGTCGCCTCCAGCCGGTCTGTCGGCGTGGCGCGCAGGGTCAGGGCGGCGGAGGTCGATTGTTCCGACCCGATCTCCGGCCCATCCGCCACGCTGTTCTTGTAGAAGCCACCATATTCCTTATGCGCCACATTCAGCCGGGCCGACAGCTTGCCCGGTACCAGGGCCCCGCCGACGGCCCCCGTCGCCTCCCGCCGGTCCTTGGAACCGGCGGTCAGTTCCAGGCTGCCCGCTGTCTCCTCCCCCGGCGGGTTGGTGACCAGATTGACGGCACCGCCGAAACTGTTGCGGCCGAACAGGGCGTTCTGCGGGCCCTTCAGCACCTCGACCCGCGCCAGATCGGCCAGGAACATATTGATGGAGCTGCGGCCAGAGATATAGACGCCATCCAGGAAGAAGCCGACCGACGGTTCGTCCCCCGTACCCGGCTGCGACAGGCCCCGCATGGCCGGGGCCGGGTTGAAGCGCCCGAACGGATCGCTGACCACCAGCCCCGGCGCATGGCTGGCGATGCTGGCAATGCTGCTGATCCCGGCGCGGTCGATGATGGCCGCATCCAGCAGGATCAGGCTGGCCGGCACCTTTTGCGGGTCTTCCGCCCGCATCCGGGCGGTGACGATAATCTCCTCCACCGGCGCCGCATCGGCCAGGGCGGTCGGTGTGAGGATGGGGGTGGCCAGCAGGGCAAGGGCGGGCAACAGGGGGCGCATGGGGCGACCTGGGGATTGTTGTTCTTCGGTAATCCCCGCCCTATCGCGTTTGCCCGGTGGCGTCCATACGCCATCCGGGCATTGCTGATCACAGAACCAGGGTCTGCCCCACCGCCAGCACGCCGAAATCCTGTTCATCCAGCCCCTTGGCCTGCCGGGCGGCAGCCAGGGCGATAACGGGATCGTCGATCCCTTCATCGGTCAGGCCGGCGAAGGTGCCGAAATGCATCCCGATGCTGCGGCGGCTGCCCAGATCCAGATGGGCCTGCACCGCCTCTTCTGGGTTCACATGCTGGGTGCGCATGAACCAGCGCGGCTCATAGGCGCCGATGGGGAGCAGCGAGAGGTCTATGCCGGGAAAGCGCTGCCCAATCTCCTTGAAATGCGGGCAATAGCCGCTGTCGCCACAGAAATAGAGCGTGCGGCCAGCCGCCTGCAGCACAAAGCCACCCCACAGCGTCTCATTCCGGTCAAACGGGCCACGGGCGGAAAAATGCTGCGCCGGGACATAGGTAACCGTCACCCCCGCCAGAGGGTGGGACTGCCACCAGTCCAGTTCCGTCACCTGCTGCGGCCCGCTGGCCTGGATCAGCGCGCGGTTACCCAGGCTGGTCACGACCGGGGCCTGGAAGCGCCGGTTCAATTCGCGCAAGCTCGCCCGGTCCAGATGGTCATAATGATTATGGCTGACCAGGATGCCATCCAGCACCGGCAGATCATCGAAGGACAGGCCCGGTGCGCGAACCCGTTTCGGCCCGGCAAAGGGCACCGGGCTGGCACGGTCAGCATAGACCGGATCGGTGATGAACCAGCGCCCGCCCATGCCGATCAGAAAGCAGGCATGGCCGATGAAGGTGACGGAAAGGGCCGTCTGCGCCACCGGCCCCGGCTTGGGCCAGGGCTGGTTTTCAATCCAGTCCGGCCAGGGGGGCGGCTGTCGCTCCCGCATCCAGCGCCAGAGATCGCCCAGGCTCTTCTCCCGCTCCGCCACACCGGGGTTGAAGAAGCGTTTGCCATCAAAATGATCGGATGGCGGATGGGCGGCAGCGCGGTTGGCCGCCATGCTGGCGGCGGCAAGCCCGGCAAGGGCGGCGCGGCGGGTCATCTTTTCCATATATCCTGTGGCTGAAAGTCCGTGATCCGCCAGCAAGATGGATCAAGCACCGGTCGCTGACAGTGGCGCCGCGCACAGGGGGCACCACCCGCCGCCACGCCGGCTTGACCCGGCGCGGCTGAACGTTACCATAACGACATTTCCACTTTGAATTGGCACCCCCATGTTTCGCCGTCCCGCCCCTCCGCCCGCCGGTGCCATTCCCGCTTTGCTGCAGGCAGGGCTGACGGCCCAGCGCCAGGGGCAGGCGGCGCTGGCGGAACAGACCTATCGGCAGGTGTTGGCCCTGGACCCGCGCAATGCCGACGCATTGCAATTGCTGGGTCTGCTGGCCAAGCAGGCCGGGCAGATGGCGGCGGCGCGCGACTTCATGGAAAAGTCGCTGAAGATCAACCGCCGCCAGCCCAATGTGTTGAGCAATCTGGGCAATCTGCATCTGGCGGAAGGACGGGCGGCCGATGCGCTTGCCTGTTACGATGCGGCCCTGGCGCTGGCACCGGGCAACCAGGATTATCTTTATCACCGCGCCAAGTCACTCCACGCCCTGGGAAAGCTGGCGGAGGCCGAAAAGGCCGTGCAGGCCAGCCTGTCGCGGGGCAGCCAGCATCTGCCCAGCCTGCAACTGCTGGCCTTGATCCTGTTCGGACAGGATCGGCTGGCAGCGGCGGAGGTGGCAAACCGGCAGGTGCTGGCCCTGGCCCCGGATAATATCATCGCGCTGAACAACCTCGCCCTCACCCTGCGTGGCCAGCACCGTTACCCGGAGGCCGAACCCATCTGCCGCCGCGCCGTCGCCCTGGCCTCGGCCCAGAAAGAACCCTGGCTCAATCTCGCCAATGTGCTGAGCGACCTGGGCCAATATGAGGAAAGCATCGGCGCGCTGCGCGAGGTGCTGCGCCGCGACGTCTTTGACCGCGATGCCCATCGCAACCTTGCCCGCCGGCTCTGGACCCTGGGCCGCACGGCGGAGCTGTTCCAGGCGGTCGACCAGATGCTGCGGCAATGGCCAGATCATCCAACCGCCCTGGATATTGCCGCCGGCATCCAGGCGGAATTCGGCCGGGGGGAGGAGGCGCTGGCCAACAGCGCCAGGGCCGTGACGTTGGCCCCGGACGATCCGGCCCTGCAGCGGCGGCGGGCGGATTTGCTGCTGCGCGCCGGGCATCTTGCAGAGGCGACGCCGATCCTGCGCGCCTTGACCGCCCGCTTGCCGCAGGACAAGCCGCTCTGGAACGATCTGGCCGTGGCGCTGACCCGGCAGGGGGAGGTGGCTGCCGCGCGGGAGGCCGCCCGAAGCAGCCTGGCCCTGGACCCTTATGATCAATATGCCATTGCCCTGCTGGCCACATTGGACCGGCTGGCCGACCCCACGGCCCTGGCGGAGCGGGCGGCCATTGATCGCTGCGTCGGGGTTTTCGACCTGCCCACCCCCGACGGCTGGGCCGATAGGGGGCAGTTTCTGGCCGATGCGCTGACGGTGCTGGACCGGCTGCATGATACGGTGAATGAGCCGATACACCTGACCCTGCGCCGGGGCACCCAGACCAGCGCCAACCTGTTCGCCTTCCGCCATGATCCGCCCCTGGTGGCGCTGCGGGAGATGATTTTGGCGCAGGTGCAGGCCTATGTGGCGGCCATGCCGGCGGACCCCGCGCATCCCTATTTCGGGCGGCGAAAGGGCGGTGTGCGCTTTGCCGGTTCCTGGTCATCGCGCCTACGCGATGGCGGCTTTCACACCCACCATATCCACCCGGAAGGCTGGATCAGCGGGGTCTTCTATCTGCAAGTACCGCGAGCGGCCGACAAGGCCGGACAGGAAGGCTGGCTGACCTTCGGCGTACCCAATCTGGGGCCAGAGATCAGCTTGCCCGCCCTGCACGCGGTACAGCCAAGGCCGGGGCGGCTGGTGCTGTTCCCCAGTTTCATGTGGCACGGCACCGTGCCCTTCCAGGATGAAACACCCCGGATCACCATCGCGTTTGATCTGGTGCCTGACTGATCCCAAGGGGCGTGACGCATGGCTCTTGGTGTGTGCGTTCGCCCTCAGTCGCCGGGCGCCGCCATCCGGCGGCTTGGCTACGCGGCACGTGCCGCGCGGCGGCAGTCGCCGCCGTGCCGTTGGTCAAGAACTTGACCAACGGTGTAAAATAAAATGGCGGCCGGATCATCCGGCCGCCATCCATGTTCAAGGCGGGCAAGGGCCCAGCGCTCAGGCGCGGCCCAGGCGTTCCATCTCCTCCTTCACCCGCAATTTCTCCAGTTTCAGCATTTTCAGCACGGTACTGTCCGGCAGGGGCCGGCGGCTTTCCATCCGCACCTCTCGATCCAGGCTTTCATGTTTCATGCGAAGCGATTCCACGCGCTCGGGAAACAACATCAAGTCCCTCCTAAAGTGGCTGATGGATAAGTTGGACTGCCTGCTTTACCTGCTCTTTTGGCTCCTGTCGGGGATGCCCCGGCAAAGGGGGCTTCCTCTCGTGCTTTCTTCATCGGGCACCTGTTGCGCGGGCGCCGGACTTCATCCTGACACGAAATCGCAACTTGGCCATCGTAAATAAGGGTTAGGGGTGGTGACTTTTAAAGGGATGAAATGCCGCGCTGGACGAAGCACGGTGTCAGCGCTACATCACCTCCCATGGCCCATTCATCCCACGACGCGACCGGTTCGCCCGGTCTTATCCACAATCCGCAAAAGAGCGGCCGGCCCCGGCTTGTCGTCGGGATCAGCGGCGCTTCCGGGGTGATTTACGGCATCCGCCTGCTGGAGATTTTACGCCGCATCGGCGTCGAAACCCACCTCGTTATGAGCAGGTCTGCCGAGGTGACCCTTGCGCATGAGACAGGGCTGAAGGCGGCAGAGGTGCGGGCCCTGGCCGATGTCGCCTATTCGCCGGCCGATATCGGGGCGGCCATTTCATCGGGCAGTTTCCGCACCCTGGGCATGGTGGTGGCACCCTGTTCGGTGCGTACCCTGGCGGAGATTTCCGGTGGCGTGACCAGCACCCTGTTGACCCGGGCCGCCGATGTGGTGCTGAAGGAGCGGCGGCGGCTGGTATTGATGCTGCGGGAAACGCCGCTGCATCTGGGCCATCTCCGCAACATGGCCCAGGCGACCGAGATGGGGGCCATCATCTATCCCCCCGTCCCCGCCTTTTACGCCAAGCCGCAGAGCCTGGAAGACATGGTGGACCACACGCTGGGCCGGGTGCTGGACCTGTTCGACCTGGATAGCGGTCTGGTGCGCCGCTGGGGTGAGGATGTGGGCTAAGCCGCCTCAAGCCTGCAGATATTCGTGCATATAGACCATCAGCCGGTCGGCAATACGCCGCAGCATGGCGGCATCATCGGGTTGGGAAGGCTCCAGCCGCGCGGCTTCGGCCTGCAGCTCATCAGCCTTCAGCACGATATCGTGCCGCAGCTCTTCCAGATCCAACCTCTTCAACTTGGCGCCCATCGCCCTCTCCACCCGCTGCTGAAAGCGACCCTTCAAGCCTATAGGCCATGATGATGAACGACATCTTAAGGTCGGGTGTCAGTTATGGATTGTCGATCCGCACAAAGGGATAGGGGCCAATGGTACGGGGTTCAGCCCTGTCCGTCTGCCCCTTCCATCTCTTCCCGGATGCGGCGTTCCAGCGCATCCACCTTGGCCTTCAGCGCATCGATGCGGGCCAGCAGGTCGGGCAGGCCGGCGGCCCCCACGCTGGACAGCGCCGACAGGCTGGCCTGCAGGTCTTCGGCCACGGCGGCCAGATCAGGGGCCGGCAGGTCCGCCGGCGGGGCCTTATCCGCCGGCATGATAGGTGAACAGCGCGATGCTGGCCGCCACGGTGGCATTCAGCGATTCCACCGCCCCGGTGGTGCCGATGGTCAGGCGCGTGGCCGGCAGGTCCGCCGGCACCCCCTGCCCTTCCTCCCCCAGCACCAGCCGCGCATTCTGGGGCCAGGGATATGTCACCAGATCTTCCCCCCCGGCATCCAGCGCCAGCAGCGGGCCGGCTGCCTGGGCCAAATCCGCCCAGCGTCCCCCACGGGCGAGTGTCAGGCTGAACACGCCATTGCTGGCGGCACGCAGGCATTTCGGGTGGAACGGATGGGCCGATTCCTCCAGCAGGATCACCCGGGTCGCCCCAAAGGCGGCGGCGGAGCGCAGCAGCGCCCCCAGATTGGCCGGATCGCCCAGGGCACAGACCAGTTCCAGCCCTTCCGGTGGCAGGCTCAGGTCCGCCGCCGGCATCTCGGGCACCTGCCCCACCAGGATCGGGTAATCGGTGCCGGACACATCCAGTTCCCGGAACAACGGACCGGCCAGCACCACCGGCTGCACATTCTCGGGCAGCGGCCAATCAGCGATCCATTCCGGATGGCGGATCAGGATACGGCTGAACAGGTCCGGCCAGCGGGTCAGCGCCTCCGGCACGGTCTTCAGGCCTGCCAGCAGGAACTGGCCCTGCTTGCGGATGCCACGGCTTTCCAACAGCCCGGCCCAGGCCTTGAACTGCGGATTTTGCGGGCTGTCGATCTGATGGAACATGGGCTACCACGGAAAAACAGAACGCGCCCATCGCAGGACGGGCGCGTTCAAGATCATCATGTTGACGGCGTGATTGCAACCCGCCACCGGTCAAACGCCTCACCCCTGACGGTAGTTCGGCGCTTCGTTGGTGATGGTGATGTCGTGGACATGGCTTTCGCGCAGGCCCGCGTTGGTGATGCGCACGAATTGCGGCTTGGTCCGCATCTCGGCGATGGTGGCGCAGCCGGTATAGCCCATGGAGGCGCGCAGGCCGCCGATCAACTGGTGGATCACCGAGGAGATCGGACCCTTATAGGGCACGCGGCCTTCCACACCCTCCGGCACCAGCTTCAGCGTGTTGGATACTTCGGCCTGGAAATAACGGTCAGCCGAACCACGGGCCATGGCGCCAACGGAGCCCATGCCGCGATAGCCCTTGTAGGAACGGCCCTGGAACAGGATCACCTCACCGGGGCTTTCATCGGTGCCGGCGAACAGGCCGCCCATCATGGCGCAGGAGGCACCGGCGGCAATGGCCTTGGCCAGATCGCCGGAATATTTGATGCCGCCATCGGCGATGACGGGAACGCCATGCTTGTTGCAGGCTTCCACCACATCCAGCACGGCGGTCAATTGCGGCACGCCCACGCCGGCCACGATGCGGGTAGTGCAGATGGAACCGGGGCCGATACCGACCTTGATGGCATCGGCACCAGCATCAATCAGCGCCAGGGCGGCGTCAGCCGTGGCGACGTTGCCGGCGATGATCTGGGTATAGTTGCGCAAGGCACGCGCGGCGCGCACCTGATCGGCCACCTTGCGGGAATGGCCGTGCGCGGTGTCGATCACCAGCACGTCAACCCCGGCGTCGAACAAAGCCTCTGCGCGGGCCAGCCCGTCCGGGCCGGTGCCGGTGGCGGCGGCGGCGCGCAGGCGGCCATCAGCATCCTTGGCGGCGTTGGGGTGCAACTGGGCCTTTTCGATATCCTTGACGGTGATCAGGCCGATACAGCGGAAGGCATCATCCACCACCAGCAGCTTTTCGATGCGGTGGCTGTGCAGCAGGCGCTTGGCCTCATCCTTGCCAACACCGGGCTTGACGGTGATCAACCCCTCATGGGTCATCAGCTCGGAAACCGGCTGGTTGGGATTGTTGGCGAACCGCACATCGCGGTTGGTCAGGATGCCGACCAGCTTACCGGTTTCCGCCGTCACCGGAATGCCGGAGATGCGGTGGCGGGCCATCAGCGCCAGTGCGTCGGCGAGCGTGGCATCTGGGCGGATGGTGATGGGGTTCACCACCATGCCGCTTTCAAACCGCTTCACGGCGCGCACTTCGTCGGCCTGACGTTCGATATCCATGTTACGGTGGATGACACCGATACCGCCGGCCTGGGCCATGGCGATGGCGAGCGCCGATTCCGTCACCGTATCCATGGCCGCCGACAGCAGCGGGATGCCCAGTTCGATCTTGCCCGTCAGCTTGGTGCGGGTATCAACCTCCGCCGGCATCACCGAGCTTTCGGCGGGCACCAGCAGGACGTCATCGAAGGTAAGGGCTTCGCGGAAACGGTCGGCGTAGGACATGAACCTGATCTCCCAAGGGCGGCCGGGCTGGGAACCGCCAGATACGGCTTATGGGACGCCGTTCCGGCACTGAACGCGCGCAGCGCCCAAGGCCAGGTCGACATCCCAATTCAAAAGGTTCGCCGCACTATACACAGGGATAAGCGATTGGAAAGCCACCAGGGTTAGCGGGCCTGGGTTGCTTTTCCAGCAAGGAGGATGGGTTTACCCGACGATCCATAGCAGCCCGTCGCGTTCCTCCACCGTGCCAAGGGTGCCGATGGCCAGCCCGGTAAAGGTGACGCTGACATCGATGCTGCCATTGCCATCCAGATCGGCATGAAGGGTCGCCCCCTTGCTCCCCTCTGCCCCGTCATTGGCGGCCCAGCTCAGTTTCGACAGACCTTTCTGCCAGCCCCACAGGCTGAGCTGCTCCCCCTTGCTGAAATCGGTGATGGTGGACCAGCTGGTCTGGCCGCCCCGCCCATCGGCGAAGAAGATATCGCTGCCGGCCCCGCCGGTCAGGAAGTTGGAGCCGGTGCCACCATCGATCACATCATTGCCGGCCCCGCCATTGGCGGCATCATTGCCGCCACCGAGATTAAGGAAATCTGCGCCGTCGCTGGCCGACACCACTTCGCCAGCGGCACTGCCCAGGAACTGCCATTCCAGCCCGGCGACGGGGCCGGCATATTTCTCCGGCGTCACCGCCAGCCATTTGTTCAGGCTGGCATTCCAGCTTTGGAACTGGCTGGTGACAAAGCTGGCGGCCTTCACATCCAGCCCGACATTCTGCCCGGCCATGGTCACGGGCAAGGCCACGCTGCCGGTCTGGCCGCCGCCGCTGAAGCTGACCGCATGGGTGCCGTTACTCATGGTGACGGCATAGCCGCCCGCCGCCGTGGTGCGGCCCACCACCTGCCCGTCAACCTGGATATCCACCCCGCCGATCCCTTCACCGGGATCGTAATAGCCATCACCATCCCGATCCTGAAACACGATACCGGTGAGAAAGCGGGCGCTGCCGGATGTGCCGAAATTCTGGGTGATCATGGAAGCGTTATAGCCGGTGAACTCCCCCACCCTTTGCCCGATCCCCAGCTCCACGAAATTATCCGCCAGGATATTGGTGCGGTGCCCGGCGCTGAGGAACAGGCCGCGATGCTGGGCTTCGATATAGGATTGCAGGTCACGGGCCGATAGCGGCCCGGTGGTGCCTTGCCAGGCAATATTCTCCCCCCAGGCACGGGCGCTATAGCCGGTGGCGGCAATGCGTTGGCCGGGATTGCTGTTATTCACGCCGGTATGGCTGAAAATATCGCTGTCCAGCATCCAGGCGCTATGGGCGTCGGCCGCCTGTTCCAGCAGGCTGTTGGGGGCCAGCACCGGCTTGGGCGTGGCGCTGATGGTGCCGGCGGGCAGACCCTGGTTCAGATCAATGCCAAAGGCGGCCGCCGTGCCCACCGGGTCCAGCCGCGCCCGGTTGACCAGCGACAGCATATAAAGCTCATAGGCATCCAGTTCGGCCATGGCACAATTCCCATCGGGTCGAAGACGTCACCGGATCATATCCTGGCCCACGGCCTCCCCGCCTGTGGCAAATGCTGGATGAGCCGTCGGCATGGCGACCACCGGGGCGATCCTTGCAGACCGTTTGCCGCCCCCACCATTTGCCGGCCGCCCGGCCCGACCTGCGCAAAGCGCACGCCACAGGGGCGGGCGGATCGGTTATGGATGAAAAACAAACAGCAGCTTGCGTCCAGCCCTTTCCGGCTGGCGGCCCGCCGACCGGAACCGTTTGATGAAACCCATCCATATGTTGATGGCCCTGGCCGTCATGGCCATCTGGGGCACCAATTTCGCCGTGTCGCGGCAGGCGGTGCAGGAGATACAGCCGCTGCTGCTGATGGCGGTGCGCTTCTCCCTGGTGGCGCTGGTGCTGGTACCCTTTGTCAAGCCGCCGCCCCGGTCACAGATGCGGGCATTGCTGTTCTATTCGATCAGCCTGGGGGGCGTGCATTTTCCCTTGATGCTGAGCGGGCTGACTGGCGTTACCGCCTCCATCGCCAGCCTGATCATTCAGTTGCAGGTGCCGTTCGCCAGCCTGCTGGCGGCGATCTTCTTTAAGGACAAGCTGGGCTGGCGCCGGGCGTTGGGCATGGCCACTTCCTTCGGTGGGGTGGCGGTGATCGCCGGGCAGAGCCAGGGCCAGGGCGACCTGCTTCATATGCTGCTGATCGCCGGGGCGGCCCTGGCCTTCGCCTTCTCCTCCATCCAGCTGAAATGGATGGGGGCGATCGAGCCCTTGCAGCTCAACGCCTATATGGCCCTGTTCGCCGCCCCACAGCTGGCCTTGCTCAGCCTGATCGCCGAACGGGACCAGCTACAGCAGATCATGCAGGCCAGCGGGCAGACCTGGGCCTGCCTTGCCTATATGGCGCTGATGTCCACCATCGTCGCCTATATGTTCTGGCAGCCGCTGGTGAAGCAATATGAGGTCAACCAGACCATGCCGTTCCTGATGCTGGTGCCGGTCTTTGGCGTCGGGTCGGGTGTGATCTGGCTGGGCGAGCCGCTGCATTGGAGCCTGATCGCCGGAGGGCTGCTGGTGGTGGCCGGCATCGGCATCATCATCATCCGCCGGCCACGCTTCATGTTTGGTCGAACCACGGTTTAACGCTGCTTACGATTCCGGACGATGACACACCGCTTCGATGTTATGGCCGTCCGGGTCCAACACAAAAGCCCCATAATAATGGGGATGGTAATGCGCACGAATGCCCGGCGGGCCATTGTCACGCGCACCCGCCGCCAGCGCCACACGGTAGAATGCGTCCACCTGCGCCCTGCTGGCCGCGCTGAAGGCGACATGCAGGCAGCCCCGCATCGGCTGGCCGCTGCTGATCCAAAAGGACGGATGGTCGGTGCCATAACCGGCATGGGCGTCGGCCCCCGTCATTTCCGCCGTGACCAGGGCCAGGCGGCTGGCCCCGATGGCGGGTAACACCTGATCATAAAAGGCCATGGATTTTTCCAAATCAGCCACCGGAAAGCCAATGTGGTCGAGCATGTTTCTTTCTCCCTGGTTTCAATGAGATAGTGTCACCGTCCTTCTTCCGGGAAAAGACCGCACAGCCCCATGTCCCTGCCCCTGATCAATCATCCCAGCCCCAACCACGGCCCGCGCGTCGGCGGGCCGCCGGATATGCTGCTGCTGCATTATACCGGGATGCCGGATGGGCAGTCCGCCCTGGCGCGGCTCTGCGATCCCGCTTCCCAAGTCAGCGCCCATTATCTGGTGGGAGAGGATGGGACGATCTGGAAGCTGGTGGATGAGGAACGCCGGGCCTGGCACGCCGGCAAATCATTCTGGCGCGGGGAGCGCGACATCAACAGCCGCTCCATCGGGATTGAGCTGGTCAATCCCGGCCATGAATGGGGCTATCGTCCCTTCCCGCGCGCCCAGATGGAAGCGCTGATCGCGCTCTGCCGGGATATCATGGGACGGCACCCCATTTCGCCGCTGCGCGTGCTGGGCCATTCCGATGTCGCCCCCGACCGTAAGCAGGATCCAGGGGAGAAGTTCGACTGGCTGGCCCTGGCCATGGCTGGCATCGGCGCCTGGCCGGACCCGCTGCCGGCCGATCAGCGCCCGGCAGAACCGGGGGAGGTGGGGCGGCTTTTGACCCATCTGGGCTATGAAACCCCGTTCAGCCGGTCCCCGGATGGGATTTCATGGGAAAATCCCCCACCATCGGAGTCTGGTGGGATTTCATGGGAAAAGACGGGCGAAAATGGCCTTGGAAGCGTGCTGACCGCCTTCCAGCGCCATTGGGCACCGGAAAGCCTGGGCCGGGGCGCGGATCGGCAAAGCGTGGCTGCCTTGCGCGCCCTGGTGCGGCTTTCCGCCGAAGCCGATCTTGCATTCCCCGGCCCGGACGCCTAAAAGCCCCAGGCCAGACGGCTGGATGGTCGCTCCCGTGCAATGGGGAAACCCGCACGGGGGAGGAAAGTCCGGGCTCCACGGAAGTACGGTGCCGGATAACGTCCGGCGGGGGTGACCCCAGGGAAAGTGCCACAGAGAGCAGACCGCCGGCGCGTTGGAATCCTTGAGATTCCAAGGTTCCGGTAAGGGTGAAAGGGTGCGGTAAGAGCGCACCGCGCCCCTGGCGACAGGGGCGGCATGGTAAACCCCACCGGGAGCAAAACCGAATAGGGACGGCAGGGGCGGGCAACCGCCCAGGCGCACTTCCGCGTCGCTGTCCGGGTGGGTTGCGCGAGGCGTCCGGCAACGGGCGTCCCAGAGGAATGACCATCCCCCGAATACCATCCACAGGTGGGATATGGTTCGGTGGACAGAACCCGGCTTACAGGCCGTCTGGCACTTTAATTATGTTAACGGGACGTGAATATTGGGTGTGCAGCACCCTTGCTGCACCTGCTCGATTCAGCCAGAAATGCACAACTTTGCTTCTGCACTGCAGCATGATTCGCTGGGCACCCCTTAACCACTATATCTATTGAACCGGCCTTAGCCCGCACACTAGATATAGGGTTTTCCGGCGCCACACCTACGTTAAATTTCGAATTTAAATCTACTTTTTTCTCAAAAATCGTTTGAACCTCGTTCGCCCCTCTGGACGCCTGGCAGAAAAAATAAATAAAAGCAGACCAAAATCAAATAATCATACCCTAAACTTTCGGGGTAAGAGTCAATAGGTTCAGGTAAAAATTAAAATACAAATTAAATAATGACCCTCGATAACATTCCAAATTAACTAAGCGAACAAAGAATGCATAAAATTATCCACAACCCACCCTATCCTGAAGGATAATTCTTCAGAAAACGCGGATTCTATTGGGCAGCCATTGACCGCCCAATTCCTCCCATGCTATCCCAAGAAAACCCAAACAAAGGGATCACTGGTCCATTCCCGCCCAACCCGGCCCGTTTCGCGGCACCCGGCACAGGCGGCAAGAAGCCCGTGGTGGAGTGCGGATGATGGGACCGGCGCCGACGGCGCCATAAGTGGGGCGTGATAGGAATGTTCCTGTCAACACATACCAACAAGGTCGACAAGAAAGGGCGGGTTTCGATCCCCGCTTCCTTTCGCACGACCCTGTATGGTGGCCCGCTTCCGCCGGCAACCAGCGTCGATATGGTGATTTTCCCCTCCCTGAAGGCGCCAGCCCTGGATGTGGCCCCGCGTTCCTATCTGACAACCCTCTCTGAAGCGCTGGATGATCCGAACATGCCGGAAGAACAGCGCGAACTGATCGAAACCACCGTGTTCGGCCGCATCGTCGAAATCAGCACCGATACCGAGGGGCGCATCATTCTGCCCGCCAAATTGCTGGATTATGCCGGCATCACCGAAAACATCGTCTTTGTCGGCCGCCGCAAGACCTTCCAGATCTGGGATCCGGTCCGGCACGAGGATCACGAGCGGGAGATGGCGGAACTGGCCCGCGCCCATTCCATCTCGCTCTCCACCATCGTGGCCAAGGCGACCGCCCTGGCAAAGGGGGCATGATGACGGCAAGCCCGGTCCATATCCCCGTTCTGCTGGCCGAAGTGCTGCATGAAATGGCCCCGCGCGCTGGCGAGGTGCTGGTGGACGGCACGTTCGGGGCTGGCGGGTACAGCCGCGCCCTGCTGGACAGTGCCGCCTGCACCGTCTGGGGCATTGACCGCGACCCCGCAGCATTGGAACGCGCCCGCCCGCTGGAAGCCGCCTATGCCGGCCGCCTGAAGGTGCTGGAAGGCCGGTTCGGCGATATGGCCGATCTGCTGGCCGCCCGGGGCGTGGCGCAGGTGGATGCCATTGTGCTGGATATCGGCGTCTCCTCCCCCCAGATCGACACGCCGGAACGCGGTTTCAGCTTCCGCTTCGATGGCCCGCTGGACATGCGCATGGGGGCCGATGGCCCCACCGCCGCCGATGTGGTGAACAGCACCGAAGAGGATGATCTGGCCAATATCCTCTATCATTATGGGGAAGAGCGGCTGTCCCGCCGCGTGGCCCGCGCCATCGTGGCCCGCCGGGCCATCGAGCCGTTCACCCGCACGGCCGATCTGGCCGATGTGATCCGTTCCTGCGTGCCGAAATCCAAGGACGGGATCGACCCGGCCACCCGCAGCTTCCAGGGCCTGCGCATCCATGTGAATGACGAGCTGGGGGAGCTGGAGCGTGCCCTGGCCGCCGCCGAGCGGCTGCTGGCCCCCGGCGGGCGGCTCTGCGTCGTCACCTTCCATTCGCTGGAAGACCGGGTGGTGAAGGAATTCATGCGCCAACGCTCGGGCAATCTGCCCGGCCCGTCGCGCCATGTACCGGGACCGGTGGCCACCCCGCCGGCCCCCACATTCCGCCTGCTGTCCAAATCGGGGACCGGCCCCGGCGCGGCAGAGCAGGCCGCCAATCCGCGCGCCCGGTCCGCCCGGTTGCGCACTGCTATCCGCACCCAGGCCCCCGCCTGGTCGACGGGAGAATCCGCATGATCGGCAAGTCCACCATCATTTGGATCGGCACCATCTGTGCTGCCTCCGGCATCCTGTATCAAACCAGCTACAAGGCGCAGGAACAGGAGCGGGAGCTGGCGCGTATCAACCGCACCATTCAGGCGGAACGCGAAGCCATTCAGGTATTGAAGGCCGAATGGGCCTCCCTGAACGACCCGGCGACGCTGGAACGGATGGCGCGCGAACATCTGGTGCTGGCCCCCACCAGCGCCCAGCAGATCGCCGTGCTGACTGACATTCCCGACCGCCAGCCCGATGCGGCCCCCCTGCGCCTGACGCCCATCCCCGGCCGCAAGCCGGGGGCGCCCAGGCCGGCGCCTAGCCCCGCCCCGTCCCATGAACCCGCCGTCACGCCCCGGCCGGATACCCCGGTGATGATGGTGAATTATGGAGTCGCCCGATGACCGATGCGCCCTTCAGCCTCACCGGTTTCGACCTGGCCGGCACCGACCGTGCCGGCAATGGTCGGGCGGAGCCGCGCGTGCGGCTGCACAGCCCGGCGCAGAGCGCGCTGGAGCAGGGGCGCGCCCGTCTGATGGTGCTGATGGCCGTGTTCAGCCTGGGCTTCGGCGCCGTGGGTGCCAAGCTGGTGGGCGCCACGGTGGATTTCGGCCGGGGTGAGGGCAAGGGCGCCGTGGCCAAGACCGCCGCGCGCCACGGCACCGGCACACGGGCCGACATTGTGGATCGCAACGGGGTGCTGCTGGCCACCTCCCTGCACACGGCGTCGCTGTTCGCCGACCCCAAGCTGATCCTGGATGCGCAAGAGGCGGCCGAACAGATCGCCACTGTGCTGCCGGATATCAATGTCGCGCAGTTGACGCAGGAGCTGAAGTCCGACAAGCGCTTCATCTGGGTGAAGCGCAATCTGACCCCACGCCAGCAGCAGGATATTTTCCGCCTGGGCATCCCCGGCATTGATTTCCAGCGGGAAGAACGGCGCGTCTATCCGCAGGGCCCCCTGGCCGCCCATGTGGTGGGGTTCAGCGGCATCGACAATAACGGCCTGATGGGGATCGAACAGTCTTTCGATACCCGCCTGAAGGAAAGTGAAGAGCCGCTGCGCTTGTCCATCGATGTGCGCCTGCAGCATGTGCTGCGCCGCGAGCTGCTGAACACGATGGAAGAATTCAGCGCCATCGGTGCGGCCGGCATGGTGATGGATGTCCGCACCGGTGAAGTGCTGGGCATGGTCAGCGTGCCCGATTTCGACCCGCATTCCCCGCCCCCGCCGACGGAGGAACAGGATACCGACCCCCGTTTCAACCGCAACACGCTGGGCGTGTATGAAATGGGCTCCACCTTCAAGATCTTCAACACGGCGCTGGCCCTGGAATCCGGCCGTGTGCATATGAACGACATGTTCGATGCCACGCGCCCGATCCGTATCGGCCGCTTCACCATCAGCGACTTCCATCCGGAAAATAAGTGGATGGATGTGGCCGATGTGTTCAAGCACTCCTCCAATATCGGCTCTGTAAAGATGGCGATGGAGGTGGGGCCGACGGCGCAAAAGGAATTCATGACCAAGCTGGGCTTCCTGAAGCCCGTTCACCTGGAAGTGCCGGAACGGGGCTGGCCGATGGTGCCCAACCCCTGGCGCGAAGTGAACATGATGACCATCGCGTTTGGCCATGGCATGTCGGTCAGCCCGGTGCATCTGGTAAGCGCCGTGTCCGGCGTGGTCAATGGCGGCGTCATGCACCCGGCCACCCTGCTGAAGCCGGAAAGCATGGCTGCCGTGCCCAGCACCCGCATCGTTTCGGAAAAAACCTCCGAAACCATGCGCAAGCTGATGCGGCTGGTGGTGACCGAAGGCACGGCCACCAAGGCGGATACGCCGGGCTATGTCGTCGGCGGCAAGACCGGCACGGCGGAAAAGGTGAAGGGCCGCGGCTATGTCCGCGCTGCCCGCGTCTCCTCCATGGTGGCGGCCTTCCCCATCAATGACCCGCGCTATGTCGTCTATGTCATGGTGGATGAGCCCAAGGGCACCAAGAAGACCTATGGTTACGCCACCGCCGGCTGGGTGGCAGCACCGGCCATCAACTCCATCGTGGCCCAGATCGGCCCGCTGCTGGGGGTGAAGCCGCAGGACAATAATTCCCCGCAGATCATCAATGCATTGGCGGTGCGGCCGGTCCGGCCGGCGGCACCGGGGGCGCAACTGGCCTCCCTGCCGGTCACCAGCCCGGCGGCGGGGGATGAGGAATGACAAAGAGGCTGTCGGACATCATGGCGTCGCGCACGGAAATCGCGGTATCGGCCCTGGCGCTGGAACGCGACCCACCCATCACCGGCCTGACGGCGGATAGCCGCAAGGTGGTGCCCGGAACGCTGTTCGCCGCGTTGCCGGGCACTGTGCGTGATGGGCGGGACTTCATCCCGCAGGCCATCGCATCCGGTGCCGTCGCCATCCTGGCGCCCAAGGGGACAAGCCTGCCCGAGGGTGCGGGCGATGTGGTCCTGATCGAGGATACCAACCCGCGCCGGCGGCTGGCCCTGCTGGCCGCCGCCTTCCATGGCGAGCAGCCGGCCCATATTGCCGCCGTCACCGGCACCAATGGCAAGACCAGCACGGCCCAGTTCACCCGCCAGCTCTGGCAGGCACTGGGGCACAAGGCCGGGGCCATGGGCACGCTGGGGCTGGTGGCCGATGGCTTCCCGGAAACCCCCAGCCTGACCACGCCGGACCCGGTGGCCCTGCACGCCACGCTGGCCGATGTGGCGCGTGGCGGTGTTACCCATCTGGCGATGGAGGCATCGTCGCACGGGCTGGACCAGTTCCGCCTGGATGGGGTGGTGGTGGAGGCGGCCGGCTTCACCAACCTGACCCGTGATCATCTGGATTATCACGGCACGATGGCGGCCTATCTGGCCGCCAAGCTGGCTTTGTTCGACCGGGTGATGCCCAAGGGCGCCACGGCGGTGATCAATGCCGATATCCCGGAATTTGAACAGATTGCCAGCGTGGCCCATGCCCGCAAGCAGACCATCATCGGCTTCGGCACGGCGGGCAAGGAACTGCGCGTCATCGACGCCACCCCCCTGCCCCATGGCCAGCGGCTGGAACTGGAGTTGTTCGGCAAGCGCCGCACGCTGGAACTGCCGCTGGTCGGCCGCTTCCAGGTCTGGAACGCGCTCTGTGCCCTGGGGCTGGTGATCGGAACCGGTACGGAGCCGGAACGGGCGGCGGATTGCCTTGTCAACCTGACGGGCGTGCGGGGCCGGCTTGAGATGGTGGCAACCCTGCCCAATGGCGCGGCGGTCTATGTGGACTATGCCCACACGCCGGATGGGCTGGAAACGGTGCTGCGCTCGGTACGGCCGCATACGCATGGCCGGCTGTCGGTGGTGTTCGGCTGCGGTGGGGACCGCGACAAGGGCAAGCGCCCGATGATGGGCCGCATCGCCGCCGAACTGGCCGACCGGGTGATCGTGACCGACGACAACCCGCGCAGCGAGGTGCCGGCCACGATCCGGGCGGAGGTGATGGCCGGCTGTCCCGGCGCGACGGAGGTGGATGACCGCGCCAAGGCCATTGCCCTGGCGGTGGGCGAACTGGGCCCCGGCGATGTGCTGGTGCTGGCCGGCAAGGGGCATGAACAGGGACAGATCATCGGCAACGAGGTGCGTCCCTTTGATGATGCGACGGTGGCACGGGCGGCCGTCGCGGCGCTTTGAGTTTGATGTGACGGGGGGCCGGGATGGGCATCCCGGCTGGTGTTGGAAGTGGGGTGGGAAATGGCTGAAGTCCTGTGGACGGCGGATGATGTGGCGGCGGCCTGCAATGGCCGGCGGGCCGGCACCGCTGCCTGGGCGGCCACCGGTGTTTCCATCGACAGCCGCACCGTGGCGGCGGGTGACCTGTTCATCCCGCTGAAGGGGCCGAACTTCGACGGCCATGCCTTCGTCGCCCAATCCCTGGAGAAAGGGGCGGCCGGGGCCATCGTCGCCGACATTCCGGCCGGGCTGGAGGGCGATCCCCGTCTGGTGAAGGTGGAAGACACCATGGCGGCGCTGGAGGATCTGGGCCGCATGGGCCGGCTGAACGCCAGTGCCAAGGTGATCGCCGTCACCGGCTCCGTCGGCAAGACCGGCACCAAGGAAGCGCTGAAGGTTGCCCTGGAAAGCCAGGGCAAGACCTTCGCCACCGTGGGCAGCCTGAACAATCATTGGGGCGTGCCGCTGTCGCTCTCCCGCTTCCCCGCCGACAGCCGGTTTGGCGTGTTCGAACTGGGCATGAACCATGCCGGGGAGATTGGCCCCCTGTCGCGCATGGTGCGCCCGGACGTGGCCATCATCACCACCGTAGAGGCCGTCCATATCGAATTCTTCCCTTCGGTGGAGGCGATTGCCGACGCCAAGGCGGAGATTTTTGAAGGTATGGGGCCAGGCGGCACCGCCGTGTTGCCGCGGGACAATCCGCATTACAGCCGCCTGCTGGCCGCCGCCCGCACCCAGGGCCTGCATATCCTGTCCTTCGGGGCAGATGCCGCCGCCGATGGCCGTCTGCTGACGCTGGACCTGCTGCCCGACAGCAGCCATGTGCAGGCCCACATTGATGGGGTGGATGTCACCTACACCATCCCGCTGCCGGGCCGGCACCATGCCATCAACAGCCTGGCCGTACTGCTGGCCGTGAAGGCGGCCGGCGGCGATGTCGCCATCGCCGCCGCCTCGCTGGCCAACCTTTCCCCCATCAAGGGGCGCGGCCAGCGCAGCGCCATTACCGTGCCCGGTGGTACGCTGACCCTGATTGATGAAAGCTATAATGCCAGCCCGGTATCGGTGAAGGCCGCCGCCGGGGTGCTGGGGCAGGTGCCGCCGGGTGCCGGTGGCCGCCGCATCGCCGTGCTGGGCGACATGCGGGAGCTGGGCGAACAATCGCCGGAGCTGCATGTCAGTGTCGCCCCCGCCCTGGTGGCTGGGCATTGCGACCTGTTGTACTGCTGCGGTCCCAACATGCGGCACCTGTTTGACGCCGTGCCGGCCGCCATGCGCGGGGCCCATGCGGCGGACAGTGCCGCCCTGGCCCCGCTGCTGGCGGCCGCATTGCGCCCCGGTGATGTGGTGATGGTGAAGGGCTCTGCCGGCAGCCGTATGGCCACTGTCGTGGATGCCGTGAAGGCCATGGCCAATAAAATTGACAAATTCGACCCGCAGGGGACAGCCGCCACGCTGAATGGCGGGGAACCGAGAGACAAGAATGCTGTATAATCTGCTTTACCCCCTGGCGGATCAGTTCCAGATTTTCAACCTGTTCCGGTATCTGACCTTCCGGACGGGCGGGGCCATCATGACCGCGCTGATCATCAGCTTCGTCATCGGCCCGCGCGTCATCCGCTGGCTGAAATCCAAGCAGGGGGAAGGCCAGCCCATCCGCACCGACGGGCCGGAAACGCATCTGAAGAAGAAGGGCACGCCCACCATGGGCGGCCTGATGATCATGATCGCCGTCATCATTTCCACCCTGCTCTGGGTGGATCTGACCAATACCTATACCTGGATCGTGCTGCTGGTGACGGTCGGGTTCGGGCTGGTCGGGTTTGGTGATGATTATCTGAAGCTGACCAAGCGCAATACCAAGGGCCTGTCTTCCAAGCTGAAACTGGTGGCCACCTTCGTCGTCGCCCTGCTGGCCACCGGCTGGTATCTCGCGGTCACGCCGTGGGAGCTGGGCAGCGGTCTGGCCCTGCCCTTCTTCAAGGATCTGCTGATCCATCTCGGCTGGTTCTATGTGCCGTTTGCGGTGGTCGTCATCATCGGTTCGTCGCACGCCGTCAATCTGACGGATGGGCTGGACGGGCTGGCCACCGTGCCGATCATGATCGCCGCCGCCTGTTTCGGGCTGATCGCCTATCTGTCGGGCAATGCCATCTTCTCCAACTATCTGGGCATCATCCATGTGCCGGGTACGGGTGAGCTGGCGGTCTTCTGCGGCGCGCTGGTGGGGGCCGGATTGGGCTTTCTCTGGTTCAACGCCCCGCCGGCCATGGTGTTCATGGGCGATACGGGGTCGCTGTCCGTCGGCGGAGCGCTGGGTGCCATCTCCGTCATCACCAAGCATGAACTGGTGCTGGCCATCATTGGCGGCCTGTTCGTGCTGGAGACGCTGTCGGTGATGATCCAGGTGGCCAGCTTCAAGCTGACCGGCAAACGAGTCTTCCGCATGGCGCCGATCCATCACCATTTCGAAAAGAAGGGCTGGTCGGAGCCCACCGTCGTCATCCGGTTCTGGATCATCGCCGTCATCCTGGCGCTGATCGGCCTGTCCACCCTCAAACTACGGTAATCAAGGGGGCATCATGATTGATCTCGGCATCCTGAAGGGGCGTAAAATCGCGGTGATGGGTCTGGCGCGCTCGGGCCTTACCGCCGCGCGCGCCGCCCTGGATGCCGGGGCCGAGGTGCTGGCCTGGGATGATGGGGCCGCCGGGCAGCAGGCAGCCCAGGCGGAGGGCATTGCCCTGACCGACCTCAACAGCGCCGATCTGGCCGGGGTGGAACTGCTGGTGCTGTCGCCCGGCATACCGCACAGCTTCCCTGAGCCCAACAAGGTGGCTGCCCGCGCCAAGGCGACGGGCATCCCGCTGGTCAGCGATATCGAATTGCTGGCCCGCGCCGTGCCGGCGCCCTTCTATGTCGGCATCACCGGCACCAATGGCAAATCCACCACCACCGCGCTGACCGGCCATATTTTCGCCGGGGCCAACCGGCCCACCCTGATCGGCGGCAATATCGGCATTCCGGCGCTCAGCATCGACCGGCTGGGCAAGAACGGCGTCTATGTGCTGGAAATGTCCAGCTATCAACTGGAACTGACGCCCTCGCTCGGCTTTGATGCCGCCGTGCTGCTGAACATCACGCCCGACCATCTGGACCGGCATGGCGGGATGGACGGCTATATCGCCGCCAAGAAGCGCATCTTCCAGAAGGGCGATGGCAGGCCGCAGGTGGCCGTGATCGGCGTGGATGATGAGCCTTGCCGCCAGATGGCCGATGCGCTGGACGGGGAATTTGACGGGCGGGTGATCCGTATTTCTGTTCATGGTGTGCCGCCGGGCGGCATCGGGGTGGAAAATGGCGTGCTGGTCGATGCCACCGAAGGCACGCCCCATCCCTTCACCGATCTGACAAGGCTGACCACCCTGCCGGGCCTGCATAATTGGCAGAATGTGCTGGCCGCCTATGCCCTGGCACGGGCCGGCGGGCTGACCCATTCCGACATTCTGGATGGCTTGCGCACCTTCCCCGGTCTGGCCCACCGGCAGCAGCAGGTGGCGGTGATTGATGGCGTCCGCTTCATCAATGACAGCAAGGCCACCAATGCTGACGCGGCGGCCAAGGCCCTGGTCTGCTATCAGCCGATCTATTGGATTTTGGGCGGCAAGCCCAAGGATACCGGCCTTGCCGGTCTGGAAGAACTGGTGGGCAATGTCCGCCATGCCTTCCTGATCGGGGAGGCGACGGAGGCCTTTGCCGGCTGGCTGGCCGACCACAAGGTGCCGCACACGCGCTGCGGCGTGATGGAAAAGGCGGTGGAAGCCGCCTTTGCCGCCGCCAAGGCCGATGGGGAGGCATCGCCTGTGGTGCTGCTGTCGCCAGCCTGCGCCAGTTTTGACCAATATCCGAATTTTGAGGTGCGGGGCGACGCCTTCACGGCGGCGGCACAATCCCTGGCCACAGCCCGGCAGGGGGATTGAGCCCATGCTCTCCTTCTCCCGCACCGATCATTCGGTTCTGGGCCGCTGGTGGTGGACGGTGGACCGCTGGACGCTGGCCATCATCATCGCCATTGCCGTGATCGGTGTGGTGCTGATCCAGGCGGCCAGCCCGGCGGTGGCCAACCGCATCGGGCTGACCACCTTCCACTTCATCGAACGCCACCTGATCATGCTGCTGCCCTCGCTGGCCATCATGGTCGGTGTCTCCCTGCTCACCCCGCGCGGGGTGCGACGGCTGGCCGTGGTGCTGTTCGGGGGGGCCGTTGTCGGTGTGGTGCTGACCCTGTTCATCGGGGAGGAGATCAAGGGCGCCACGCGCTGGATCCATGTGCCCGGCCTGTCGTCGGTGCAGCCGTCGGAATTCCTGAAGCCGGCCTTCGCCGTTATCTCCGCCTGGATGTTTTCGCTCCACCGCACGCCGGGGCCGACGGGGGGCCATTTTCCCGGCATCCAGGTGAACTGCGCCCTCTATGCCATGATCGTGCTGCTGCTGATGAGCCAGCCTGATCTGGGGCAGACCTTCGTCATCACCTCCATTTTCTTCGGCCAGTTCTTCCTGGCCGGTCTGCCGATTGTGCTGGTGGCCAGCATGGTGGTGCTGGGCATGGGCGGTCTGGTCAGCGCCTATTTCCTGTTCCCACACGTACAAAAGCGCATCGATGGCTTCCTGAACCCGGCAACGGGTGAGAATTATCAGGTCGAAAAATCCATGGAAGCCTTTGCCAATGGCGGCATCTGGGGCACCGGCCCCGGTCAGGGCCGGGTGAAGATGGCCATCCCCGATGCCCATGCTGACTTCATCTTCTCCGTCGCCGGGGAGGAATTGGGGCTGGTGGTCTGCGCCCTGATCATCGTGCTGTTCGCCATCGTGGTGATCCGCAGCTTCAACCGCGCCGCCAATGATCAGAGCCTGTTTGTCATGCTGGCCGCCACCGGGCTGGCCATGCAGTTCGGCCTGCAGGCATTGATCAATATGGGTTCCGCCCTGCATCTGATGCCGACCAAGGGCATGACCCTGCCCTTCATCTCCTATGGCGGTTCCTCCCTGATCGCGCTGGGGATCGGCACCGGGATGCTGCTGGCCCTGACCCGCAAACGCCTGTCACCGGGAGAAGGCCTGTGAGCGCCCGCCCCATCATCCTCGCCGCCGGTGGCACCGGCGGCCATATGTTCCCGGCGGAAGCGCTGGCCCGCGCCCTGATGGCGCGCGGCCATCTGCCTGTTCTGGTGACCGATCCGCGCGGCAAGGCGTTTGGCGACAGCCTGCCGGATGTACGGGTGGAACGTATCCGCGCGTCGAACGGGGCCGCCGGCCTGCTGGGCAAGGCCCGCATGGCCGTCGATCTGGTGCTGGGCACCGCGCAGGCGCGCAGCCTGCTGCGCCGCCTGAACCCGGCCGTCGTGGTCGGGTTCGGCGGCTATCCGTCCGTCCCCACCGTGTTCGCCGCGCAATCCACCGGCATTCCCACCCTGCTGCATGAACAGAATGCCGTGCTGGGCCGGGCCAACCGGCTGCTGATCGGCAAGGCCGCCCGCATCTGCACCAGCTTCCCCGAGGTGAAGGGGCTGGGCCCCGCCGATGGCAGGCGCATCATCCGCACCGGCAACCCGGTACGGCCCGATATCCTGGCCCTGCGCGACGCCCCCTATCCGGCCCCCGTACCGGGCGGGCCGGTCAATCTGCTGATCACCGGCGGCAGCCAGGGGGCCAGCATTTTCGGCGAAGTGGTACCCCGCGCCGTCGAAATGCTGCCGGAAGATTTGCGTTACCGGCTGAAGATCGTGCAGCAGGCCCGCCCGGAAAATATCGAGGTCGCGCGCAAAGCCTATTATGAGATGGGCATTGAGTGCGAGCTGGCCACCTTCTTCAAGGATATGCCGCACCGGCTGGCCGGCTGCCACCTGATGGTAGCCCGTTCCGGTGCCGGAACGGTTGCCGAACTGACGGTGGTGGGCCGTCCCTCCATCCTGGTGCCCTATCAATATGCCATGGATGATCACCAGACCGCCAACGCCAGATCGGTTGAATCGGTTGGCGGTGCCTGGGTCGTTCCGCAGACGGAATTTTTACCCGCCGTGCTGGCCGACAAGCTGACCGCCCTGCTGGCCGACCCGGCCCAACTGACGCGCGCCGCCACGGCCGCCGCTGGCTGGGCCATCCCGGAAGCGGCGGAGAAGCTGGCCGATGCCGTGCTGGGTCTGGCCAGGGAGCGCGCAGCATGAGGCAATCTGTCCCCCCGCCCAGCCTCAGCGACCTGGAAACCGCCTTCCCCCTGCTGCTGGGCAATGGGCCGACGACGCGGCCCCATCTGGCACGACAGGGCCGTGAAAAGGCCACAAGTCATCATTACGAAGCCGAAACTGCCCCCACGCCACGCCGTAAACCCGGCCTTCTTGATTTTCTGTTTGGAGTTTAAGCCATGCGGGCCCTGCCGCTGAACATCGGAACCCTGCATTTTGTCGGCATTGGCGGTATCGGCATGTCCGGCATCGCCGAGGTGCTGCACAATCTGGGCTATGCGGTCCAGGGCAGCGACATGTCCGATAACTATAATGTGCAGCGGCTGCGCAAGCTGGGCATCAAGGTGGAGATCGGCCACCGGGCGGAAAACCTCGGCACCGCAGCGGTGCTGGTCATCTCTTCCGCTGTGAAGAAGGACAATCCGGAGGTGGTGGCCGCCCGCGCCGGCATGATCCCGGTGGTACGTCGGGCGGAAATGCTGGCGGAGCTGATGCGGCTGAAATGGTCCATCGCCGTGGCCGGCACCCATGGCAAGACCACCACCACCAGCATGGTGGCGGCCTTGCTGGAAGGCGGGGCGATGGACCCGACCATCATCAATGGCGGCATCATCAATTCGCTGGGCACCAACGCCAAACTGGGCAGCGGTGACTGGATGGTGGTGGAAGCCGATGAAAGCGACGGCACCTTCACCAAGCTGCCCTCCACCATCGGCATCGTCACCAATATGGACCCGGAGCATCTGGACCATTACGGCACGTTCGAGGAGGAGCGGAAGGCGTTCGACCGGTTTGTCGAGAATATCCCCTTCTACGGTTTCGCGGCGCTGTGCATCGATCATCCGGAGGTCCAGGCCATGCTGGGCCGGGTGGACCGCCGCGTCGTCACCTATGGCTTCTCGCCCCAGGCCGATGTGCGCGCCATCAATGTGGTGACCGATACCAGCGGCTGCGCCTATGACGTGGCGGTCAGCGACCGCGCGCGGGGGGAATCACGGGGGGAGGCGCGCACCATCACCGGCATCCATCTGCCGATGTATGGCCTGCATAACGTCCAGAACTCCCTGGCCGCCATTGCGGTGGCCATCAATCTGGGCATCAGCGACGAGGCGATCCGCCAGTCCTTCGCCAAATTCAGCGGGGTGAAGCGCCGCTTCACCAAGACCGGGGAAAGCAATGGCATCGCCGTGATCGATGATTACGGCCATCACCCGGTGGAAATCTCCGCCGTGCTGAAGGCGGCCCGCATGGCCGGCACCGGCCGCACCATCGCCGTGGTGCAGCCGCACCGCTATAGCCGCCTGCAAAGCCTGTTCGGCGATTTCTGCACCTGCTTCAACGATGCCGACACCGTGCTGGTGGCGGATGTCTATGCCGCCGGTGAACAGCCGATTGCCGGCGCCTCCCGCGATGATTTGGTAGAGGGGCTGCGCGTGCGCGGCCACCGCGACGTGCGCGCGCTCACCGGCCCGGATGCCCTGCCCGCCCTGGTAAAGGACATCGCCAAGCCCGGTGACATGGTGGTGTGCTTGGGTGCGGGCACCATCACCCAATGGGCCAATGCCCTGCCGGCTGAGCTGGACAAGCTGTTTGCCATCGGGGGTGCCGACTGATGGCCGCCTCCCCGCTGCTCGACCGGATCAAGGAACAGGCCCCCGACCTGCGCGGCCGGCTGGTGGCCGACGCGCCGCTGGGGCCGACCACCTGGTTCCGCGTCGGCGGCAATGCCGAGCTGCTGTTCCGTCCGGCCGACCGGGATGATCTGGCCTATTTCCGTGCCCGCTGCCCCGCCGATGTGCCGGTGACGGTGATCGGTGTGGCGTCGAACCTGCTGGTCCGCGATGGCGGGGTGCCGGGTGTGGTGATCCGCCTGGGCGGCGCCTTTGCCGAAATTCATGTCGAAGGCGAAATGATCATTGCCGGCGCTGGCGCGCTGGATTTGAACGTGGCGCTGACGGCCCAGCAGGCCGGGCTGACGGGGCTGGAATTCCTCTCCGGCATTCCCGGCACCATCGGCGGGGCCATCCGCATGAATGGTGGCGCCTATGGCGGGGAACTGGTGGATGTGATCGACTGGGCCGAAGGGGTTGACGGCAAGGGCCATATCCGGCGCTGGACGCGCGATGAACTGCACCTGACCTACCGCCATTGCGGCGTTCCGGACGATGTCATCTTCACCGCCGCCGCCCTGCGCGGCCGGCCCGATGACAAGGACGCCATCCAGGCGCGGATTGAGGCGATCCAGCGGACCCGCGCCGACAGCCAGCCGGTGCGCGCCCGCACCGGTGGTTCCACCTTCGCCAATCCTGAAGGGCACAAGGCCTGGCAGTTGATCGATGCCGCTGGTTGCCGGGGTTTGACCATCGGCGGGGCACAGATCAGCGAAAAACACTGCAATTTCCTGATCAATCTGGGCGATGCCACGGCTGAGGATATCGAGTCCTTGGGCGAGGAGGTACGCCGCCGCGTGAAAACGCAGAGCGGCATAGACTTGCGTTGGGAGATACGGCGGATCGGCGTACCCCGTTCGCATGGGGGGGCCGGATGAACGCGTTCACCCACCTCCTCCCCCCTGACCTTCGGCTTAGCGCCCTCGGCTTTTTTGAAAGCGGCGCAGATTGCCGCTTGCGACCGTTGGGCGCCTCGCTTACACCGGATTTTGTGGGCGGATATGCTGGCCGTCACACAAAATCTTGCGTTTGTGCAAAAGTTGCCGAAATGTTCGGCCATTACGCCCGCATCCTGGTGTATGCGGGCCGTGGGGGAGTTTGGTGTGATGGGTGAGACGAACGCGAAGCATGTCGCCGTCCTGATGGGTGGCTGGTCTGCCGAGCGCGAAGTGTCGCTCGTCAGCGGAAGCAATATTGCCACGGCGTTGGAAGACAAGGGCTACCGCGTCACCCGTGTGGATGTGAAGCGCGACCTGCCGTCCCTGATCGCCGCCCTGTCCCACCCGCGCCCGGACGCAGTGTTCAATGCCCTGCACGGGCGGGGTGGGGAGGATGGGCTGATCCAGGGTGTGCTGGAATATCTGGGCCTGCCCTATACCCATTCCAGCGTCAAATCCTCTGCCATCGCCATGGACAAGGAAATGACCAAGCGCCTGCTGGCCACCGCCGGAATGCCGGTGGCCGATGGCGTGGTGGCGACCAAGGATCAGGTGCTGGCCGGCCATGTGCTGCCCCCGCCCTATGTGGTGAAGCCGGTGGATGAGGGCTCATCCGTGGGCGTGCGCATCGTCAAGGTGGGCGATAATTTCACCGTGCTGGCGGAAGATGCCTGGGTCTATGGCGACAAGGTGCTGGTGGAACAGTTCGTCCCCGGTCGGGAACTGACGGTCGGCATCATGGGGGATGAGGCGCTGGCCGTTACGGAGATCGTGCCGACGCAGAATTTCTTCGACTATACCGCCAAATATACCGATGGCGGCGCCACCCATATCTGCCCGGCGCAGATCCCGGCAGAGGTGGCGGCAGAGGCCAAGCGCCTGGCGCTGCTGGCCCATCGGGTACTGGGCTGTGAGCCGGTATCCCGCTCCGATTTCCGCTGGGATGACAGCAAGCCCGGCGTCAGCGGCCTGTGTTTTCTGGAAACCAACACGCAGCCGGGCTTCACGCCGCTGTCGCTGTTGCCGGAACAGGCCGCCGCGCGCGGCATCGCCTATGCCGATCTGTGCGCCTGGATAGTGGAGCGAGCCCGATGCCACGTGTGACGCACCCCGACGCCATCCCCGACAATCCACGGGCCCGCTTCGCCGAAACGGCGCGGCGGGCCACATTGCGTGCAGCGCAGGAGGCCAATCGCCGCCGCGCCATGCCGCGCTGGGCCGGCCCTGCCATGCGCATCGGCCGCACGGCCTCCCCCTTGCTGCTGCTGGCGGCCGTGGGGGGCTGGGCCTGGGCCAGTGGGCAGGCCGCCATGCTGACCTCCCTGGTGACCGACAAGTTCATGCACGCATCAATGGATGCCGGCCTGTCGGTCGGGGAAGTTTTTGTGCAGGGGCGCAAACGCACGGCGAAGACCGACATGCTGGCAGCCTTGGGCGTGCAGCGTGGCAGCCCGATCCTGGCCTTTGATCCCCACACTGCCCGGCTGGCGCTGGAACAGATCCCCTGGGTGGCGGAAGCGCGGGTGGAACGCCGCCTGCCGGACACGATCTTCATCGCCATCAAGGAACGCAAGCCGATGGCGCTGTGGCAGCATGACCGGCAATTGCGGCTGGTGGATGCCGATGGCGTGGTGCTGACGGACGAAGACCTGTCGCGCTGGCCCAACCTGCCCATGCTGGTGGGGGCCGATGCGCCGGCGCGCGGGCCGGAACTGCTGCGCCAACTGGCGGCGGAAAAGACCATCGCCGACCGGGTGGAGGCCGCCATCCTGGTGGCTGGCCGGCGTTGGGATCTGAAACTGAAGAATGGCATTGATGTGCGCCTGCCCGAACATGAGGTGCCGGAAGCCCTGCACCAGCTGGCGCTGATCCAGCAGACCAATCAGGTGCTGGACAAGGATGTGGTGTCGATCGACCTGCGGATGCCCGACCGGTTGGCCATCCAGACCTCGGCCATGGCGGCCGACCTGCGGCGCAAGCCGCCGGAAAAGAAGCAGAAGATCTGAGGGGCGGCGGACATGGCATTTCCCGGCGCACTGAATACCCGCAAAGGCCCGCGCAAGGTGACGCGCGGCGGCACCATCGCGGCCCTGGATGTGGGCTCGACGAAGGTGGTGTGCTTCATCGCCAAGGTGGACGATCCCGGCTCCATCCGCGTGGTCGGCATCGGCCATCAGGTCAGCCGGGGCGTACGCTCCGGCGGCATTGTCGATATGGAAGCGGCGGAGACCGCCATCGGTACCACCGTCCATGCGGCGGAAACCATGGCGGGTGAGCAGATCCGCCAGGTGCTGGTCAGCCTGTCCGGCGGCCAGCCGGAAAGCCAGACCCTGACGGTGGAAACCCCCGTGATCGGGCCGGAAATCGCCGATGCCGATGTGCGCCGGGCCCTGGCCCAGGCCCGCCGGCTGGATGTATCGGCCGATGCCGAGCTGATCCATTCCATCCCCGTCGGCTATGCCATTGACGGGTCCAAGGGCATCCGCGATCCGCGCGGCATGGTGGGCGAACGGCTGGGCGTGCGGATGAATGTCGTCACCGCCGCCGCCAGCCCGGTGCGCAACCTGACCACCTGTGTCGGGCGCTGCCATCTGGGGGTGGAGGGGTTTGTGATGAGCCCCTATGCCTCCGGCCTGTCCTGTCTGGTCGAAGATGAGATGGATCTGGGCGTCACCCTGATCGATATGGGCGGCGGCACCACCAGCATCGCCGTGTTCAATGATGGCAAAATGGTCTGGTGCGACAGCATTCCGCTGGGCGGTGTGCATGTCACCAATGATATTGCCCGCGGCCTGACCACCACGGTGGTGGATGCCGAGCGGCTGAAGACCCTGCATGGCAGTGCCGCCGCCGCCGTCTCTGACGAGCGGGAGATGATCGACGTCCCCCAGGTGGGGGAGGAAGAGCGCGGCCAGGGCAACCATGTGCCGAAATCCTATCTGGTCAGCATCATCCAGCCCCGGCTGGAGGAGATTTTTGAGCTGGTGCGCGGCCGGCTGGAAGGGTCGGGCTTTGCCAAGGCCGCCGGCCGCCGCGTGGTGCTGACCGGTGGCGGCAGCCAATTGGCCGGCGTGCGCGAACTGGCCGCCAATGTGCTGGACAAGCAGGTGCGGCTGGGCCGCCCGCTGCGTATCGGCGGGCTGGCCAGCAACCTGTCGGGCCCGGCCTTTGCCTCTGCCGCCGGCCTGCTGGCCTATGCGATGCAACAGACCCATGAGATGCCGGCCCTCAGCCCGCTGGACGAGAAACCGTCCAGCCTGTGGGGCCGGGTGAACCTCTGGCTGCGGGAGAATCTGTAAAGATGGAACCGCCGCCATGATGGATCGCCGACGAAGACCGTGCTTTCAGGCCAGCGCCCGCCCACCGGCAGCCAAAGCCTGATCCCCCATTTCCCCGATGATTCGGCCCTGCCCCAGGGCCACCGCCCAAGACCCCCTCCCCCGCCAGAGGAGTTGCCCCAAATGAGCCTGAAACTCGGTATCCCCAGCGTCGAAGTACAGACCAAACCCCGCATCACCGTATTCGGTGTCGGCGGTGCCGGCGGCAATGCCGTCAACAACATGATCCGTTCCAATCTGGAAGGGGTCGAGTTTGTGGTCGCCAATACCGACGCCCAGGCCCTGCAGGGCAATCTGGCCACCAAGCGGGTTCAGTTGGGCTCCACCATCACCCGCGGCCTGGGGGCCGGTTCGCGCCCCGATGTCGGCCGTGCGGCGGCGGAAGAGCAGCTGGAAGAGATTCTGGGCCATCTGAACGGCACCAACATGTGCTTCATCACCGCCGGCATGGGCGGTGGGACGGGTACGGGCGCTGCGCCCGTCATCGCCCGCGCGGCGCGTGAACAGGGCATTCTGACTGTCGGCGTAGTGACCAAGCCCTTCAATTTCGAAGGGGCGCACCGTATGCGCACGGCCGAATCCGGTATCACGGAACTGGCCCAGTATGTCGACACGCTGCTGATCATCCCCAACCAGAACCTGTTCCGCATCGCCACGGAGAAGACCACCTTCGCCGATGCCTTCAAGCTGGCCGACGATGTGCTGCACGCGGGCGTGCGCGGTGTCACCGATCTGATGGTGATGCCGGGCCTGATCAACCTGGACTTTGCCGATATCCGCACCGTGATGAGCGAGATGGGCAAGGCGATGATGGGCACCGGCGAGGCGGAGGGCGACAACCGCGCCATCGACGCCGCCGAAGCCGCCATCAACAACCCGCTGCTGGATGATATCAGCATGAAGGGTGCCCGTGGCGTGCTGATCAACATCACCGGCGGTCATGACATGACCCTGTTCGAGGTGGATGAGGCGGCCAACCGCATCCGCGACGAGGTGGACCCCGAAGCCAACATCATCTTCGGTTCCACCTTCGATGAACATATGTCCGGCAAGATGCGGGTGTCGGTCGTCGCCACCGGTATCGATAATGCTGGCCAGCAGGTGCGCCCGGTGGCCCAGCCGCAGCCCCTGCCGGCCGCCAATGCCGCCGCCCGGCGTCCCGGTGCCCCCTCGGTGCCGCCCGTCCCGGCCGCTACCGCCGCAACCGCCAACGGCATCCCCGCCCGCCCGGTCATGCAGCCGGCCGGCATTCCCGGTGCCGCCGCCACGCCGCATTATCCCGCCATGACCCCGGCCCCGCTGCCGGGTGCTGTGCCGATGCAGCCGGCCCCGCTGGCGCCCCAGCAGCCGGCCGCCATGGCAGAGGCCGCCCCCGCTGCTGAACCGGTGGCGGAAGCTGCCGCCCACCATGCCCCGGTGACCCAGGAACTGCGCCCGGTGGATATGCGCCCGCCGGCACCGGCACGGCGTGACGATGCCTTCATCCCGCCGCGTCCGGCGGAAGGGGCGCCGCGCAGCAATAACCATGTGCCGGAGCGCTTCACCCCGCCGCCGGCGGAAAAGAAGGCCGGGCTGTTCAGCCGGATGTTCGGCCTGGGTGGCGGCAATCAGGCGGCCCAACGGTCGCAGCCGGCCCCCGCACCGCAGGCCCAACCGGCGCCGCAGTTCCAGCCCCAGCAGTCCCGCGCGGCTGCCCAGCCGGCACCGGCCCCGGTGCCGCAAGCGGCCCCGCAGGCCCATCCGGCCGAGGCCGCCCCCCGCGCCAAGGCCCCGCAGAGCGAAGAGGATATGCTGGACATCCCGGCCTTCCTGCGCCGTCAGGCAAACTGAACATCGTTCGCAATCAAGGCTTTATCGCGTTGCATCATGAAGGGCCGGCCCGGCGGGGGCCGGCCCTTCTGTTTTGCCCTTAACCGATCTGGGCAAAATTGTGACGTCAGATCATACTGTTATCCGACAGGTGCGTAACAATCGGTAATAAAGAGTGATTTGTGTCTTGCCGGGACAGGCGTCATGGTGAGGTCGTGAAGGGATGCCATTGCTGCGTTGCAACGCCCCGTGAATGGGACGCCCGGTGGGAAGGGAACGCGACGCAAACCCCAACCAGGGAAGGGTGGGGGCAAGGCAACGGGATCGCTTCGCATGGGGGCACTGTCTAGATTGATCGGAAAAGGGGACATACCATGTCCTGGCAACAGACTCTGAATTCCACGATCGATTGCATGGGCATCGGCCTTCATTCCGGCCGTCGGGTCCATCTGACTCTGTGCCCGGCCCCGGTCGATACCGGTATCGTTTTCATCCGCACTGATCTGCCGGAAGGCCAGGGGATCATCCCCGCCCGCTGGGATCTGGTGGTGGATACCCGTCTGTGCACCCTGATGCGCAACGAACATGGCGCCACCATCGGCACGGTCGAACATCTGATGGCCGCGCTGCGCGGCTGCGGCATCGACAATGCCTATGTGGAGGTAAGCGCCGCCGAAGTGCCGATCATGGATGGCAGCTCGGCCCCCTTCATCTTCCTGATCGAATGCGCCGGCACCCGCGTGCAGGAAAAGCCGCGCCGCGTGATCCGCGTGCTGAAGGAAGTCAGCGCCGTCGATGGCGACAAGAAGGTGACCTTGAGCCCGGCCCCGACCTCCAGCTTCCGGGCGGAGATCATCTATGACAATACCGCCCTGATCCGCCGCCAGGAAGGCAGCCTGCGGCTGACCGACCCGGCCAGCTTCAAGGTTGAAGTGTCGGCCGCCCGCACCTTCGGTTTCGCCCATGAGGTGGAACAGATGCGCAAGGCCGGTCTGGGCCTGGGCGGGTCGCTGGATAATGCGGTGGTCATCGATGGCGACCATGTGCTGAATGAAGGCGGCCTGCGCTTCCAGGACGAATTCATCCGTCACAAGATCCTGGACGCGGTGGGTGACCTCTATCTGGCCGGTGGCCAGATCCTGGGCCATTACCACGGCATCCGTGGCGGTCACGGCATGAACAACGCCGTCCTGCGCGCCCTGTTCGCCGATCCGGCCAATTACCGCATCGAAGATGCCCCGGTCTGGCAGGAAGAACTGGCCACGGTTGCCTGATCTCCCGCGCGGTTTCCGCGACACCGCTCTTTTACCTGCATTTTCTGCCCGGCCGGACATCCATGATGTCCGGCCGGTGTCATTTTGGCCGGCGGCAATCCAACGGATAGTTCATAAAGTCGTCGCGGAACCCATATAGGATCGGTCATCCTGTTCCAGACACTCACGCGCTCAGGCCATGATCCAGCATCGCGCCTTTCGTCTTGTCCTTTTGCTGATCGGCCTGGGCTGGTTTCCGGGCTCTTCCGCCATGGCACAGGCACAGACGGGGCCTTCGGTGCGGCTGGCCAGCCTGGACTGGCCACCCTTCACCGGCCCGAACCTGCCCGCACAGGGGCGCTCCACTGCCATCGTTCAGGCCG
Organism: Niveispirillum sp. BGYR6; assembly: GCF_027568365.1. Classification (NCBI taxonomy): domain Bacteria; kingdom Pseudomonadati; phylum Pseudomonadota; class Alphaproteobacteria; order Rhodospirillales; family Azospirillaceae; genus Niveispirillum; species Niveispirillum sp. BGYR6. The sequence goes on along the minus strand of NZ_JANLNL010000003.1, from coordinate 79,512 downwards.
CCCTGGCGGGGGCGGGCCTGGCGCTGCAGGTGGATTTTTTGCCCTGGCAGCGGGCGCTGACCAGCGGCCTGCATGACCCCGATTTTCAGGGTTATTTCCCGGAATATCGGGATGCCACGATGGCACGCCACTGCCTGCTGTCGGAGCCGATTGGCAGCAGCCCGCTGGGTTTTGCCGAACGGGTGGATGCACCGGCACCCTGGACACAGCTCCCCGATCTGGCCGGACGGCGCATCGGTACCGTGCGCGGCTATGTCAATAATCCGGAATTCGATGCCCTGGCCGCCGCCGGCGGGCTGAACGTTGAACCGGCGGTCGATGACGCCACCAACCTGCGCAAGCTGGCGGCGGGCCGGCTGGATCTGGTGGTGATTGACAGCAATGTGCTGTCATATCTGCTGGCCACCGACCCGGACCTGATTCCCCACCGCGCCGCCCTGCGGCTGAATGGCCGGCTGCTGGAGGAAAAAAGCCTGCATGTCTGCTTCCGCAACGACGACGCGGGCGCTGCTTTACGGGCCCGCTTTGACGAATCTCTGCGCCATTTGCCGGAAATTCAGGCCGGACAGAACGCCGCGCGCCCTGATCTGCGCTGAAATGCCTTTGTTCCGCCAGGATTTGGCGGCAAAAGCGTGCATGTAATGATAGCGCGTCGTTTGCCGCTTGGCGGGTGCCGTCCCGCGCGTGCTATAAGGCTTCCCGCATTCATGCCCCAGAGCTTGGTTGTCATTGCCGATGCTTCGCACGCCCCGCACCGTCCGCCCGTCCGCCGTCGCCCGTTACCTGGTGCCGGCCGCCTTGCTGCTCCTTACCGCCTGCTCGGGCAAGAAGGAGGAGATCCCCTATGTCGAGCGGCCGGTGGAGCAGATCTACACCGAGGCGTCCAACGCCATCGACAATAAGAACTATACCAAGGCGGCCCTGCTGTTCGACGAGGTCGAGCGCCAGCACCCGTACAGCCAATGGGCGGTGCGGGCCAAGCTGATGTCTGCCTATTCGCACTATGAGGCGATGAAGTATGACGATGCCATCGCCGCCCTGGATGGTTTCATCGCCCTGCATCCGGGCAACCGCAATGCGCCCTATGCCTATTATCTGAAGGCGCTCTGCCAGTATGAGCGCATCACCGACGTGCGCCGCGACCAGAGCACGACGGAAGAGGCGCTGAAGGCCCTGAATGAGGTGGTGCGCCGCTTCCCCACCACGCCCTATGCCCGCGATGCCAAGCTGAAGATCGATCTGACGCGCGACCATCTGGCCGGCAAGGATATGGAAGTCGGGCGCTTCTATCTGAATACCGGCGAATATGTCGCCGCCATCAAGCGCTTCCGCCGGGTGATCGACGAGTATCAGACCACCAGCCATGTGCCCGAAGCCCTGCACCGCATGGTGGAGGCCTATCTGGCCCTGGGCATCCGGGAAGAGGCGCAGGCCAATGCCGCCCTGCTGGGCCATAATTATCCCGGCAGCGTCTGGTATCAGGATACCTATGCCCTGATGAACCGGGCCGCGCGCGGGGAAAAGCCCTCCTTCCTGACCCGCGCCTGGGACTGGATGTTCTGATCTGATCCAAGCCGCTTCATAAACGTCCGGGAATGATCCGATGCTGGTGACGCTCTCGATCCGCGATGTGGTGCTGATCGAACGGCTGACACTGTCGTTCCAGGCCGGTCTCTGCGTGCTGACGGGGGAGACCGGGGCCGGCAAGTCGATCCTGCTGGATTCGCTGGGGCTGGCGCTGGGTGCGCGCGGCGATAGCGGGCTGGTCCGCCATGGCAGCGAGCAGGCCAGCGTGACGGCGGAGTTCGATCTCAGCCGCACGCCGGACCATCCCGCCTTCGCCATCCTGCGCGAACAGGATCTGGAGGTGGAGGATACGCTGGTGATCCGCCGCACCCTGACGGCGGATGGGCGTTCCCGCTGTTTCGTCAATGATCAGCCGGTGGGGGTCACCCTGCTGCGCCGGCTGGGCGAAACGCTGGTGGAGGTGCATGGCCAGTTCGATACCCATGGCCTGCTGGACCCGCGCACCCACCGCGACCTGCTGGATGATTATGTGCAGTTGGCCGACCGCCAGCAGAAGGTGTCGGCCTCCTGGCGGGCCTGGCGGCAGGTGGAACAGGCGCGGCTGACCGCTGCCGACGATGCCGCCCGCGCCCGTGCCGAGGAAGATTACCTGCGCCATGCGGTGGAGGAGCTGGACCAGCTTGACCCCAATGAGGGGGAAGAGACGGGGCTGGCCGAACAGCGCGTGGTGCTGCAGCACCGGGAAAAGCTGATTGAGGGCATCAATCAGGCTAACGGGGAACTGTCCGGCGAACGCGGGGCCGAACGGGCGCTGGCCAGCGCGTTGCGCACCCTGTCCCGGCTGGCGGAAAAGGCCGGTGGCCGGCTGGACCCGGTGATCAGCGCCCTGGATGAGGCCGCCAATGATGTGGGCGAGGCCGCGCGTTCGCTTCAGGCCCTGTCGGCCGACATGGATACCGATGGCGGCAATCTGGACAAGATCGAGGAGCGGCTGTTTGCATTGCGCGCCGCCGCCCGCAAGCATGGCACCGACGTCGACGGGCTGGTGACCCTGCGGGCGGAAATGGCGCGCAAATTGTCGCTGATCGAAGATCAGGGCGACCTGTTGCAGAAGCTGGCCGCCCAGGCGGAAACCGCCAAGGCCGCCTATCTGGAGGCCGCCAAGGCCCTGTCGGCCGCCCGCACGAAGGCGGCATCCAAGCTGGATCAGGCGGTCGCCGCCGAGTTGAAGCCGCTGAAGCTGGAAAAGGCCCGATTCGTCACCAAGGTGGAACCGCAGGGGGAAGAAGGCTGGGGGCCGCACGGCATCGACGATATCGCCTTCCAGGTCGCCACCAATATCGGCAGCCCGCCGGGCCCGCTGGCCAAGATTGCCTCCGGCGGTGAACTGGCCCGCTTCATGCTGGCGCTGAAGGTGGTACTGGCCCAGGTGGGTACGGTGCCGACGCTGGTATTTGACGAGGTGGATACCGGCGTGGGCGGGGCCGTGGCCGATGCCATCGGTGAACGGCTGGCCCGGCTGGGTGACCATAATCTGCAGGTGCTGGTGGTCACGCACAGCCCGCAGGTGGCCGCCCGTGGCGCCCACCATTGGAATGTGCGCAAGAAGGCAGCCGGCGGCCGCACGGTGACCGAAGTGGTGCCGCTGTCCACCGCGGAGCGGCTGGAAGAACTGGCCCGCATGTTGTCGGGTGCCGAAATCACCGAGGCCGCCCGTGCGGCAGCGCAAAGCCTGCTGGCCGGGCGCAACGCCTCCCCCACCCTCTTTTAACGTTCGCCCGTGCCGGTCCCGATGGGAGAATGCCATCGGGACCAGTGCATGAAGAGAACACGAAACCTCCCTGGATCGGTCACGATCAAGGGAGGGTGGGATCAGTTCACCACACTCACCGCGCGGCGGTTCTGGTCCCAAACGGCCTGGCCGCTGCCGGCCACGGCCGGGCGTTCCTTGCCAAAGCTGACCGTCTGCAGGCGGCTGGCTTCAATGCCGCTGGCGATCAGGTAACGGCGCACCGAATCCGCCCGGCGCTGGCCCAGCGCCAGATTATATTCGCGCGTGCCGCGCTCATCGGCATGGCCTTCAATGGTCAGGCTGATATTGGGGTTGCTGCGCAGAAAGGCGGCCTGCTTGTCCAGCGTGGCCGTGGCCTCCGCCGATACTTCAAACTGGTCCACTGTGAAGAAGACCCGGTCGCCGATGCTGGCCAGCTGCTGCTGCGGGGAGAGGTTGCTGTTCAGCGTGCTGCTGTCCACCGGGGTGGCGCCATAGCCCTGCCCCTGGCCGGCGGTTCCGGCCGCTGCCGCATCATAGGCGCCGCTGCCATTGCGCGTGGCGCCGGCCTTGTCATCCCGCACGCCGGCGCAGGCGGCCAGCAGCATCATCGGGGCCAGCAACAGAAGGTGGGAAGGCTTCATGGTGGTCTCTCGCATCCTTATTGGCTTTCGCGGGCGGGCGGTCCGGCACCCATCCAGGCACACCCAGCGCCCAGAACAGCCCATGATTGCGTCTGGAGTAAGACGAAAGACGGGCAAGGCCGGGGCCGACCGCAGCCGCGCGGGTCCGCGCGGCCGGATCGTTAACACAACAGCCGCCCCCTCGGATCAAAAGATCAGGCGTGGCCGATATCGGCGGAGAGCATGGACAGGTCGATGCCCAGCCGGGCCAGCGTGCGCTCCCATTTATGATCCAGGTCGGGATCGAACAGCAGGGCGGCATCGGCCGGCACGTTCAGCCAGCCATTGGCCTGCATCTCCTGATCCAGCTGGCCCGGCCCCCAGCCGGCATAGCCCAGGGCCAGGAAGCCCTTTTTCGGCCCCGCCCCTTCCGCCACGGCGCGCAAAATATCCACCGTGGCGGTCAGCACCACCTCTTCCGTCACGGCCATGCTGCCTTCGCGCAGGTAATCGGCACTATGCAGCACAAAGCCGCGGCCGGTTTCCACCGGGCCGCCATAATGGACGCGCAGGCTGCCGCGGGGCTTCTCCACCTCCACATGCAGCTGTTCCAGCAGGTCGGGGAAGGCCACGCCCTGGAACAGGCGGTTGACCACCAGCCCCATGGCCCCTTCCCCGCTATGGGCGCAGATATAGATGACGGTGCGGGCGAATCGCTCGTCTGGCATCTGTGGCATGGCAACCAGGAACTGCCCGGCCAGCGAATCACCAGACGGGTTAACCGGCTTGTCCGGCCGGTCAGCGGCTTGTTTGATGGGCTGCTTCATGGGCATCGGCTCAACAGGATAATGGGGGGAATGATATCAGTCTCCATGCGAAGAATGTGGGTTAATTTCCCGACTGATCCATCCCCACCTTGCCGTCGGGCGGTCCACAGCCTAGAACCTATGCATCATCCACCCACACGCACCCCATGGGGAGAACCAAGCGATGACCCTTAAGGTTGGCGACCGCGTTCCGTCGGTCACCCTGAAGCATCTGACTGAGTCGGGTATGCAGGAGATCAGCACGGACGATCTGTTCAAGGGCAAGAAGGTGGTGCTGTTCTCGGTGCCGGGTGCCTTCACCCCCACCTGCTCCGCCAAGCATCTGCCCGGCTTTGTCGATAATGCCGAGGCGCTGAAGGCCAAAGGCGTTGAAGAAATCGTCTGCCTGGCCGTGAATGACCCATTCGTCATGCAGGCCTGGGGCAAGGCCAACAACACCGCCGGCAAGGTCACCATGCTGCCCGATGGCAATGGCACCCTGACCAAGGCCCTGGGCCTGGAAATGGATGGCACCGCCTATAATCTGGGCCATCGCGGCCAGCGCTTCGCCCTGGTGGCCGACGATGGCGTGGTGACCCGCCTGGAAGTGGAAAAGCCGGGCGCGTTCGAAGTGTCCAGCGCTGACTACATCCTGAAGCAGCTGTAATCAGCAGCAGGACAGGCGCCGGCTGCGGCCGGCGCCTGTTTGCTTCATTCCCCGTCCCAGGGTTCATCCTGCGCCACAATCCCCAGCGAACCGTCGAACAGGGCCGGCATGGCCACCAGATCGGTGACGCCGGGATCAACGCCCAATTGCTTCATCAGCGTGGTCGCCTGACCGCGATGGTGGGTGCCATGGTTCAGCATATGGGTCACCAGCACCCAAGCCGGCATGACGCGCTGGCGACGCGCCAGCTTGCTGCCATAACGCAGCGGTGCTGCCAGCCATTCCACCGTCAGCTGATTTTCCGCCCAGTGCAGCATATGCGCATCGGCCGCGGCACGCTGTGCCACCAGATCATCCCAGGCCGGGCAGATCAGCCCATCGGGGCTGGGCTGCAGCACAGGGCTGCCGATGAAACGCTGCATCCAGATCAGATCGCCCCATAGCAGGTGATCCAGCGTGCCATGCAGCGATTTGAAGAAAGCCCCCATGTCGCGGCGGCGATCGCTGTCGGGGATGGCGGCACTGGCCTCCAGCAGGCGGCGGTTCATCCAGCTTCCATAGACCACCATGGTCCGCACATAATCGATATTGATCATTTCCCTGCCCTTTTTTGACGCTGCTGGTGGGCTAATTGATAGCCGTCCCATCGTCAACCCATCGGAGAAAACTGATATGACCCTTTCCATCGGTGCAATGGCACCGGATTTCACCCTGCCGACGGATGGCAATGGCAGCGTCACCCTGTCGGCACTGCGCGGCCGCAATGTGGTGATCTATTTCTATCCCAAGGATGATACGTCCGGCTGCACGGCGGAAGCCTGCGGCTTTGGCGAGAGCCTGCCGCATTTCGAAACGGTGGATGCCACCATCATCGGCATTTCCAAAGACAGCGTGGCCAGCCATGACAAGTTCAAGGCCAAGTACAAGCTGCCCTTCATCCTGGCATCCGACGCCGACAGCGACGTGACGGAGCAGTTCGGTGCCTGGGTGGAAAAAAACATGTATGGCAAGAAATATATGGGCATCGAACGCTGCACCTTCCTGATCGACAAGGAAGGCGTGGTCCGGCAAATCTGGCGCAAGGTGAAAGTGCCCGGCCATGTGGAGGCTGTATTGAAGGCGGTACAGTCTCTTTGAGGTTTTATAACAGTCGTTCTATACGGCTGGTCAAATTGACAGAATGGTGCTGACACCCGATTGTTCGTTTACGGGCAACCTCGGAACATCGCCATGAATGTAGGCAACCCCGCAGAACAGGTGCGGCTGCAGGCCTTCGCCGCCTATTGCGGCACAGCGCCAGCCCTGGACAGCCGATTTCTCCGGCTGACGGGGTTGGCGCGCCACCTGTTCGATATGCCGATGGCGATGGTCAGTGTGATTGATGGGCAAACATTATGGCCCAAGGCAAGCGACGGCATTCGCATTGGCCCCACCCCGCGCGACGACACCTTTTGTATGCGTGTGTTGCGCAGTGAAGCCCCCCTGGTTCTGACAGACCTGACAACTGATCCGGAATTCTGCCTGAGCGAACTTGTCACCGGCCCGCCTTGTATCGCCTTTTATGCTGGCGTACCGGTTTTTTCCGAGGCTGGGCATGTCCTGGGCGTCTTCTGTGTCATGGACCACCAGCCCCGGGCGGATTTTGATGCGGCCAAGGTGGCGCTGCTGGAACAGTTGGCCCAATCCGCCGCTGAACGGCTGATGCTGGACAAGGAACAAAGGGAAGCCCGCCTGAACCTGCTGGCCCTGCAGGCGGCCCTGCGCCGGCAACAAGATTTCTGGACCCGGATGAACCAGGAGGTTCGTGATCCGCTGAGCCGCATTTTGGGCTTTGCCGAAATGCTGGCGGCGGAAAAGCTGCCGGCACCACAATTGGAATATGCGGAGATGTTATTGGGGACTGCCCGCGAACTGGGCGGCGTTCTGCGCGCCGGCATGGATTACGGGCGGCTGGGATCGACCGGCATTACCCTGGAATTACTGGAATTTTCGCTGGATGATCTGGCCCGGCGCAGCCTTTACGCCGCCAAACGGACCATACCGGACAAGCCGGTCAGCTTCCTGCTGGCCAAGCAGCCGGGACTGTCCGACAGGATGCGGGGCGACCCGATGCGCCTTCAACAGGTGCTGGGGCTGTTGCTGGCCAATGCTGTCAGCGTCACCGACCAGGGGGAAATCAAGCTGGACATCAGCCAGGGGCTGCGATCCGGCCACCTGCGTTTCAGCCTGTCCGACCAGGGGCCGGGCATTTCCTGTGCGGCACCCGATGCCCTTCTGTTCGACCCGTTTCCCCCGGCTTGCAGCGACCTAGGCCCGCAACGCCCGGCGGATCAGGGCAATCTGGGGCTGGCCACAGCCCGTTATCTGGTCACCGCCATGGGAGGGGAGATTGGCTGTCAGCCCAACCCCTGCGGCGGGGCCATCTTCTGGTTCGAACTGCCCGACGGCAGTGCGGCTGAAAATCGGCCCCCGCAGGGGTAGCCTGGTCAACCTTATGGCGACGGCGGTGATGGCGGCGGCGACGGGGCGGGTTCGCCTGCTGCCGCTTCTGTCGCGGCCGGGGCCGGGGCCGGGGCGGCTTCGCCCTTCTTCTCCTTGGTCGGCTTCGGCAGCTTTGGCGCCTTTTCCTCCTTCGGCGGGGCTTCGCCGGCGGGCGGGGGCAGGAAGAACAGGTTGCGCAGGAAGCCCGGTGCCAGCACGGCCAGCGGGTTTACGCCCGTCTGCAGATTATCCAGCGGCCCTTTCACCGTATAGGTGGCGGCAAACAGGCCCTGGCCTTCGCCGCCCACCAGCAGATCGCCCAGCAGCGGGATGGCCCCCAGCAGCTTGTTGACGGTGGAGAAGGGCACGATCGTGCCCTGCAGCTGGGCGTGGCCCTTCTTCAGGTCGATATTGCCTTCCAGCGTCAGCCCAACCTGCGAACCCGAGGTGCGCATGTCGCGCAGGGAGATGCCGCCGCTGTTCCACTGATACTGGCCATGCAGCCGGGAAAAGGCGATGGGCTGGCCGGACATGAAATTGGCAAAGCCGCGCGGGGACGCGGCGGAGAGCAGCCGCGCCAGCACCGGCGCATCCTGCACCTGATAGTCGCGCAGGTCGGCCTCCCCATTCACCGCCTTGGCCGGATCGTCGGCAGCGCTGCGGCCATTGATGGTCAGGCTGCCGCCCTTCAACTGGCTGATCACATCCAGGTTACGCAGGGTGGCCCCGGCATCATCGGTGGCCATTTCCAGGGTCAGAATACGCGGGTCGGCCGCATCGGGGCCATAACGCACCGAAAGCCGGCCCTTTTCCCCCACGTCCGCATCCAGGTCGGTGCGGAACCAGATATCGCTGTCGCGTTCCATGCGGCCGCGCGCATTGCGGATCACCCGGCCTTCATCGCCCATGATGGCGCGGCCCAGGTCAAAGCTGATGGCCATGGCGGGTGGCTTAGCCGGCTCGGCTGGCTCTGCCGGTTCCGCCGGATGGGTATCGGCCTCCCCCTTTTTCTTCTTGCCCCGGAAGGGGCGGACATCAAAGGCGGGGCCGCGTACATCAATGGCCATGCCGCCCTGCCGGTCGGTGCTGCGCAGATCGATGCGGGCATCATTTTCACCCAGCTTGAAGCTTTCCAGCAGCAGGTGATCCATGCCGAAATCATCCTCGCGCAGGCGGGCGCTGCCGCTGGCGTGCAATTCCTCCGTCTCCACCGTGAAGCCGCTGATCACCAGCGGCTTGCCATCGATGAAGCGGATATTGGCCGTGCCCCGGCCGGGCTTGCCGGCCTCCTTGCGCCAGCCCAGCACATCAATGCGCAAGACACTGGGGGTCAGGTCCAGGGCCGTATCGATGGTTTCCACCCGCGCCGGCCCGCTGCCCCGGCGGGTATAGGTCATGTCCACCCCGGCGGGGCCGTTCAGCCAATCGGGGAAATCCAACTTGAAGGCGGCGCGCTGGGCATCATCCGGGCGGGCCAGCACCTGGACCCGGGTGCCGAACGGGGCGGTATCGTCGAAATTCTCCGTCCAGGCGATATCGGCCGGCACGCCGTTCAGCAGCGTCTTGCCGGTGACATCCAGCTTGTGGGAATCGACGGTCAGATCAAGCTGGCCCTGGCTGGCGCTGATATTGGCAACAATGTTGGGCACGGCGACATCGGCCAGCTTCGCCGTGCCATCCAGCGCCACCATATCCATGGTCAGCTTGGCGATCAGCGGAAAGGCGAAATGCATGTCGACCTTGGCCTGCCCGCTGACGCTGCCCGGCACCAGCCCCACCTTGCCAGCATAATGCAGGGGTTCGGCATCCAGCACCGTCAGGGCGGAGGAGACCGGGCCGGCCAGCGCCACTTTGATATCAATCTTCTGGATGGTTTCCTTATCCAGATCGGTAATCCGCACCAGGCCGGGACCGGCCTGCATATCCAGCAGCTTGCCGGACTTGATATCGATGGCGAAGGTGGCACCATCAAACGTCGCCTCCGCCGTCACGTCCTTCACCGGCGGCAGGGGGCGGCGGTAATGCACGGTGAAGCCGGACATGGCGATACGCCCTTCCAGCTTGGTCGGCTTGATATCCAGTGGTTTCTTGGCCGGTGACGTGCCTTCCAGGGTGAAAATGGTGCTGGTGAAGGTGCCATCGGCCAGATTGCCGACCATCCAGTCGCGCGTGCTTTCCTGTACACCCAGGGGCCAGTAACGCTTCAGGTCCGCCATGGGCAGCCCCGTCAGCTCTTCCTTCAGCGCCAGATGGATCACGTCGCCTTTCTGGTGCGCGGTGCCGGTGACGGTCAGGTCTGCCGGGCCGGTCAGGTCCAGGTTGAACCGATCCAGGATCAGGCGGCGGCCGGCATCTTCCAGCCGGCCATGCAGGGAGACGCTGTCAAAGGATAGCGGTTCCGGCAGCTGATCGGGCAGCACCAGCCTTCCCTGTTTGCCGGTCAGACCCATCACCATGGCGGTGGGGTTCAGGTTCTCATCCACCTCCATGGTGATGGAGCCGTCCAGCGTCACCTCCAGCGCGCTCAGCGGTTCCAGCACCGGGGCCAGCTGGGCGAAATCGGCGGGGCGCAGATCGGCCAGGGCGGTGCGCACATTCATGCCGCCATCGGACAGGCGATAATCGATTTCAGCGGCGATCTGGTTGATCTTGCCGCCCATATCGATATCGGCGGCGGCTGTACCGAAGACACCGCTGCTGCCACGGCGCAGGCGCAGGTCCAGCCGGGGCACCTGCCAGACCGTGCCGGTGGCCAGATTATTGACCACCAGCCGGGCCCGCGTCACCCGCAGGTCGCGCAGGGCGCCGGTCTGTTTCAGCGGGTCGGGCGGTTCCCGCAGGGCCGCCAGCAATTCGCGCGCGATGCGCGCACCGGCATCGGGGTCCAGTTCCTCATCACTGCTGCGGATATCCAGGCGAAATTCGCCGTCCGCCGTGCGCTCGGCATAGAGCCTTGGCTCCACCAGCTCGATCCGGGTGGGGGCGACGGTGCCGCGCAGCAAAGCCGGCACCGACAGGCCCAGCCGCACCTCGGGCACAGCGGCGATGACGGTCCCGCTGCTGCCATAGGCAGTGACGCCGCGCAGGCGCAGATCGACCCGGCTGCCGAACCCGTTCCAGGCCAGGATGGTTTCCCCCAGATCCAGCCGCATGGTGGATTGGGCGTTCAGCGCCTGTTGCAGATAGCGGGTGGCAAAATCAATGGGGATCGGGCCCTTGGTCAGCTGCCAGGCAAGGAACCCGCCACCCAGCACCACGACCGCCAACAGGCCAGCCAGTAATTCCAACAGGATAAGGGCGCTTCGGCGGAACATCAATGAAGGATCTCGGGCGCTATCCGGCTGGGCTTGACCTGGGTCGGGCAGGCGGCGCACTGTGGCCCGCGCCCGACCCACCTCTGGGATAGCCCGGTATGCGCCTTATATTCAATCAAGAAAGCCTCCCGCTTCCCGGTGATGTGCAACGTGCCGCCGTTGGCCTGGAACATTGGCTTGATGCCATCCGCTCCACTGCTGATACGGCGCTTGCCGAATTTGCCCGCACCTTCATGGATCAACCGGAAGGGCGGACGGTGCTTGAAACAATTTTCGGACATAGTCCGTTCCTTGGCACCGCCCTTTTAAGAGAGATCGGCTTTTTCCGCGCCATTGTGGAAAAAGGCTTCGATACCGCCTTTGCTGACCTGCTGACCGATATGGGGGCCCAGTATGGGGCCGACAATAATACCGATCGGGTGATGAAGGGCCTGCGCGTGGCCAAACGCCGCGCCGCCCTGCTGATCGGTCTGGCCGACATGGCCGGTGCCTGGACCCTGGAACAGGTCACCGGCGCCCTGTCCGATTTCGCCCAGGCGTCGTTGCAACTGGCCACTCGGCTGGCGCTGCGGCAGGCGGCCGCGTCGGGCAAGCTGGTGCTACCCTTCCCGGAGGAGCCGGAACGGGGCAGCGGCTTCATCGTGCTGGCCATGGGCAAGTTCGGCGCGCGGGAGCTGAATTACAGCTCCGATATCGATCTGATCGTGCTTTATGATGATGGCATCGTGCAGGTGCCGGATGGGGAGATGACCCGCACCTTCGTGCGCATCACCCGCGAACTGGTGCGGCTGATGGATGAGCGCACGGCGGATGGCTATGTCTTCCGCACCGATCTGCGCCTGCGTCCCGATCCCGGCGCCACGCCGGTGGCGGTCAGCGTCTCCGCGGCAGAGGCCTATTACAGCAGCCTGGGCCAGAACTGGGAACGCGCCGCCATGATCAAGGCCCGGCCGGTGGCCGGCGATCTGGTGGCGGGTGAGGCCTTCATGGATATCCTGCGCCATTTCATCTGGCGCCGGAATCTGGATTTCGCCGCCATCCAGGACATCCATTCCATCAAGCGCCAGATCGGTGCCCATAAGGGCCACCGGGAAAAGACCGTCAACGGCCATAATATCAAGATCGGACGCGGCGGCATCCGGGAGATTGAGTTCTTCGCCCAGACCCAGCAACTAATCTATGGCGGGCGCGACCGTTCCTTGCGCGTGCCCGCCACGGTGCAGGCGCTCTATGCGCTGGTGGAGGCGGGGCGGGTGGAACAATCCGTCGCCGACGACCTGTCCCGCGCCTATCGCTTCCTGCGCACGGTGGAACACCGGGTGCAGATGGTGGATGACCAGCAGACCCACGAATTGCCGAAATCCGATGAGGGGGTGGCCCGCATTGCCGCCTTCCTGGGCTATGCCGATGATCAGTCTTTCCGGCAAGCCTTGCTGGAGACGCTGGGTGTGGTGGGGGACCATTATGATGGCTTGTTCGCCGACAGCCCGACCCTGTCCGGTCCCGGCAATCTGGTCTTCACCGGGACGGAGGATGACCCGGAAACCATGGAGACGCTGCGCTCCATGGGCTATGCCAACCCGTCTGCCATCGCCGGCCAGATCCGGGCTTGGCATCACGGCCGCTACCGCGCCACCCGCAGCCAGCGGGCGCGCGAACTGCTGACCGAGCTGGTGCCGACCCTGCTGGCCGCCTTTGGCCGCACGGCCCATCCCGATCAGGCCTTCCTGAAATTCGACGAATTTCTGGAGCGGCTGCCGGCGGGCGTGCAGCTTTTCAGCCTGTTCTATGCCAACCCCAACCTGCTGGATTTGCTGGCAGAGGTGATGGGCACCGCCCCCCGGTTGGCCGAACAATTGGCCCGCCGCCCGGCGGCACTGGATGCCGTGCTGCTGCCCGGCTTCTTCGATCCGCTGCCGGGGCGGGAGGAGCTGGAAGCCGGGTTTGAAGCCCTGTTGGGCGGGGCTGGCTATTTCGAGGAGTATCTAGACCTTGCCCGGCGCTGGACCAGCGAGCATCGCTTCCGCGCCGGGGTGCATATCCTGCGCCATATCTCCGACGCTGACCGGCTGGGGGCCTTCCTGACCGATGTGGCGGAGGTGGCGCTGGTCGGCCTGCAAAAGGTCGTGGAAGATGAATTCGCCCGCCGCCATGGCCGGGTGCCGGGGGCGGGCTTTGCCGTCATCGCACTGGGCCGGCTGGGCGCCCGCTCGCTCTCCCTGCGCTCTGACCTGGACCTGATCACGGTTTATGAGGTGCCAGACGGGGTGAGCCAGTCGGACGGTGACAAGCCTTTGTCAACCAACGATTATTTTATCAAGCTGACCCAGCGGCTGGTCAATGCCATCACCGCCCAGACGGCAGAGGGGCAGCTTTACGAGGTGGATATGCGCCTGCGCCCCAGCGGCAATGCCGGGCCGCTGGCCGTCAGCTTTGACGGGTTCGCCAAATATCAGCGGGAAAGTGCCTGGACCTGGGAACATATGGCACTGACCCGCGCCCGCCCGGTGACGGGGCCGGCACCGTTGCGGGCCCGGCTGGCGGCGGAAATCAAGGCCGTGCTGACCAGCAGGCGCGATGCGGAAAAGCTGCGCCAGGACGTTGTCTCCATGCGCAACCGCATCGACCAGCAGCATCATACGGATGATATCTGGTCGGTGAAGCATGTGCGTGGCGGCATGACCGACATCCAGTTCATCGCCCAATATCTGATGCTGCTGCATGGCCCGGAGAAGCCGGAAATCCTGGACACCAACACCACCGGGGCGCTCGCCTGGCTGGGGGACAGCGGCTTCCTGCCGGTGGACACCGCCAACCGGCTGATCGAGGCACACAAGACCTGGCGGCGGGTGCAGGGCTTCCTGCGCCTGACCACCGATGGCGCCTTCGACGCGGCCAAGGCCCCGGCCGGGCTGAAACAGCAACTGGCCAAGGTGGCCTTGCCGGACGCCGCCGCCAGCCTGTCCTTCGATCAGGTGGAAAGCCAGCTCCGTGCCATGGCGGCGCAGGTGCTGGCTGATTTTCAGGCGATTGTCGGGGCCGAGGCAGGTGCCGGCTGAACCGTCACGCCCATTGCGGCAAAGGGGAAACGGCCGGCGTTCATCCGGGGGATCGCCGGCCGGCAAAATCCCAGATCTCTGCGGCCAGCGCCTCCACCTCGTCGCGCCCACGCGAACGCGGTTCGGTTTCCGACAGGGTCAACCCTTCCATCAGGGCGGCGGCGAAACCGATGCGGTTGCCCAGATGCGATACGGCCACCGGTACACCCAGCTCCGCCGCCTTTTCCGCCACCGCATCCACCAGACGTCCCCGCGCCGGCACCCGGTTCAACACGATCAGCGCCGGGCGCTTTTCGGCTTTGGCCAGCTCTAACGTAGGGCGGGTGGCCCACAGATCCATCGGGCTGGGCTGCACCGGCACCACCACCAGATCGGCGGCGCGCACGGCGATTCGTGCCTCTGTCTCCGCGTGGGGCGGGCTGTCGATCACCACCACCTCATGCGCCTGCACCAGCTTTTCCACCTCCCGCTGGGTACGCCAGCCGGAAAGCTGGGCATGGGTCAGGCCGGTGCGCCCCTCGCCTAAGGCCGCCACGCGCTGCTGATACCAGGCGGAAAGGCTGCCCTGCGGATCGATATCCACCAGGGCGACGCTGCGCCCGGCCTGCGCCCAGGCATGGGCCAGATGGATGGCCAGCGTCGTCTTGCCCGCCCCGCCCTTCTGCTGTGCGATTGTAAAGACGCGGCCCGCCATGGCAGGTTTCCCCCATTCATGTTCTGCTTATCGGCCTTGGAGTGTGCCGGTAAGGCAGCGGTGCTTCAAGTGCTGCGCCGCACAACAGGAGAAAACAGCATGGAACCCTGGCCCGCCCATCTGCCCATCACCCGCCTGCGGGTCGCCCGGCCGACGGACCAGATCGACACGGTCACCGCCTGGTACCGCGATGTCATCGGCCTGCCCGTCATTGGCGGCTGGCGGGATGAAGGCGGCAATCATGGCGGCTATGACGGGGTGCTGTTCGGCCTGCCCGATGCCGACATGCAGCTGGAATTCACCCAGCACCGCGACGGCAGCCCCTGCCCCGCCCCCAGCCGGGACAATCTGCTGGTAATGTATGTGGATGACCGGGCGGCGCTGAACGCCGTCAGCGCCGCCATCCAGGCGCGTGGCGGGGTTCCCGTGCAGCCGGAAAATGCCTATTGGCTGGATCGGGCGGTCTGTTTCGAAGATCCCGATGGCTGGGGCGTGGTCTTCTCTCTGAAACCGGGGGTGGCCTGATCGGCCGGCCCGCCCCTGCGTGCCCCGCCGGTTGCCTATGCGGTGAGCGCCCGCAGAGGGTGTTTGCCAGATGAGGTTATAGCTGTTAGGTTCCGCGCCGCTCGATTCCAAAGTTTGAGAAGCGTGTCATGAAGGTCAATGCGAACACCATGCGCAAGGGTCATATCCTTGAGCATAACGGCCGTCTCTATGTCATCACCGGCACCCAGATCGTGCAGCCCGGCAAGGGCGGCGCCTTCATTCAGCTGGAAATGAAGGACGTGAAGAGCGGCAACAAGAATATCGAGCGTTTCCGCACCGGCGAAGCCGTTGAGCGTGCGCGTCTCGACGATCACGAGATGACGTTCCTGTTCGCTGAAGACGACAACTTCACCTTCATGGACAAGGAAACCTTCGAGCAGGTGACCATCGGCGGTGACATCATCGGCGACGGCAAGATCTTCCTGCAGGACGGCATGGAAGTGGTCGTGCAGTCCTTCGAAGGTGCGCCTCTGTCGGTTGAACTGCCGCAGACCGTGACGCTGATGATCACTGAGGCTGACCCGGTGGTGAAGGGCCAGACGGCCTCTTCTTCCTACAAGCCGGCCCTGCTGGAAAATGGCGCCCGCGTCCTGGTGCCGCCGCATATCGATTCCGGTACCCGCATCGTCGTCAATATCGAGACGGGCGAGTATCTGGAACGCGCCAAGGATTGATCGGTACCTCCCGTTTGCCGTCTGACGGCGACCGGCTGGACCGTTCCTTCGCATAAGACGCCCGCGCTGAATACACAGCGCGGGCGTTTTGCTTTTGATATAAGGCTCTGAAATGTGGCCGCGACGACCGCGCGCCCTTCAGCGTTCGACCCGTTCTTAGACATTGTGGAGTGTTCGACCATGGCAGCCCGTTCGGCCATCCTGAACGTCATGACCCGTGCGGCGGAAAAGGCCGGTAAGGCCATCCTGCGCGATTTTGGTGAGGTCGAACATCTCCAGGTCTCCCGCAAGGGCCCCGCCGATTTCGTCTCCGCCGCCGATCAGAAGGCCGAGCGCATTGTGCGCGAAGAGCTGCAGAAGGCCCGCCCCGATTTCGGCTTCCTGATGGAAGAGACGGGGGAGATCAAGGGCAAGGACACCTCCCACCGTTTCATCGTCGATCCGCTGGACGGCACCACGAACTTCCTGCACGGCGTGCCGCACTGGGCCATTTCCATCGGCCTGGAGCGTGAGGGCGAGATCATCGCCGGCGTCGTCTATGAACCCGTGCATGACCAGATGTTCTGGGCCGAAAAGGGGGCAGGTGCCTTCCTGAACCACCAGCGTCTGCGCGTCTCCAACCGCCGCGTCATGGCCGATGCCCTGATCGCCACCGGCATCCCCTTCAAGGGCCATGGCAATGCCAAGGAATTCCTGGTGCAGCTGGAAGCGCTGATGGGCCAGATTTCCGGCATCCGCCGCTTTGGTGCCGCCTCGCTGGACCTGGCCTATACGGCTGCCGGTCGCTTCGATGGCTTCTTTGAAGCCGACCTGAAGCCGTGGGATCTGGCCGCCGGCATGTTGATGGTGACGGAAGCCGGTGGCTTTGTCAGCGAGATCGGCCAGGGCAAGAGCCCGCTGACCTCCGGCTCCATCCTGGCTGCCAATGCCAACCTGCATTCGCATCTGGCCGTGGTGCTGCGCAACGCCGGCAAGCCTAAGGTCGCCGCGCCCGCCGCACAGAAGTAATCCGTCTCTCAGCCCGCCCCGTCGGCCTCCGGCGGGGCGGTTCTGGCGGGCAATCTCACCAGCGCCACATCGGCCAACGTGCCCGGCTTCAACTGAAAGCCCGCCACCGCCAGCTGGTCCAGCACTTGGCTGAACAGATGATCGGCCAGCCCCGCCTGTCGCAGGGTCTGGCGGAAGCGGCACAGCGTCGTCTCGTCCGGCGTGCCGCCATCCAGCGTCAGCCCGCAGAAGCGGCGGAACGACACCCGGTCCAGCAAAGCCTCTTCCAGCCCCGGATCGGACAGCCCGTACCATTGCGCCAGCAGCAGCGCCTTGAACATGGTCAGCGGCGCATAGGGCGGCCGGCCCGTGCCGGCCTGGCGCACCTTATTCACCTGCCCCTCGATCAGGCGCCAATCCACCAAGGCGGCAATGCGTTCCAGCACCGCCACCCGGCCAATGCCGGGCGGCAGCAACGCATCGATGAAACTATGCTGGCTCATGGGGGCTGATCTTTGGCAACGGGAAGGGCCGGGTGTTGTAGCGCCGGCAAGCGCCACACTGAAGCCCCTTCCGTCATGCAGGGATAACCGCTTCCAGCCCCCACCACAGCCTTACCGCTTCAACCCGCCCATCAGCATGTACTTGATCTCCAGATAATCCTCGATCCCGTACTTGCTGCCTTCGCGGCCGGTGCCGCTTTCCTTCACCCCGCCGAACGGGGCCACTTCGGTGGAAATGATGCCTTCATTGATGCCGACAATGCCATATTCCAGCGCTTCCGCCACCCGCCAGACCCGGCCGATATCCCGACTGTAGAAGTACGCCGCCAAGCCGAATTCCGTGTCATTGGCCATGGCAATGGCCTCTTCTTCGTCCTTGAAGCGGAACAGCGGGGCCACCGGGCCGAACGTCTCTTCCCGCGCCACCTTCATCTCGGTGGTCACGCCGGTCAGGATGGTGGGTTCAAAGAAGGAACCACCCAACGCATGGCGCTTGCCGCCCAGCGTCACCTTGGCGCCCTTGGCGACGGCATCGGCAATATGTTCTTCGGCCTTGGCCACGGCCCCATCATCGATCAGCGGGCCGGTGGTCACGCCCTCTTCCAGGCCATTGCCGATCTTCAGCTTGGACACCGCCTCGGCCAGCTTGGCGGCAAACGCGTCATAGACGCCATCCTGCACCAGCAGCCGGTTGGCGCAGACGCAGGTCTGGCCGGCATTACGGTATTTCGACGCCATGGCCCCCAACACGGCGGCATCCAGATCGGCATCATCGAACACGATAAAGGGGGCATTGCCGCCCAGCTCCATCGAGACCTTCTTCACCGTGCCGGCGCATTGTTCCATCAGCACCTTGCCGATTTCGGTAGAGCCGGTGAAGGACAGTTTGCGCACGATGGGATTGCCCGTCATCTCCCCGCCGATGGCGCGGGCCGAGCCGGTCAGCACCGACAGCACACCCGCCGGCACGCCAGCCCGTTCCGCCAGCACCGCCAGGGCAAAGGCGCTGTAGGGGGTGGCGGTGGCGGGCTTGATCACCATGGGGCAGCCGGCGGCCAGGGCCGGGCCGGCCTTGCGGGTGATCATGGCGGCGGGGAAGTTCCAGGGCGTGATGGCCGCCGTCACCCCGATCGGTTCCTTGGTCACCACAATGCGGGCATCGGGCTTGAAGGTGGGGATGGTGTCGCCATAGACCCGCTTGCCCTCCTCCGCGAACCATTCGATGAAGCTGGCGGCATAGGCGATCTCGCCCCGGCTTTCCGTCAGGGGCTTGCCCTGCTCTGCCGTCATCAGAACGGCCAGATCCTCCTGGTTCGCCATCAGCAGCTCGAACCATTTGCGCAGGATGGCGGCGCGTTCCTTGGCGGTCTTGGCCCGCCAGGCCGGCCAGGCCTTGTTGGCGGCCTCAATGGCGCGGCGGGTTTCCGCTGCCCCCATCTCCGGCACGGTGCCGATCAGGGCACCGGTGGCCGGATTGGTCACATTGAGGGTGCGCCCGCTGTCGGCCCCCACCCACTCGCCGGCCAGGAACGCCTGGGTGCGGAAAAGCGACGGGTCTTTCAGGGCCGGAAGGCCGGTGCTGCTGCTCATGCTGTTTCCATCCTGCTTTTTGATGCTGGGGCCGCCCGGGGCGGCCTTGCTGTCGTGAAGACATAGGCTCCTGACAGGTGGGCATGGCAAGAGCGCAGGAAAGGGGCGACCGCAGGGCGGTAACGGTTACATCGGTTACCCATCAGGCGATGTAACCCGGCCCCGACAGTGGTAACCGTTACTGCCGCCGACCCTCCCCCTTCCGGGCCTTCAGCGCCGCCTTGGCCTTGCGGTATCGCGCGGCCCAGCCTTCCTTCACCACCTCGTCCGGGCGGGTGATGACCAGGGCATCGTCTGGCACATCGCGGGTCACCACGCTGGCCGCCGCCGTATAGGCACCGTCGCCCAGTTCCACCGGTGCCACCAGCGTGCTGTTGGAGCCGACGAAGACATTCTCCCCGATCACCGTGCGATGCTTCAGATAGCCATCATAATTGCAGGTGATGGTGCCAGCCCCGATATTGCTGCCGCTGCCAATATCGCTGTCGCCCAGATAGGTCAGGTGATTGGCCTTGGCCCCCGGCCCCATCTTCGTGTTCTTCAGTTCCACGAAATTGCCGACATGCGCGCCTTCCCCCACCTCGCTGCCGGGGCGCAGGCGTGCATAGGGGCCGATGATGGCGCCCTTGCGCACAATCACCCCTTCCAGATGGCTGAAGGCGCGGATTTCCACGCCATCTTCCACCGTCACACCGGGGCCGAACACCACATTCTGGCCCACCGTCACATCACGGCCCAGCAAAGTGTCGGCGGCAAACCACACCGTATCCGGGTCCAGCAGGGTGGCCCCATTAACCATGGCGGCCTGGCGCAGACGGTTCTGGAAAATCTTTTCCACGCCCGCCAATTCGGCGCGGGAATTCACGCCCAGCGCATCCTCCACCGGGCCTTCCACCACGGCGCAGGCATGGCCCTGGGACCGGGCGACCGCGACGGCATCGGTCAGGTAATATTCGCCCTTGGCATTATCATTGCCGATGGCGCCGATCAGCCCCGCCATCCGCACCCCGTCAAAGGCCATGAAGCCGGCATTGCACAGGCCGATGGCGCGTTCGGCCGGGTTGGCATCCAGGAATTCGACAATCCGCTCCAGCCCGCCATCGGCCCCCTGCACCAGCCGACCATAGGCACCGGGATCGGCCGGGCGCATCCCCATCACCACCACGGCGGGGTTGCTGGCCCCATTGCGGGTGGCCACCATGTCACGCAGTGTCGCCACCGTGATCAGCGGCGTGTCGCCATAAAGCACCAGCACATCACCGGCAAACCCGTCCAGCAGCGGCAAGGCGGCCTTCACGGCGTCCCCCGTGCCCAACTGGTTTTCCTGCACAACCGTGGCATGGGGCGCCACAGCCTGGGCCACATTCTCCATCCCCGGCCCCACGACGACGACGATTCGTTCGGGCACCAGCGCCTGGGCAGCATCCAGCACATGGCGCACCATGGGCAGGCCGCCCAGCGGGTGCAGCACCTTGGGCAGGGCTGATTTCATGCGTGTACCCTTGCCGGCGGCAAGAATGATGCAGGCGATCGGTCGTTCGGTCATGGCAATCCGCCCATGGCTGCGATAGGGGAACTTGTGCTGGGTGTAGCATAGCCCCCCCCGCTCCCGACAAGATGCCTGCGATCTGAACAGAGGTTTTAGCCGCCATGCCGACAGAAGACCGCTTTCCCGCCTTATTGTTCGATTTCGACGGCACGCTGATCGACAGCGCCCCCGATATCGCCCTGGCGCTGAACCAGTTGCTGGCCGAATCCGGGCGGCCGACATTGACCCTGGATCAGGTGAAGGGCCTGATCGGCGACGGGGCCCCCCGGCTGGTGGAACAGGCCATGGCCGTCACCGGCCACCCGGTGGCGGGCGACGATCTGGCCCGGCTGACCGCGCGCTATCTGGAGATTTACGGCGCCCTGCCGGCCGACCCGGCCTGCGTCTATCCCGGCGTGGCCGAGACCCTGGCTGCCTTGAAACAATCCGGCCACCGGCTGGCCCTTTGCACCAACAAGCCGGCAGGGATTTCGCTGGAACTGCTGCCGGCGCTGGGGCTGGGCGATCTGTTCGATGTGGTGGCCGGCGGCGACACCGCGCCGCGCCGCAAGCCCCACCCCGATCCGCTGCTCTGGGCACTGGACAATCTCGGCTGCCGGCCCGATCAGGCGGTGATGGTAGGCGACAATGGCAATGACGTGGCCGCCGCCCGCGCGGCGGGAATA
Source organism: Niveispirillum sp. BGYR6 (assembly GCF_027568365.1). Taxonomy (NCBI): domain Bacteria; kingdom Pseudomonadati; phylum Pseudomonadota; class Alphaproteobacteria; order Rhodospirillales; family Azospirillaceae; genus Niveispirillum; species Niveispirillum sp. BGYR6. Next base: position 58,056 of record NZ_JANLNL010000003.1, on the reverse strand, counting down.
CCGGTGATCGCCGTCGCCTATGGCTATCCGCGCATGGCGCTGGCCGATCTGGGGGCCGATTGCATCATTAACCGCTTTGCCGATCTTCCGGCGGCATTGGCGGGGTTGTGAAGGGGAGCATAATTACAACTCTCCTTCCTCTACCCCCTCGTACCGACCTGTGTGACGATGGTGGAAAATAGCGGCTTGTCACCTTAGGATCAGACGATCTTTTAGCCGCAGTCGATTTCCGCCTGCTTCCATGCCCTATAGGCGTCCTTCAGCCTTTGGGTCGGATTTAATTGTAAGTTCGAAATCTGATCGCTCAAATTGGCGAGTTCGCGGACTCCGGTAACAAGTTGAGTTTCGATCTGATCCCGCTTCTTCGCGATCTCGGCTTTCACAGCGTGAATGGCTGAAGCGTCGACACCGATGGCAGAGTTGAACACGAACCTGCGTTCTATGCTCTTACGCCAATCGAGCATCCTCTTTGTCATGGCCTCACCGAAGCCTGGAACCTGCCTGACGGCACTGCTGGAAACATCGTAGGCGTTCTCAATGCCGAAGGATCTCAAAGTCGCCTTCCGCCCATCTCCAATGCCGGGAATTTTCGCCCTCACGATGAGATGGCCTTCAAGGAAGCGGCGAAGCTGAACCTGCTGGCGGTTCCGGTTCAATTCGTCCAACCTGACCTGTTCCTGGGCCGGGAGCGTTTCGTATTCTGCTGCTAATTGAAGCAGTCGAGCATGCATCTGCTCAAACCTATGGGGGCCGACTTCCCACTGCCACTCCTTGACAGCTTGGTCCCACTCCCTACGGGCGTTTGCCTTCGCACCCTTCAATGCCTCAACCGAAGCTGGCGTGTTGCGTAATAAGAAGGCAGCTATGAAGACACCAAGGAATGCCAAGACGAACCCGACAAGACCGAACCCGACAGCCAAGCAGCCTACCAAAGCACCGATGATCCGGCGCATATCGTGCTCCACCGATGCGGCCATGGCCGCTTGGGACTTTTGAAGACCAGTGGGAATGGTAAACCTGTGCTCTGGATCTGGAGCGGGTCCAGGACCGGCAACGGCCTTGATCGCATTTATGGCCGCTGTCAGGTCGAATGATTTTCCGGTAGTCGCGGCGTTGGAAACGGAACTGCTCGGCACGAACAGGATCGCGCCCGTACCGTTCTCCATCCGACACCATGGGCAGGAGGTGGCGCTGCTAGAATGGTGGTGGGAGCGGCTATGCCTGCATGTGACTAGGCTCGCCTCGAACTTTCCAAGAACATCGATCCATTCCGCCGCCGTTGGACGGCTGCGGTATTGCGACGGGTTGGCGGCAAACGCGCGCTCGAAGGCGGAGGCGAGTTCCGGCGTCACGTCGCCGAGGCCCGAAGCGAACGGCGGCGGCACCATGCTCGTCTCAGATTTCCGCGCGATGCTGTAGGCGAACCTGCCTTCTTTGATCGCCTTCTCGATCGGCATTTCCTCCTGGCCGGAATACCGCCCGGCGTAGGGGTGGCGTCCCATGAACAGCAGTTGGAAAAGGATGACCCCAAGCCCGAACGCATCATGCGACGGGTCGCGGTCAACGGTCTCGAGCAGTTTCCCGGCAAGCTCAGGAGGGGTGTACTCCGCGACCCCGACACGGCATCTGTAAACAATGCTACCGGATTGCACCTGGAATGAATCGGCGTCGATCAGCGTGATGGTTGCCTGGTCGCTGACAAGTATCCCTGAATGGTTGATGTCGCCAACGACACAGCCAGCTTGGTGTACGCTGGCGATGGCCTTCGAAACATTGGTAGCAGCCCGCGCCAGGAACCGGAAATCGGCCTTGGGAAACTCGATCCTGCGGCTACCGGGAGAATACAGCTCATGGATCGGCCTCACCCCGCCAACCTTCTTCATCGTGAACCCGACGAAGTCCCCTGTGTCGTTGGCATGCAGGGTGTCGATGGGGAACGCGGCCAAGCTGGATCGGGAATGCAATGCATTCGCCACCATGGTGGAAACCTTGTCCCGACGGTCCAGGTGCTTGCCGTCGGTATATATCTTCGCGGCGATGCTGGCGTCGCCATCCACATGGAAGACGGTCCCCTCCCCGCCTTTGCCGAGCACGGCGGCCGTCCGTACCATTCCTCCCCTTCCGGTCCGATACGCTTTCAAGACCGGACGCCCAAGACCAGGGACTTGTCATCGTCCGTGCGCTCACAGACAGTTTTGCCATCGAGATATTTGCGCAGGGAATGGGACAAAGTCCTGGCATGACCAAGTGAGGAATCGGAAGCGACGGCGCCAGTCATTCTGTCGAAGAACGGGCCATGGGCCGCACGCTTCGCATGGTCCAGCACCATGCGCTCAATACCGTCGGAAAAGACGGCGAACCTGTCCAGTCGGGCCGGGATATGGACAACGGACAGGTGGGGTTGTGGATCGTCAGTCACGAAGGTGGTGGTCGAAGCGTATTCCCCATGGAAAGGCCAGGATGGAACGGTCCAGTCAGCGCCCCCCTCCTCCCGCACGACAGCCGCCCCGTCGCCCACGTGGATGGCCACCGCATCATCCGCACCTATGAGGAGGCCCACCATGGTCGCGGCACAGTCGCGCGGCCTAATCCCGTTCCGCTCTGAGAATGAGTTCACCCGATCCCGAATAGAGTCGATCCATGACCACGCGACCTCGCCCGGTACATCCTCCAAACGACCGCCCGCACGAATATAAGCGGCGCTTTCCCTAAGGAAGCCCCCGCAGACCATCCTCGCTCCCGCTTCCGCCTTGGATGCACTGCCGGCTCCGTCGGAGACAATGACGGCGAGCACATTTTCTGAGGGGGACTCGATCTCGATGCAGGCGACGAAGTCCTGACAAGGCAAACCTGACTTGATGTGCGAGGTGCCGATGGAACTCGCGCCTGCCCACCGCCACTGCCGCGGCATTATACGGACGCCCATCCGTCAGGTGTAACCGGGTTCGCAAGGGGAACTGTATCGCCCGGGTTCGACTGGGAGACGGAACTAAGAGAACTAGATAGCCAGGCGAAAAGATCCCTGAAGCGCAGCTCCTTCAGGGACAGCGGAGTGCGCGTGGCAATCTGCGCCAGGATATCCATGTTTGCTCCCTGCACCCCGATGGCAAAGAAGCTGAATGCCTTCTCCGCTTCGCCCTGGTGGACCTGGCTGGCCGCATTTTTCCAATGATCGGTCGGGCCCCCGTCCGTGATTAGGAATACCCAAGGCCTGTAGTAGGAGATGCCATTCGCTCGATAGAGGTTCTTACGGTCGCGCAGGAGAGCAAGCCCCTGTTCGATCGCGGCCCCCATTGGCGTGTCGCCCTGGCTGGTGAGGGTTGGCGTCGTCCAGCTCTGGACCCCGGTGAAGTCGTTCACTACCTGGACGGGGCCGAAGGTCACAATACCGACCTCCACACGTTTCGCTGCAAGGGAGTCCGCGTAGAGTTCATCCCGGAAGAGTGCCAAGCCTTCGTTCAACTCGCGGACAGGGTGGCCGCGCATGGAACCGGACACGTCGAGCAACAGGAGGCAGGGACAGCGGGGTTCAGGATTATCCACGAACTCTGCACCGGCAAAGGGCTCTTGTTCGAATGGATTGGACATCATCAGCTCCCAACGGTGGTTCAGTGAACGTGCTCATCAAAAGATCAAAAGCAAAATCTATAACTTTAACATGCCTTGGGTTCTGCAGGCTGCACAAGAGCCAGAATCTGAACTGATGGTGTGGAACGTTCCACACATGTCACCACAGGACGGCTGAGAGACACAATCCCCCCTCACCCCACCCGGTCCAACTTGGCCAGATGCACCATCACCGGCCCCAGCGGGCTGTCCATTTCCAGCCGCACCGGCACCGCTGGGCCGCCGGGCGTGGCGGGGGCGATCCACAGTGTCACCTCCCGCCCCGCACGTCGCGCCCCTTCCCCGTCGCGGTCACGCCGGTCGGGGCGGTTTTCCTTCCACTTGCCGGCCAGCGGCTTGTAGGTCGCGGCGCAGCGCAGCGCCGGACCGCTGAACACCGACAGGTCGCTGGCCGCCACCTGATCCTGCCCCCGGTCGCTGAAAGCCAGGTCATAGCGCTGGCGCCCGTCATAGACCGGCACGGTCAGGTCACACGTACCACCCCGCCCCACCCGGTCCAGCACCGCCACAATGGCCGATACCGGGTCCAGTGTGCCCTGGCGCAGTTCGTCGGGCACCGGCTCCCGGTCCTTTTCCGGTGCCGGGTCGGCCAGGGACAGCAGGGGCGCCCCGCCCACCGGATAATCCAGCGTCGTCAGGCGCGGTTCATCCCGCCAGGCCCCATGGGCGGTGAAACGCGCCGGCTGCGGCATCCCCGTCCCATCCAACCGGCCATGGGCCCGCACATCAGTCTTCCAATTGGCAATCCGGCCTAAAAACCCATCGGTCTGCAATGCCAGACCCACACGGTAACTGTCTGCCAGCGGGCCGATATGGGCGCCGGCATCAATCACATGCACCCCGCCGACATAGATGGCATAGGTCAGCCCCAGATCGCCCGGCTGGGCGCTGGTGGCCGGTGCCGTCGGCGGCGGCAGGGCCGGAACCGCGGGGTTGCCGGCACTGCCCCCGGCAAAGGCCAGCAGGCCGACGCCAAGGCAAAGCGGGGCGAGCAGGCGGGAACGTGTCGCACGCATCGGGCAGGTTTCCTGTTCGTCCATGGCGGCCATTGCTGACAAGGATGGCAACGTTGCCCACCGGGTCAACCGCCCCGGTGCCAAAAAAAATCGCAACACCCTGTTTTTTCCCTTTGACACCCCCGCCAACCCTCTTTATAAGCCCGCTCCACCGACGGCGACGAACGAACGAAACAGTTCGAACGAAGCGTCAGACGGACGGATGGGCGCGTAGCTCAGCGGGAGAGCATCGCCTTCACACGGCGGGGGTCGCAGGTTCAATCCCTGCCGCGCCCACCATCCGATCCAAGATTTGCACGATATGTGCCGAACCCCACCTGGGAAACCGGGTGGGGTTTTTGCTTTGTCCCCCAACATCATTTCTCCAACATACTGATCTTCCTTGCGCGTGACCGAACAAGGAAGATTTCGTGTTCCCTCAGCGCCGGGCGCTGCCATCCGGCAGCTTGGCTCACGGCGCACGAGCGCCGGGCTGGCGGTCGCCAGCCTCCACTCTGCCGAGGGTAAACCCTCCGCAGAGTGGCCGCAGAACTATCGAGTCGACCTGACGGCCCGCCTGCGGCAGCCTGTCGCACGACCTAGGTCGCATTTCCTCTGCCGCCGCACCCTGCCATGCCTGATCCGATTATATCCGTGAAAACAGGCGTTTGGCGTCGGGGCTGCTGTGGGGTGGCTGTCCGGTGCCGCTTCTGCCGCTGGTAATGACCGGTGTGTTTCTGGCCTTTCCCCGCCGTTCAGCGTTTCATGGTGAACGGGAGGAAAGGGGGAGAAACACCCCCGGCACCTGGGAGAGACTGAATGCCCAAATCCATCCAAAACCTGATCTGGATCGCCATCGGGGTTTTTGGGGCCGCCTGTCTGGGCGGCATCGCCATCCATCGGGGTGAAACCATCAATGCCTTCTGGTTCATCGCGGCCGCCTTCGGCATCTATGCGGTGGCCTATCGTCTTTATGCCGGCTGGATCTGCACCAAGGTGCTGATCACCGATCCCAGCCGCGCCACCCCGGCGCTGCGCATCAATGATGGGCGCGATTATGTGCCCACCCATCGCTGGATCACCTTTGGCCACCATTTCGCCGCCATCGCCGGTGCCGGCCCGCTGGTGGGGCCAACGCTGGCGGCCCAGTTCGGCTATCTGCCGGGCACGCTCTGGCTGCTGACCGGTGCCGTCATCGGCGGCTGCGTGCAGGATATGGTGGTGCTGTGGGCCTCCACCCGCCGCGATGGCCGCACGCTGGGCCAGATGGCGCGGGATGAACTGGGGCCGGTGGCCGGCGGTGCCGCCCTGGTTGGCACGCTGATGATCATGGTGCTGATCGTGGCGGTGCTGGGGCTGGTGGTGGTGAACGCCATGAAGCACAGCCCCTGGGGCACCTTCACCGTGGCCATGACCATTCCCATCGCCATCCTGGTTGGCATCTATATGCGCAATATCCGGCCGGGCCGGGTGCTGGAAGGCTCCCTGATCGGTCTGTTCCTGCTGCTGGCCGCCACGGCGGGCGGCGGCTGGGTGGCGCATCACCCGGTGCTGGGGCCGATGTTCAATTACGAGGGCACGACGCTGGCCCTGCTGGTCATCGGCTATGGCTTCTTCGCCGCCATCATGCCGGTCTGGCTGCTGCTGGCCCCGCGTGACTATATTTCCACCTTCATCAAGATCGGCGCCATCCTGCTGCTGGCCTTCGCGGTCATCATCCTGCGGCCGGAACTGCATATGCCGGCGCTGACCCAGTTCACCGATGGCACCGGGCCGGTGGTGGCGGGCGGGCTGTACCCGTTCCTGTTCATCACCATCGCCTGCGGTGCCGTGTCCGGCTTCCACGCGCTGATCAGCGCCGGCACCACGCCCAAGCTGATCATGTCGGAACGGGATCTGCGGCTGGTCGGCTATGGCTCCATGGCGATGGAAAGCTTTGTCGGCGTCATGGCCCTGATCGCCGCCTGCGTGCTGGACCCCGGCGTCTATTTCGCCATCAACAGCTCGGCCGGCATTGTCGGTTCCACCCTGGAACAGGCCACGGCGACCATCTCTTCCTGGGGCTTCCCGGTGGAAGCCCAGCATATGATGGATCTGGCCAAGGAGATGGGGGAAACCACGCTGCTGGCCCGTACCGGCGGTGCGCCCTCGCTGGCGGTCGGCATGGCGCAGATTTTCGCCGGCGCCTTCGGGCAGAGCCTGCTGGCGCTCTGGTACCATTTCGCCATCATGTTCGAGGCTTTGTTCATCCTGACGGCGGTGGATGCCGGTACCCGCGTGGGCCGCTTCATGTTGCAGGATCTGCTGGGCAATATCTGGAAGCCGCTGGGCAATACGGCAGCGCGCGGGCCTGCCATCATCTGTTCGGCCGTCTTTGTCGCCAGTTGGGGTTATTTCCTCTATATCGGCGTCATTGATCCTTATGGCGGCATCAATATCCTGTGGCCGCTGTTCGGCATTTCCAACCAGATGCTGGCGGCCATCGCGCTGGCCATCGTCACCACCATCCTGGTGAAGAAGGGCCAGGCGCGTTATGCCTGGGTGACCGGCCTGCCCATGGTCTTCCTGGCCGTCACCACCAGCTATGCCGCCTGGCTGAAGCTGTTCGATCCCGATCCGCGCGTCGGCTTCCTGGCCGGGGCCAACACGCTGGAGGCCAAGCTGCAGGCCGGCACACTGACCGGCAAGGCGTTGGAATCCGCCCCACACCTGATCTTCAATCAGCGGCTGGATGCCGGGCTGACGGTGTTCTTCATCATCGTGCTGTGGGTGGTGATCATCGAAATGGCGCGGATTTCCATCCGTCACCTGCAGGGCAAGCCAGTGCCGGCCCTGTCGGAAGTGCCCTATGTGAACGAGGCGACCCTGCCGCACCCGACCGGCGTGGGGGGCCACTGATCATGATGGCGGGGCCTGCCAGCTTCCTGAAAACGGCCTGGACCGTGCTGCGGGAAGTGTCCGGCGATGCGGCTTACGAGAATTATCTCACCCGCCACCAGGAACGCCACCCGGACCAGCCGGCGCTGGACCGGGAAGCGTTCTACCTGTCGGAACTGGACCGACGCTGGAGCGGGGTCAACCGCTGCTGTTAAACGTCGGCATTGAAAGCAAAAAAAAGGCGCCGGGGGAGCGATCCCCCGGCGTCCATTGAGTTGGAAGCCCTGACAAAACCATGATATAGCTCAACACCAAGAAAATTTATGTACGAAGATAGAATTCGTGAGACAATTTAAAGCTCGTTAGATATACTAAAAATTGATTTTCAACTTCGCAAATCAATGAAAATGACCAAACATCGCCGTCTATTTTGCTTCTCTGCATTAGTATTGCTGATGGCCATCGCCCTGTGGAGCCAATTTTTCAGCAACCCCACAAGGGAGGCGATAGAAAAAACAAATAACAAAAAAATAACATATCAGAATAAATCTGTTAGTGAAATTCAAAAAGTCGAAGATTTCCATAATCCACTGATGGAAAAACCATGTGATGAAAATCAAGAAAATCGTTGGTCAGATCTTTGCGCTCAATGGAAGGCAGCTGATGCGGCCAAAGTCTCTGCATCCTGGACAGCCTTTGGGTTTGTTTTTTCTTTCATTGGATTAATATTGACAATTATCAATATTCGCTACACAAAAAATGCGGCTATCTCCGCTGAAAAGTCTGCTGACACCGCTAAAGATAGCATAGAATTAATGAGAAAATCTGCCATCGAGATGGATAGAGCTTGGATTAAAATATTCATAAAGAGCGAAGAAATTCTCACCACCGAAGAGAATATAAAAATAAAAGTGGAGTTTTGTCTAGAAAATGTTGGTAAAAATGTGGTCATTAGTCATTCTTTCTCAGCAAAAATATATCCAATGTCAGAATTATTAATCAACGAATTTGAGAATCTTCCGAAAGACATATCATATATCCTTAAAGGAACCTATCTAAGGCCAATTTTTCCCAACGAAATTGTTACCCGATCTGAAGAATTCATCTTATCTCGGAGGCAAGTTATGGATGCCATTCATCGTTATAATTCTTCAGTAGATCCAATTGATCAAATAGGGCCTGTCAACCCATGTATTGTGGCTTGGGCTCCATATCTCCTGCCTGGTGATCATACGACAAGGCACACAATAATATCATTTTGCTTATATGATCAGAACGATCACCTCATTAATTACTATCCAGAAAATTTCCCTCAAAATAGTACAGGAAAAGCAAATTTAAAGAATTTTTCAATGTTCAATAAACTGACATGATAAAATAACCAGCCATCATAGAGATTTTTAATCAAAATATAATGATTGATATTTTGGCATGATAATTTGAATCCGAGCAATTTCCTCTTCCTACCGGCTGTCCAGCTTCAGCTCAATCCGCTGGTTGCTGCCCAGCGCGTCGGCGCTGTTGCCCGGCTCCAGCGGCTGATATTCACCAAAGCCGGTGGCCGCCAGCCGTTCCGGCGGCACGCCCCGGCTGATCAGGAAATTCACCACCGAAATGGCACGCTCGGTGGACAGCTCCCTATTGCGGGCAAACTGCGGGAAGTCTCCGGCGATGCGGCTTGAAAGTAAAAAAGGCGCCGGGTGGTCGCTCCCCGGCGCCTTTTCTGTACCCCAACGCTGGCTTACCAGCTCTTGCGCAAGCCTGCCTGCACCACGCGGGTGGCGCCATACCAGCACCAGGAGGCGGAGTAGCAGGACGAGACATGCTCCTTGTCGAACAGGTTGTTGATGCTGGCATCAAACCGCCAGCCCTCGAACCGGTCCGACAGGTTGGCCAGATCATAGCGCAGCGCCACATCCACCAGCGTATAGGAGGGCACGCGGAAGCTGTTCTCTGGGTCGCCCCAGCTTTTGCCGACATAGCGCACACCACCGCCCAGGCCCAGCCCGCGTAAAGCACCTTCCTCAAACCGGTTATAAAGCCAGAGGCTGGCCGTATCATCGGCCACACCCACGGGGGTCTTGCCCTTCAGGCCACTATTATCCCGTGTATATTCCATATCCAGATGGGTGTAGGCGGCATTCACCTCCAGCGTTTCCGTCAGGCCCAGCCTGCCTTCCAGCTCCACCCCGCGCGACCGCGCCTCGCCGGTCTGGATGGAAAAGCCGGGATGGGCCGGATCGTTGGTCTTGATCTTGTCGCGGGTCAGTTCGAACGCCGACAGCGTCACCAGGGTGCGCTGGTCGCGGCTTTCATATTTCACGCCCCCTTCCAACTGGTCCCCATTGGTGGGGCTGAAGGCTTTGCCGCTGAAATCGACGCCGCTTTCCGGCTCGAACGACTGGCTGTAGCTGATATAGGGCGCAAAACCGCTGTCGAAACGGTGCAGCAGGCCGACACGGTAGGTGGTCTTGCCCTGATCCACCTTCTCTTTCGCCGGGGCCGGCAAGGTATAGTTGGTGGTCAGCTTGTACCAGTCATGGCGCAGACCGGCCAGCAACACCCAATTATCCAGCTTTACCTGATCTTGCAGGTAAAGCCCGGTCTGCTTCTGGTCCATCTTCATGACGGTGCTGGTGTCCGGCCGGGTGAAGCTGGTGCGATAGACCGGTTTGAACACGTCAATGCTGCCGGCCGTGCCATAGCCGATTTCCATGTCGGCATCGGTCTTCTGGTAATCCAGTCCGGCCAGGGCGCTGTGGCTGATGGGGCCGGTATTGAACTTGGCCTTCAGCACCGTATCGACCGCCACCCCCGACGTATCCTCGATGGAATAGATCGACCCGCGGGAGAGGGTGCGGTTATCGGTCCCCAAATCACCGGAATAGACCTGCTGATAATTGGCATCGACCTGTTGCCAGCGCAGATTCTGCTCAACGCTGAAAATGTCGCTGAACCGGTGTTCCACCTGATAACCGGCCATCACCTGGGTGCGGTTATAGCGATCAAATACCGGTTCGCCGTCATAGAAGCGGACGGAGATCTTGCCCAGCGGGTTCTTCAACACCGACCCCACGGCCGGCACGCCGCCATAGCCGTCGGATTTCGGGTCGCGCTGATAAAGCCCCAGCAGCGTGACGCTGGTATCATCATCCAGCTTCACGCTCAGCGAGGGGGCGGCCGCGAACCGTTCATTTTCCGTATGCAGGGCCTGCCCATTGCCTTCCCGCCCGGTGGCGACAAGGCGATAGAGCACCTGGCCCTGCTGATCCAGCGCACCGCCCAGATCGGCGGAAAGCTGGTGATAGGCACGGGTGCCGATGGACAGTTCCACCGAATTGACCGGATCGGCCACCGGCTTTTTGCCCACCAGATTGATCAGGCCGCCCGGCCCGCTGGTGCCGTACAGCACCGAGGCCGGGCCCTTCAGCACCTCGATCCGCTCCAGGGTGGAGACATCGGGCTGCATCATGGCGTACCAGCCGGCATACATGCCGGACAGGCCATTATAAAAGGCATTGTTCACCGCGAAACCGCGCAAGGTGAACTGGTCATAGCGGGTGACAACACCACCGCGCGTTTCCGGCGTGATGCCGGCCGTATAGCGCAGCGCCTGATTGACCGTGACCTGCCCCAGCAGGTTCATGCGTTCGCCATCAATGACACTGATGGAGACGGGTGTTTCCACCAGCGGCGCATCGCTCTTGGTGCCTGTGCTGGCCTGTTCCTTGTGGCCGATCACCACAACTTCGTCCGTTGCGGTCGCCATCTCCGCCCAGGCTGGCCCGGCGGCTGCGACCATGGTCGCCAGTGCGGCACCCGACATCAGCCTTCCATGCCGAACCCGCTTGCTCATCTGTATCATCTGTTCTCAGCCTTCCACGAAATCCCCACCGTTCGCACGGAAACAAGCAAATGCGAATCAGTATCATTATTTGTGCAAAGCTATAGAGGGCAGACCCGCACCTGTAAAGCCGCAGGCTTCTCCTTTTGAAAACAGATCAGCAATACGCAAACAGGGCGGCAGGCCCCGGGCTTCCGGCACCCGCGCGGGTGCCCTTTCCCGCCTAACGGCTGTCCAGTTTCAGCTCAATCCGGCGATTACGGGCCAGCGCGTCGGCGCTGTTGCCCGGCTCCAACGGCTGATATTCACCAAAGCCGGTGGCCGCCAGCCGTTCCGGCGGCACGCCCTGGCTGATCAGGAAATTCACCACCGAAATGGCGCGCGCGGTGGACAGTTCCCAGTTGCTGGCAAAGCGGGGGGAGCGGATGGGCACCACGTCGGTATGCCCGTCCACCCGCAAGATCCAATTCAAATCCTTGGGCAATTTGCCGGCAATATCCAGCAGCGTGCGGGCCAGATTGCCAAGCTGCACCTGCCCCGCCTCCCCCAGATCGGCACTGCCGCTGTCGAACAGCACTTCGGACTGGAAGACAAACCGGTCGCCGACAATGCGCACATCATCGCGGTTGCCCAGCACCTCCCGCAGGCGGCCAAAGAACTCCGAGCGGAACTTGGCCAGTTCCGCCACCTTGCCGGCCAGCGCCGCGTTCAGCCGTTTACCCAGATCGGCGATCTGCACATCCTGCGCCTTGGCCTTGGTTTCAGAGGCCTCCAGGGCGGCCGCCAGATCGGCCAGTTGCTGGCGCAGGGCGGCAATCTGCTGGTTCAGCAGCGCCACCTGATCCTGTGCTGCCGCCAGCGCTGCCTTGTCGCTCTGCGTGCTGTTCATCTGGGCGGCCAACTGGTCGCGTTCCCCGCCCAGCGCGTTCAACTGGCCTTGCAGCTGTTCCTTTTCCGACAAGGTGGCGCGCAGCCGCTCGGTCAGGGCCGCCATGTCGCCCTGCATTTTGGCGGCATTATCCTTTTCCAGCGCCAGCGCCTCGGCCAGGGCGGCGATGCGGCTGTTCAGGTCGGCCAGTTGCCGGTCACGCCCGGCCAGCGCGTTGGACAGGTAGAACTGGCCCAGCACAAAGACCATCAGCAGGAAGACCACCACCATGATCAGGCTGGACAGCGCGTCCACCCAGCCGGGCCAGATATCCACCCCCACCCTGTCGCGCGAACGGCTGAACCGGGCCATGATCAGCGATCCGTCTCAGCCTGACGGGCGGCGATGGTGCGGGCCAATATCTTGATCTCGTTGCGCAATTCCTGGGTTGTCTGCTGGCGGCCCTGCACCGTCTCTTCCAGGATGCGGGCGGTATAGATTTCCAGGTTGCGGATATGGGTGCGGGTGGCATCGTCAATGCCCAGGCTGCCGCCGCCGGAAAGCCCGTCCGCCAGTTTCTCCAGGATGGGGCGCATTTGCAGGTTGCTTTCCGCCAGCCGCACCATCAGCGACTGTTCGGTGCGCATCTGGTCGGTCAGGGTGGCCAGCCGTTCGGTCAACTGCATCAGATGCTGGTTCTGCGTCTTGCGGCCATCCTCCGCCCCGGCCATGGTATATTGCAGCCGTTCGATATTCTCCGCCGTCTGTTCCAGCAGGGCCTGGAGATAGGCTGGCACCGGGGCGCCACCCTCCCCCGTTTCCGCCAGCGCGCCGCTGGACAGCCTTGTCAGCCCGGCCAGCCAATCCTCCAGCTCCGTATAAAACCGGTTCTGTGCCTGGCTCGCCTGCAATTCCAGGAAACCCAGCACCAGCGATCCCGCCAGCCCGAACAGGGAGGACGAAAACGCCATGCCCATGCCGCCCAGCGGCGCGGACAGGCCCTGCTGCAATTTGGCGAACATCTCCGCCGCGTCGCCGGCCCCATCCATGCTGAGCCCGCTGATCACCCCGCCGATGGAGGAGATCGTATGCAGCAGGCCCCAGAAGGTGCCGAGCAAGCCCAAGAAGATCAGCAGCCCGATCAGATATTTGGAGGTCTCCCGCCCTTCATCCAGGCGGCTGCCCACCCCATCCAGCAGCGACCGGCTGGCCACCGCTGACAAGGTGAAGCGGCCGGCGTGCCGTTCGCCCAACATGCGGGCCATCGGGGCCAGCAGGCGCGGCGTGGGGGCGGGCCGGCCGGCCTGGAAGGCATCCAGCCAGGCCACTTCCGGGCGCAGCACCAGCACCTGGCGGAAAATGAACCAGATGCCCAGCAGCAAGGTGAACAGGATCAGCGCATTCAGCGCCGGATTGGCCAGAAAGGCACTCAGCAGGGCCGGCGACAGTACCGCCGCCACCACCGCCACCATCAAGGTGAAGCCCCCCATCCGGGTCAGGAAGCGCTGCGGCGGGGTGGCCGGCGGCAGGGCCGGGGCCGGCTGCGGTGGGGGACGGCGGTGGTCGGCGGACAGGTTCGTCATGGGCGAAACACCAGATCGACTCGGTCAGGGGGCGGGGCCTTGGGGTCGGGCACCGGCAGCGGCTGGCCGGGGGCCGGTGTGGATACCAACGTCCCGTCGGCGAAGATGTTCAGGCGCAGCGGATCGATCCCGCCGGAAACCAGCCGGTCCCGCACCGCCCGCGCCCGCAGCAGGGCGGTACGGCGGGCATCGCTGGCCCGGTCGGCCGGGCCCGTGGCATGGGCGTGCACATCCAGCCGCTCACCGGGCCGGGCCTTCAACCTTGCAGCCACATCGCCCAAGACGGGGATCATGCCATCATCCAGGGTCTCCGCCCCGGCGCGGAACAGCAGGGTCAGGCTCCCCTGCGCCACCCGTGCGGGCAGCCCCCCCGCCTCCGCCACGGCGGCACTGACGGGCAGGCGCGGCGGCGGCAGCGTATAGGGGGCGGCGGCCGGTATCTCCCCCTGATCAGCCGGTGCCGGCAGGGGGGCGACATTCAGGTCCGGGGGCTTTGGTACCGGCAGCGGCGCGCGCTGGGCCGCCGGTTTGGTGGCAGCGGGAACCGCCTGTGCCAGGGCCGGTGCGGTAACCCCCAGGGCCACGGCCATCGCCAGCAACGCCACCAGGGGGCGCGCAGCGGCAACAGAACGGGTGGCTTGGGGCGGGGTGGTGGGGTGCGGGCGTGTCATCACGGCCGACATGGAACCTCACAATTATGGCCCGGAAATGTCATGGCGTGCCAAAGGTACGCCGAGACCGACCTTAAAGCAGGGGCAGCGGCGGCTCAACCCTGCTGCCTTCCCTTCCCCTCAATGGCATTGGCCGATGGAGCCCGGGCCGCAAACCTTGATCCCGTCGGCCCAGGTGGCACCGCTCAGGTCGGCATTGCGCAGGTCGGCCCCACCGATCAGCGCCCCGTTCAGGTTGGCGCCCACCAGCTTCACCCCCACCAGCTTGGCATTACGCAGGTCGGCCCCGGCCAGTGTCGCCCCCGTCAGGTCGGCATTGGTGAAATCCGCCTCGATCAGCCGGGCCCGGTCCAGGTGCGTCTGCGTCAGTTTGGCGCTGAAGAATTTGGCGCGATAGGCATCGCTGCCGGTCAGGTCGGCGCCGGACAGATCGCTGCGCATAAAGGTGGCCTCTCGCAGCATGGCATCCGTCAGTACCGCCCCTTTCAGGTCGCGCCCATCCAGATAGCAGCGGCGCCAGTTCACCGCCGCTGCTGCCGGGTCGATGCAGGCGGCCAGGGCCGGACCGGCCAGAGAGGACAGCAGCAGAAGGGCCAGGACGATGAAAGGGAACCTATTTTTGAATTTGTGCATGAAACTGAAGATAAGCAGCCGCCCCCGTTCTGCCAATAGCAGGCGCGTCCCTTTCCGCTGCGTCGTCCCTGCCCGCCGCCCCAAGCAAAGATGGAAAGAATAGCGGGTCATTGAACGCATCATTTGCGTCTGCCGCGCCGCTGACGCACATTCCAGTATTAATGGGGCGGGATGGGGCGTGCAGGATCATGCGGGCATGGGGCCAAACGGGCCGTGCGGGTTTGATGCGATGGGCGGGGCTGCCCCTTATCGGCTTGCTGCTATTCTCGCTGCTCTGGTCGGGCATCAGCGCTGCCCTGGAAAGCCGGCCGCTGGCACGGGACGGTGTGCTGGATCTGCGCGGCTGGGATTTTGGCCGGCAGGGGCAATTATCCCTGCAAGGTGACTGGGATTTCTGGCCCGACCGGCTGGTTGGGCCGCAGGAGATTGAAGATGGCAGCGCCCCGCCGCCGGCCCGGCTGGCCGTGCCGGGCCGCTGGACCAGCCAGACCGTCAATGGCCATCCGCTGGCTGCGGAAGGCATCGGCACCTACCGGTTGCGTGTGCTGCTGCCGGCGGGGGCGCCGGCCCTGGCCATGCGGCATAATCAACGTTTCGTTGCCTGGAACATCCTGATCAACGGCGCGCCCGTGCTGCGCGCCGGCCATGTCGGCCCCGATGCCGACAGCACCGACAGCGTCGGCCAGCGGGCCATCGCCGCCATCACCCCCGGTAAGGGGGAACTGGATATCATTGTGCAGGTGGCGGCCTTTGGCGGCTATGGCGGCATCCCCCGCGCCCTGCTGCTGGGCGATGCTGACAGCGTCTATGGTGACTGGCAGGTGGAACTGGCGCTGCGGGCCGCCTTTCTCAGCCTCTGCCTGTCCATCGGTATTCTGTATCTGATTTTGTTCCTGCTGCGCCCGCGGGACCGGATTTGTCTGGTCTTTGCCGTGATGTCCGGGGCCATCGCCCTGGTACAGGTGACCTCCAACACCCCGCTCAGCAGTGAATTGCTGGGCGACCAGTCGGGCAAACTGTTGGGGCTGCTGAACAACATCATGTTCCCCGCCGTCTGGCTGTCCTGTCTGGCGGGGGCGGCCCTGCTGTTTCCCGGCTGCCTGCGCCGGGCCATGGTCTGGCCCACGGTGGCTGCCATCTGTGCCGTGCCTGTGGTCAGCCTGTTCACCCTGCAGGTGCCCTGGCTGCTGACGGCGGCGGCGACACTGGGCCTGCTGCTGTCCATGGCCACATTGCTGACGGCCGCCTTTATCGCGCTCCGGCGGCAGATCGCCCTGGCCATGCCGATGGCCCTGGCCTGGACCGTGCTGGGGCTGGCCAATCTGGCGCTGACCCATCGGGTCGGCTTCAATGGCGTGATGGAGGCTGGCTATTGCTTCATGCTGCTGATGCAAGCCTCCATGCTGATCGACCATCTGCGCCATCTGCTGGATCAGGCGCAGCAATCGAACGCCCGGCTGGCGGCGATGAATGGCGATCTGGAAGATCAGGTGCAGGACCGCACCCGCCACCTGACCGATACGGTGGACCGGCTGCGGCTGGCCCAGGAACGGCTGGTCCAGTCGGAAAAGCTGGCCAGCCTGGGCCGGCTGGTGGCCGGCGTGGCGCATGAGGTGAATACGCCGGTCGGCACGGCCCTGACCACCGCCACCCACCTGTCCACCCAGGTGCGCGATGCCGAGCAGTCCATGCGCGCGGGCACCCTGACCCGCCGCCAACTGGCGGATTTCCTGGCCGAAACCCGCGAGGCTGCCAGCCTGTTGACCGCGACGGTCGAACGCACCGCCGCCATCGTGCAAAGCTTCAAGCAGGCCATGGCCGACCGTACCGATGACCGGCCCCGCCGCTTCGATCTGGCCGATCTGGCCCGCGACCTGCAGCCCACCCTGGACACGCGACTAACCAACCGGCCGATCACGGCAAAGGTGGAGGTGCCGCCGGGCCTGTTGCTGGAAACCTATCCCGGCGCCCTGGCCCAGGTACTGGGCCAGTTGGTTTCCAATGCGCTGGACCATGCCTTTCCCGGCAACCGTTCGGGCCATATCCATATAACGGCCCGCGCCACCGCCGATGATTGGGTGGAAATCATGCTGGAGGATGATGGGGTGGGCATTGCCGACGCCATCAAGCCACGCCTGTTCGAACCCTTTGCCACCACCGGCCGGGCCGCCGGCCGCACCGGCCTGGGCCTGCACATGGCCTATACGCTGGTCACCGGCCTGCTGGGGGGCAGCATCACGATTGGCGACCGGCCCGGCGGCGGCACCAGCGTTCTGATCCGCCTGCCCGCCGCCGACCAGGAAGCCCCCCTGCAGGGCGCAACGGCCATGCCCACCTGAGGATATTTCTCCGCACTACTCTGGACGGGGAGCGAAATCATAGCCATTTCAGCATGTATTGGCTGCCGGGTCCTATCGGGATCCAGCGGGATCAGGCTACGAAAACAACGCCTGCGCTGGTCGAATGACATTATCTGCGCCTGCCGCTATGGTGCGGACGCCCCTTTTCCCAGCAACCGTCTTGTCACAAGTAGATAAGGAGATAACTATGATCACTGCATTTTTTTTGGCCACATCTATTAATGCTTCATCCGTATGCGTAACGAAGATTTTTGACAATAACCATGTTTGGCTATCAGGGATTCATGAAATCTTCCCTGTTTCCAAGCCTTTTCAAGACAGCGCAATAAGTGAACTAGGAAATAATTCATTTATTGCTTTGGATTATCCAAAAGCAAGATCGTTTTTAATGAAAGAGGATTTTCCAGATGGCTTTTATTATTATCTTGCCAAGGTTGGATATCGCGGCGACGGACTTGGCCCAGGTAATTATCCATCGTCAATCAAATTAGGAATTGAGGTTGATGAAAATAACATTGCATATTTACATAGTTTTGTTTTAACAAAGCAAAATGGAGATGGATATTTTTCTGCAGTAATAAAGAGCGAAATACCAATAAAAGATGTTTTTTCTCTTTGTGGATCGGCGGAATAAATAGGCCACATTAATGGTATTGCTTCGCGGCGACTGCTCCTGCCCCACCTGCAAATCCACGACCACCCCACCCGCGCAGCGTTGGCCCGTGGCTAGGCGGCGCGGGTGGGGCGGTTAGATCGGGCGTTGCAGGCTAGGCCTTTGCCTTGGCAATCGGTCTGTTGGGTGACAGCATCCAGATTGATGACCGGCCCGGCGGCGGCACAAGCGCCCTGATCCGCCTGCCCGCCGCCGACCAGGAAGCCCCCCTGCCCCTCGCCCAAGGCGCAACCGCCATGCCTACATAAAGATATCTTTATGTTTACATGCGTTATCTGTTGGGCGTAAAAACGAAAAGCATGGCCGCCTGTGCTGGCGGCCGGTTCCGGCAGGGTGGGAGGCTTTTGGATCATGACACGGGAAGAACGGCTGCGGCGGTTGGATGATATTGCCCGCACGCGCATCCTGGTGATTGACGGGGCCATGGGCACCATGATCCAGCGCCACAAGCTGGAAGAGGAAGATTATCGCGGTGAACGGTTCAAGGACTGGTCGCGCGATGTGAAGGGCAATAACGACCTGCTCTCCATCACCCAGCCGGCGATCATCCAGGGCATCCACCAGCAATATCTGGATGCCGGGGCCGATATCATTGAAACCAACACCTTTAACTCCACCAGCATTTCCATGGCCGATTATGGCATGGAAGATCTGGCCTATGAGCTGAATTTCGCAGGGGCCAAGTTGGCCCGCCAGGCCGCCGACGCAGCGGAGGCGGCCGACCCGTCCCGCCCGCGCTATGTTGCCGGCGCGCTCGGCCCCACCAACCGCACGGCCAGCATCAGCCCGGTGGTCACCGACCCCGGCTTCCGCAATGTCGATTTTGATGAGCTGCGGCTGGCCTATAAGGAACAGACCGCCGGCCTGATCGATGGCGGGGCCGACCTGCTGATGGTGGAAACCATCTTCGACACGCTGAACGCCAAGGCGGCCCTGTTCGCGATTGAGGAAGTGCTGGAGGAAAAGGGGCTGGTGCTGCCGGTGCTGATTTCCGGCACCATCACCGACCGTTCCGGCCGCACCCTGTCCGGCCAGACGACGGAGGCTTTCTGGAACAGCCTGCGCCATGTCCGGCCCTTCTCCATCGGGCTGAACTGTGCCTTGGGTGCCGACCTGATGCGCCCCTATATCCAGGAACTGGCCCGCATCGCGGATGTCTATGTCTCCGCCTATCCCAATGCCGGCCTGCCGAATGAGTTCGGCCAGTATGATGAGAAGCCCGAGCACATGGCCAGCGACCTGCAAGGCTGGGCCAAGGATGGGCTGGTGAATATTGTCGGCGGCTGCTGCGGCTCCACGCCCGACCATATCCGCGCGATTGCCGAAAGCGTGAAGGGTGTCCCCCCCCGCGCCCCTGCCCAGCCGGAAAAGCTGATGCGCCTGTCGGGGCTGGAGCCGTTCACCATGCCGGCTTTCTGACGCGCTCATATCGCCGCCCCGTTTCCTGACGCCACCGCCCCCAACCCCCGAGCCGCCGCCATGACCAACGCCCCCCGCACCGCCAGTTTCGTCAATATTGGCGAGCGCACCAACGTCACCGGCTCGGCCAAGTTCAAGAAACTGGTGCTGGAGGGACAGTATGAGGCCGCGCTGGATGTCGCGCGGGAGCAGGTGGCCAACGGCGCCCAGGTGATCGACATCAACATGGACGAGGCGATGCTGGACAGCGAAGCGGCGATGGTCCGCTTCCTGCGCCTGATCGCCTCGGAACCGGACATTGCCCGCGTGCCGGTGATGATCGACAGCTCCAAATGGAGCGTCATCGAGGCCGGGTTGAAGAATGTCCAGGGCAAGGCCATCGTCAATTCCATCAGCCTGAAGGAAGGCGAAGATCTGTTCGTCGCCCAGGCCAAGAAAATCCGCCGCTACGGTGCCGCCGTCGTCGTCATGGCGTTTGACGAGAAGGGCCAGGCCGACACCCGCACCCGCAAGCTGGAAATCTGCAAGCGTTCCTATGATGTGCTGGTGAACAAGGTTGGCTTCCCGCCGGAAGATATCATCTTCGATCCCAACATCTTCGCCGTCGCCACCGGCATTGAGGAACATAATAACTACGCCGTCGACTTTATCGAGGCGACGCGCGATATCCGCCGCGACTGCCCCGGTGCTCATATTTCCGGCGGTCTCTCCAACGTCTCCTTCAGCTTCCGCGGCAACAACACCGTGCGCGCGGCGATGCATTCGGTCTTCCTCTATCACGCCATCCCGGCGGGGATGGATATGGGCATCGTCAATGCCGGCGAACTGCCGGTGTACGACGACATCCCCGAAGAACTGCGCGAGCGGGTGGAGGATGTCATCCTCAACCGCCGCGACGACGCCACCGACCGGCTGCTGGAGGTGGCGGACAAGTACAAGGGTGGGGAGAAGAAGAAGGCCGCCGACCTGTCCTGGCGCAGCCTGCCGGTGAATGAACGGCTGGCCCACGCCCTGGTGCATGGCATTGACGAATTCATCAACGAGGATGTGGAGCAGGCGCGGCTGGCCGCCACCCGGCCCCTGCATGTCATCGAAGGCCCGTTGATGGATGGCATGAATGTGGTGGGCGACCTGTTCGGGGCGGGCAAGATGTTCCTGCCCCAGGTGGTGAAATCCGCCCGCGTGATGAAGAAGGCCGTCGCCTGGCTGCTGCCCTATATTGAGGCGGAGAAGGAAGGCGGCAAGTCCGAACCGGCCGGCCGCGTGCTGATGGCCACGGTGAAGGGCGACGTGCATGATATCGGCAAGAACATTGTCGGCGTCGTGCTGCAATGCAATAATTTTGAGGTGGTGGACCTGGGCGTCATGGTCCCCGCCGCGAAAATCCTGGATGAGGCCAAGGCGCATCGCTGCAACATTATCGGCCTGTCCGGCCTGATCACCCCGTCGCTGGATGAAATGGTGTTCGTGGCCCGCGAAATGCAGCGCCTGGGCCTGAAAATGCCGCTGCTGATCGGCGGGGCCACCACCTCCAAGGTGCATACCGCCGTCAAGATCGACCCCAACTATGACGGCCCGGTGGTGCATGTGCTGGATGCCAGCCGCGCCGTGGGCGTGGCGCAGAACCTGCTGCACGCCGATAACGGCCCCGGCTATATCGCCGGCATCAAGGCCGATTACGCGGCGATGCGGGAGGCGCACGCCCGCAACCAGTTGACCCGCGCCCGCCTGCCCCTGGCCCAGGCCCGCGCCAACGCGCTGAAGCTGGATTGGGCGGGCTACCAGCCGCCCCAGCCGCTGAAGCCCGGCCTGACGGTGCTGGAGGATTACGATCTGGCCGAGCTGGTGGCCCGGATTGACTGGAAGCCCTTCTTCCAGGCCTGGGAACTGCACGGCAATTTCCCCGCCATCCTGGACGATGCGAAGGTGGGCGAAAGTGCGCGCGCGCTCTGGGCCGATGCCCAGGCCATGTTGCAGCGGATTGTGGGGGAGAAATGGTTGACGGCGCGCGGCGTTGTCGGCTTCTGGCCCGCCAATGCCGTGGGCGATGATATTGAGCTGTATACGGATGAAGGCCGGGGCACGGTGCTGGAACGGCTGCATATGCTGCGCCAGCAGATGGCCCGCGATCCCGGCCGCGACCGCGCCCATCTCTGCCTGTCCGATTATGTGGCCCCGAAATCCAGCGGTCTGGCCGATTGGGTGGGTGGCTTTGCCGTCACGGCGGGCC
Source organism: Niveispirillum sp. BGYR6 (assembly GCF_027568365.1). NCBI lineage: Bacteria > Pseudomonadati > Pseudomonadota > Alphaproteobacteria > Rhodospirillales > Azospirillaceae > Niveispirillum > Niveispirillum sp. BGYR6. The sequence continues at coordinate 36,276 of NZ_JANLNL010000003.1, read as the reverse complement.
ATGGGCTGGAAGAACGCGCCAAGGCGTTTGAGGCCGCCCATGATGATTACAGCGCCATCCTGCTGAAGGCCCTGGGCGACCGTTTGGCCGAAGCCTTCGCCGAGCGCCTGCATGAACGGGTGCGGACGGAGCTGTGGGGTTACGCGGCGGGCGAGAGCCTGACCAACGAGCAGTTGATTGCCGAGTCCTATCGCGGCATCCGCCCGGCACCCGGATATCCCGCCTGCCCCGACCATACGGAAAAATCCACCCTGTTCCGCCTGCTGGGGGCGACGGAGCAGGCCGGCATCACCCTGACGGAAAGCTTCGCCATGGTGCCCACCGCTGCCGTCTCCGGCTGGTACTTCGCCCACCCGGACGCCAAATATTTCGGTGTGGCCAAGGTGGAACGCGATCAGGTGGCCGACTATGCCCAGCGCAAGGGCATGAGCTTGCCCGACATGGAACGCTGGCTGGCCCCCAACCTGAATTACGAACCGGGGACGGAGGATCGGGCGGGGGTTGCGGCGGCGTAAGGGGGGGGGCTTAGCGCCTCCCCACCTGCTATCACGCCGCCCGCCTGCGCTTCAGCTCAATCCCGTCTTTTCCCGTCATCCCGGCGAAAGCCGGGCCCCAGGGTCACAAGCCCGATGCCGCGTCCCTTGCGTCCTTCGCCCCCCCGGCCCGACTATCATCCCCACCGCCCCACCCTCTCTACGTGCCTCCCCCGCGAACGCGGGGGTCCAGGGGCCACATGCACCCGGCCCTCATCTCTCCCAATCCCACCGCGACCGCTCCGCCTATCGCGCCCCCTTCCGGTCATCCCGGCACTGGCCGTGATCCCGCGCGCGCGTCTGCGTGCTGCAAGGTTCACCCCACGCCCACGCCCGCCCCACCTTCGATTCTAGCCAGAAGTAATTGCCCGGCTGGGCCGGGTGGGACGGGCACGGATGCGTTGCACCCGGCCCCGCAACAGCCTGAAACATCACCACTAGCGGCATGAACCCTTGACGCAGGAAGAAGGCGAACGCGACTGCCGCCCGCCAACTGGCTCTAACCCGCATACCACCCGGTGACAGAAGACCGGGCGGTGTGACAGCCCCGTAATTCATCAGACAAGATGCAATCATTACACCGCTTGATAGCATTGCCTCGCAGCATACATATGAATGCAACCTAAAAACTCTTTACATGAAAAAAATACCCCTATAAAATGCAGCGGACTTATCAATTCAAAGAAAATATCATGAAACCAGAGGAAATTGTCGAGTTCATTAAAAATAAAAAACTTCAACATAGGTGTTTTTATCATTTCACTGACCACAGAAATGTAGAATCCATCAAAAATCATGGGCTATATGCAAAAAAATTTCATGAAAAAATCGGATTGTCTAATGTTATAACTGGCGGAAATGAATGGAGCCTGGGAGCTGATGCAAGATCAGGCATGGATAGCTTTGTTCATCTTTGTTTTTTAAATCAACACCCAATGTGTTATCAGGCAGTAAAAGATAAAAGGATTGAAAATCCGGTATTTCTTAGAATAGACCCAGAGGTAATTCTGATATCCGGTTCTCAATTTACAAATGCCGTAGCGAATAAATCTGGCGTCACGGGAGTTCCTATTTCTGAAGCCCCAGATGGATATATCGATTTTGAGGTTATTTACACAAAAACTGACTGGAAAAATCCAGAAATACAGGAGCGTTTGAAAGCAGCTAAGAAATGTGAGATACTGATACCAAGCCATATCCCAGCAAAATATATCAGCGTGCCCAATGGCTAAAAGACCAGTTTTTATCCCCGAGGCAAAGGTTAACTGCCTTTTCTCGGAAAAACAAATCGAATTTAAGTGGCACAGTGGGATGTCCATTGTCCAGAAGAAGAAGAATATCCACGAACTACATGACGCTGCCGCAAAATCTGGTTACTCACCTCTACTCGAAATCTCTACGAAATCGGAAGCGACTGTTGGCGTTAGGCTCAGCGCATTTAGCTTGAAATATAAATTCCGAGGCAGCGAAGTACCGCTAGAGGCCATCTTCCAAGGAAGCAAGGTTTTTGAGAATGGAGGCCCCTTTCACGACATTTATGAAAAGACAGCAATTGAAGCAAAAAAGGACATACGCATTCGAAATCATGGGAAAATTGTTTATTTTAATTTATATGGAGATATTTTTCCAAATACCCCCTTAACTTCTTTTTACGATTGGGTCTATGCAAAATGCTTATATCCTCATGCTGACTGGCTTAGGAAGCTGCATGATTTTGCTGGATTTACAGACATTGAATTCAATCCAGAAAAGTCACTGAACTGCCAAGCAAGATCATTTGCTATTTTTATAGCTCTACAGAAACTCAATCTTCTTGAAGAGGCAATGGGCTCGTTTGAGAGATTTGTTTCGATAGTCTACCAAGGAGATCCGACTACGATACATAGAAATAAAGAATTGCACTTAATCTCAAAAAGCGTATAAATACTCTGCAAGCACCAAAAAATCTAACAGTTTAAAAAGGTCTCCAACAAAATAACTGCAACTCTAAGCACTCCAATCTATCCCCGAAAGTCAAAGAAAACGTCAAAATTATTTCCCAACGCCCTCCCCCACCTCCACATCCGCCGCTTTGATCCCCCGCGCCGGGTTGGCCTTCATCGCATCAAATGTCGGGGCCACCTCGTCGCGCAGCCATTGTTCAACCGTGTCTTCGCGGTCGCGCAGGGCCTGAAGGCCGGCGCGGATAACATCCGCCGCGTCGGCATAATCCCCGCGCGCCACCAGATCGTCCACGAAGCTGCCCATATCCTCGGGCACCGGCACGGACCGCGTTGCTGACAGAGCCATCGCAATTTCCTCCGCAGAGTGACGGGCAATAAGATAGCATAGGGCCATCCCGCTTCCCAATCCCCGGCACGCTGCCCCCATCATGCCAGAACACCCTCCTGACAACGCCACCCCCAACCCACCCCAGCCCGCCGGACCAGCGGTGCAGGGTGGCAGGGCGGCCATCGTCAAGGACTGCACGCCCATCGCGCCATTGGCCTCCAAACCCCATAACGGGTTCAAGATCGGCATCCTGCAAGGGGAACTGGGCGACGCTCCCAACTTTCTGGAACCCCTGGAAGCAGAAGAGCTTGCCCTTTGGGAGGGGCGTCTCTGAACCCCCGCGTGCCCCCCCCCAACTGTGGCAGGCACGCCTTGCCAAACCAACCGCCCCAATATAGGATTTAATTCCCTAAAACCACCCGCCGGCCACCGCCATGCCGCTGCCCAGCCGCCCCCAGCACAGAGCCCGCAGCGGCATTCATTCGGAGCAGGTGCACACCCCTACTCCGGCCAAAAACCCGCAACCCCTTGAAAAAACACCCCTCCCCCACACCCGCCCTACGCAACACAAAGCGTTTTTCTGTTGCGTACTGTTGCGCAGGGCCAGCAAGCCCAGCCACCGCCAGCACAGAGCCCGCAGCGTCATTCATTCGGAGCAGGTGCGCACCCCCACTCCGGCCAAAAACCCGCAACCCCTTGAAAAAACACCCCTCCCCCACACGCTCCCCACGCAACACGAAGTGTTTTTCTGTTGCGTAGTGTTGCGTAGGGCCGGACATCCCGGCCCGCGCTGCCGCTCAGGGCTGCAAGCCGCGGGCGCCGTCCAGCATCATGCCGGTGGTGTCGGCGCCGTCCAGCACCACGCCGGTCAGGTCGGCGCCGCTGAAATTCACCCCCGCCAGCTTGGCCTGGCGGAAGATGGCGGCGGCCAGCCGGGCGCGGACCAGGGAGGTGCGCACCTCGTGCCCGCGCGCGGTTTTCAACATGGACAGGTCGGCCCGTTCCAGATTGGCGTCGATCAGGTTGGCGCGGTCCATCACGGCACCCCGCAGATCGGCAAAACGCAGATCGCTGGAGCGCAAATCCACGCCCGACATCTGCACCGCCTGCATCTGGGCGCCCCGCAGGTCCGCCCCGCGCAGGCGGGTATTATTGGCCTTCATCAGGGTCAGCACCCGGCCGGACAGGTCCATGCCAGAAAGATCCTGGCCGCTGATATCCAATTGCTGTCCGGTGCGGCCGGCGCTGCCCACCCATTGCGCATGGGCGGCCAGCATCGCCTCCAGCTGTTCCGGGCCGGGGCGGGTGATGGCGGGGGCCGGGGGTTCCGGCTCATAGGCCGCCTCTTCCACCGGTTCCGTCGGGGCCTCCCGGCGGCGCGCATCGGCGTCGGTGCGGATGGAGGCGGCCAGCGCCTCCGCCCGCACCTTGGCCCCGGCCAGATTGGCGCCGCGCAGATCGGCATCGGCCAGATCGGCCCCATCCAGATTGGCCCGCACCAGCTTGGCATCGCGCAGGTCCAGCCGGGTCAGTTGCGCGCCGGTCATCACGGCACCGGAAAAATCGGTCGCCCGCGCGGTGGAGCCGGTCAGGCGCGCCCGGGTCAGATCGGCATCCACCATCACGGCGGCGCTGATATCGGCCGGCCCGATCTCCATCCCCAGAATGCGAAAATCGGTGCGGGTGGCGCTGGCCATGGCGCCATCCCGCAGATCGCATTCCACCATGCGCGCGCCGGTCAACACGGCCCCGCGCAGCGTCGCCGCCCGCAAATCCGTCCGGTGCAGCTGGGCACGGCTGAGGTCCGCCTCGCTGAGGTCACAGCCGAACAGGTCGGCATAATCCAGCTTGGCCCCGATAAAGCTGGTGCGGCGCAGGATGGCGCCCGACAGGTTGGCATTGGTCAGGTTGCGCCCATTGAAGGACATGCCCGACAGGTCAAAGAAAGGCAGGCTGAGCTTGGCGCCCCCCGCCATGCCGGATAGGTAGGCCAGATGCCGTTCGCACGCACGATCCAGTTGCGCCTGGGTCAGGCGCACGCGGGGGGCGACATGATTGGCATCTGTTCCCATGGGCTTTGCTTATCCGAACAAGGCGTCGATATCAGCTTGTGAAACCGTTCCCCCCGAAGAAGGCGGCGGGGGTGGCGGCGGAGGTGGAGGTGGAGGTGGTGGAGGCGGCGGCGGAGGGGGTGGCGGCGGTGGCGGTGGCGGAGGAGGCGGAGGTGGGGGCGGCGGCGGCGCCATCTCCTCTTCCGTCAGGCCCCAATCATCCATGGAGGTCATGTCCCCGCCACCGGCTGCCGGCGGGCCGGAATCCAGGCTGTCGAACAGGGCATCGATATTGGCCTGGCTCACCGCCTCCAGCGCCGGGCCGTGCAGCAGATGCTTGTCCGGCCGGTCATCATCGGGGCGCAGCGCGATCAACCCGTCGGCACCCAGCTTCTTGGTGCCGGCGTCGGTATCCTCCACGCCCCAGATCTCGATCATCGTGTTCACCCGCTGCTCGATATAGCGCAGGGTGTTGACGACCTTGGTGGTGCGCTGACCGGTAATGTCCTGGAAGGAGCAGGCGGTCATGATCTCGATGGTCTGGGCATCGATATCGTTGGTAATGTCGCTGGATGGCAGGCGGGCGACCAGCGCCTGTATCCGCTCCGTCGCGTTGAGAATGTCGGAGGTGGCGCGTTCGGTGGCGGTGACGATGGCATCCAGCTCGTTGGTGGCGGCCATGATGCGGTTGGCACCGGCATCCATGGGGCGAAGCTGGGCAATTTCCTGGCGCGTCTGTTCGATATAATTGGAAAGCTGCTTCAACTCCTCCCGCATGATGTGCAGATGCGGGCTCTGTGTATCGACCGCCACCGCCGGGGTGCCCGCCTGGGAAAGCCGGCCCACCTGCTCCGTCATCTGGCCCAGCAGGGCGCGCCAGTCATCCTGGGCAACAATGCGGGTCTGGCGGTCACGCATACGCAGGAAGGCGCGCCCCCGGGCGGAAGCCAGCAGCGCTTCCTCCAGCGCCGTGTATTCCTTCTCGGAAAGCTCCAACGGATCCATTACGCCTCCAAGCCCGATCATGGGCCCACCCCTTGCCGCCATTCCGGTGTAACGTTGATCATACATGACACTCCCTTGCAACGTCACCGGGGGCACACGCAAAGACCAGCGAAACCGGTATATCCTAAAGCATATGATCGATACCGGGATAAATCCTTTCACCCCGCCGCGCCACCAACAAGTGTTGGCGGACCTCACAGAGGTGATTTGATCCGTCGCAAGGCCGGTGTACGCTGCAAGCGTTAAAGAAATCGTCACCAGCCGCAGGCTGGGCAAAGGATTTACTGAGGAACGAGGCGATGGAAATATTGATCGGCTTTCCGGAAGGGGAAATGCTGGCGACCCGGCTGGCCGAGGCGCTGGCCCTGCCGCTGCATCAGGCGGCCCTGCATCGTTTCCCCGATGGCGAAAGCCTGGTGCGGCTGGAGGCAGCCCCGACGCGGGCCATCATCGTCCGTTCGCTCAATCAACCCAATGACAAGCTGGTGGAGCTGCAATTGCTGGCCGGCGCCCTGCGGGAGCGCGGCTGCACGGAGCTGACGCTGGTGGCCCCCTATCTGGCCTATATGCGCCAGGATATCGAATTCAACCCCGGTGAGGTGGTCAGCCAGCGCATCATGGGGCGCTGGCTGGGGGGGCTGTTCGACTGCATCGTCACCGTCGATCCGCATCTGCACCGCACCCATGATCTGGGGGAGGTTTTCCCCGGCAGCCGCTGCGCCGCCCTGACGGCCGGTCCCCTGCTGGGCGACTGGGCCCGCAGCCAGGGGGCCGACGCCAGCTGGGTGATTCTGGGCCCGGATGAGGAATCGGCGCATCTGGTGCAGGGGGCCGCCCAGGCTGCCGGCGCTCAGCCGCTGGTGGGGCTGAAGGTGCGGCGCGGCGATCATGATGTCTCCGTTGGTCTGCCTGATGGCACCGACCTGACCGGCCGCACCGTGCTGTTCGTCGATGATATTGTCAGTTCCGGCAGCACCCTGATCGATGCGGCCAAGGTGGCCTATGCCCATGGCGCCGCCCGCGTGCTGGCCGCCACCGTCCATGCCGTGTTCCCGATGGAACGGATGGCGGCCTTTCAGGCGGCAGGCATTGACACGGTGGTATCCGCCGACGGCATCCCCCACCCCACCAACGCCATCGGCCTGTCTGAGCTGATCGCAGAAAGCCTCGTAACGGTATAAGTTACCCCCACGGCCCCGGCCGGCGGCTGCCACCGCCGGCACTGGGCACGCTGCCACCGGACCGGCGGGGGCTGAAGGGGCTGCTGCCCGTCACCATGGCCCGCAAACGGCCCACCCGCTCGGCCGTGCTGGGATGGGTGGAAAACAGGCTGTCCACCCCGCGCCCGTGCAACGGGTTGATGATGAACATATGGGCGGTGGCGGGGTTATTTTCCGCCGCCACGTTGGGCACCAGCCGCGCCCCGTCATGGATGCCCTCCAGCGCGTCGGCCAGCCAGTCGGGCCGACCGCAGATTTCGGCGCCGATGCGGTCGGCCTCATATTCGCGCGACCGGCTGATGGCCATCTGCACCAGCATGGCGCCCAACGGCGCCAGAATGGCCACCAGGATGGACCCGACAATGCCCAACGGGTTGTTGCGGTTATCATGCCCGCCAAAGAACAGGCCGAAATTGGCCAGCATGGACAGGGCACCCGCCAGCGTGGCGGTGATGGTCATGATCAGCGTGTCACGGTTCTTGATATGCGCCAGCTCATGCGCCATCACGCCGGCCACCTCCTCCGGGCTCAACCGCTCCAGCAGGCCGGTGGTGGCAGCCACGGCGGCATTTTCCGGATTGCGGCCGGTGGCAAAGGCGTTGGGCTGGTCATTGTCGATAACGAAGACGCGCGGCATGGGCAGCCCGGCGCGCTGCGCCAGCCGCTGCACCATGCCGAAAAATTGCGGGGCGCTGGCGGCATCCACCTCGCGCGCACCATACATGCCCAGCACCATCCTATCGGCGTTCCAATAGGCGAACAGGTTGGTGGCCAGCGCCAGACCCAGGGCGATTATCATGCCGCCCTGGCCGCCCAGCATAAATCCGACCGCCAGGAACAGGCCGGTCAGACCCGCCAACAACATTGCGGTACGGAAATAGCCGCTCATTTCTCTCCTCCGGCTCTGCGCCGTCATTCAAGGGGCGGATCACCGCCCCGTCGCTTGAGATATGGGAATGCCGCCCCCGTTCCATCAAGGCTTGGCAGAATTGCGGGGCCGCGCCATATCAACAGCAGACCAGACTGAAAGGCCCGGACCATGACGGAAAAGAATCAGGAAAAGACCACCGGTGCGGCCACGCCAACGGCAGAAAACACGCCGCCGCCCGCCCGGCCCGCCGCCATCCAGCAGCCACCCGGCGAAATTGGCGGGCGCGAGGGACCGGAGCCGACCCGCTATGGCGATTGGGAAGTGAACGGCCGGTGCAGCGACTTCTAACCTTCCCGGTTGTATCTGTACCTACTTGTATGCACGAAGGGGATGATCGTCCCCTCTTGTATGCACTTTAGGATAATGATCTCAAAATCGCTTCTGTGGCGGCGCATAATGCGGTAGGCTCGGACTATTCGATCCCTCCGCAACCAAGGCCGCATCCCCCGTGTTCCCCCGCTGGTTTTCCACCACCCTGTTTGCCCTGGCGCTGGCTTTGCCCGGCGCCAGTTTGGCTGCGCCGCGCCTGAACGGGCCGGTGGAAGCGCGGGTGGTAGAGGTGGTGGATGGCGATACGCTGGCCGTGCGCGCCACCGTCTGGCTGGACCAGGAGGTGGTGACGCGGGTGCGGCTGGAAGGGATCGACACGCCGGAAAGCCGCTCCACCTGCGCCACCGAAAAGGCGATGGCCCGCGCCGCCAAGGACAAGCTGGCCGGGCTGGTGCGTGACGCCATGGTGGATCAGGGCAAGGGCACCATCACGCTGTATAATGTCGTCTATGACAAATATGGCGGTCGGGTGCGGGCGCAGGTGCGGCTGGCCGATGGCACCGACGTGTCAGAGGCGCTGATCCGCGCCGGGGCTGCCCGCGCCTATAATGGCGGCAAGCGCCAACCCTGGTGCGGGGTGGCCGATGCTGGCGGCCGCGCTGCACAGGATGAGGAAGGCTGATACCAAGTTGCGATGAGCAGAACGCATCGCAACTTGGTACGGCGGCGACCGCCGCCGCGCGGCGCGTGCCGCGTGAAGCCAAGCCAACGGATGTTGGCGCCGGCGATTGAGGGCCTTGATCAGAACCTATAGGTTCTGATCAAGGCAACGGAGCATGAATCCACAGGGAACGATTCCGGGCGATGGCGCGTTCTTGACGCGGATAACCATCCCTGGTGCGAACCCGTGGAGGCCTTTCGCCTTGTCCAGAATTCTGCTGACCGCCCTCATCGCCGTGTCTTTGACAGGCCCCGCCCTGGCGCAAACCGCCAACCAGCCGCCTGATCCCGGCTTCTCGCTGGAGGTGCGGGGCGGCCCGACGGACATCCCGCCTGAACAGTTCCGCCGCAACGTGCTGGCCGCGCTGCCGCCCGATCTGCTGGACCCGGCGCGCAATTTCACCCGCGCCGATGGCTACCAGCGCGATGGGCGCTATCGGATGGTGCTGCTGTTCCATCGTGGCGCGGAAGAGGCGGCGACGGGCAATCTCTGCGCCGCCGCCCAGGCCCAGACATTGCCGGCCCCGCCGGCCAACCTGAAGGATCTGCGCAGCACCACCCATCTGGTGGCGGCCCTCTGCGAAAATGACAAGCCCCGCGCCACCGCACGGGACCAGACGGTGGGGGAAACCGGCCCGCAACAGGCCAGTTTCCGCTTTCTGGTGGCCGATGTGGCCAAACAGCTGTTCCCCAGCGGTTTTAACGTGCTGCCGGGCGTGGGGGCGGCCGCACCGGTGGCAGCCCCCTGATCGGGGTCAGCCCGGATGCACCATCTGGGCCGGCACGACCCATTGCTGGAACTGTTCCTCTGTCAGCAGGCCCAGCGCCAGCCCGGCCTCCAGCAGCGTTGTGCCCTCATGATGCGCCTTCTTGGCGATCTTGGCGGCATTGTCGTAGCCAATATGCGGGTTCAAGGCCGTCACCAGCATCAGGCTCTCGCTCATCAGCTTGGCGATGCGGTCGGTATTGGCGGTGATGCCCACCACACAATTCTCGGCGAAGCTGCGGCTGGCATCGGCGATCAGCCGGACTGACTGCAACAGGTTGTAGATCAGCACCGGCTTAAAGACATTCAGCTCAAGATGGCCGGTGGCGCCGGCATGGGTGATGGTGACATGGTTGCCCATCACCTGGGCGCAGACCATGGTCATGGCTTCCGACTGGGTGGGGTTCACCTTGCCCGGCATGATGGAACTGCCGGGCTCATTCTCCGGCAGGCTGATCTCCCCGATGCCGCTACGCGGGCCGCTGCCCAGCAGGCGGATATCATTGGCGATCTTCATCAGGGAGACGGCCAGCGTGTTCAGCACGCCCGACGCTTCCACGATACTGTCATGGGCGGCCAGCGCCTCAAACTTGTTGGGGGCGGTGACGAAGGGCAGGCCGGTGATATCGGCCACTTCCGTCGCAAAGGCCACATCAAAGCCCACGGCGGCATTCAGGCCGGTACCCACCGCCGTGCCGCCCTGGGCCAGCCGCAGCAGGGCCGGCAGGGCCGCCCTGGCCCGTTCCACCCCATAGGCCAGCTGCTGGGCATAGCCGGAAAATTCCTGGCCCAGCGTCATCGGCGTGGCATCCTGAAGATGCGTGCGGCCGATCTTAACGATGGCGCTGAATTCCGCCGCCTTGGCCGCCAAGGCGGCCTGTAACTGCTCCAGCGCCGGGATCAGGGCATGGTGGAACTGCTCCGCCGCCGCGATATGCATGGCGCTGGGGAAAGTGTCATTGGAGCTTTGGCCGCGATTGACATGATCATTGGGATGGATCGGCTTCTTCGACCCCATCTCACCGCCCAGCATCTCAATGGCGCGGTTGGAGATCACCTCATTGGCATTCATGTTGGTCTGGGTGCCAGACCCGGTCTGCCAGACGACCAGGGGGAAATGATCATCCAGGCTGCCATCGATCACCTCTTCCGCCGCAGCGGCGATGGCCTGGCCTAGCTTCGGCTCCAGCGTGCCGAGCGCGACATTGGCGCGGGCGGCCGCCTTCTTGGCAATGCCCAGCGCGCGGATCAGCGGCTTGGGCATCCGCTCCCCGCCGATCTTGAAATTCTGCAGCGACCGCTGGGTCTGCGCCCCCCAGTACCGGTCTGCCGGCACCTCAATCGGGCCAAAACTGTCGGTTTCGATGCGGATAGTGGCGGCCATGGGGCCTGCTCCTCGAAAATTATGCAGCGATGGGCGTCGGGCGGGAACCGGGGGCATTGCCGCCGCGTCATTCATATGGGAATCTGATGGTGCGATGGGAGGGGCAATTCCGATGCGCGGCCAGGTGGGAAACAAACATTACCGGTGGGTGGTCATGTGCTGTGCCGGCTGGCTGGGCGCCGCTCCGGTCACCGCCCTGGCCGACACGCAGCCACAAAGCGGGCTGACCCAGTTCCACCTGAAGAAGGGCCAGAGCAAAACCAGCATCCTGGCCGGGCAGGTGAAGGAAAAGCCGGCAAAGGCCGTGACACCCCGTCGCAAGCATCAGCCCCCGGCTGTCACCCCGCCCCCTGCCCCCGCCGTAACCCTGCCAGAGCCGGAATTGCGCCCCCAACAGGCAGCGGACAACCCATTCGGTCCGCCACAGCCGCCGAAGGTGCCCGGCGAACTCTCCAGCCGCATCCGCGTCGCCGGCAAGGGCCTGAAGCTGGGCGTACGGATGCCGCTGTGAGGCAGGCTGGCACCTCACCAATATTGCCGGTGCCATTCCTTATACAGCCGTGCCGCCTCTTCTGATCCGGCAACGATTTCCACCAGACGCAGGCTGTTGAACATATGGCGGGCGCCTTCTGGTGACAGGGTGCCATCCCGGTTGCGGGGCATCTTGCGCAAGGCGGCGTTGGTCTGCTGTTCCAGCCGCCGCCTGATATCGGTGATGCGGTTGGAGACTTCCTTCTGAATGCCCAGCGCCCCCGCCATCCGCGCGGCGCGGCGCAGGGCCAACATCTGCTGTTCAGCCTTCTTGATGGTGTCGATGTCGGCGGCCTTGCCATCTGTGGGGAAAACGGCGTCAATCGCCGCTGTACTGACCTTGTCACAGACATTCTTCAGCACGAATTGCGCCACTTCCCCCCGTGCTGTCTGCATCTTGGCGGACAATTCCTTGTCCCGCATCCCCTGCACCATATCGTGGATGGAGCCCAGCCCATCGGCCAGCCGTTCGGCCACAATGGCCAGCCCATCCAATTCCACCTGCCGCGGGATCAGGCTGTCAGAAGCCAGACCGCTGGTCTGGCGCAGCAGATTGCTGACGATATAGCCAGACATCTCCCGCGTCATCACCTCCTTCTCCTGCGGGGGCCCACCCAGCCGCAGGTCACCCAGCAGGCGCAGTAGATCGCCCGGCCGCTGCATCCGTGATGACAGCACACGCACCAGCGGCATGGTCTGGCGCACATCCTCCCGGCCCATGTCCAGCAGCACCTTGCGCAGGATTTCCAGATGGCTTTCCGATAGGGTGGCAATGGGACGGGGCGGCAGGGTGGATTTCAGCTTTTCCACCGGGGCCGCGATGCTGACGATTTCCTTGATCACCTCCAGCTGGCGGATCACATCATCGTCACGGCCGAACAGGGCCACTTTTTGTTTCAGGTTGGCGTCGCATTCCGCCAGCACCCAGCCCAGGATTTCGGCACCGGTCTGCCATAACGGATCGCAGAGATTGGCCAACAGCTCCCCATCATTGGGGTCAATCCGGCTTACCGCCTGCTGCACCTGTTGTTGCAGGGCCGCCGGTATCCTGTCCTTCAGCGCCCGCCAGCAGGGGGTCAGCGTGCTGCGGCTGATCCGGCCCAGGCGACGGCTGTAATTTTCCTGATCATCCAGCAGGTCTTCCACCGGGCGGAAAAACAGCCGGCAGGCCGTCTGGCGGCGCGGCGGCCGCAGATTGGCCAGACGCGGCCGGATGGCGGCGAACACGCTGCTGATCTCCGGCTTGTCGCCGACCTGATCCAGCAGGCGGTAAATTTGCAGCAATTTGGCATCCGACAAGCGACTGGCATCGCCCATCAGCGCCATCCAATCGCCGCCGCCAGCATTTCCCGTCGCCTGCTCCTGGCCCGACTGCGGGGGCCGGTTCATCGCTGCCATCCCCACCCTCACGCCATCGCCGCTTTGAACGCTTCAATCCGCATGACCGCCTCAAGATCCAGCACGCCGGTGCCCATATCCTGGCTGCCCCGCACCCAGCGGCGCTGCAGCCGGCTGATTGTCTCAATATCGGCGGTTGCCGTCAGGACGGGGCCAATCTCCTCCCGCGGGATGACGGGGATCATGTAGGAAAGCTCACCCAACAGTTCGCGTTTGGCCGAAGGGGTGCCATGGCGAACATTATCCCAGAGAATCAGCAGGTAATCCCAGCCATCCAGCAGCCAGGCGATCCGCCCGACCTGATCGGCCACTTCTTGCCGCAGGCGGGAAGCATCATGCACGATCTGCATCGGGTCGCGGCAGAGGACATCCAGGCGGCCGATCCGCTGTTGCACCTGGGCCAATGTCTGCCGCACCAGGGCGGCACAATGAACACCCAGGGGGGCCGCCTCTGACCCGTCCCCTTCCGCCCATTCCGTCAATTCCGCCGCAAATGCCTCCAGCCGAAGGGCCAGAATGCGCAGCCGGCCCGGCCGGGGGCATTGGGACAGGCCCACGGGGGCCACCACCGCCCCCAGATCATCCACCCGGTTGGCCAGCTCATCCGGGGCGATGCCGACCATGCCGGCCACCTTGGCCAGGGCCACCCGGGCCATGCGCTTGCTGTCTTCCGTGCTCATGCCCGGACGCAGCAGGTCGGCAGCCCCGATGCCCACCAGCTTCAGCAGTTCGGTGACCAGGATGAACTGGGTCAACACCAGATACTGGCTGTCCAGTTCCAGCAGTTCTGCCGCGCGGGCCGCCGCATCCGGCCCGCAGATGCCGGTGGCCTGTACGGCCAGCACAGCTTGGCGCACCTGCTCCGGCGAATGGCTTTCCAGCGCCTCAATCTGTTCAAACAGGATACGGTCATGCACCGTCAGCGTCATCACCGAGGAAAGGCCCTTCATCGGCATGACATAATTGCCCCTGCTTGCCGTGAAATTGGGCAGCAGAAATTCAAAACGATTGTCGCCATCCCGGCGTAACCGGGCCTGGCTGAGCAAAGGTGTAGTGAAGGGGACGGAAATCCCCCTTTCCTGAAAGGTTGCCGGCTGCTGATCGCCCGACACCAGCCGCGCATTCCGCGCGATACCACTCTCATCTGTCATCGCGCCCGCCACCCAACATCACTGTCCGGGATTTTAGCACTGCATTCAGTCGATTAATATTTCATATTCAGGGTAATATGTCAGTCTTATCCTATGGTGCTCTTCGCTTTCCCTCCAGCCGCCCTCCGCTGGCCGCAGTGCAGCCGTGCGCGCCCGTTCAGCTTGACCAGGGGTCAGGGCACTGCCTACATTTCATGTCGAGAGGCGGCCGACCGGCCGCAGAGAACCCGAATCCGCCGAGGATATGATGACGACCCCGATCAAAATCACCGATGCCAGCTTCGAAGCCGATGTCCTGAAGGCGTCCGGGCCGGTCCTGGTTGATTTCTGGGCTGAATGGTGCGGCCCCTGCAAGCAGATCGCCCCCGCCCTGGATGACATTGCCGCCGCCCTGGGCGACAAGGTGACCATCGCCAAGCTGAACATTGATGATAACCCGATGACCCCGGGCCGCTATGGCGTGCGCGGCATCCCCACCTTGATGCTGTTCAAGGATGGTCAGGTTGCCGCCACCAAGGTCGGCGCCCTGCCGAAGACCCAGCTGCAGAACTGGATTGCCGATAATATCTGATATCAACGGTCATCATTCATGACCGTTGATACGGCGGCGAGGGCTGGTTTCCACAAAGGGAAACCAGCCCTTTTCTTTGGCTGTTTGCGACAGGTCATCGCCGCGTAACAAGCTGTGTCTATGCTGCCCCCATCTTCGCCCAAGGGGAGCAGCGGACATGGATGACGGTCAGCCGACCAGCCGGGACAGCCTGGAACTGGCAGGATTGTTGGCAGAAATGGCGGCCCTGCGCGCCACCCTTCTGGAAGGGGCGGCCCCTTTCCTGGCCCGCCTGGGCCAGCCGGCAGCGGACAGCCCGCTGGCCAATTTGGCCCATTACCTGGCCCTGCGCCATCACGACCTGCGGCCATTGCAGCGCCGGCTGATGCGATTCGGCCTGTCGTCGCTGGGGCGGCTGGAAAGCCGGGTGCTGCCGACGCTGGATGCCGTGCTGGTGGCACTGGCCGGGATGCAGGGGACGCCCTCCCCCCTTCTGCTGCCGACAGAGGGGCAGTTTTTTGCCGGGGAGCAGGCGCTGGCAGTGGCAACGGAAGGGCTGTTTGGCCCGGCCCACACGCATCGCCGCTGCCGCATCATGGTCACGCTGCCCAGCGAGGCAGCCGCAGACGCCGACATGGTGCTGGAACTGGCCCGGCTGGGCATGGATTGCGCCCGCATCAACTGCGCCCATGATGATGCCGCCGCCTGGCACAGCATGGCCGCCCATGTAAGGGCGGCCAGCCTGGATGTCGGCCGGCCCATCCGCATCCTGATGGATATTGCCGGGCCGAAGATCCGCACCGGCGATCTGGTGGCCGCCCCGGAAAAGGGCAAGCTGCGGGCCGGTGACAGCCTATGGCTGACCGTGGAAGGGGCGTCGCTGCCGCCCGGTGACGGCTATGCCATCGCCGTCTCCCTGCCGGAAATCGTCAACCGCGTCGCCGTCGGCGACCGGGTGCTGTATGATGATGGCAAGCTGGAAGGTCTGGTGGAGGCGGTCCGGGAAGGGGCGGCCCTGGTGCGGGTGGGCCGGGTGAAGGAAGGCGGGCTGAAGCCCAAGCCGGAAAAGGGCCTGAACCTGCCCGACACCGCCCTGGGCCTGTCACCGCTCACGGCCAAGGATGAGCGCGATCTGGCCGCCGTGATCGAATGTGCCGATATGATCGGCTATTCCTTCGTCTCCCGGCCAGAGGATATCGACCTGCTGGAGGCGGCCCTGGCCCGGCTGCCGGCGCGGGCGACACCCTTGGGGCTGGTGGCCAAAATCGAGCGGCCGGACGCCGTGCGCAACCTGCCCGACCTGATCGCCCGCGCCGGCCGCGACCGTCCCTTCGGCGTGATGATTGCGCGCGGCGATCTGGCGGCGGAAATCGGCTTTGAACGGCTGGCGGAAATGCAGGAGGAAATCCTGTGGATCTGCGAGGCAGCCGCCGTACCGGTGATCTGGGCCACCCAGGTGCTGGAGGATCTGGTGAAATCCGGTGTGCCGTCGCGTGGGGAGATGACGGATGCCGCCATGGCCGCGCGGGCGGAATGCGTGATGCTGAACAAGGGTCCGGCCGTGGGCACCGCCGTATCCCTGCTGGACCGGCTGCTGGGCAGCATGGACGGGCATTTGCTGAAAAAGACGCCGGTGCTGCGGCCGTTGAAATCCTGGTGAGGTTCTGTGCAGGGGTGGCCATGGACAATGGCCGCCCTTGAACCAACCGGGGGTCAATCCACCATCCGCACCATGGGCAGGCCCACGCCCGCCGCCACCCGTTCGCGCAGCACATCGCGGCGGAACCGGTGCAGTTCGGCGGGGCGGCCGCCGGTATTGGCCTCATGCGTGCCGGTGGCTTCCACCAGCCCACCGGCCAACACCAGCCGGCGAAAATTCTGCTTGTGCAACTGCACGCCGGACAAGGCCTCCACCGTGCGCTGCAGGCGGAACAGGGTGAACTGGGCCGGCAGCAGATCGAATACCACTGGCCGGTATTTCAGCTTGCCGCGCAGCCGCCCCAGCCCGACGGCCAGGATGCGGCGGTTATCATGCGCCATCGGCGTGCCCAGTTGGGCCGCCAGATCGGGTTCGTCCAGATGCGCCTGATCCAGCGCCAGCCCTAAGCGCTGGCGGATGGCCCGGTCACGCCGGGCCTCGGCCACCAGCCCTGCGCTGTAGAGCAGTTCATAGCGTTCCAGCACCCGCTCGGTATCCCACAGTTCTTCTTCGGCGAAGGTGGTGGAGACACGTTCGATCCGAGCGGCAGCGGTGGCAGCATCGGGGGCGGCGGCGATCCAGCGTTCCAACGCCGGCAGGATAACCCTGGTCAGGATATCCGGCCGGCCGTCGCGCCAATCCTCCCACGGGAAATAATCGTACCAGTCGTGCCATTCCGCCGCCCCGCTGCCCGACAGCGGCGCCTCGCGCACCAGGGCCATATAGCCGACGGACACTACCCGCGCCCCGCCCTCCAGCTCTCGCGGGTCGCGGTAGCGGTCACCAAAGGTGTAAAGCTGCTCCACATAGCGCAGCGGCAGGCCCGTCTGTTCCTGCACCCAGCGGCGCAAGCCCTGTTCCAGCGTGCGGTCGCGCTCCGGTGCAAAGGGGCCGAAGGGCAGCAGGTCCAGCCCTTCCGTCGCGTCGCGCTGTTCGGGGGTGGCGAGGTCATGGGTCATGCGCCGCACCACCAGCACGCGCGGCACCTCATCCGTCACCGCAACGATGACAGCGGTCAGACCCAGCACACTCGAGTCGGCCACGGGCAAGGGGTGCTTCCTCCCAGCTTCGAAGATCGGGCGATAACGGCGCATTCGAAAAGAAAGCCGTTGCCGCTTGTAAAGCAATGGAATGCCGTATGCCAGCCCGCCAACAGCACAAGCCTTTCGGATCATGGGATTGTAACCGTCTGCACCTTCCTGCCTGTCACGAAAATGGGGCAAGGTATGGTCCGCAAACCGTGCCGGGCCGGACAGAATCCGGCCAGAGAGCCGGTGACATCGGGAGAGAAGTCATGGCGTACAAGCTCGAACAGCGGAAGTCCGAGCTGGTGGAACAGGTGGTTGCCAAGCTGCGCGCCCGCCTGCCCAAGGAGAAGGTCGTTCTGGCCGAAACCTTCGTGCGGCAGTTCTACCGCAATGTCTCAGCCGAGGATATGCTGCGGTCCAGTGCCGATGAGCTCTATGGCGCGGCGCTCGCCATCTGGCAGTTCGGCTGCACCCGCCATCCGGGTGAAACGCTGGTGCGGGTGATGAATCCGCGCGTGGATGCCGATGGCTGGCACGCCCACCATACGGTGGTGGAAATCGTCAATGACGATATGCCCTTCCTGGTGGACAGCGTTTCCGCTGAACTGAACCGCCATGGGCTGACCGTGCATCTGGTGGTGCATCCGGTGTTGCGCCTGACGCGCGGGACGGACGGCAAAATCGCCACCCTGTTTGAACCCGATGCCGCCCCCAGCGACGCCATTGCCGAATCGGTGATGCATATCGAGGTGGATCAGATTGCCGGTGCGGCAGAGCTGGAAGCGCTGCGCAGCGGCATCCTGAAGGTGCTGGGCGATGTACGCGCCGCTGTGGCCGACTTCACCGCCATGCGCGAACGGCTGGCCGAAACCCTGCTGGATAGCAGCACCGGCCGCCCCCCCCTGCCGGCAGAGGAAATCGACGAAGGCCTGTCCTTCCTGCGCTGGATGGATGAGGAACATTTCATCTTCCTCGGCGTGCGCGAATATCGCTTCGGCCAGGATAATGGCGAGGCGACGCTGGAGATCCAGGCCGGCCAAGGGCTGGGTGTACTGCGCGACGATGATGTCAGCGTCTTTGACGGGCTGCGCCATTTCTCCACCCTGCCACCGGAGGTGCGCAGTTTCGTGCGCCAACAGCGCTTCCTGATGGTCACCAAGGCCAACAAGGACAGCACCGTGCATCGCCGTTCGCCGCTGGATGCGGTGATGGTGAAGCTGTTCAACGACAAGGGGGAAGAGATCGGCGAACGGCTGTTCGCCGGCCTGTTCACCAGCACCGCTTATAACCGGTCATCCCGCGACATTCCCTATCTGCGGCAGAAGGTGAACCGGCTGATGGCGCGCACCGGGTTTGACCCGCGTGGCCATGATGGCAAGGCCCTGCTGCATATTCTGGAAACCTTCCCGCGTGACGAGCTGTTCCAGATCAGCGACGACGAACTGCATGACATCGCCCTGGGCGTGCTGCAATTGCAGGACCGCCAGCGCGTGGCCCTGTTCGTGCGCAAAGACCCGTTCAACCGTTTCGTTTCCGCACTGATCTATGTTCCGCGTGATCGTTACGATACCGATCTGCGCCGTCGCCTGCAGGGCCTGATTGAGAAGGCCTATGGCGGCAGCACCTCGCAGGCCCATGTCACCTTGTCGGAAAGCGTGCTGGCCCGCGTGCATCTGATCATCCAGACCAATGGTGCGGTGCCGGATGTGGATGTGGCGGAACTGGAAACCCAGTTGATTGAGGCCGCCCGTGGCTGGCGCGACCGGCTGTCCCAGGCGCTGGTGGAGGAAAAGGGCGAGGCTGCCGGGCTGGCGCTGGCCCGCAAATATCTCCAGGCCCTGCCCGCGTCATATCAGGAAGCCTATGGCCCGGATGAGGCGGTTGTGGATATCGCCCGCATCGAACAGGCGCTGGCCACCGGGCGCATCGCGCTGAACCTGCACCGCCCGGTGGAGGCGGAGGGTAACCAGCTTTATTTCAAGGTCTATCAATCCGGCTCGCCGGTGGAACTGTCCAAGGTTCTGCCAATGCTGGAAGATCTGGGCCTGCGCATCCTGGCCGAAGGCGGCCCCTATGAGGTGGAGGTGCCGGACCAGCCGGCCAATATCTTCATCCAGGATTTCGACATGCTGACCGCCGACGGGCGCGCGGTGGAACTGGAAAAGGTGAAGACCGCCTTTGAAGATGCGTTCCTGCGCGTCTGGACCGGGGAGGCACAGAGCGACGGGCTGAACCGGCTGGTGCTGGCCGGCGGCCTGTCCTGGCGGGAGGTGGTGGTCTTCCGCGCCTATGCCAAGTACCTGAAACAGGCCAAGTTCGACCTGACCCAGGAATATATCGAGAATACGCTGGCCGCCCATGCCGGCATTGCCCGCCGGCTGATCGACCTGTTCCGCGTCAGCCATGATCCGGCCTTCCTGGCGCAGTTTGGCCGCGATGCGGTGGATGTGAAGCGCAAGGGCCTGATCCTGGAGATTGACCATGCGCTGGATGGTGTCTCCAACCTGGATGAGGATCGCATCCTGCGCCGGATGCTGAACCTGATCCGGTCCACCCTTCGCACCAATTATTTCCAGAAAGGGGCGGATGGCGCGCCCAAGCCCTATGTCAGCTTCAAGCTGGACAGCACCGCGATTGACGAGTTGCCCTTGCCCCGCCCCTGGCGGGAAATCTGGGTCTATAGCCCGCGCGTGGAAGCCATCCACCTGCGCGGCGGCAAGGTGGCGCGCGGCGGCATCCGCTGGTCCGACCGCAAGGAGGATTTCCGCACCGAAATCCTGGGCCTGATCAAGGCGCAGATCGTCAAGAATGCGGTGATCGTGCCGGTGGGCAGCAAGGGCGGCTTTGTGGTGAAAAACCCGCCGCCGCCCACGGCGGGGCGTGAGGCGCTGATGGCCGAAGTGGTCGAATGCTACAAGACCATGATGCGCGGCCTGCTGGACATCACCGACAACCTGAAGAAGGGGGAGGTGATCCCGCCCATCGATGTGGTGCGGCTGGACAGTGACGATCCCTATCTGGTGGTGGCCGCCGACAAGGGCACGGCCACCTTCTCCGACATCGCCAATGGCGTATCGCGCGATTACGGTTTCTGGCTGGATGATGCCTTCGCGTCCGGCGGCTCCGCCGGGTACGACCATAAGGGCATGGGCATCACCGCCCGCGGCGCGTGGGAGGCGGTGAAGCGCCATTTCCGCGAACGGGGCAAGGATATCCAGCGGGAGGATTTCAGCGTTGTCGGTGTGGGCGACATGTCGGGCGACGTGTTCGGCAATGGCATGTTGCTGTCGCGCCATATCCGCCTGATCGCCGCCTTCGACCATCGCCATATCTTCATCGATCCCAACCCAGATGCGGCGATAAGCTGGGCGGAGCGCAAGCGCCTGTTCGATCTGGGCCGTTCCTCCTGGGCGGATTACGATGCCGCCCTGCTGTCGCCCGGCGGTGGCATTTTCGACCGCTCGGCCAAGTTCATCCAACTGACCCCGGAAATCCGCCAGGCGCTGGATATTCCCAATGAACGGCTGACGCCGGCGGCCCTGATGCAGGCCATCCTGAAGGCACGGGTGGAATTGCTGTGGCTGGGCGGCATCGGCACCTATGTGAAGTCGCACGCGGAAAGCAACGCCGATGCCGGCGACAAGGCCAATGATGCCATCCGCATCAATGGCCGTGACCTGCGGGTGAAGGTGGTGGGCGAAGGCGCCAATCTGGGCTTCACCCAGCGCGGCCGGGTGGAGGCGGCGCAAGCCGGCATCGCCATCAATACCGACGCCATCGACAATTCCGCCGGGGTGGACACCTCTGACCATGAGGTGAATATCAAGATCCTGCTGCGGGATGTGATGGACAAGGGCGGCATGACCCGCGAGCAGCGCGACAAGCTGTTGGCGGAAATGACCGATGAGGTGGCCGCCCTGGTGCTGACCGACAATTACAAGCAGACCCAGGCGCTGA
Organism: Niveispirillum sp. BGYR6; assembly: GCF_027568365.1. Lineage (NCBI taxonomy): Bacteria > Pseudomonadati > Pseudomonadota > Alphaproteobacteria > Rhodospirillales > Azospirillaceae > Niveispirillum > Niveispirillum sp. BGYR6. The sequence continues at coordinate 14,811 of NZ_JANLNL010000003.1, read as the reverse complement.
CCATTGCCCAGGCCAACGCGGCGGATACGCTGGAGGATCAGGCCCGCTTTGCCCGCACCATGGAAAAGGCCGGCAAGCTGTCCCGCGCCATCGAGTTTCTGCCCGATGATGAGGAGGTGGCCGCCCGCGTGGCCAACCGCCAGGGGCTGACGCGGCCGGAACTGGCCGTGCTGCTGGCCTATGCCAAGATCGACCTGTACGACCAGTTGCTGGCCAGCGGATTGCCCGACGATACGGCCGTGCTGGGCGATCTGGTGCGTTACTTCCCCAAGGCCCTGCAGGATCGTTTCCCAGACGCGGTGGCCGGGCACCAGTTGCGGCGGGAAATTATCTGCACCGCCGTCACCAACGGCATGGTCAACCGCGTCGGCCCCACCTTCACCTGGGAAATGGTGGAACAGACCGGGCGTGGGGCCGATGATGTGGCCCGCGCCTATCTGGTGGTGCGCGATGCCTTTGGCCTGCGCGCCCTGTGGGATGCGGTGGAGGCGTTGGACGCCAAGGCCCCAGCCTCGGCACAGACGGAAATGATGCTCTATACCGGGCATCTGATGCGGCGTGCCGTGCCCTGGGTGCTGGCCCATGGCGCCTATCCGCTGGATATCCAGGCGGAGATTGCCCGGCTGGCCCCGGTGGTGGCGGAACTGGCCGGCGATCTGGCTGGCCTGTTGTCTCCGGCGGCGCTGAAATGGGTGGCCGAACATGCGGGCCGCTGGTCGGAACAGCAGGTGCCGGGCGATCTGGCTTCCCATATCGCCCAGTTGCCCGCCCTGGCGGCGGCGACCGACATCGCCGCCGTGACGGTGGAAACCGGCAAGCCGGCGCCGGATGTGGCCGCCCTTTACTTCCAGCTGGGCGACCGGCTGGGGCTGGATACGCTGCGCGCCCGCACCCTGGATGTGAAGGCTGACAATCACTGGCAGCGTCAGGCCGTGGCGGCCATCCTGGATGATCTGTTCAGCCTGCAGGCACGGCTGACGGCCCGCGTGCTGGCCCAGCCGGGCGGGAGCCCGCTGGAGGGCTGGATCGCCCAGCGCCAGGGCCCGCTGGACCGGATCAACAGCCTGCTGACCGAGTTGCGCGCCGCCTCCAGCGTGGATATCGCCATGCTGGCCGTCGCCAGCCGGCAATTGCGGGGTTTGTTGGCGGGGTAATGAAGTGAGTACGGGGGCCGGCAGCAATGCTGGCCCCACCGTCACCCGCTTTCAGTCATTCCTGCAAATTCGCTCGCGCGCGCGCGGACGCCTTCGACAGTCTTCCAGCGTCACCACACGTTCCAAAGGCCCAGCACGTCACCGGTCGCCGCCAGAAGAATGACCGCAGCCCAACCGGCGCAAGCCCCTTTGAAAAAGGAAATACCAATCCGCAAAATACCGACGCGTGCTTTTGGTTCGCAAGCCTCACCCATTGCTCTGGACTCCCCTCTCCGGCAAAAGTCGAAGATCATCCTATAATGGTTGATTTTTCCCGTAAATCGAGAAACAAAGCCCAGCTTATCCCCCTACAGCCCTGCCACCTGCAGCGCGGCCGCCTGTCGTGCCGCCAGGGCCTCTGTGCTGAATCCCCCGACCAGTTCCTGGAAATGCTGGAACCAGTTCAGTTCCGCCCGCAGATGCAGGAAGACTGAGCCCAGGCCAATGGCCGCCCGGTCCATGAAGACGAACTCGCGGGGGATTTCCACGCCGCCCACCCGGCGCAATTCCTCATGCACCTTGGCGGCGGTGGCCTGGCCGTAGCGGCCATTATTGGTTTCCTCCAGCGCCCGCACCCGGTCTTCCAGCAGCGGGGCATAGATGAAGCCGGCCCAGATATTCAGCACCTCCACCAGTTCCCGCGTCAGGTTACGGAAGCCCCAGCTTTCATAGGCCGCCGCCGCGCGGTCGGTATCCTGTGCGCGCAGCGCCTCATAAAGCTCAATCACCGCCGCCACAAAGCCCGGCGGGAAGATGCGCACACAGCCGAAATCCAGCAGATTGATCGTATGATCGGCCCGCACCGTGTAATTGCCCAGATGCGGATCACCATGGATGATGCCATAGCGGTAAAAGGGCACGTACCAGGCCCGGAACATGTGCAAGGCCAACTGGTTGCGCAGTTCCAGCGGCGCCTCCTTGAACTGGGTGATCTTCACGCCCGCCACCCATTCCATGGTCAGCAGCCGTCCGCTGCTAAGCTCGGGGCGCAAAGCCGGCACATGCACGCCCGGCACATCGGCCAGCATGTGGCGGTAAAGCGTCAGGTGGCGCGCCTCACGGGCGTAATCCAGTTCCTCTTTCAGCCGTTCGGCCAATTCATCTTGAATCTGGTCAGTGCGCACCGCCTTGTCATAGCGGGCATAGACGGCGAACAGCAGTTTCAATTGCTGTAAATCCGCCGCCACAGCGGACTGCATGTCGGGATATTGCAGCTTGCAGGCCAGCGCCGCACCATCCAGGGCGGTGGCGCGATGCACCTGCCCCAGCGAGGCCGCCGACGCCGCCTCTTTCTCGAAACCGGCGAAGCGCTGTTGCCAGTCAGCGCCCAGTTCTGCCTGCATCCGCCGCTTCACGAAGGGCCAGCCCATGGAGGGGGCGTCGGACTGAAGCTGTGCCAGTTCCTGCACATATTCCGCTGGCAAGGCATCAGGAATGGTGGACAGGATTTGCGCCACCTTCATCAGCGGCCCTTTCAAGCCCCCCAGGGCTGCCCGCAATTCCGCCGCGTGCGCCTCCCGCTCCAGCTTGATACCCAGGAACCGCTCGCCGGCCAGCTTGGCGGCAAGGCCCCCCATGGTAGTGCCAACCCGGGCATATCGCGCCAGACGGCCCTGCAGAGAACTTTCTTCATCGCGCATGATGGGGATGAGATGGGATTGACAGCGCCCAAGGCAAGGCATCATCTTGAAACAAAAAATGATCTATAAATAGATCAATGGATGTGGAGTAGAGCCATGGTACCGGTCAGGCGCGCCTATGTGGATGGTCCCCATGGGCAGATGCATCTGCGGCTGGCCCGACCAGCGGATGGCGGCGAGGGCTCGAAGCCGCCGCTACTCTGCATCCATATGAGCCCGATGAGCGGACGGGTATTCGAGAACCTGCTGGCCCGCCTGGGGCAGGACCGGCTGACCATTGCCTTTGATACGCCCGGCTTCGGCCTGTCGGACGCGCCGGCGGCACCGCCTTCCATCGGGGATTATGCAACAGCCTTGCTGGCCGGGTTGAGCGCCCTGGGGGTGGAAGGGCCGGTTGATCTGTTGGGCTATCACACCGGATCGATGATCGCAGTGGAAATGGCCAATCAGGCCCCGGATCGGGTGCGCCGTCTGGCCACCGTCGCCGCCCCCATCATCACCGATGAAGAACGCGCCCCGTTCCGCGCCTTCTATCATGAACGGCCAGCCCAGGCGGATGGCAGCCATATTCTGGATCGCTGGCAGGGTTTCTATTACCACCATAACCGCCCCGGCGTGGATGTGGAGGAGATTTCAGAGCGCTTCCCCGATGCGCTGCTGGGCGGGCGCAAGGCCGCCTGGGGGCATCAGGCCGCCTTCGCCTATGACATGGCCAGTCGGCTGGCCGGGGTGACCCAGCCCCTGCTGGTGCTGGTCACGGGCGATGACCTGGATGTGCAGAGCCGGCGGGCCGAGGGCATCGCCCCCCACAGCCGCCTGCTGGAAGTGCCCGGCTGGGGGCACGGTTTTCTGGATCTGTATGGCGATGACGCCGCCGGCCTGCTGCGCGCCTATCTGGATGCCGGGGATGCCGCCCCGCTGGCAGCCCTTACCGCCCCACCATCGGCCCTGGGGCCGCGCTATCCGCAAAAGGTCGGGGCCTTCCGGCCGCGCGACTGATCGCTTTCCGTCTGGTGGTCAGTTGCCGGCTTACCGCCTGCTCGCGCCTGTCAAACCCCGCATTGTTAAGGCTGAAAGGCTGGCGTTCCAGCCTTTCCCACAATGACAGGCAGAACAGGGGTGCAGGATGTTCCATGAAGCGATCATGCGGTCACTGACGCGGCGGTCCATTTTCGGCGGCATGGCGGGCATGGGGGCGATGGCGGCCGCCCCCGGTTTCGCCGCCACACCGAAACCGGCCAAGGGGAATATCCGCCCGCTGGATATCACCGACCCGCGGGAGAACCTCTACGGCTTCGGCAAGATGTGGGGCACGCTGGGGCCGAAATCCGTGCTGTCGGGCTATCAGGGCGTGCAATATGCCATTGTTGGCGACAAGCGCGCCGTGCCCCTGTTCGGTTATTGCGGCTTCGGCAATAACCGCAACATCATGCAGCCCGATGGCTCGCTGAAGGTGCTGGGCAAGGAATGCGGTTTCTTCACCGATCTGGCGACGGGGGAGATCATCGACCATTGGGACAATCCCTGGACCGGGGAGCGGGTGGAGGTGTTCCCCTTCGTCAATGACCGCTGGCGCGGCACGCTGACCCTGGAACAGAAGGTCTTCAAGGTCGGCGACAGCGAAACGGTCAATAATGACCATAGCACCAAGGGGGGCACCCAGGGGGGCACCAAGTCCCAGAAGGGCAAACCCTTCCTGCTGCCCTGGCAGCGCATCGGTGACCAGTATCTGTTAAGCTGGGATTACGCGCATGAATATACCAACCCGGTGACGCCGGAGGGCTGGCCCAAGGCTTCGACCGGGCGGCGCGTCAACCCATCGGAACATTTCACCCTGTTCACGCCGACCAATGAGATCGACGACCGCTCCCTGGAAAGCGCCCGTTTCCATGCCGGTTTCATGCGCCAGGCCCCCTGGTGGCCCTGGATGCGCATGGGCCAGAGCGAGGTGCACGGCGTGCTGATGGGCCGGATGCACAGCTACAAGATCACCGGCACGGTGGAGGATATCCCGAAGGCCGTGCTGAAGCGCGTGGAACGCGCCCATTCCCACCTGCTGGAACAGCCAACCGACGGCCCCGACGAAGGCGTGCGCGGCACCCTGGAAGCCTATGCGGAGGATGTGCCGCCAGAGGTGCCGGGCTATGTCTCCCCCCTGGCGGAAAAGCGCAAGGCGATGTTGAAGGGGGAGGGAAAGTAGGGATCACGGCGCAGCGGCTGACACCGGCCGCTGTGCCTCCGCCCGGCTTCTTTCATTCAGGGCAAAATCTTTCCCGCAAATATACCCGAGATACATCGATCCGACAAATAAAAGACCGATTAATATGCTTACATATAATTTCCGATCATCCCGTGGAATTATAAATCCCTCCATTTTTTCCTCCGATTTATCCAGCAAAACAAAGGCGACGCATAATATCTCAAATTACAGCACGAAAATGGATAAATCGCAAAAAATGCAACAAGCCGGCAACCATTAAGGCCATTCTGCTGGCGTCACTCATCCTAGCGATGGCCTCCCCGCGCAAAAGCCCTCACCACCCTTTGCATTTCTTCTCACTCAACTCATATTCCATCTTCTCCGGTAGGCCATACTCCCGCCGAAGCTGTGCCAAGCGCTCTGGTGCCTCCACCGGCTTCAACTGCATCCGCCCATCCCGACACCAGAATTGTGTGCCAAACCGCTGGGGACGACCACCCCCAAGAGCAACGCGATCAAAGAGATAGGCATAGTCCCTTTTGTCTGCCTCTCCCCGCTGCACAGCCGCCCCCAGCAAGGCCAAGGCGCGAGCCTGAAACGCCGGGTCCATGTCGACATGCTGGACCAGCAGCCAGGCATCACTGGCCGCTTCGGCCCCATGGGCGTTGGCTGTCGGCCAGCCGACACGGTCCATGATCTCACTCATCAGTGCGCGATTGCGCCGCTCCACGTCGCATTTCTTCACCTCAACAACGCGCAGGTAAATCGCTGTTGCCAGTTCGTTGTCATCATGGGACCAGCGACTATAGGCCAACATTCCCATCCAGCCCTGGTCAATGGCGGCCTGCTCCGCCAAGCGGCGGGCAAGGTCAGTCGGCGCCGCCGCAACCCGCTGTTGAACCTCCACCTTTATTCCCGTCTCCACCTCCCGCAGGGTGGACAATACCAAGTCCCGCGCACTGGCAAATTCCGCAGGGCTGATTGTCGGGGACAGGGGTTCATTCCAGGCCAGGATAAACGCTGCCGGCGCGTCCAGCAGGCATTCCGCAAAATCCGAATGCTGGAAAGGGGCCCCCGGCTGGGACCGGGCAAGGGCGGCGGCCTGGGCCTTCTGGTCTTGCGCCCATCGGATCAAATCACCGCCAGCCTGTTGTTCAGCCGGCCGTGCAGAGAAACGCAGGCGGCCATAGTCAAACATCAGCGCCGTTGCCGCATCCGTTTTGATGCGTCCAACCTCGTCAAATCCTTGTTCAGGCGGCACGGTTGCATTTCCGGCCAATGCAGCAGTTACCAGCATCAACGCGCCGGCTAGGGCAGGAAAAACCCGTCGCTGCCTTGTGATCACCAACCACCAGCCCATGCCCGCTTCAACCCCGTTTCAGGCTGCCCTCAGGTTACAGATGAAAACGCGATTATCAATGCAATATATCGCTTACCGCGCCCATCTACAACTTCATGCACTCCACATCCCCCAACCCGCCGCACAGCACCCCTGCCCGGCATTGCGCACGGCAATCATTGCCAGATGGCCGCTTCCCCCCTATCTTCCCCGCCAACCCTGTATGCTGGCCTGTACGAGTCCATGACCGACCTGTCGAAAATCCGCAATTTCTCCATCATCGCCCATATCGACCATGGCAAGTCGACGCTGGCCGACCGGCTGATTGAATTCTGCGGCGCCATCGAAGCGCGCGACATGAAGGCCCAGCTGCTCGACAATATGGATATCGAGCGGGAACGCGGCATCACCATCAAGGCGCAGACCGTGCGCCTGGAATATAAGGCCAAGGATGGCGAGACCTATCAGTTGAACCTGATGGACACGCCGGGCCATGTCGACTTCGCCTATGAGGTCAGCCGGTCGCTGGCCGCCTGCGAAGGCTCCCTGCTGGTGGTGGACGCCTCCCAGGGTGTGGAGGCGCAGACCCTGGCCAATGTCTATCAGGCATTGGACGCCAACCACGAAATCGTGCCCGTCCTCAACAAGGTCGATCTGCCCGCCGCCGATGTGCCGCGCGTGAAGACGCAGATTGAGGATGTGATCGGCCTGGATGCATCCGACGCGGTGGAGATTTCGGCCAAGACCGGCCTGAATATCGAAGGCGTGCTGGAAGCCATCGTCACCCGCCTGCCCCCGCCCAAGGGCGACCGTGACGCGCCGTTGCAGGCGCTGATCGTGGATAGCTGGTACGATGCCTATCTGGGCGTCATCATCCTGGTCCGCGTGGTGAATGGTGAATTGAAGCTGGGCCAGAAGGTGCGCTTCATGGCCACCGGTGCCACCCGCGAACTGGACCGCGTGGGTATCTTCACGCCGAAAAAGATCGCCCTGGAAAAGCTGGGTCCAGGGGAGATGGGCTTTATCACCGCCGCCATCAAGGATATCCGCGACACCAAGGTGGGTGACACCATCACGGAGGAGCGCCGGCTGGCGCCCACCGCATTGGCCGGCTTCAAGCCCTCCATCCCCGTGGTGTTCTGCGGCCTGTTCCCCGCCGATGCGGCGGAGTTTGAGCATCTGCGCGACAGCCTGGGCAAGCTGGCCCTGAACGATGCCAGCTTCCAGTATGAAACCGAAAGCTCTGCCGCGCTGGGCTTCGGTTTCCGCTGCGGCTTCCTGGGCCTGCTGCACCTGGAAATTATCCAGGAACGGCTGGAACGGGAATTCGACCTGGACCTGATCACCACCGCGCCCTCGGTGGTGTACAAGATGCACATGACCAATGGCGAAGTGATTGAAATGCACAATCCGGCCGACATGCCGGATGTGGTGCGGATCGATCATATCGAGGAGCCCTGGATCAAGGCCACCATCATGCTGCCCGATGAATATCTGGGCGGTGTGCTGCAGCTCTGCACCGAACGGCGCGGTGTGCAGAAGGATCTGACCTATGTCGGCGGCCGGGCGATGATCGTCTATGAATTGCCGCTGAACGAAGTGGTGTTCGATTTCTACGACCGGCTGAAGAGCATCAGCCGGGGCTATGCCAGCTTCGACTATCAACTGGAAGAATATCGCGAAGGTGATCTGGTCAAGATGTCCATCCTGGTCAATGCCGAACCGGTGGACGCCCTGTCGATGATCGTTCACCGCAGCCAGGCGGAATATCGTGGCCGTCAGCTCTGCGAGCGGTTGAAGGAACTGATCCCCCGCCACCTGTTCAAGATCCCCATCCAGGCCGCCATCGGCGGCAAGGTTGTGGCGCGTGAGACCATCGCCGCCATGCGCAAGGACGTGCTGGCCAAGTGCTATGGTGGCGATATCAGCCGCAAGCGCAAGCTGCTGGACAAGCAGAAGGAAGGCAAGAAGCGGATGCGCCAGTTCGGCGAGGTGGAAATTCCGCAGAGCGCCTTCATCGCCGCCTTGAAGATGGGCGACAATTGATGGTTTGACCGCCGGGTTCAGGGCGGGAAATGGAATGGGGGGCGGCACGGCACACGTACCGCCCCCTTTTTCATGCCCGGCAGCATGACAAAGAATCTGCTTTTCCAAATCAGAAATACCAACCAATTTAGAACCAATTATACATTGAACCCAGCGCCCATAACCGTGACCCTTGGGGCACAGGCGTTGCAGCAAAATCCCAATCCGGCATCCGCAACCGTTTGCGACGCGGGCCGGATGGCACTCAAGCGCGGCCTGTAACGCCGCCCCCCCCCACTACCGCGCCAAAGGGAAAGCTTTGGGGCGAAATCAGCTTGACCGATGAAAGAAAGCGAACGACCCTGTTCCTGCCATGGGGATGCCGCAATGCGCCGGCACCTTCCACCCCGCCCGGAAAGCCGGGAAAGGGGATGGATATGGCCAGCACCGGGCGATCCTTTCGCAGGTGCCGCATGATCGATGATGGAGGCAGGGCAGAGCGATGAAGATACCAATCAAAGCCATTGTCCTGCTGCCGCTTTTCCTGACCATGCCGGCCGCGATCGCAGAGGAAACCAAGCCCGAACCCAAACCGTCTGATGTTTTCCTGGTGCGCTTCAACCAGATCGAAGCGCCCAGCAGCGTTTACCAGAGCCCCGATGCCGCTGCCCTGGGTTATCCCGCTGCCCTGGCCGACGCCCCAACAACGGAAAAGCCGGAAGATGCCCGCAAGGCCATGGCCGCCACGCTCGGCCAATGGGCTGGCAAGGTCTATGAAGGCATCATGGCCAAGATCACCGGCGACCGGCCTTCGGTGAACAGCCCCAGCCCGATCCAGCTGGCCGCCGACCCGCGTGCCTATCAGGCAGCCGGGCTGAAGGCCGACGCCCAGCTTTCCGCCCTGGGGCTGAATTCCAAGCTGGGTATGCGGTTGGGCACGGAGGAAATCCGCCAGACGATCCGGTTCAGCCGCGATTGCGGCGTGGATGTGCTGCCCAACAGCGTGTCGGGCGATGTTGCCGGGGGCTTTGGTAACGTCAAGGGCACGGTCCAGGGCAGCTGGGGCAGCGCCTGCGCCACCGGGCAGACCGGCTGGCGCCTGACCGCCGGTGTGGCCGATCTGGGGCACCAGCCCTATTCCACGCTGGGCATGGAATACCGGCCGATGGCCGGCAGCCTGATCGCCAATATGACCGGCATTTCCGCCATGAAGGCGCAATTGGCCGGCACCGGCGGCAGTGTCGGGCTGGAGGCACCGGTCCCGGTAATCCGCGTGGCCAATATGCGGCTGAATGCCGAAGTAAAATGGCACGAGGAACAGGGGACCGCCCTGAAATTCTCCACCAAGCTGCGGTTCTGAGCCCTGGCGGTGCCGGGGAATATTTATCGCAGGCGCGGTAAAATCAGCATTTGAAATAAATGCTTCACATCAACTGCAACAGAAATATCATATCCAACTGATATGAGCCCCTGAACTTTAAACATAAAGTTGGGGGCCCATCATGAAGATTTCCATCCGCAGCGCGCTGCTGGCCAGCGCGCTGTCTTTTGTGACACTGCCTGCCTTCGCCCAGTCTGCCAGCACTGTCACGCTGAATGGCACCAGTTTCACAAACCAGGGGCTGCAAGGCGTGGGGCGCCTTTCCGCCGCCCTACGGGACAAGTACGGGGAAACGTTCGGGTCCATATCGGCCATGCAGATCGACCTGCATAGCTGGCAGCGCAATGCCGATGGCTCCTATTCCGGCACGCTCTATACCCTGCCCGACCGTGGCTATAACGTGGCCTCCACCACGAATTACATACCGCGCTATAATGTGCTGTCGCTCAGCTTCAACCCCTATAGCGGCACGGCCAGCCTGCCCGCCGCTACAGCACAGCAGAACCAGATCGGCCTGACCCTGAAGGATACGGTGCAGTTCACCGACGACAAGGGCACCCCCTTCAGCGGGCTGGACCCGGCCTCCACGGGCAGCGGCCTGACCTATCGCCCCGCCGCCAACGGAATGCCCAACCTGCCGTTGACCGGCACCGGTCGTCTGGCGCTGGACCCGGAAGGGTTCGTGCGCGTGTCGGATGGCAGCATCTGGGTCAGCGATGAATATGGCCCCTATATTTATCACTTCACCGGCGACGGGAAACTGATCTCCGCCATCGCGCCGCCCAACAGCCTGCTGCCGCTGCGCAATGGCGCGCCGAATTTCGGGGCGGCGGAATCTACTCCCGTCAACCCGTCGCGCGGCCGCCAGAACAATCAGGGTCTGGAAGGGCTGTCCATGTCACCGGATGGCAAGACACTGTGGGTGGCCCTGCAATCGGCCGCCGTGCAGGATCTGGATATCAACAGCACGAACAGCACCCGCCGCAACACCCGCCTGCTGGCCTATGATGTCTCCAACAGCACCAGCCCGGTGCTGAAGGGCGAATATGTTATCCAATTGCCAATGTATAATAATAACGGCAACCCCAACGGGGCCCTGAACCGCGTGGCGGCCCAGTCGGAACTGCTGGCGCTGAACAATACCCAGTTCCTGCTGCTGTCCCGCGATGGCAATGGCTATGGCAGCGGGGCCACGCCCAACAGCAGCCCGACCAGCTTCTATCGTCGCATCGACCTGCTGGACATCACTGGCGCCTCCAACATCGCCGGCACCGCCTATGACAATGGCACCTCCATCGCGCCCAAAGGCGTGCTGGTCGCCGATATCAAGCCGGTGCAGTTTGCCAGCTTTGTGGATATCAACGATGCCACCCAACTGGCCAAGTTCGGGCTGGTCAATGGCGCCACGAACAATGTCAATTGCCGCACCCAATGCCTGTCGGAAAAGTGGGAGGCGCTGGCCCTGGTGCCCGCATTGGACGCCGCCCGGCTGGATGATTTCTTCCTGTTCGTCGGCAACGATAATGACTTCGTTACCCAGAACGGCTCCCAGGTTGGCCAGTCCTACAAGGATGCCTCCGGCGTTGAAAATGACACCACACTGCTGGCCTATCGCTTGACCCTGCCCACCTATGTCGATCCGCTGGCCAGCGAAAGCCAGGCCCTGACCGGCCCGGCCATCGGGCAGGCGCTGGGGGAAACGGCGCTGGCCGCCAATGATGCCGCCACCAGCGATCTGACCGGCCGCACCCAGGCCATCCGCGCCGGTCTGGCCAAGCGCGCCGAGGGCAGTTTCGAACTGTCCGCCGGTGGCAACTGGTCGGTCTTTGCCCGTGATGATGGGGATGCCAAGCGCTTGTCCAAGCCGGAAAGCTGGTCCAGCGGCATTGCCGGTGATTATGCCGTTTCCGACACGCTGCGCGTCGGTCTGGCCGTCAATTATGCCCATAGCGACGGCAAGTTCGGCAATCTGGGCGGGGGCAAGGCCACCGTCTGGGCGGTCGGCCCCTATGCCAGCCTGGCGCTGCCCGGTGGGTTCTATGCCGATGCCAGCTATCATTACAGCGACCTGTCGCTGGATGATATCAGCCGCAACACCTTCGCCTATAACCTGCGCGCCACCGGCGAAACCGAGGGCAAGGGCCATCATGTGGGGGTGGAGTTCGGCTCCGTCGAGACGGCCGGCAGCCTGCGCTATGGCCCGATTGTCAGCTTCAACTATAACCGGGTGGAGCTGGATGCCTGGAAGGAAGCCGGCGCCCTGCATCTGAACCTGGATCATCCCAAGCTGGCCGAACAGCAATTGCTGTTCAATGTCGGCGGCCAGATTTCCACCAGCCTGGATATGGGCGGTGGCCGCATGGTGGTACCGGAACTGCGGGTCAGCTATCAGGAAGACCTGATCCGGGACGAGGGCCAGACCTACACCACCGTGCTGTCGAACCGGCGCAACAGCCCGCTGGGCCGCAATACCGCCATTCTGCCCGATCCGCAGAATAACGGGTTGCGGGTTGGTGTCGGCCTGTCCGTGGCGGTGGCGGACAAGGCCGCCCTCTATGTCTCCGGCAACACGCTGTTCAACGTGGATGACAAGCCGGATTATTCGCTGGGTGCCGGCCTGCGCGTCGGCTTCTGATGCGGGCGGCCCTTGGGAGGGGACTTTCACCCTCCCAAGGGCTGTCATCCGGCCGTTGGCGCGCGCGCCAACGGCAAGGGCCCCAACGGCAGGCCGCATTGCCCGGCACAGGCGTTGATTTCAGAGAATATCCAGTCACGGAAGGCCCGGATCTTCGGCTCATCCGCGCGGCGTTCCGAACAGGCCAGCCAATAGAACCGGTCCGTCCGGTACATGATGTCGGGGAAGGGCAGCACCAGACGGCCGGCCGCAATATCCGCCCCGAACAGGGCCGGACAGACCAGGGCTACGCCCTGCCCCATGGCGGCGGCCTGTGCCGTCACCCCATGCACATCGAATTGCGGGCCGCCCGGCAGCTTGTCCACCTTCACCCCGGCCAGGGCGAACCATTGCCGCCACCAGAGGATATCCTCCGGATGCTGGCAATCCAGCAAAGGCAGGCGCAGCAGATCGGCCGGTTCCCGCACACCGCCCGCCCGCTCAAGCATTTGCGGGCTGACGGCGGGGGTCAGGGTGAAATCCATCAGCCATTCTGCCCGCACGCCCGGCCAGCGGCCGGAGCCGGCGCGGATGGCAATATCGAATTCCATTTCCAGATCGCCCACCCGCACCGAACTATCCAGCCGCACGGCCAAATCCGGCCGCAGTAACTGGAAATGCCCCAGACGCGGCACCAGCCATTGGGTGGCAAAGGTGAACATGCAGGTCACCGCCAGCACCTTGTTTTCCGTCGCCTCCGTCAGGCGGGCCACGGTGCTGCGGATACGGTCGAACGCATCATCCACCGCCGCCTGCAGCTCCAGCCCCGCCGGTGTCAGTTCCAGCCGGCGGGTCAGGCGGCGGAACAGCTCCCGCCCGATATGCTCCTCCAACTGGCGGACCTGATAGCTGACCGCCGCCTGCGTCACCGCCAGCTCATCCGCCGCTTTGGTGAAGGAGAGATAGCGCGCGGCGGACGCAAAGGCGCGCAGGGCATTCAAGGGCGGCAGGCGGTGGTCGGACATCAAGCCCCCATGGATCAAATCAGCTTTTGTATGATCGCCAGATTACTCGTTTGTCAGCCGGGCTGACCAGCCCCAAACTGGCATCAACAAGCCAAACTATCCTTACCTGTCTTCCAAGGAGATATCATGATGACCAAGAGCATCTTGGGCATAGCGCCCCCCTGCGCCCTGCCCGACCATCCCTTGTCGGGCTGCCGCGCCGCTGGCGCGCCCCTTCCACCGCTGATGGTGGCCCTGGCCCGTACCCTGGGGGAATTGCTGGGGGGTGAGACCTATCGCCATGGCCTCTCCCCCCATCTGCGGCGGGATGTCGGCCTGCCGGATTGACGGGCCGTCAGGCCTCCGTCATCTCCAGCAAGGCACCATCCGGGGCGAAGCAGCCACAGACCAGCCGGCCACCGAAACCCGCACCGCCATCCAGGCTGGCGGTGAAATCCGTCAGGTGCGGCCCTTGCCCATGGGTGGGGTCATAGCCGCGCACGATTCGGCGCACGCTGCCATAGGGCTGGTCGATGCGGGGGAAACTGTTGCCCCCCCACCAGAAAATATCTGCCTGCATATGCAAAGGCTTGGCCGTATCCAGCCCGGCATTGACGAACAGCATGTCCGTGGGCTGGCCCTGCGCATCGGAGGTGTAGGCCGCCCGGCGCAGGGCACTGAACAGGGCGCCGTGGCCCGGCGCATTGCGCATGGCGGCGCGCAGATCATTGCTCCAGCGGGCCAGGCTGACGGCCCCATCCCTGGCAGCGGCAATGCCATAGGCCGCCGTACCGCCATAGGCCGCCAGCGTCGCCTCCACCCCCTGCCCGATCATCCAATGCAGCACATCCAGCGGGTTGGGCGCGAACTGAAGCTGCAGCAGTTTCTGCCACATTTCCTCCTGCCCACCGCGCAGATAGACGATGTCGCTGGCCAGCACGCTGGGCTTGGCCATCAGATGGCGGCGGAAATAGAGCAGCTCATCCAGGGTTTCCCGCACCAGCGTCCCCCGGCCCACCATATTGCCCAGATAGACCAGCCGGTCGCCCGCCTGAAAACGGGCGCCAATATCCTCATGCAACGCCGCCAGCCGGCCGGCATCGCCATGGATGGCGCCGACCGCCCAGATGCGGCGCGGTCGGCCAAGCAGGGCGAATTTCTGGTCAGACATCCGGGAAGGATCACTCTCCATCGGGAAGGGTGGCCAGAGTGTAAAGCCCCGACCGTCACAAAAAAAGAGTCTCCCACACCAGCGGGGCCCTTTCCCACTAAATATCCCGTCCAGGGTCGCTTAGAGCATCGCGCGTGAAAGCGGAATCGAAGGATTCCCTTTAAGGTCTGGATGTGATTCATCTTTGTCGGAGGTGGATCATGGGCAAGGCGTATTCAGAAGATCTTCGGGAACGCGTTGAAGC
>NZ_JANLNL010000029.1:0-1031 GCF_027568365.1 Niveispirillum sp. BGYR6 | reverse complement strand
TAGAGCATCGCGCGTGAAAGCGGAATCGAAGGATTCCCTTTAAGGTCTGGATGTGATTCATCTTTGTCGGAGGTGGATCATGGGCAAGGCGTATTCAGAAGATCTTCGGGAACGCGTTGAAGCGCGGATAGCGGCGGGTTATTCCCGGCGTGATGCCGCGCGGCATTTCGGCGTGAGCGCGAGCTTCGCGGTAAAGCTGGCGCAGCGTGTTGCGGCGACGGGTTCGGTGGCCCCCGGTCGCCAAGGCCGGCCCCCCGGTCACGGTAAATTGGCGGAATATCTGCCGCGGCTGATCGCCTGGGTGGAGGCGGTGCCGGATATCTCGATGCCGGAATTGGCAGCGAAGCTGGAAGCGTCCACCGGCGTGGTTGCACATCCAGCCTCGCTGTCGCGGGCCTTGCTGAAGGCTGGGTTCAGCACCAAAAAAAACGCTGCTGGCATCCGAGTGCGAACGCGCTGATGTCCGAAAGGATCGGCAGGTCTGGCGGACGCATCGTCAACCCCGGATGCGTGAAGAACCCCATCGCCTGGTGTTCATTGACGAAACGGCGACGACCACGAAGATGACAAGGGCACGCGGTCGGGCCCGTCGGGGACAACGCTTGAAGGCGCGGGCACCGTTCGGTCACTGGAAGACCCAGACCTTCATTGCCGCCTTGCGGTGCGATGGGCTGACCGCGCCATGGCTTATCAACCAGCCCATGAACCGAGTTCTCTTTGAAACCTATATCGAAACCCAGTTGGCGCCGACGCTGCGTCCGGGCGACGTCGTCATCCTCGATAACCTGTCCAGCCATAAAAGCGAGAAGGCCAAGGCCATCATTGAGAAGGCGGGGGCATGGATCCTGTTTTTGCCGCCCTATAGTCCAGACCTCAACCCCATCGAGATGGCCTTCGCCAAGCTCAAAGCTCACCTCCGACGCATCGGCGCAAGGACCATTGACGACCTCTGGAGGGCCATCGGAAACATATGCGACCTCTACGATCCAGACGAATGCTGGAACTACCTCAAGGCCGCAGGATATGCGTCC
>NZ_JANLNL010000028.1:0-2188 GCF_027568365.1 Niveispirillum sp. BGYR6 | reverse complement strand
CGGCCCGGTCCGGGTCTATCTGGCGTGCGGTGTGACGGACATGCGCAAGGGGATGGATGGTTTGGCGGCCCAGGTTCAGACGATGCTGCGGCTGGATCCGCATGGCGGGGCGATCTATGCGTTCCGGGGGCGCAGCGGTGACCGGGTGAAGCTTCTCTGGTGGGATGGTCAGGGCCTGTGTCTGTTTGCCAAGCGGCTGGAAAAGGGCCGGTTTGTCTGGCCGCGGGCGGCGGACGGGACGGTATCGCTGACGCCGGCCCAGCTATCGATGCTGCTGGAGGGGATTGACTGGCGGAACCCGCTGCGGAGTTGGTCGCCCGAGGCGGCGTGCTGAGGGCCGTGGCGATGTGACTCAGGGTGGGGGCGGGTCCGGCGGGATGCCGGGCAAACGGCGCTTTGGTATACTGCCCGGATGATGCAGGACAGTGCCCAGGAGATTGCCCGGCTGCGGGCGGCATTGGCGGAGCGGGAGGCGGAACTGGCCTCCGCGCGGGCGGAATTGACGGGTGCCAAGCTGCTGATCGGGCGGTATCGGCTGGAACTGGCCTCCCTACGCCGCCAGCGGTTCGGGGCCTCGTCGGAGAAGCTGGACGGTCGAATTGCGCAGCTGGAACTGCTGCTGGAGGATCTGGAGGAAGGCGAGGCCGCGGCGCCGGTGCGGAGCGGGTCAGACAAGCCCCGTCCGGAACGGCCCCTGATACAGCCGGTGCGCCAGCCATTACCGCCGCATCTGCCGCGTGAGGATGTGGTGCTTGGCACCGGGCGATGTGTGCCCTGGCTGCGGCGGACGGCATTTCTCGCCCCTGGGCGAGGATGTGACCGAGATTCTGGAGAAGGTTCCGGCCCGGCTGAAGGTGATCCGGCATGTGCGGCCGAAACTGTCCTGCCGGGCCTGTTCCACCATTATGCAGGCCCCGTCGCCTGATCTGCCGATCACGCGCGGCCGGCCGGGTGCGGGGCTGATCGCCCAGGTGGTGGTGGGCAAATATCTGGATGGTCTGCCGCTCTATCGGCAATCGGCGATGCTGGCCCGCGAGGGTATCGAAATCGAGCGCGCCACCCTGGCCGACTGGGTGGGGCACGCGGCCTGGTGGGTGGCGCCGCTGGCCGAGCGGATCGGGGCCTATGTGCGGGGTGCCCCGGTCATCCATACCGACGACACGCCCGTGGCGATGCTGGCACCGGGACAGGGGCGCACCCGGACAGGTCGGCTCTGGACCTATCTGGTGGATGAGCGGCCCTGGTGCGGGGATCGGGCACCGGCGACCTGGTACCGGTTCAGCCCCGACCGCAAGGGCGAGCGCCCCCGTGAACATCTGGCCGAATACAGGGGCGTTATCCAGGCCGACGCGTTCAGCGGCTATATTGCCCTGACCCGCGCGCCGCCTGATCCGGGGGATGGGACGGGCGACGGGGTGCCCATCATCCGGCATGCGGCCTGCTGGGCCCATGCGCGGCGCAAATTTCATGAATTGTTCGAGGCGACGGGCTCCCCGGTCGCGGGCGAGGCGCTGGCGCGGATCGCCGCCCTCTACGCCATCGAGGCAGAGATCACCGGACAGAAGGCGGAGCAGCGTCGGGACGCCCGCCAGCGCCTGGCCGTGCCCCTGCTGGCCGACCTGAAGGTGTGGCTGGAAAGCCAGGCCGCGCGCCTGTCTGCGAAGACCGCCCTGGCCAAGGCCATCCAGTACGCGCTCGGCCGCTGGACGGCGCTGCTGCTCTATACCGGGGACGGCCGGATCGGCATCGACAACAACCCGGCCGAACGCAGCCTGCGCACCATTGCCCTGACGCGGAAGAATTTTCTGTTCTTAGGCTCCGAGGCCGGCGGCAAGCGGGCGGCCGATCTCTATACCGTGCTGGAGACGGCCCGGCTCAACGGGCTGAACCCGGAGGCCTGGCTGGCCGAAGCCATCGACCGCATGGCCAAGGGCCATCCGATCAATCGCCTGGATGAACTTCTCCCCTGGAACTGTCGGGAACCGGCGCTACAATCGCCGGCATGAACCAGGCCGACCCATCCCCCGGTGCCACATCCTTCCACGAGATCGCCACCCTGCGCATCGAGTTGAAGGACAGTGATCCCCTGATCTGGCGTGAATTGGAGGTGCCGACCTCCGTCACGTTGAAGGTGCTGCACGACATCGTCCAGGTCGCCATGGGCTGGTTCGATTATCATCTCTGGGAA
>NZ_JANLNL010000027.1:0-2500 GCF_027568365.1 Niveispirillum sp. BGYR6 | reverse complement strand
TTGCTGCCGACTGTAAGTCGCTGACCCATTATACAAAAGGTACGCCGTCACCCCGCAAGGAGGCTCCGACTGTTTGTAGGCATCCGGTTTCAGGTGCTCTTTCACTCCCCTCGTCGGGGTGCTTTTCACCTTTCCCTCACGGTACTGGTTCACTATCGGTCACTGAGGAGTACTTAGGCTTGGAGGGTGGTCCCCCCATGTTCAGACAGGATTTCACGTGTCCCGCCCTACTCGAGGATCAATTCCGATTTACCTGTACGGGGCTATCACCCGCTTTGGCCCGACTTTCCAGACGGTTCCAGTTATGTAGAATTGACCACTGGCCTGGTCCGCGTTCGCTCGCCACTACTAGCGGAGTCTCGGTTGATGTCCTTTCCTCCGGGTACTTAGATGTTTCAGTTCCCCGGGTTCGCTTCCCAAACCTATGTATTCAGCTTGGGATACCTATTGCTAGGTGGGTTTCCCCATTCGGATATTCACGGATCAAAGCTTGCTCGCAGCTCCCCATGACTTTTCGCAGCGTGCCACGTCCTTCATCGCCTCTCAGTGCCAAGGCATCCACCAGATGCCCTTAAGACGCTTGATCTCTCTTTACGCTCACGCGCAGGGACAAGCCCGCACAACAAACGCAAAACACTCAGCATCATTTCCGCTTAACAAGGCGCAGACTGAACTGCTGATCGAACTCCCTCGGCAGAGAGCCCAACCCCTCGTAAAGCGGACCCTTGGTCACACTTCACAAAACCATTTTCACGATGTCCAAGAACCGGCAGCCCTTGCTGCCTACAGTCACAGGTAAACCTGCAACCGATCCGATTGCCTACTCATGGATTTATCACTGCCTCCAAGCTCAACATCATGCGACGGAACTTGGTGGAGGCGGACGGGATCGAACCGACGACCTCATGCTTGCAAAGCACGCGCTCTCCCAACTGAGCTACGCCCCCAATCAGGCTGGTGACCCCAACAATGATAGCCCAGTCAACGACCAGGCTTCACTGTCGATCCATGAGAAGGGATGCGGAGACGGCGTATCCGTTGGCCAAAGCCATGCTGGAATATCCAGCAGGTCGGCGAAACGAAAGGCTCTTCCTTAGAAAGGAGGTGATCCAGCCGCAGGTTCCCCTACGGCTACCTTGTTACGACTTCACCCCAGTCGCTGACCGTACCGTGGTCGGCTGCCTCCTTGCGGTTAGCGCACCGGCTTCAGGTAAAGCCAACTCCCATGGTGTGACGGGCGGTGTGTACAAGGCCCGGGAACGTATTCACCGCGGCGTGCTGATCCGCGATTACTAGCGATTCCAACTTCATGCACCCGAGTTGCAGAGTGCAATCCGAACTGAGATGGCTTTTGGAGATTCGCTTCCACTCGCGTGGTCGCTGCCCACTGTCACCACCATTGTAGCACGTGTGTAGCCCAACCCGTAAGGGCCATGAGGACTTGACGTCATCCCCGCCTTCCTCCGGCTTGTCACCGGCAGTTCTGCTAGAGTGCCCAACTAAATGCTGGCAACTAACAGTGGGGGTTGCGCTCGTTGCGGGACTTAACCCAACATCTCACGACACGAGCTGACGACAGCCATGCAGCACCTGTGTCCCTGTCCCCGAAAGGAAAGATGCATCTCTGCATCGGTCAAGGCATGTCAAGGGTTGGTAAGGTTCTGCGCGTTGCTTCGAATTAAACCACATGCTCCACCGCTTGTGCGGGCCCCCGTCAATTCCTTTGAGTTTCAACCTTGCGGCCGTACTCCCCAGGCGGTCGGCTTAATGCGTTAGCTGCGACACTGAAGCTCTAAGAGCCCCAACGTCTAGCCGACATCGTTTACGGCGTGGACTACCAGGGTATCTAATCCTGTTTGCTCCCCACGCTTTCGCGCCTCAGCGTCAGTTACCGTCCAGTGGGCCGCCTTCGCCACCGGTGTTCTTCCCAATATCTACGAATTTCACCTCTACACTGGGAATTCCACCCACCTCTCCGGTACTCTAGTCTCACAGTCTCAAGCGCAGTTCCCAGGTTAAGCCCGGGGCTTTCACGCCTGACTTGAAAAACCGCCTACGCGCCCTTTACGCCCAGTAATTCCGAACAACGCTAGCCCCCTTCGTATTACCGCGGCTGCTGGCACGAAGTTAGCCGGGGCTTCTTCTCACACTACCGTCATCATCGTCGTGTGCGAAAGAGCTTTACAACCCGAAGGCCTTCATCACTCACGCGGCATGGCTGGATCAGGCTTGCGCCCATTGTCCAATATTCCCCACTGCTGCCTCCCGTAGGAGTCTGGGCCGTGTCTCAGTCCCAGTGTGGCTGATCATCCTCTCAGACCAGCTACTGATCGTCGGCTTGGTAGGCCATTACCCCACCAACTACCTAATCAGACGCGGGCTGCTCCTTTGGCGATAAATCTTTCCCCCGTAGGGCTCATCCGGTATTAGCGTTCGTTTCCAAACGTTATTCCGAACCAAAGGATACATTCCCACGTGTTACTCACCCGTGCGCCACTCA
>NZ_JANLNL010000026.1:0-12829 GCF_027568365.1 Niveispirillum sp. BGYR6 | reverse complement strand
CGATCCCCACACCATCGATGAAATCCCGATGCAATACGCTCTCAGCCGCATCGCAAACCGCAGAAACGCTGCCGCCAAACGCCTGAAAAACAAAAAAAACGCGGGGAACGGCTGACGCTTACTTTTGTATTGGGGTTGAGTGACGTTCAGGACCGGGGGCATGCCCCCGGTCCTGAACGTCACTCAACCCCAATACAAAACCAGAGGTCTCTGCTTATAAACGGGGATGTTTTGGGGAGCAGGTCAGCTGGTCGCGGTGCGGGTGGTGGTTCCGGAAAGGCCCAAGGTCGCCTTTTCCGTCTCGGGTTGATGGACGTTGCGCCTCTGGGCAGGTCAGTAGCGCCGCGTCCCGGTCGTCGGCGCCGATCACCGGGACGCGGTATAATTCAGGGTGTCGCGGGTACATTCAGATCGGGCAATAGGCCGGGTTTTCCCGGCACGAACAGCAGGATATGGTTGGCCACCGGTCGTTCCCGCCCCACGATGCCGGTATGGATGGGGCGGTTCAATAGCATTGCACCCCCATGCCCATCAGCGGTTACCAGGGTGGAGGAGCCGCCGCCATCCAGGTTGATGGCATCGCTGGCCCCCAGGGTCGCGAACAAGGCTGTCAAATCTGCCAAGGACATGCCGGCGCTATCGGGTTGACGGCCATCAACAATGACCACCCAGGCCCGCCGGCCATCCTTTGAAAGACCAAAAGCGGTGCGCGGATGCCGCTGGGTGGCATAGGGAAGGGCAGAAGCAATGGCCTGTCCGGCCCGCAGCAACCGGGGGCCGGCGGCCACACCGTCGGTATAGTGGGCCGGGCATTGCTGACCATCCACAATCACCACCCGCGCCTGTTTGAAACAGAGCATGCTGTCCACCCTGTCATCCAGGCCGGTTTCCACTGGGGAGACAGCCACGCCCTGGGCGATGGCGGCACCGGAGACATTCACCGGGTCGCCAACATGGGGGTAATAATCCTCCCCGCCCTTGCTGCCGCCGTGGAAAGGCAGGAAGTAACTGGCATTGAAGGCTAGCCGTGCATGGCTTTCCACCAGATAGGCGCTGGTCAGCCGGGCGACATGTTCCATGCCGCGTGTGTTGTCACCGGAAGTCACGGCGAAACGCAACCCCGGTTGTTGCAGATCAATGAAAACGATATGGACCCGTTCGGGGACAGCCCCGGTTTCGATCTTCTGTTCATAGCCGATCCCGGGGGCAAGCGGGATACCTGGCAGCGGAGAACAGGCGGCAAGCAGCAGGAATGTCAGGCCCGCCCCCAGATGGAAAGGGCGTTTGAGTATTTTCATAATGGTCATTTCCGGAATTCCCATAATACCAATCTCCCTTGATCGTGACCGATCCAGGGAGATTTTGCGTTCCCTCAGTCGCCGGGCGGGCGCATCCGCGCCCTTGGCTTGCGCCGCACGTGCGGCGGGCCGGCGGTCGCCGGCCTCCAATCCGCCAGGGGTCAAACCCTCGGCGGATTGGTATAATTCCTCAACGGGATATGGCGGTCGCACAGCAGGGGCACCCGACCGCCATTTCCTCACAGCCTGAAGGCCACGCCCAGCCAGAACTGGCGCCCGAAATAGTTCAGATCGCGCACCCCCAGCCCATCGTAATTTTCCCGATGTTCATTGGTGACGTTGCGGGCCTCGCCGATCAGGTCATACGGACCCAGTTGCAGGCGGGCCTGCAGATCCAACTGGTTGAAGGACTTGTCATAACGGTTACTTGTCGGATCGCTGGCGCTGATTGCTGTATAGAGCTTTCCCGTGTAGGCGTAAGAGATGCGGCCCTTGAACGGCCCCTGTTCATAGAACAGGGCCGCGTTGGCCTGCCAGGTCGGTTGTTGTGTCAAACGATCGAAGGTGACCCCACCCGGCAGGTCTGCCTGGGCATTCAGCCAGGTGGCATTGCCGGAAATCCCGAAATTTGCCAGAAACCCCGGCAAGAAATCCAGGTGGTTGCGGATAAAGCCAAGCTCCACCCCATAGATATGGGAGCCGGAAAGGTTCTGTGGCTGGGTGACGCTGTAGCGTGTCCCGTCAATCAGTTGGGTTCCGATGGCGGCACTGAAAATATCATTCTTGATGTCCTTGTAGAAGGTGGCGGCGGACAGGATGCCTTGATCGTCCGGCAGGTAATATTCCAGTGACAGATCGTAATTATCTGCCTTGCGCGCCGTCAGTTCCGGGTTGCCGCGTGTCAGGGTCAGGTTCGCCTGATTCAGGGTTTCGTTGGTTCCCAGGTCACTGGGATTGGGCCGGCCAATGGCCTTGGCATAGGCAAGGCGCAGTTTCAGCGCCTCGGTGATATTGTAATTGGCACTGATCGACGGCAGGAAATCATCATAATCACCCTTGCGCCGAAGCGGCGTCAGGCTGCTGCCGGCCACCCGGTACCCCTCAACCGAACTGTCGGTCTGTTCATACCGTCCGCCGAAGATCAGCGTATAATCATCCCCTGCATATTGGCCCAGCAGATAGGCCGCCTTGACCTTCTCGGTCACCTTATAATCATTGCGCAATGCGTTCAGCGCCGTGGCCGCCTCATCGCGGACCAGAAGGGACGGGTTGCTGGTCTTCAAATTGTCGAAACGGCGATAATCGATGATCAGCATCGGATTGCTGGAATAAATCGGCACATAGCTGCTCGGTAGCAGCACATCGGCCAGGGTCAAGCTGCGGCCCGGCGCCAGTCGATAGATTTCCTGACGGGTATCGAAATTACGTTCATTTTCCCGATATTTCAGCCCCGCCCCAAAGCCCCAGCCCTGATCACCGCGTTCGGTATTGAAGCCGTAATCGATGGCCCCTTCGCGGATATCATCGTCGCTTTTATCCCGGTATGGATTGTAGGACGCAAAAGCATAATTGGCGGGATTGTTGAAGCTCGACGGGTTGATCAGCGTAAAGGACGGAATACCGTCCTTGATCGTATAGTCATAGGCATTGGCGGTGGAGGAGGGCAGGTTGAACTGCAGCTGGTTGGAGGCTTCCAGAAATGTGGCCTTCGAGTAGGAACCGCGCAGCTTGATCGTCTGGTTCTCATCGGCATTCCAATCGATATTGCCCTGGAACACCCTCAATGGCTTCTCAATGGGAAAATCATTGAAACGGGCAAAGCCGCCGGCGCTGCTGACGCGGGCCTTGTTGCCGCCGGTGGCGGCGGCATCGACGGTGCCGCGTGTCAGCTGGTGCGACAGGCGCACTTCGTTATCATCCTGGGAGAAATAGGTGCCGCTGAGGCTGACCTGTAAATCCGTATCACGCTGCCATTCCAGTTTGGCCGTGCCGCCATAACGGTCAACTGTATTTGGATAGCCCTGCATGAGCATGGAACTGGCCACAGCCACGCCATTGCTGAGCGTGTAATTGCCAGGATTGTTGCGTTCCTGGTCGCGCCGCTTGCGGCTGAAGGAACCGGTCAGCAGCAGGCCGAACTGTTCTTCCGGCCCGAACAGGGTGGAAAAGGTGCCGTCGCCCCGGAAATTGACGCCATCATCGCTTTTCCGGTTGAAGTTCTTGCCTGGCACATCCTTGCTGTCGCCCGTTCCCACAAAAGCCGAGCCGACAATATAGGTCCGTCTGGAATCAAAGGCGGAACGGGTCACCAGATTGACGGTCCCGCCAATGGCATTGCCTTCAATATCCGGTGTACGGGATTTATAGACCTCCAGGCGCTTTACCGCCGTCGTCGGGATCGCCTCCATATTCAGCTGGCGGTTGCCCCGTTCCGCCGTGGCGATGGCGGAACCGTCCAGTGCGCCGAAAGTGAAATTGGGGTTGAGCCCCCGTACCCCGACATAACGCCCCTCATCCTCGTCAAAAACCGTCTGGACGCCGGGAAGGCGGCGGAAACTGTCGGAAATATTATAATCCGGCTGCTGTCCGATATCGTCACCGGACATGAATTCGCCGATCTGGGCCGCATCACGCTTGGCTTCCACCGCGCGGGCATTCTGCCGGGCATAGCCGGTGACGACGATTTCTTCCAACAGCTCCGTCTGCTGTGCCCCTGCCGCCGGCACCGTGGCCGACAGTGCGAGCATAGTTACCCCCGACAGCCAGTGCTGTCGGGCCGATATTGTCCTTTTTTGCATCCTGATCTCCCCTCGCAAAAGCCCCGTCGGCCGGGACTTAATATCACTCCTTATGAGTGTTTAATGTTACATTTTATCGAAGTCTGGCGAGATTTAGGCCATCAACCTTCCCTGATTTTCGGGAAAGAGCAGGAATGTCCCGGGGTGATGCTTCAATGCCGAGGGTTTTCCGACGGGGTACAGGTAAAAAACTCTACTCGGGATTTAATGCCAGGGATCGGGGTGAGCGACCCCTGGCAGGATCGGGTATCAATAATTGGGCAGGCGGGCCGACAGGGGCAGGGGCGGTGCGGTCAGGGCAGTCAGCAGCCGGCCCGTATCCGGATCATATCGGAAGGTTTCGATGATCGTTCCGGTCCGCACGATCATGACGCCCGTCTTGATATCGTCGGTCATCAGGACATCCGTGCGCCCCAAGGGCCCGCAATCCACCAACACTCCTTCATGGAACCCGGAGCCGGTTGGCGATAACAGGCAGGATCCCACTTCTGGCCGGTCAATACGCAACCAGCCCTCTGCCGTGATGGTATGGGCATAGACAATGCGACCCTGATTATCCAGGGTAGGCATGGTCTCCCCGCGTTTGAACAGCCGCTCTGAACTTTTGAACGGACGGATGCCACCCCGGTTTTCTGTCAGCAGGCCAGTACCATCCAGATAATAATGACCGATCTGGGTGCCAACATTGTGGGGCCAGCGCAGATGCATATGGATATGCGGCGGGGCATCGCGATGGCCTGCCGGGTAATTGGTGTCAAACCCCATCAGCTGAATGGTGCCGATCTTTTCCTCTGCCACATGCTCCCCCAGTTTCAGGCGCCGGATCACTTCCCGCTGGGCAAAGGTCAGATTGTCGGCGGCCCGTCGCTCCACCATCGGGAACGGCCCGTCCGCATAGGCGCCGGCGCGGCGGGCCGGATCGGCATGTTCGACCCGCACCACCAACCCCGGTTCCTCAATATCCGTTTCCATTGTGGAAGCAGCTTCCGCATCCTCCCATAGGGGCGGAAGCGGCAGAACCAGCCGGTCGCCTTCGCGCCGGGTGGGCAGGATCGCGTCATTGACCGCAACCCGGTCTCCCTGATCCGGCTTCAGCCGGAAGGCCAGTTCCAGCGCTCGCCCCCGTGGAACCCGAAGCTGGAGAATGCTTTCCCGGCTGTTGAACTTCTCATAGGCCGGATCGTGCAACTGCTGGCAGGCGGGACAGCTTTCCGCCACGAACTGCACTTTGCCATCCGCCGCCTTGCCGGCCCGCGGGATGAATTTTACCAATACCTGCACATTGTCCGCATCCGGTGGGGTTTCGGCCAATACCGTAAGCCCCCCCGCCAGGGATAGGCCCAACAGGGCTGCACGGACCATCCACCGCATTCTGTTTTGCATGGTCATCAACCTTGATCAGGATTTCCAGGAGAAGCCGGCCCACCAGGTCGATCCGACCGGGAACAGGTTGTTGAGATAGGCACGGCCTGGACCCTGGCGAACCTCAAAGGCTTCCTGGGTGATGTTCTGGCCCTGCAGGATCATGTCCAGCTGGTCGCTGAAGCTGTAGCGAAACTGTATATCCAGCTGCAGGCGCGGTTCCTGATAGAGGTCACGTTCGGGCGTGTCCTGGCTGGCCTGCTGCAAGGCGCGGCCAATATGATTGACCGACAGCCGCGCCTCCCAATCCTGCACCACATAGAACAGGGTGGTGTTCAGGATATAGTCCGGCTGCTGGATCAGGCCGCTGGTGGCCCGGACCTTGGGCTGGCCCACGGCCTGGGCGCCGCTGCTGGTGGGCAGATCGAAGGAACCGTCCAGCCAGGTCAGGTTGGCGGAAACCCCCAGCCCTGACAGCCAGTCCGGCAGGAAATCAAAATGATCCTGAACCAGACCAAGCTCCAGCCCCTGCACATGGGCTTTGCCGGCATTCAGGGGCTGGCTGTAGGTGATCAGCGGATAGGTCACCCCCTGATAGGTGCCATTCGTCACATCATTGCTGCCGGTGAAGATCTCGTTGCTGATATCCTTGTAGAAGGCGGCGACGGAGATCATGCCGCTGCCCCTGTACCATTCATAGGAGATGTCGTAATTCACCGCCTCACGCGGTTTCAGGTCCGGGTTGCCGGTGCTGACCGACAGGTTGCCGGAGGGATTGACGGCGGTGGTGGTACGCGCGGCATATTGGCCGAAATCCGGGCGTCCGATGGTTTTGGAAATGCCACCGGTCAGCCGCATCTCCTCGTTGAAGCGCCAGGTGGCCAGTAGCGAGGGCAGCCAGTAATCGTAGCCGGCATCCCGCCGGAATTTTCGATAATCCACAGCCGCCGCACCGGGGGGCACCTGCCAGGTGTCGATCTTCAGGTCGGTCTTGTCATAGCGCAGCCCGGCATTGAGGGTCAGGCTCTCGCTCTGGAACAGCGCTTGGCCGTAAAGGGCGGAAACATCCTCCAGATCATGAAAATCATCGGCAAAATTGTCGGCCACGCGATTGGTGGCAACCCAGAGCGACGGGTTGCTGGCCACCAGCTTCTGCACCTTGTCCGGGTCGATCACCAGATAGGGCATGATGCTGTGATCGCGGGACGGGAACCGGTCGCTGAAAATCACCGGCCCCAGCCCGCCAATGGCTGTCTGGGCTGCGGTATTGGCGGGGGTCAGTTCCTGATAGCTTCCGTCGAATTTCTGCAAGGTGCGGGTGAAACTGCCCCCCAGGCGGGCGCCGAAACCCTGATCATCCTTATCGGCATTATAGGAAAGATCGGTGCGGGCAAAGGCGATATGGGAATCGCTGTCCCGGCGCACATCACGCACATAAAGCGCGCTATAGGCCGATGGGTCGGAACCCAGGTTGGCATTCTTGTGGGTGATGCGGGGGGCGCCATTCACCAGCGTATAATCATAGCCAAACGCCGGCAGGGTGCCGGTGCTGACGCGACCGGGGGTCACCTTGCCGGCCCATTTCTGGAAAATGCGCTGTTCATCATAGCCTGCCACGGAATAGGATGCGGCCATGTCCAGCTTGATATCATCGGTCAGCGCCATGCTGCCTTTGCCGGTGACCAACGTGGTTTCCCGTTCCTGCGGCTGTAGAACAATACCTTGCTGCAGGTCACCTAAGGGGAAGCTGCCGTTGCTGGATGTGACGCCGGTCGGCACCCCGCCCGGATTGGTCAGAACCTCGGCCCGGAATTCGTCATCCTTATCCTTGTAATAGCCGGCAAAAAGCGAAAACTGGTCCGTATCGTTCGGTCGCCATTCCAGCTTGCCATTGATGCTGAACCGGGAGCGTTTATTGTCGAACCGGAAATCCTGCGGGCGGATCGGCACCAGAATGCCGTCCCTGGATTGCGCGGCATAGGGTGTCTGGGCACCAGAGGCCGTATAATAAGTCCAGCCATTGCCGTTGGTGTCACCCGGCAGTTCGGAAAAAGCCGACGACCAGAGTTTCTGATATTCAGCCGAGACAACGGCCCCGAATTGATCATCGCGGCCAAACAGGGTGGAACCGGTGGCATCGGCCCGTAAGTTGGGGTGCCGCCCGTTCATGAAATCGCCAGAGGTGGAATTCAGCCCACCAGAGGCATTGACGGCCAGGGCAGAGGTGCGCCTGGCATCGAAGGCGCTGCGGGAGACGATGTTGATCTGACCGCCCAGCCCATGCGGATCATATTGGGCGGTCAGGGTCTTCACCGCCTCGATGCGCGAGACCAGGGAGTTGGGGAACTGTTCCAGCCGCGCCCCGCGCACCGTCCACTCGCTGCTGGCCAGCGGCACCCCGTCCAGGGTGATCAGGTTATATTTCGGGTCCAGCCCCCGGATGGTGACACGCTGGTAGATATCTCGGTTTTTCGTCGGATCCAGCCCGCCCACGGTTGACAGGCCGGCAATACGGCGGGCCGATTCCACGATGTTCAGGTCGGGCAGGCGGCCAATATCGTCCTGGCTGATGGCATCGATGATGACATCAGAATCCTGCTTGGC
The DNA here is from genome assembly GCF_027568365.1 of Niveispirillum sp. BGYR6. Classification (NCBI taxonomy): domain Bacteria; kingdom Pseudomonadati; phylum Pseudomonadota; class Alphaproteobacteria; order Rhodospirillales; family Azospirillaceae; genus Niveispirillum; species Niveispirillum sp. BGYR6. Next base: position 4,767 of record NZ_JANLNL010000026.1, on the reverse strand, counting down.
CTTGACGGCCGCGCGGTTGGCCGCCCGGAAGCCGGTGACGACGATCTCTTCCAGCGCAGGCGTATCCGCCGTTTCATCCGCCAATGCGGAAGATGGGGCGGCAGCGGCCACCAGCAGGCTGATGGTGGCAGCAAACCAGCGCCGGGGGGAATGGGGAGGGTTGTGTCGTTTCATGATGGAGCCACGGTGAGGGGGGATGGCCTATTATATATCATGCTGCATGATATTTTTATGAAGCTCTTGCTTCACGTTGCGACATTCCGTGCGCGGGGATAGAAAAGCAGGGAATTGAACCGTTGCTGGAACCGGACATCTTGCCCCGATTGCCTGAAAAAGAGCGCCTGCACCCGGCAGCAGACATTCCCGTTGTCTGGGGGCTGACGGACCGGGAAAAGTCGGTCTTGTCGCTGCTCCGCCGTACCGGCCCGCTGACACGTTCCAGCCTGATCCGGGAAAGTGGCTTGTCCGGCCCAGCCATTTTCCGGGTGACGGAAGAATTGGCGGGTGCCGGCCTGCTGATGATTGGCGAAGCGGTGGCAGAGGGGCGCGGACAGCCCAGCAACCGGGTGGCACTGCAAGGCGATGCCGCCTTCAGCATCGGCCTGTCGGTGATGAGCGATTATGCCGAGGCGGTGCTGATGGATCTGGGCGGCGCGGTGCGGGCGGTGGCCCAGGTCACGGCGCCGGGCATGACCCAAGCGGGGATCTATGCCAATTTGACCGGCTTCATGGATGATCTGGTGGCCCGCGGGATGCTGCCGCACAAGCGGCTGGTGGGGATCGGCATTGCCGTTGCCGGGTATTTTATCGGGGAGGGGGACCAGGTGAATCCCAGCCCGGAGCTGGAGGATTGGGCGCTGGTCGATCTGGCCGCCCCTGCTGCTGCACGGTTCGGCCTGTCGGTACAGGTGGAAAATATCGCCAGTGCCGCCGCCGTTGGCGAGGCCCTGCTGGGTGTGGGACGGCGGATCCATGATTTTGTCTATGTCAATGTCGCCAGCGGTTTTGGCGGCGGCTTGATCCTTGATGGTCGCCTGCGCCGGGGCCGCTTCGGCAATGCTGGTGAACTGGGCGGGATTCTCAGCAATGCCGGCCTGCCCATCCCAACACTGGAAAGCCTGCGCCAGCATCTGATCAGCCACGGGGTGCCGCTGGCCGGGATCACGGAACTGGTGGAAGGCTTTGATCCCGATTGGCCGGGCCTGGATGGCTGGGTGGAACAGGCTGCGGCATCGCTGCATGTGCTGGCCAAGATAGCGGGGCATATTCTTGATGTGCAGGCCGTGGTGCTGGGGGGGCGTCTGCCGCCGGCCCTTTCTGGTCGCCTGGCGGAAAAGGCCGCCTTTGATCATGCGGCGCTGGATGCCGCCGCCCGTCGCGGGCGGGCCATGCCATTGCCCCAAATCCTGCCGGCGGAAGTATCCTCCCGCGCCGCGGCGGTGGGGGCTGCAACCTTGCCGCTTGCCTCCACCTTCTTTTCCTTGCTTCCTGTCGCCGGGTGAGGTGACCGGAGGCCGATGGCCATGGCGGGATTATCGCTGTCGAAATTACCGTTCCTGACCATCTATGGGGTTGCCCATTTCGGCAAAAGCCTGTTCTGGCATAGCAGCAACTTGGTTTTCGCCTTTTTCCTGACCGAACTGGTGGGTTTGTCAGCGGCGGCGATGGGGCTGCTGCTTGCCCTGTCCTTGATCTTGAATGCCTTTGCCGATCTGGGGCTGGGCTGGGGCTTGCGTCACCGGGTGCAGACCCTTGCCAACGCCACCAGGCTGCAGCTGCTGGGCAGTCTGGTCTGCGGCATGACCTTGCCGATCTTCGCCCTTTCTCCCTCTCTGCCGCTGGAGCTTCGCTTCGCCCATGCGCTGATGACGCTTTGCCTTTTCCGGGTCGGCTATTCCTTGCTGGATGTGCCACAGAACGCCATCATGACGCTGGTGACATCCGATGATCACAGCCGCACCAAGGTGGCGGGCGTGCGCTATGTCGGGTCGGGGCTGGCCATTGTTCTGATCGCCGTCCTGGTCGGCCCCTGGGTCGCGGCAATCAGCCGGGGGCAGCGGCTTGGTGATTTCCTGTGGTTTTCACTTGGCCTTGGCCTGATGGTGCTGGCGGTTTCGCTGCTGCTGCATCTGGCAGGACGGGCGCAAACCGCAATCGGACCGGCAGGAGGGCACCAACCGGAATTGGCGGAACCTGTCTCGCCCCGACTGTGGGGCTATGTGCTGGGCTCCATCCTGGTCGTCTCGGGTCTGCTGTCCGTATTCAGCAAGTTGGAGGCCTATTTCATCGCCTATGTCGCCCCGGTTGTCGGGTTAGGGACGGCGGCCATGTATCTGATGCTGGCGGCGGGGGTGGGCCAGGCGGCCTCACAACTGATCTGGTCCCGGCTGGTAGCCGGATTGGGCTTGCCTTTGGTCTATCGCCGGGCCGCTTTGGTGCTGATGGCGGCCAGCGTGCTGTTTCCCTTAGCCATTGCGGGTGGCAAGGCGGCGTTCCTGCTATGCGCCTTTGCCTTTGGGGCAGGCAGTGGGGGCGTGCTTATGGTATTATGGGCCTTGCTGGCCAAGGTTGCCGCAAGTGATCCGCAGAGCAGCCTGCATTATTTCGGTCGCTTCACCTTCGCTTCCAAGATGGCGCAGGCCATTTCTGCCTTGGTGTTGGGTGGTATCCTGTCGCTGTTTGATTATCGTGCCGCAGAAAGCAGCGGCATTCTCACCGCCCTGATGACTGGGGCCCCCCTCATGGCTGGGGCAATCTGTCTGATTCTGGCCATCACCCTCTCAGCCAGGACAGGCTGGTCCTCCAAACCTGTCTGGTCCCCCGTATGACACCTGATCCGCACGTCGCCACGCTCCCGATTTCCCCCCTTCCCGCATCCTGATTGGCCAGCCGGCACGCTGCCAGAGGGCGGTTAACCCTGGCAAGATATTACTCTATACAGGTATTTAACTTATTAATTTTCTATATTTTCGTGAAAAAATCCGCTCACATGACGGCTTCTGGCCAGATCGGGAGGGAAATCTATAATTTCTCCGATTTATGTGGATGGACGATACATCAATAAACCTTCTGTGAGTTTTAGTGTGGATGGTCAACCTGCCTTGACCAGCCGCCGGATAATGGGTCATCTTGCCCGCCTTGGACAGATCGGAAGTGGCTGGTGATGGTGAAATTAGAGCATCCTGCGGAGGCTTGGCCCTGCGTCACCGCCACGGAAAGGCAATTTCTGTCGCTCGTCGCCGCCGGGGATGATGTGACGCAAAGCGATATCGTCGCGCGCACGGCTTTCAGCCAGCAAACCGTGTCGCGGGTGATCGGGGATTTGATCGAGCGGGGTTTCCTCCAGCAAGGTGTCCGCATTTCCCGTGGGCGGCGGGGCCAGCCGAGCGCCCTGCTCAGTCTGAACGGCGACCGGCTTTATATGCTGGGCGTTTCGGTGATGGCGGATGCGGTTTCCGTCATGCTGGTGGATTTCGAGGGGCGGGAGCGGGGTTATTTCTTTGCCCAGCCAAAGCCGATGTCGCGGGCCGGCGTGCTGGGTGTGGTCAGGCAGGGGTTCGGGCAATTATGTGATCAGGCCGGGGTTGATCCGGTGCGGGTGATGGGGATCGGTGTTGGTATCACCGGTTTCGCCCTGGGGGATGCCGGTCGCTTCAACCCGCCCCATACGCTGGACGATTGGTTCAATGTCGATGTCGCCGCCCTGTTTGCGGCAGAGTTCGACCGGCCTGCCTGGGCGGACAATGATGGCAATGTCGCTGCGGTGGGGGAAAGCCTGGTTGGTGTCGGGCGTTGGGCGCGGAATTTCGCCTATCTCTATGTCGCAACCGGTTTTGGCGGCGGGCTGGTCATTGATGGTCGGTTGATGCGCGGCACGCACGGTAACGCCGGGGAGTTCGCCGCCAGCTTGCCGACACAGCTTTACACCTCCCCGACATTGGAATTGCTGCGCCACTGTTTCGCCCTGAAAGGCGAAGCCTATGAGACCATTGCCGACATGCTGGCGGCGATCAGCATTGAGGCGCCAGCCGTGGATGATTGGCTGTGGCGGATCGGGGATTCCCTCTCCCTTGTCTGCGCCATCTGTGCCGCCATTGTCGATCCCCAGGCGATTGTCGTGGGCGGCCGTTTACCACAGGGTCTGGCAAACCGGATGATCGAGCGGATCAACCTGCGAGAAATTCCCCGCCGTGGCCTGAACCGCCCGCTTCCCCGGATCGTGGCGTCTGAGGCTACGGGTGATGCCACTGCGCTGGGGGCGGCTATCCTGCCGATGAAACTACATTTCTTTGCCTGACCTTTTCCCATGCCAGCAAAGTTTCAGGCCCAGCGTTGGGCCCATCATCCACGAGTATAAATCAGATATCCAGACTTCAACGTCACAGTTATCGAAAATCGGAAACCGGTTATCGGCATTGATTGGGTGTCATGCCATAGGCGCGGCGGAAAAGCCTGGCGACGTGACTGGGATTTGCATAGCCGACCGTAAGGGAGGCATCCGTCACCGATGCACCGTCCAGCAGCAACAGGCGTCCCTGTTCGACACGCATCGCTTGCAGGTCGGCATGGACGGGCCTGCCGAAGCGGGCGCGATAGCCCGCTTTCAGCCGCTTGTCGTTGTGACCTGCTCCCCAAAACCTCACCGTTTATAAGTAGAGACCTCTGGTTTGGTATTGGGGTTGAGTGACGTTCAGGACCGGGGGCATGCCCCCGGTCCTGAACGTTGCGAACTGGGCGGGTGACATCCCGCCCAGGGTGGAATGAGGT
>NZ_JANLNL010000025.1:0-15033 GCF_027568365.1 Niveispirillum sp. BGYR6 | reverse complement strand
CTCCTGCTCCCGCAGGATCCCGATGATCTGTTCCTCGCTGGAACGGCTCTTCTTCATCAAATAGCCCTCCTTCGATCGGAGGACTCTACTTTATGCCGGGCACATTTCCAGGGGGCAGGTCAGTCGAACAGTTGGAGCCGGAAGCTGTCGAAACGATCCATTGGGACGATGAGCTGCGCGGCTTCGGTGTGCGTATCTGGCCGTCGGGCCGCAAGGTCTATGTCGCCATGACGCGGGTCAAAGGCCGGCTGCGGAAGGTGACGATTGGCACGCATGGCCCCGTCACCGCCGAGAAAGCCAGGATCAAGGCACACGAGATCATCTCACAGGCGAAAGCTGGCAACGACCCGGTCAAGGAATTGGACGTGGCTCGCAAATCGCCTACGGTCAAAGGGCTCGGCGAGCGCTTCCTCAAGGAACATGTCACCGTCCGCTGCAAGCCCTCCACCCAGTATGAATACAGGCGCTCCGTCGAGTTGTTCATCAATCCCGAGATCGGCACCCGCAAGGTCCTGGATATCGAGCGGCGGGACGTCGCGGAACTGCACCAATCCCTGCAGCATATCCCCTACCAGGCCAACCGGACCCTGGGGGTGCTGTCCAAGATGTTCAATCTGGCCGAGGTCTGGGGGCTGCGGCCCGACGGCAGCAATCCTTGCCTACATGTGAAGAAGTATCGTGAGGAGAAGCGCGAACGGTTCCTGGGTGCCGATGAATATGCCTCCCTGGGCCGGACATTGGCCGAAGTTGAGGCGGATGGTTCAGAGCCTCCGGCCGTGGTCGCCGCCGTCCGGTTGCTGATGCTGACGGGTTGTCGGCTGGGCGAGATCATGCCCCTGAAATGGTCCTATGTGGATTGGCAGGCGCGCGCGTTGCGTCTGCCGGATTCTAAGACGGGCGCGAAGGTCGTGCATTTCGGGGAAGCCGTGGCTGCCATCCTGCGGTCGATCCCCAGGCTAAAGGACAATCCCTGGGTCATCACCGGCACGAAGGAAGGTGCTCGGCTGACCGACTTGCAGCCGCCCTGGCGCCGCATCCGCAAGAAAGCCGGGCTAGATGATGTACACATCCATGATCTGCGGCACTCGTTCGCCAGCGGCGCCCTGTTCCTGGGCGAAGGGCTGCCGATGATCGGCAAGCTGCTCGGACATACCCAGATACAGACCACAGCCCGGTACGCCCATCTGGCTGCCGATCCGGTCAAGAATGCCATGGAGAAGGTCTCCGACTTCATTGGCAAACAGGCCACGATCAGCACAAGGCGGCGGCGAACTCACAAATACACGTTACAGCCCCCGATACCCTGGATGAGCGCGAAGTCAATCCCATAGGGACAGAGCTTCCCCTCCCTTTCGTCCTTTACCGCCGCTTCTTCATCGCAAGGCGCGCGTCACGGGTGTTGTCACGGTCAAGGTGCCAGCGCTGTGCCCAGTTGATCGACAAGACGTGTCCGGGCAGTCTTGGCAAGTTTGTCCAGGTTCAGTTGCTTCCACCGCACGGCTGGCAGGTTCGCAGCTTCGGGAAGCCCGATCAGGCTCCAATCCGGCTCGCCACGCTTGAACCGCAGCAGGAAGTTCCGATGCGCAGCCGGCATCCCGCCGATGATCGTGGCAATCAACGCCTCCCGCGCCGCCGCCAAGTCATCAAGGGTGATGGGCTCCGCCGTCATGCCCTCGAAACCCTGCGCGAACTCTTGCGTAAGGTTCTTGCGACGGGGCGCCACCAATTCGGATATCAGGCGGTCATGGCTGACCAGATAGACGATGAAGGCGCGGCGCAGTTCGTCATCAACGCCTTCGTTCGCCAACAGGTCCCTGATGTCGAACAGATCCCGCGGATGTTGCCGATCGAGTGCCGCCACGATCTTTCCGGCATAAAGATCGGCGAACGAGACGACCTGCATTTCGGCAAAGCCGAAGGTCTCCTCCACCGCAGCCGACACGGAGCGCAGTTCCGGTGCGAAGACGCAGCCGCGCAGGACGGGCGTCACCTCGATCTTGATCTGGGCATCCCCCCGCTGCACGGTCAGCTTCGTGACAACCGGCTCGCGTATGTTCAGCACTTCGATGACATGCGCACCGCGCAGTCCCTTGCGGATGGCAGCGGCGATCCGCTTCATGCCGGCATCGATCGCAGACAGGGATTCCGGACGCCCGGCCACCGGCAGGTAGGTCAGGTCGATGTCGACCGACAGGCGGGGCATTTCGCGGACGAACAGGTTGATCGCCGTGCCGCCCTTCAGCGCGAAATCCTCTTCCGCCGCGACAAACGGCATCACGGCGATCAGGAGTGCGACCTGCGCCCGGTAGCGATCAGACAGGGGCACCAAGATCCTCCGGCACGGTTATCAGATATTTCGGATCAAGCCGGCCACCCTTGACCAACATGCGCTTGCCGCTGCCGAGCGACACACGGTCCCCGTCGATCCGGTTGAGCCAGCGATGGCCATGTCGTTCAGCAAACCAGAAGAACAGCCGCTTGGCCTTCACGCTGCGGCAATCTTCCAGCAGCTTCTGGAGACGGGTTGGGCTGAGCGTGCGCAGCCCCTCCGCGATCACATCGACATTGTGGAATGTCTCGCGTTTCGGCAGTTCATCCAGCAATTCCAGAAAGGCCCGTTCAGGTGTGGAAACCAGCAGAGGCCATTGCGCGTTCATGGATAGCGGGCGCACGTGATCTCCGGTTCGTTCAGGACCATCGCCGTCATCGCCACCTGCTAGGCTGAGCGGACTCTCCGCGGCAGTCGCTGCACTGAACAGGGTCTGGGCCTTGTGGAAGATGAAGCGCTCCTTGAAAGGCAGTTTCGCAAGCCAGCCTGGCGGGGGTTCGTCACCATAGAGGTGGATGCTCCCTAGCCCGCTGGCAGAGACGTAGTGACCAAACCCTTGCAGTTCAAGCGCGGTCCGGCCACCCACGATCAATGGATATTTCATCAATGCTTGCAATGAGATGACGGCTCTTTCCCAGGTCAGCTTGCCAAGCGGCCGCTTGTAGGTCCCACGAACCGGCTGTACCAGCCAGCCGGCTGCGACATACTGGCTGCGGAGGCTAGTCGAATAGCCATGCCGCTCCATCCAGGCTGCATCCACCAGCAGCCCGTCAGGGAGCGTCCGCTCAAGCAAGTTTAGCTTTCCTGTGTTTTGCCTAGTCATACTTGGCAAAATAGCACAGTTTCAAACCGCGCTCCAAGGTTCAAGTTTAGGGCCCTTTACAAAGTATAGCTTAGCAAAAGTTAGACATGGTAAACTCAGATTCCATTCCCATACAACGCTCTCAGGACAAGTGTTGATTTCCACGCGGAACTGACCCGGGATTTCCGTCGAGAATTGACCCACCATTGAGTTATGCGGCTTGGTTTATGATTGGGTCAAGGCATGTGGATTTCCCTTTCTCTTGCCGGATGCTGCGGCAGTGCTGGCCTTGAAACGAAAGCTGTCATTTCCGGTTTCGACGATGTGACAGCGATGTGTGAGGCGATCGAGCAAGGCGGTGGTCATCTTGGCGTCGCCAAAGACACTGGCCCATTCGCTGAAGCTGAGGTTGGTGGTTATGATGACGCTGGTCTGCTCGTAAAGTTTGCTGAGCAGGTGGAATAGCAGCGCACCGCCAGGTGCGCTGAACGGCAGGTATCCGAGTTCATCCAGAATCACGAGATCCAGACGTGTCATGGCTTCAGCCAACTGCCCGGCTTTTCCCTTGGCCTTCTCCTGCTCGAGCGCGTTGACGAGTTCGATGGTCGATATGAACCGGGCTTTATGACGATGATGTTCGATCGCCTGGATGGCGATAGCCGTTGCGACGTGGGTTTTTCCGGTACCGGGACCACCGATCAACACGACATTCTGCGCGCCATCGATGAACGCGCAGCTGTGGAGCTGGCGCACTGTGGCCTCGTTGATCTCACTGGCCTGGAAATCGAAACCTGCCAGATCCTTGTAGGCTGGAAACCGTGCGGCTTTCATGTGATAGGCGATGGAACGCACCTCACGTTCTGCCATCTCGGCTTTCAGCAGTTGGTTCAGGATGGGGATGGCGGCCTCAAAGGCGGGAGCGCCCTGCTCAATCAGATCGGTGACGGCTTGCGCCAGGCCATACATCTTGAGACTTCGCAGCATGATGACAATGGCAGCGCTGGCGGGGTCATGACGCATGACGGCCTCCAGCAGTGCGGGCACGCAGGTCGTCATAGCGTTCGACATTGGCCTTGGGTTCATGGCGCAGGAGCAGGGTCTGCGGTGCGCTGATGGTCGGCCCGTCGGTCGGCTTGCCATCAATCAGACGATGCAGGATGTTCAGGATATGGGTTTTGGTCGCGACGCCGTCGGACAGGGCCAGTTCGACCGCAGCCAGCACCGCCTGCTCATCGTGCTGCAGAACCAGGGCAAGGATATCGACCATGTCGCGATCTCCACCGGGACGCCGCAGCATCTGATCCTGCAATCGCCGGAACCCCGCCGGCAGGTCCGCGAAGGGGGCGCCGTTGCGCAACGCGCCGGGTTTGCGTTGGATCACCGTCAGATAATGGCGCCAGTCATAGATTGTCCGGGGCATTTGACGGGATCGGTCAATCCACCGTTCATGCTGGCACAGGATCTTTCCCTCGGCCGCGATAACAAGCCGGTCCGGGTAGACCCGCAGGCTGACGGGTCGGTTCGCGAAAGACGCCGGCACGCTGTAGCGATTGCGCTCGAAGCTGATCAGGCAGGTCGGTGAGACGCGCTTACTCTGTTCGACGAACCCATCGAACGGCACCGGCACCGGCATCAGTGCGGACTGTTCATCCGCCCAGATATCGGCAAGGGTACCGACGAGATGGCCATGCGGTATCTCCTGCCACAGCTCCAGGCAGCGTTGTTCAAGCCAACCATTCAGCGCGGCCAAGTCGGGAAAATCCGGTATCGGCTGCCACAGCCGTGGCCGTGCGTCCTGCACATTTTTCTCGACCTGCCCTTTCTCCCAGCCCGACGCCGGGTTACAGAACCTTGGATCGAAAACATAGTGGTTGGCCATGGCCAGAAATCGCAAATTGACCTGACGCTCCTTGCCACGCCCAACGCGATCCACCGCCGTGCGCATATTGTCGTAGATCCCGCGCCCCGGCACACCGCTGAAGACGCGGAAGCCGTGCCAATGGGCGTCGAACAGCATTTCATGGGTTTGCAGCAGATATGCGCGGACCAGGAATGCCCGGCTGTACGCCAGTTTGATATGCGCGACCTGCAATTTGGTACGATGACCGCCCAGCACGGCGTAATCCTCGCTCCAGTCGAACTGGAAGGCCTCGCCGGGGCGAAAACGCAGCGGAACAAAAACGCCGCGTCCTGTTGTCTGCTGCTCGCGTTGGCGTTCCGCCCGCCATTCACGGGCAAAGGCCGCAACGCGGTTATAAGAACCGGTGAACCCCAGGGCGACCAGATCGGCGTGCATATGTTTCAAGGTTCGGCGCTGCTTGCGCGATTTGGAAGCCTCGGCCTTGAGCCAGCCTGCCAGCTTGTCGGCGAACGGGTCCAGCTTGCTGGGACGTTCTGGTATCGAGAACTTCGGCTCGATCGTCCCAGCGTTCAAATACTTCTTGATGGTATTCCGCGACAGGCCGGTCCGACGCGCGATCTCCCGGATCGCCACCTTCTCACGCAAGGCCAAACGGCGGATGACATTCAAAAGTCCCATGTCGATCACTCCAGTGCCCCCCGTCGCTCAACGCGAAGGGGGAACGGTCACATGGGTCAATTCTCAATGGAAATAAGCCGCCTTCCCGGGTCAGTTCCGCGTGGAAATCAACAGACTGGGCTTTCGCCGTTTCCAGGCATAATAGCCAGAACTGCTCACGCCCAATAAACGACAGCTCCGACGAACCGGTATTGCCGCCTTCTTCGCATCGATGAGCCGATAGATCATCGACTTGTCTCCCGGGCGAAGAAGGCTGCCGCGTTTTTTAATAAATCCCGCTCTTGACGCAGAATCTTGTTCTCATGCCGAAGCCGCGCCAGTTCCTTTTCCACGTCCGGATGGGGGCCAGACGGAAGTTCCGTCTCCGTCGCTTCCGTCTTCCAGCGCTGCAGCGTCGATTTCCCAATCCCAAAATCGGCGGCCACTTCGGCCGCCGTTCGACCGCTCGTCGACAAAATCCGCAGCGCATCCCGCTTGAATTCTGCCGTGACCTTCCCTTGCTTAACTCGAACCATCAAAACCTCCATCAATCCCGAGCTTTAGGATGATGGCTCTCCACTTTACCAGGGCAAGTCCACCCGCAAGCAGATCGCTGCCCTGGTCGGCGTCGCCTCCTTCAACCGAGACAGCGGCAAATTCAAGGGGCATCGATCCATCAGGGGCGGAAGGCCACAGGTCAGAACCGTCCTCTACATGGACGCGCTCGTCGCCATGACACATAACAAGTCATTCAAAGAATTCAGAGATTCCCTCGTCTCCAGGGGAAAGCCCAAAAAACTCGCCATCATCGCCTGTGTCCACAAACTCGTCACTGTCCTCAATGCCATCGTCAGGGACGCAAAACCATGGAAAGCCAAATCCGCCTGAAAAGACAGTTGCTGAGGGAACGCAAAATCTCCCTGGATCGCGAGCGATCCAGGGAGATTGGTATTATATTGTCGGCCAGGGCAGCGCGTTTGATGCCGACGGTGGGCTTCCCTTTGTGGTGTCACCGGGATGCGCTATGCTGTTGCAACCCGTTACCATTATCGCTTTAACCGTTTCTAGCTTGCGGAAAAGGGGAAACTTTCGTCAATAAGTCAGGGAATTATGGGGCATCTTGGGGACATTGAATGATATCGCGTCTTAGGAATTGTTCTTTCATCGTTCTGATCGGCGGCATTTTTTTCATCGGACAGGGTCGGGCGGAAACCGGGGGTGACACGAGCTTCTCCATAGGCGAGATCATCGTCACCGGGGTCAAGGATCGCCCGCTGCGGAATATTCTCACCTCCGTCGACATTATGGGGGCAGATGTCGCCCAGCGGCAGAATGTCGATTCCACCTTCAAATTGCTGTCCCGGATGCCGGGCGTCCTGGTCACTGATTTTCACCAGGGTGGCACCAATGGTGCGGTGTCTTTCCGCGGCTTCAATGCCGAAGGCGGCATCATGGCGGTGAAACTGCTGGTCGATGGCGTGCCCAGCAATGCCAATGATGGCTATATGTGGATGCTGGATGGTGTGCCCCCCATCGATATTGAACGGGTGGAAGTGGTGCGCGGCACCTCCGATGCACGCTATGGCCTCCACAATATTGCCGGCAATATTGCGATCTTCTCCCGCGTCGGTGGCACCTATCTTGATGCAAAGACGACGGTGGGGGCCTGGGGCACCTATGAAGGCCAGCTTGCCCTTGGCCGGGAGTCCGGTGCGTTCACGCAGAACTATTCCTTCGACTACCGGGAAAGCGACGGCTACCGGGATCGCGGCACCTTGCGGCGCAAGAACGCGGCGGGCAAATGGTTCTACAATGGCGATGATGTGCGCTTCGGTCTGATCGCGCGGTATTTCACATCAGATGGAAATGACAGCGGCTTCCTGTCCGGCGCAGATGCGGCGACCCGGCCGCGCTATTCCCCGCCGCTCAACGCCGATGACGGGCGGGATCGGGAAGGCTACTCCCTCACCCTTCAGGGCGAGGCAACGCTTACCGATGCGCTGTCAACAAGCGGCAATATCTATATGACCCGCTTCGACGATACGCGTTTCTTCCGCATCGCCCCCACCGTATCCCAGCAGGAACGACACCTGAACGAACAGCAGGAAGGTGCCAGCCTGGCCCTGCATTATAATCCGGAGCAGAGTTTCCTTCACGACCTCCGGATCGAGAGCGGCGCCAATCTGGACCGGCAGGATAATCACCATCAGCGTTGGCTCGGCTCCGCCCGGGTCCGCAGCTCACGCGTGTTCGACCGTCGTTTCATCCTCGACGTCTATGGCGGTTATGTGCAGGCTGTCATCGAACCAACCCCATGGCTGAAGGTAACGCCCGCCTATCGCATTGACCGGGTTGACGGTCACTATCTCAATGTTGCCAATGACACGCGCTATCCCGTCAATGATTATGGCACGATTGAGCAACCGAAAATCAGCGCGGTTGTGACGCCGTTACCCGGGCTCAGCGTCTACGGCAATTATGGCCGAACATTCCAGATCGGTCTCGGTGTCGGCAGCTATATCGTGCCGCCCCAGGTGTCGAGCCTTTCCGCCTCGGTGAATGACGGCTGGGAAGCCGGCGTAAAATATAATCTGGGTTCACAGGTCGAGAGCCGGGTTGCCGTCTGGCAGCAGACGGCCTCGGATGAGATCGTGCTGCGCAATGCCACGGGCGATTTCATCAATCTGGGCCGAACCCGGCGCAGGGGTATCGACGCCCAGATCAACGTCCGGCCGTCGGCGCTGGTGAATGTCTGGGGGGCTTTTTCCTGGCAGAAGGGCATCATCGTGGTACCAGATCCGACGACACCCGGCTTTGCGGGCAACCGGATCGATCATGTCCCCGCCTATCTGGTGTCGGGGGGCATCGAATACCGCCCGATCGAACCGCTCCGTCTTGCGACGACTTTCTACGGTCAGTCCAAATATGAGCTGGATGCTTCCAACAGCCATGGCCGTTTCGGCGATGCCGCTCTTTTCAACATCGAAGCGGGATACCAGCTCACGCCGAATATTGAGGTGAGCGTGGAGGTCCGCAACGTTACCGACCATCGCACGGCCTATGTCTATTATGACCGGATAACGCAATCCCCGCTCCATTCCCCCAATGACGGGCGTGCATTCTATGGCAGTCTCCGGCTGACCTACTGACCGGGACCGGGGGATTTGCCATGAAACTGGCGCCGGCCATGCCATAAAATGAAAGGGCGGAAGCGATGAAGGGTGGCTGCACACGGCGTGACATGCTGCTGGGCGCAGTTGGCCTGGGGGGGCTGCTTTGCGGCTGTTCCCCCGGCGAACAGACGGCTGATCGTGAATTCCTGATCGTTGAAGCCCCACACCCCACCAAACGCGAGCCGACCAGTGCCGGAAAATTCTATGCGCTGCTGGGCATTGCGGAGACGTTGGTGAATGTTGATGACCGGGGCCATATCTCCGCCGGCCTTGCCCAGCATTGGGAAATGTCCGCCGATAGGCTGGAATGGCGGTTCGATCTGCGCCCTGGGGCCTATTTCCATGATGGAACCCCCGTCACCGCGGAACCGGTCGTCCGGATGCTGGAGCGTGCCCGTAAGCGGCCGGGGGTGATGCATATTGTTCCCATAGCCGGTATTGCCGTACAGGAAGGGCGGGTGATCATCCGGCTGGCCACGCCGTCTGCGCTGCTGTTGCCCGTACTGGCGCATGACAGCGCCATCATCCTCGCCCCCGCCTCCTTCGATGCGGCAGATCAGGCGGTCCAGGTCATCGGCTCCGGTCCTTATCGCATAACCGGGATAACCGAGCAGGAGGTTGCTGTCGAAGCCTGGGAACGGTGGGGCGGTGTGCCCCCGGCAATCCATCGGGCACGCTACCTTTCCGCCGCCCGTCCGGAAACCCGCGCCTTACTCTCGGAAAGTGGGCAGGCGAACGCTGTCTTCGACCTTGATTGGCCGAGTGAGCGCCGGTTGCGCGACGCCGGCCATGTTCATATCGTCGATATAGCCAGCCCCCGCACGACCTTGCTCAAACTCAATGTCGGGCATCCATTTCTTGCCGATATCCGTGCGCGCCAGGCACTCAGCCTTGCTGTTGACCGGCTTGCCATCGCCACCGGGCTTTTCGGCAATGCCGATCGCGCGGCGACGCAGTTGCTGCCAGAATTTTTCACAGACTGGCACGACAAGAACCTGCCCCGGCTCTACACCGATGTGGCACAGGCACAGCGCCTGCTGGCGGAATTGGGGTGGCAGCCGGGGACGGATGGCATCCTTCTGCGGGGCGACGAGCGTTTTGCCCTGAAACTTCTGTCGCTGGCCACCCGCACAGATCAGCCACTCATCACCGCCGCGCTCCAGCAGCAATTTCGGCGGATCGGTGTGGAAATCAGCATCATCCCATGCTCCCCGGCGGAGATCGTTGCGGCGCATCGTGATGGCACCCTGGAACTGGCGATGTTTGCCCGCAACCACATGATGGTTGCCAACCCGGTGGCAGTCCTGATGCAGGATTATGCAAAGGGCGGTGCGGACTGGGGCGCGATGGGCTGGAATAATCCCGACATGATTGCGGCGTTGCAGACATTGGCATCCGGCGCGGCACCGGAACGGGCCGCAGCATTGCGCCAGCAGATCGTACAGACCTTACAGGCGGAACTACCGGTCATTCCCCTTATCTTCAACAGGCGTATCGCAGCCTTTGACAAGCGGCTGGCCAATGTGCAGGTCGATGCACTTGAGCGCAGCTATAACATGGCCGCAATGCGGTGGGCGGACTGATGCGATCCATCGCCTCCCTTCTGGGCCGCAGGGTTCTGCAAGCTTTGCTTGCCGCCCTCTTCGTGTCGAGCCTGTGCTTCTTCATGGTACGTTTCCTGCCCGGCGACATCGCCTTCGACATCGCGAGTGGCCGCTATGGGCAGGAAATGACGACACAGGCTGCGGCGGCGGAGGTCCGGGCGGAACTGGGCCTTGATAAGCCCATGGCGGCTGCGTGGCTTTCCTCCGTCAGCGCCCTGGCGCGGTTCGACCTTGGCCGATCCTATACGCTGGGCAAGCCGGTCTGGGGGCTGATCCGGGAACAGCTTGGCCATACGCTGCAACTGTCAGGGTTGGCGATGTTGTTCTCCCTGTTCATCGGGCCGCCCATCGGCATCATCGCCGCACTGCGCCCGGGTGGCTTGGTTGATCGGCTCAACCTCCTTGGCTCGGCCCTCCTGCGTGCGTTACCGCCCTTTGCCACCGGTATTATCCTGATCATCATCTTTGCCGCCAGCCTGCACTGGCTGCCGGCGGCGGGGCATACGCAGCGGGGCACGATCATTCTGCCCGCCCTCACGCTTGCCCTCGGGCTTGCCGCCGTTTCCAGCCGGGTCGTCCGCTCGGCGATGATCGATGTCGCACGGTCGGCATATTTTCATTTCCCCCTGACAAAGGGATTGCCGCTCAGCACGGTCGTGCTGCGGCATGGTGTACGCAATATGGCAGTGCCGGTGATCGCGCATCTTGCCATGCAGTTTGTCTATCTGATTGAAGGGGTGATTGTCGTGGAGACGCTGTTCGCCTGGCCTGGCATCGGCCATGCCCTCAGTCATGCGGTACGGGAGCGCGACATCCCGCTGATACAAGGTGCCGTGCTTGTCATGGCGATCCTCTTCGTCCTTTTCAACATGGTCATTGACCTGGTGCTGGTTGCCCTCGACCCCCGGATGCGCGCACGATGACGGGGGGCTGGCCACGCCGTATCGCTGCGGCATTGTTGATCGCCATTGCCGCCTTTGCGCTGGCCGGCCCGGCGCTGATCGGCCTTGATCCGGCGCAGCAAGACCTGGGCCGTACCCTGATGCCGCCCGGTGGCGGTGATTTGCTGGGCACGGACAATCTGGGACGGAGCCTGCTGGCGCGTCTGGCACAGGCGGCGCAGATATCCTTTCTGCTGGCACTGCTCTCCGTCTCATCTGCGGCGATTGCCGGTATATCGACCGGTCTGGCGGCGGCGTGGTGGGGCGGCTGGATGGAGCGCATTCTTGTTGCCCTTGCCGACATGATGCTGGCCATTCCCGGCCTGTTGCTGGTTTTCCTTCTCATCGCCTTTGCACCTGGCGAGGTATGGCTCATCTATGCCGCCATCTCGCTTACCCTTTGGATTGAGTATTTCCGCGTCGTCCGGGCGACAACGCGACCGATCCTTGCCGGATCGGAGGTGCAGGCCGCCCGTCTGCTGGGTTTCGGCGCAACCTACATCATCCGGCGCCATGTGCTGCCAGAGGTGGCACCGCTGCTGCTGACACTTATGGCTTACGGTGCCGCGACGACGGTGCTGGCTGTCGCGTCCCTTGGCTATATCAATGTCGGTATTCATCCGCCAACCGCGGAGCTGGGGCAGATGATGTCGGAATATTTCCCGTATTATCGCGCCGCCCCCTGGCTGATCGCAGCCCCCATCACCCTTCTGGCAACGAGCCTGCTGTGCCTTGCCCTTCTGGCCTCCGGGGACAAGCCGCAATGAGCATGGCGTTGGTGGTCGATGGTCTTAATATCCGGTCGCGCCAGGCACATCTGGTGCGCCATGTTTCCTTCGCGGTGGGGCGCGGTCACAGCCTGACGATCCTGGGAGAGACGGGTTCGGGCAAGTCGCTGGTATCGCAGGCGATCATGGGCACGCTGGCCCCAGGATTGAGTGCGACCGGCACCATCGTCATCGATGATGTGGCGGGCCCCGCCACCACCCCGGACCGACACCGCCTGTGGGGTCGTACCCTTGCCACGCTCCCCCAGGAGCCCTGGCGTTCACTGGACCCGACGATGAAGGCCGTCGATCAGGTGGCGGAGGGATACCGGAGCCTGTCCCGCCGCACCGCCCGTGGCGTGGCGGGTGACGCGCTGCGCCATCTTGGCCTTGGCGGAGCGGAGCGCCATTACCCCTTTATGCTGTCCGGCGGCATGGCACAACGGGTCGCCTTTGCAGCCGCCACCGCCGCCAGTGCGAACATTCTGCTTGTCGATGAACCGACAAAGGGCCTGGACATCGCGCTGCGTGATGCCGTTGTCGCCCTGCTGCGGGCAGCCCTGGCGGAGGGGCGGACACTGCTTACCATCACCCATGACATCAATGTCGCCCGGGCCCTGGGCGGTGAGGTGATCATCATGCTGGATGGTGAAATCGTGGAGCAAGGCCCCGCCGGCACAATCCTGTCTGCACCGGCCCATGAATATACTAGGCGTCTGCTGGCCGCCGAACCCGCCGCCTGGCCGGCGCGCCGGCCAGCACGCACCGATGGCGCAGCGATCCTGACAGCGCATGGGCTGACCAAGCGCTATGGACACAAAACGCTGTTTAAGGACATCAACGTCGTCATCAAGGCAGGTGAATGCCGCGCCATCGTCGGCCCCAGCGGTTCCGGCAAGACGAGTTTCGGCGATGCCCTGCTTGGCTTGACCCCGGTGGATGCGGGTGAGGTCACCCGCGCACCTTGGATCGCCACAATGCGCTTTCAAAAACTGTATCAGCATCCAACCGCCGCTTTCGCACCACGCATCCCCCTTGGGCGGGCGCTGAACGATCTGATCAGTTTACACCGTCTGGACCCCGGCAGAGTGGCGCCGATGATGGCCGGGCTGCGGCTGACCCCCGACCTTCTTCAGCGCCGTCCGGATCAGGTTTCGGGTGGCGAGCTTCAGCGCATCTCTCTGCTGCGGCTTCTGCTTCTCTCACCGGCCTTCATTTTTGCCGATGAGCCAACATCGCAGTTGGACCCGATCACGCAGCAGGAGGTGATGGATTTGCTTATGCAGCATGTCGCAGAACATGACACCGCCCTGCTGCTGGTGACGCACGATCCCGCCATCGGTGCAAATGTGTCCGGTGGATTGCCACAGAGCTGGTCCCCTGTGAGCGGACAGTTTGGTAAGCTTGGTTCGGCCTTATTGAAGGACGAGCGACATGGCGGGACAGAGGAAGCGATATTCAGCGGATTTCAAGGCGAAGGTGGCACTGGAGGCGATCCGGGGCGAGTTGACGATGGCGCAGCTTGTGTCGAAGCACGGTGTTCACCAGACGATGATCAACGCTTGGCGCAATCAGGCGATCGATGGGATGGCGGCGTCGTTTTCCGGGAAGGCCGAGGCCAGTCCAGTTGTTGATGCTGCCGAGATCGACCGGCTGCACGCCAAGATCGGTCAGTTGGTGGTGGAGCGGGATTTTTTGCGCAAGGCCTCCGGTCGATGAGCGCCGGTCGGAGGCGGGAGATGGTGGACCGATCCCATCCCGGCTTGTCGGTTGTCCGGCAATGCGCGCTGCTGTGGTCAGCCGGTCGCATTATTACGGACCGGTACGGGGCGAGAGTGCTGAGAACCTGGCGCTGATGCGAGTGATTGATGCCCAGTTCCTGGAGACGCCCTGGTACGGGAGCCGACAGATGACCCACCATCTGCGGGGCCAGGGTCATGTCGTCAATCGCAAGCGGGTGCGCCGGCTGATGGGCCGGATGGGGTTGGCAGCCATCTACCAGCGGCCGAAGACCAGCGTTCCCCATCCCGAGCACAAGATCTGGCCCTACCTGTTGCGGGACCTTGCCATCGACCGGCCGGACCATGTATGGTGCACGGACATTACCTACATTCCGATGCGGCGTGGCTTCCTGTACCTGATCGCCGTGATGGATTGGGCATCGCGCAGGGTGCTGGCCTGGAAACTGTCCAATTGCATGGACATCGATTTCTGCCTGGAGGCCCTGCAGGATGCCATGGCCCGCCACGGCAAGCCGGAAATCTTCAACACCGACCAGGGCGGCCAATTCACCAGCCCGAGGTTCGCCGGCATCTTGACCGATGCCGGCATCAAGGTTTCCATGGATGGAAGGGGCCGCTGGATGGACAATGTGTTCATCGAACGGCTCTGGCGGTCACTGAAATACGAGTGCGTCTATCTCCACGCCTTCGAGACCGGCAGCGAGGCCAGGGCCGGGATCGGACGCTGGATAGATTACTACAATAACCAACGCCCGCATTCCGCGCTCGGGGGGCAAACACCCGATGAGGCATACAGGCAAAGGGCGGACAGAACGTGTTTGGCGGCGTGAACTGAACAGGACCAAGCTTAACGCCGAACAAAAACTGTCCGCTCACCGGGGACCAGCTCTGGGCGCGCGGCCTGGTGGGCAGCACCGCTTGCCGAACGGATCGGGGCTTATATGCGGGGTGCCCCGGTCATCCATACCGACGACACGCCCGTGGCGATGCTGGCACCGGGACAGGGGCGCACCCGGACGGGCCGGCTCTGGACCTAGAGCATCGCGCGTGAAAGCGGAATCGAAGGATTCCCTTTAAGGTCTGGATGTGATTCATCTTTGTCGGAGGTGGATCATGGGCAAGGCGTATTCAGAAGATCTTCGGGAACGCGTTGAAGC
>NZ_JANLNL010000024.1:0-16957 GCF_027568365.1 Niveispirillum sp. BGYR6 | reverse complement strand
GCATCCCTTCTCTCAATCGATTTACTTGTCCAAGAACCCGGCCCAAAAGCCGAAAACCCTTCATCCCGACCGGAAACCCAGTCGACACCGGCACCCACAAAAGCAGGAGGTTCATGCCGCGCAATCAACCAGCGCATCCGCCAGAGACTGCAAATCCATCGTCGGCAGCGGCGCCGCCGTCGTTGGTGGAGCGTTTTCTAAACACCTCCAACCAACCCGTCAACCGTTTTTTTCACCGTCCTGAACTTTTTTCTCCGCAGCGCCGAAGCGCTACAAAAAGCACAGAACCAAACCGGTCAACGGACCATCAAGCAAAACGCCCACCAGAACCAAGTCTGGCGAACAGCTCACCCAACAGCACGATAGATCACTTAACTTGTCCGAAGGCCGAAGCCTTCAAAGAACCGTCGGTGATACTGGCCAAAACCACCATCACCCCGCCCCACAACTTGACAAACCGTCCGGCCCGTCGTCGTGGGAGGCGCTGTATAGGCGCACAGCAAAACCGATGCAACAGGTTTTTTGAAGAAAAGTGAAAACCGTGTTGCATCCCTGTGACCAACCCAATGTAAGCCCGAAAATTGGGCTTGGGCAGGGGGAGATGACCGCTCCCCCTGCATGGCTGACCGATCAGGCCCCCGGCTTGACGAAGCGAAGGGTCATACGGTCGCTTTCCCCGATTGCCGTGTACTTCGCCTTGTCCTGATCCTTCAGGGCCAGGGTCGGCGGCAGGGTCCAGACGCCCTGCGGATGGTCCTTGCTGTCGCGCGGGTTGGAATTGACTTCCGATAGCGCGACCAGCTTGAAGCCGGCATCGGTGGCCAGCTTGATCACATAATCCTGACGGACATAGCCGGTGGGGGCCTTGGGGTCTTGCGGCTGGTCATTATTGGCGCGGTGTTCCACCACACCCAGCACGCCGCCCGGCTTCAGGGCAGCGAACATGGCCTTGAAAGCCTGTTCGGCCCAGCCGGCCGCCATCCAGTTATGAACATTGCGGAAGGTCAGCACGCGATCCACGCTGTTGGCCGGGACGAAGGCCAGGGCGTTGGGGCCGAAGGCGACCACCTGCGTGCTCTTATAGAGATCGGGACGGGCGGCCAGCTTGTCTTTGAAGCGCTGGACCGAGGCCTTCATGCCATCCGACGCCCCATTGGTATCCGGCGTGGCGGCAATGTAGGTGCCATTGTCGCGCAGCAAGGGCCCCAGCACCTCTGAATACCAGCCGGCACCCGGCCAGATCTCCACCACGCGCTGGCCCGGCGCCACGCCAAAGAAATCCAGCGTTTCCACCGGATGACGCCAGACATCGCGGGCGCGATTCGCCTCTGAACGATGGTCGCCGGCCAGCACGGGCGCCAAGGCCGCCGGCAGGTCGGCAGCATGGGCGGTAAGCGCCGGGGCCGCCAGCAGGGTCGCCCCCAGCAGCAATGAATGGATCAGGCGGGAAACCATGGGCTTGTCCTTCCCTCTCTTGTCATGGAGGAAAGGAAGCTATCCTTGAAGCATCCAAGCAACAAGCAGGATACGGGCGCCACCCACAGAGATGCGCAGTCAACCGGATATATTTTGGGATTTTAAAGTGGTGCCCCCGGTCGGACTCGAACCAACACGCCGTTGCCGGCAACAGATTTTGAGTCTGCCGCGTCTACCATTCCGCCACGGGGGCACCGGGCTTGCTGACGCAAGGGCTCTGCATATGAACGAACTGTGGCGCGCGGTCAACCGATTTCGTGCAGAAAAATCGCTGCGGCCATCCGCCCCCGGCTCCGGCGCAAGCGGGGCCTTTCCGGATCGCGGCTGCGCCCGCTATATAAGCAGCATGATGCAGAACGACACCACACCTGCCGCCGGCCTGCTGGGCCACCGCCACCTGCCGATGCTGGGGCTGATCGCCGCCAGCATGACGGCCCTGACCATCGCCTTCGGCTCGCAATATCTGGGCGGGCTGGCCCCGTGCGAGATGTGCTGGTGGCAGCGATGGGCCTATTTCGCCGCCATCGCCCTGTTGCTGCCCGGCCTGGTGCCGGGCACGCCGGCGCGGGCGCGACGGCTGGTGTTGAATCTGGGCGGCACGGCCTTGCTCTGCGGGGCTGGCGTTGCCCTGTTCCATGCCGGGGTGGAACAGCATTGGTGGCAGGGCTTCACCGCCTGCACCGCCCCGATGGGCGGCAGCGGCGGGTTGGAGGATTTGCGCGCCGCCATCCTGGCCGCCCCCGTTACCCGCTGCGACCAAATCCCCTGGTCGCTGTTCGGCATTTCCATCGCCGCTTTCAACGCCATCTTCAGTGGGGCGCTGGCCCTATTCGCCTTTATCGCCGCCAGCGCGCAGAAGGAGGCATGATGAGCGACCCACAGCAGAATGAAACGCGCGTGAAGCCGGCCCCCCTGCTGACGCCGCGCCCGCTGGGGCAAGGGACGGCCGCGGCAGGGACAAGCACCCGCCCCCGCCGCCTGCCCGGCGACCCGGCCCCCACGCTGGATCGCATCATCCGGGTGGACCATGCCGGGGAATATGGCGCGGTGCGCATCTATCAGGGCCAGTTGGCCGTGCTGGGCAAGGGGCCCAAGGGCGACCTGATCCGCCATATGACGGAACAGGAACAGGTGCATAAGCAGACCTTCGACCGGCTGATCGCCGAACAGCAGGTACGCCCCACCGGGCTGCAGCCCTTCTGGCATGTGGCCGGCTGGGCGCTGGGGGCTGGGACGGCCCTGCTGGGGGAACGGGCCGCCATGGCCTGCACCGTGGCGGTGGAAACCGTGATCGACCAGCATTATGCCGCCCAGGCCGAGGAGCTGGGGCCGGATCAGGCCCCACTGAAGCAGACCATTGAGCAGTTCCGCGCCGAGGAACTGGAGCACCGCGATATCGGGCTGGCGCATGAGGCGGAGCTGGCCACCGGCTATCCCGTGCTGTCCGGCCTGATCAAGGCCGGCGCACGCGCCGCCATCTGGCTGTCGGAACGGTTCTGAAGGGGTAAGCCGCCCCCCTCCCCTATCCCTGGGCGTAAGCCGCGACGATGGGCAGTCGGGCCGCGCGCAGGGCGGGGAAGAAGCCGCCGATCAGCCCCACCACCAGCGCCAGCACCACCCCCTGCACCATCAAAGCCGGGGTCAGTGACAGGCTGAAAACGATCTGGGTGAAGCCCTGGCCCAGGGTGGAGGTGGTGAAACCATCGAACAGCAGCCAGACCACCAGCGTGCCCAGCAGCCCGCCAATCAGCGAAAGCGCCAGGCTTTCCACCAGGGTGCCGACAAAGGCCGGAAACCCACCAAAGCCCAGGCAGCGCAAGGTGGCAATCTCCCGCGAGCGCGAGGCGACCGAGCTATACATGGTGTTGAGCGCGCCGGCCAAGGCCCCCACGGCCATGGCGATGGAAAGCGGCCAGCCGGCATATTGGATCAGCTTCACCGTACCCGATGACTGGCCAGCGAAATATTCCTTTTCCGAGAAGGCCTTCAGCTTCAGCCGGGGTTCATCGTCGCTGTAGCGCTGCAGCCCAACCAGCGCGTCCGCCCCGGTCAGGCGCAGCCGCACCGTCTGGGTGATGGAGCCCCGGCGGAACAGACCCTGCACCACCGGCAGGTCGGCCCAGAGTTCCGATTCGAAGACCGATCCCTGCATGGCGAAGACGCCCACCACCTTCCAGGTGACGCCACCGATACGGGGTTCCTGGCCCAGATCGAAGCCGGCAAATTCCTTGTTCAGCGCCTGACCGACGATGATTTCATTGCTGCCGGGCTGCAGCATCCGGCCCGCCACCAGGGTGAAGCCGTCGCGCAGGGCCGGCGCATCCTGCCCCACCCCGCGCAGGGGGATGTTGGATTTCAGCCCGCTGGCCCGCTTCACCGCATCGACAATGACATAAAGCTCCGCCGACATCAGGGCGCTGCCATCGGGCTTGCGCACAATGCCCGGTGCCTCCGCAATCAGGCGGGTCTGTTCCAGGGTGATGCTGCTGTTCACTTCCTGCTGTGAGCCATCGCGCAGCAGCAGGGCGACATTGGCCGAGCCGGTACCGTTCAGCGTCTGCTGGAAACCGGCGGCCATGGCCAGAAAGGCCAGCAGCACCCCCACCACCAGCGCCACCGCCATCACGGTGGAGAGCGACAGCCAGAAGCGCTGCGGCAGGCTTTTCAGGTTGATGGTGCAAACGGCGATGATCTGATTGAGGATTCGCATCCGCCCCTTCCCCCTATTGCCGGCCAAGCGCGGTGACGATATTGAGCCGCAGGGCCTTCCAGGCCGGGATCAGCCCGGTGATCAGGCCCAGCGCCAGCATGAACAGAAGGCCCAGCGCCAGATAGGGCGGGGAGAGTTCCAGCCCCGGCAGGGCAACAAGCTGGCGGATCATCCCCAGCATCACGGCTGCCAGCCCCAGCGCCGGCAATCCGCCCAGCAGGGCCAGCAGCAGCGATTCGCCCAGCACCAGCCGGAAGATGCGGGCATCGCGGAAGCCCAGCGTCTTCATCACCCCGATTTCCCGCGCGCGTTCGCGCACCGCCATCACCATGGTGTTGCCGACGATCATCAGGATGGTGAAGAAGGCCGAGCCCACCACCAGCAATATGATCAGGGTGATATTGCCCAACTGGCTGGCAAAGGCCTTGTTGAAGGCCTTTTCGGTATCGGTGGCGGTTTCAGCCGGAGAATTGGCGAACATGGCATCGATCTTTTCCGCCACCGCCGCATTGACCGATTTATCCACCGTGCGCAGCAGCGCATAACCGGCCGTGTTCTGGCCAAAGGTCACCGATTCATTGAAATATTTATGGTGGAACAGCACGAAATTGGGGTTCGCCTCTTCCTTCACCGGTTCCAGCAACCCGACCAGGGTGAAATCCCAGACGCGCTTGCCGGTCGCCTTGTTGGTATAGATGTTGGAATTCAGCGGGATCTTGTCCCCCACCTTCCAGCCATTCTTTTCCGCCAGCGTGGCCCCGGCGACCATGGCCGTGCGGTCCGCCAGGAAGGCGGCCTCGGCCGCCGGTGTCAGGGCGAAATCGCTGCGATAGATATCGAGATAGGTTTCCGGCTCCACCGCAAAGGTCACCAGCACATTGCGCGGTTCCTGATAGAAGCCGCCGAACCAGTTGGCATAGGTGACCTTCTCCACCCCCTCCACCGCGCGGATGCGGTCAATATAGGAAATGGGCAGCGGCTGGGTGAAATTGATCTTGTTGGTGGTGACCAGCCGGTTATCGGCCCCACTGTTGCCGATATTGTCCCAGCCATTCTGCACCCCAGCCAGCACGCCGAAGATCAGGAAGGCGAAGAAGATGGCCACCAGCATCAAACTGGTGCGCAGCTTGGCCCGGAACAGGTTGGCCAGCACGATGGAAAAATCATTCATGCCATGGCCCCCTGCTCAATGAAGCGGCCCTTGTCCAGATGCAGCACCCGGCTGGCATAGCGGGCCGCTTCCGGATCATGCGTCACCATGATGATGGTCTTGCCCATCTCCCGGTTCAGCAATTGCAGCATCGAGAGGATTTCATCGGCCGTCTTGCGGTCCAGATCGCCCGTCGGCTCATCGCAGAGCAGCATCTTCGGGTCGGCAACGATGGCGCGGGCGATGGCCACGCGCTGCTGCTGGCCGCCGGACATTTCGCGCGGGAAATGTTTGGCCCGGTCGCCCAGGCCGACAATTTCCAGGGCCGCCTGCACCCGGCGGGCGCGATCCCCCTTGCCCAGCCGGGTCAACAGCAGGGGCAGTTCCACATTGCGGGCCGCGTTCAGCATCGGCATCAGATTGTAGAACTGGAAGATGAAACCGACATTGGCCGCCCGCCAGCCGGAAAGCTGCCCCTCCGTCAACTGGTCCAACCGGACGCCGCCAAAGCTGATCTCCCCCTCCGTCGCCCGGTCGATGCCGCCCAGCAGGTTCAGCAAGGTGGTCTTGCCCGATCCGCTGGGGCCCATGATGGCAACGAAGTCGCCTTCATTGATCACCAGATCCAGCTTGTCGAAAATGGTGATGGTCTCGCGGCCCTTGACGAAGCGCTTGGAGGCCCGCCGGATATCGATCAATGCGCCCATAAACCTCTCCCCCAAGCTCGTCCCCTGCCGGCCTGCCCGCACGCGTGGCGGGTGGGCGGCATCAGCTTTCGATGAATGTCACCTTGGCGCCCATTTCGGGCAGCACGCGCGGATCCTTCTCCGCCAGCCCGATCCGCACCTTGATGGTGGCCTTGTCGCGGTTGGCGGTGGGAATGATGGCGATGACGCTGGCCTTGATCTTCCAGTCGGGATAGGCATCCAGCACGGCTTCCACCGGCTGGCCGGGGCGGACGCGGCCGATATTGGCCTCGTTCACATCCACCTCCACCTCCAGGCTGTTCATATCCACCAGGGTACAGACGCCGGTACGGGTGAAGCCGCCCGACGACATGGGGGAGATGATTTCCCCCGGCTGGGCATTCTTGTCGATCACCACCCCATCGAACGGTGCGCGGATGATATGGCGGTCGACAGTTTCGGCCTGCCGTTCCACGGTGATGCGGGCAACCTCCAGATCGGCCCTGGCCCCTTTGATCTGGGCCCGCAGCGTGTCGGCCCGCGCCTGGGCGCGGGTCAGTTCCGCCTCTGATGCGTTGGCGGCACGCGAGAGGGAGGAAATGCGCTGCAAAATGCGTTCGGCATCCTTCAAGTCAGCATTCAGCGCATCGATCTGCGCGGCGGCAGAGGCCACCCGCGCCTTGGCCAGTTCCAAATCGATGCGGGCCAACGTGTCATCCAGGCGCGCCACCTCCTGCCCCTGGCGGACCACCATGCCATCATCCACCAGCACATCCTGCACCCGGCCGGTGATTTCGGCCGAGACGGTGGCCGTGCGCCGGGCCACGACATAGCCCGAGGCAATCAGGCCAGACGCACGGGGCGCCGCCGGTGCGGCGGGGGAAGCGGCTGCCGGTGCGGCCGCACCCGTGACCGAAGGCGAAGGCCGGCTGACCAGAGGGGCCGCCGGTTCCGGGGCAGAGGCCCGGCCCAACATATAGGCACCCCCGCCCACCAGCAGCAGCAAGACGGAAACCAGCGTCAGCGGGGGCCGGCGGCGGGGTGGTGCCGATGCTTCATCGCGGCGCTGGTCCGGTTCGATCCGCAAGGACCGCAGCAATTCCCGTTTATCGTTCATCATCCACCGTTCAGACCGTGGAGCGGCCAAACCCCGCAGCACCCAAGGAGAAAACCGGCTGAGAGTGTAGTGCGGAATGGATAGGTGGAAAGGGCCGGTCGGAAACAGGGCGGGACGTCCACTGGGAGACGTCCCAACTTACCATGGACCATAGCAGGGTGCGGCCCTTTTCAACCGATATCGTCAGCCGACATCGATGGCCGCTGTGGCCAGGGTACCGCGCTGCCGGTCCAGACGCAGCGTATAGCGGACCAGGGCGTCCGGTCCCCCGGTCAACTGGTCATAAAGGGCGCGGGCCGGCTCATTATTGACGCGGGTCATCCAGTAAAGCCGGCTGAGACCCTTTTCCCGTACCTGCTGGATCAACCGCAGCAGCAGCGCCCGTGCCACGCCCTGGCGGCGGGCCTCGGGTGCGACGAACATATCCTCCAGATACAGCACCGGTTCGATGGTCCAGGTGATTTCATGCTGGATGGTATGGCAAAAGCCAATGCCCCGGCCATCGGCATCGCGGGCGATCAGCCCTTTGGTCGCGGAGAGCGGGTCCAGCAACCGATGCCAGACCTTATCCGTCGTCGCCGGCGCCACATCGACCTCATAGCGGGTCAGATAGAGCGCCCAGTTCCGCCGCCAGTCGGCTTCGTCTGAGGGAACCGGTGCTGAAATCGTGAAATCCGCCACGGCCACGCATCCTCTGCTGCTGCTGACAACCTCCCCGCAGGGCCCCTGACAGGATACGTCTTTTGCGTGCAAATAGACAATGACGATACTCTCTGCCAGATAGGGTTCGGCCGCCTGCGGGTTCAATGCCCTGTCGGCCGCACATCCATGGCCAGCGTCAGCCCATCCCGCCGGTGGGGAAAATCCAGGCTGGCGCGCATTGCCCATACCCGCCCGCTATGGACCAGCGGAATCAGCGGCACATCCGTCTGTTCCAGCATGGCGACCTGGTGATAGATTTCAGCCAGGGCCGGGTCATCATCAGCCAGTGTCATGGCATCGGTCACCAATCGATCCATGACCGGATTGTCATAGCCGCCATAATTCAGCATGGCATAGCCGGGCCCCAGACGGGCAGAGCCCAGCAGGGACCGCATCAAGCCAGTATAGTCGGTCGACAACATATTGACGGACACCAGCAGCAGCTGAAACGCCCCCGACCGCGCCCGATCATGATTGGCGGTCAGATTATTGACCCGGATGTCGGTACGGATAGCCAGCTGGGAAAGCGACCGGGCCAGCACCTGGCCCAGCTTTTCCGCCATTTCCGGCACATCCAGGGTCAGCGACAGGCCGGCTTGCAGCCCGGCCTGTCGCATCAGGGTCTGCGCGGCCGGCAGGTCAATATCCAGCCGGGGCAAATCGGGCTGAAAGCCGCTATGCCCGGACGGGATCAACTGCCAGCCCGGCTCCGCGCCGGGCATCATCAGCCGCTCCGCCAGCATCGGCCGGTCGATCGCCAGCATGATCGCCCGGCGCACCCGCGCATCGGCCAGCGGGTTGGCCTTGGCATCCGGAAAGGCCCCCGGGCGCTGGTTCAACAGCAGCAGCCAGCTGCGCTGCAGCGGTCCATAGACCAGCTTGATGTCGGGCCGGTCCGCGAAATGGGCCAGACTTTGCGGCATCACCGCATTGACCAGATCAACCTCCCCCGACAGCAGGGCGCGGTTGCGGTCAGTCGGATCATCCATCCGCAGCAGTTCCACCAGCGGCCAATCCGGCTTCCTGCCCCAATAACCGTCAAAACGGCGCAAGCTCGCCCGCGCACCCGGGCTGAAGGCGGTGAGGATATAGGGACCGGTGCCATTGGCGATGCTGAGATCATCGACCATGTCCGCCTTATCAGTCACCGGCTGATCACAGCCGCCGTCACGGTAATGACCGGCCCAGCCGGGCGGGGCATCCAGGATGAAGATGGTTGACAGATTTTCCGCCAGCGCCGGGTCCGGCAGGGACAGGTGCAGCAGCAGGCTGTCCGCCGCCTCCACCTCCACCTCCCGGACCCGCCCCACCAGCGGCACCCGCGCCGTGCCAATGGTAGTCAACCTGCAGAAACTGTAGGCGACATCCCAGGCATCGAAACGGCCGCCGCGATGGAATGTCACATCATGGCGCAGATGAAAGCGCCAGAGTGTGTCCGACAGTTTTTCCCAGCCCGTCGCCAGGGCCGGCTGCGGCCGGTCTTCCGGGTCCAGCACCGTCAACCCGTCGAAAATATGGGTGGAAAGGGTGCGGCTGGTCAGGACGAAAAAGCGATGCGGATCGGCCGTGTCGGGCAGCGCCTCCAACCCGATCCGCAAAATGCCGGCCGGGGTGCCAGCCCGCGCGTCCATTGCACCGGGCAGAAGGGTCAACAGGCAAAGCAGCAGCGGCAGCAGGCGGCGGCAATAAACCAGACACGCCATCATCGGTCCGCAGGCGTGACGCAGTAGCGCACGAAACGGTCACGGCCACCCGTCACCTTGTCATAAAGCCGGCGGGCAGTGCTGTTGCCCTCCTCCGTGTACCAATAGACACGGTGCCAGCCACCGGCCGCTGCCAGATCGCAGAGATGGTCAATCAGGGCCCGGCCCACCCCGGCCCCGCGCCGATCCTCCCGCGTGTAGAGATCTTCCAGATAACAGAGCAGGTCCGGCGACCAAGTATGGGGGTGCAGCACATAATGGCAGATACCGACAATCTCCCCGCCACCATCGAGGGCCACCAGTCCGTTGACAGGGCTGTTGGGGTCGCCCAGGCGGCCCCAGAGCAGATCGGTGGTGCGGGGCGGCACGTCCGTTTTATAGAAAGCGCAATAGTTCGCCCACAAAACTTGCCAGTCAGCACGATCCTCCGGCTGGATTGGCCGCACCACCACCTTGCCCGTCATCACCATCTATCCCGAATAGCGGGTGCCGCTTCTCCACCCTGCGGTTAGCATATGGCATTCTTTACCCGTGCTGTCCATGCGGCGGCCCGTCCCGGCCGGGGCACCGCCAACGGGTAAAAGGGTAGCTTTGCCTTGTCAGCGCCGGGGGGCCTGTGGCACAGCTTTGTATGATCCGCCGGGCCAAATCCGGCGGCAGCGGAGCGTTTTTACGGATGCGGACACTTTTCCACCACCCGATTTCCCCCTTTGCCCGCAAGATCCGGCTGGCGCTGGCGGAAAAGCGCCTGGATTTCGCGCTGGCGCTGGAGAAGCCCTGGGATCGGCGGGAGGAATTCCTGGCCCTGAACCCCGCCGGCGAGGTGCCGGTGCTGGTGGAGGAGGATGGCGCGATCATTGCCGATCAGGCCGCCATCACCGAATATCTGGAAGATGCCTATCCCTCCATCCCGCTGCTGGGCCGCGACGTGTTGACACGGGCGGAGGTGCGCCGTCTGGTCGCCTGGTTCGACGTGAAATTCACCCGCGAGGTGACGGACCTGCTGGTGGGCGAAAAGCTGATCAAGCGCTTCTCCGGTCAGGGCACGCCCCATGCTCAATCCATCCGCGCCGGCCATGCCAATATCCATTACCATCTGGATTATATTGGCTGGCTGACGGAACGGCGGACCTGGCTGGCCGGCGATGCCTTCTCCATGGCGGATATCGCGGCGGCAACCCAGCTTTCCTGCCTGGATTATCTGGGGGATGTGCCGTGGGATGATCATCCGGACGCCAAGGATTATTACGCCCGCATCAAAAGCCGGCCCACCTTCCGCGCGCTGCTGAACGATCATCTGCCCGGGATGCCCCCGCCCAAACATTACACCGATCTGGATTTCTGAGCCGGTTTCCGACTGACCGGAAACAGTTAGACCGGTGGCAGCGGCACCGGTTCCGGATCGCCCTGCAGGTCGGGTGCGGGGCCGGTGGGGCGGCGGGCGCACAGGCGCTGGATCACCGCCGCCTTGGGGCTGGACACTTCGCCCTGTTCAAAGGCCACCACCTGCAACCCCTCCGCCGCCGCCAGCCCCAGCAATTCGCCATTGCGCAGCAGAAAGCCGGGGCTGGACGGGCGGCCATGGCGCTGGTTGCCCATGGCAAAGGTTTCATAGATCAAGAAACCGCCGGGGCGGAGCGCACCGGCCAAAGCCGGCAATAAGGGCCGGTGCAGATAATGGGTGACGATGATGGCATCAAACCCGGTCAACTCGGCCGGCCAGGGGCTGCCATTTTCCAGATCCAGCCCCCGCAGGGTCACCCCCGGCCGGCCTTCCAGATCGGCCACACCGCGCAGATCAATATCAACGCCCGTCACCGCACAGCCCCGATCCAGGAAGTGCCGCAGATGCCGCCCGCCGCCGCAGGCCAGATCCAGCACACGGGCTCCCGCCCCAATCAAGGGGGCGAAGCGGGCCACCCAGGCGGATGCCGGGGCAAAGGGACGGATCGCGCTATCCATAAGAACACTCATCCAAGCTGGGGGCGCTGCCGGGCCTTTGCTACAAAAGAAGCGTGGCCGCAGGAGCCTTTGTACCATCATGCACGATGTCTTCCATCTTCACGATCTGGCCAATGATGCGCAGCACCGGCTACTGCTTTACTGGCTGGATGTCGCCCGGCGGGACCGGTCGGTGCCGCTGGCCGCCTTTGATGAAATGCGCCTGCCGCCGTCGGTTCGGGCGAACTATGTGGTGCTGGGGCTGGGGAATGACGGTATCCGCAAGGCCCGCTTCCTGCGGACCGGCAGTGCCGTGCCGGTCAATCTGGGGGTGGACCCGGTCGGGCTGACGCTGGAACAGCTGATGCCCCCTTCCTATGTCAATGACATCGTGCCGGCCTATGCCATCTGCGCCAGCACCTTCAGCCCGCTCTCCAGCCTGGACCTCGTCACCTATTCCGATGGCTACAGCAAGCTGGTGCGCCGGCTGGTGCTGCCCATTGGGCGGACGGCGGGCTTGGGCGGGACGTGTGCGCAATATCTGCTGATGATCTATGCCCCTGCCGGCGGTGCGGACGATATGGCCGACGAGGTGCAGGGCCCCGGCCAATGCCGCACCATGCAGCGGGTGGATTCCGTCGGCATCGCCCTGTTCAAGGATGTGCCGCCGGAACCGGCCGCCCCCTGTTCCAACGATATCGGGCTGTGACCCGCCGTTCCGCAGCCCCCATCTGTTGATATCGGCATTGCCTGTTGCGCCGGTTCACGCCATCTATGATCGCGTGTGATGGTTTTTGACTGATTTTTGCTGGCCATGATCCTGTTCAACCTGAAATGCGCCCACGGCCACCGGTTCGAAGGCTGGTTCCGCAATGGTGCCACCTATGACGCACAGGCGGCGGCGGGGGAGATCACCTGCCCGGTCTGCGGCGATACCGGCGTGGAAAAGGCGCCGATGGCCCCGGCCATCGCCCGATCGGGCCGCAGCCGGGATGAACAGCCGGTGGTGCCAGCCGCAGCGGAGAACCCGACCGTTCCCGCCGCCCCCGCCAGCGATGCCGAACTGGCCCATCAGGCCGAGATGCTGCGCGCCCTGCGGGAAATCCGCCGCCAGGTGGAACAGAATGCCGAGAATGTCGGCGACCGTTTCGCCGATGAGGCCCGCAAGATCCATTATGGCGAGACGGAAAGCCGCGCCATCTATGGCGAAACCAGCCGGGAACAGGCCGAACAGCTGCGCGAGGAAGGGGTGGAGTTCGCCTCCATTCCCTGGGTTCCCGCCGGGAACTGATACCAAGAGCCATGGATCATGGCTCTTGGTATTCGTATGCTCCCTCAGACGCCGGGCGCTGCCTCCGGCAGCTCGGGCTTGACAGCGGGCACGTGCCTGCGGGCCGGCAGTCGCCGGCCTCCAAGGGTCATGTCCCATGCCCCTTGGTTGGTACTAATCTGCCTGACAGTTTAGCTTCAGGTGGTTGGAGGCCGGCGACCGCCGGCCCGCCGCCCATGCGGGGATGTCAGCCCCCAGCCCCACTGAATCCGCTTGACCCTATCGGTGCGATGGCGCATCAAACGCGCACCGTTGACGCCTGTTCGCGCGCGGGACCGTGCTGGACGACATCCCGGCCCGGCCCCGGTGGGAACGGGTGCGTACCTATTTGTGGGCCTTGCTGCCCCCAATCCACGTCAAGGGGCCGCCATCGGCGGCCGGGTGCGCTTTCCCTGAAATCATCTAAGTGGAGACATGCGATGTCGATCACGGCTGAGCGCAAGACCGCGCTGATCGAAGAATACAAGACCAAGGAAGGCGACACCGGTTCGCCGGAAGTGCAGGTTGCCATCCTGACGGAACGTATCGTCAACCTGACCGAACACCTGAAGACCCACGCCAAGGATTTCCATTCCCGTCGTGGTCTGCTGGTGATGGTCGGTCAGCGCCGTAGCCTGCTGGACTATCTGAAGAGCAAGGATAAGTCCCGCTACGACACCCTGATCCAGCGTCTGGGCCTGCGCCGCTAAGGCCAGGGGTCCGGCCGTTGCCATCGCCGCTCCCGACCTGATCGGAAAGGTGCCATCGCCTGTGACAATGCCCGTCTTCTTCCGACGCTTTGCCCTTCCGGTCCGCTTTGGCGGGCGGGGGGATGGTGTCGCCGGGGAATGCGGGCTGGTCACCGGTGGCATGGGTGGTGATGGGGGCCAGATGGGGGCTTCGGCCCCTTATAGAGTTTGAGGACGGCCAGCCGGAACCTTTCCGGCTGGCCGTTTTCGCTTCCAGCCCGCCCCGATGGGGGGCTGGGGTGACCGGCAACGGTCACCGGCGTGAAGATTTAACAGGCGGGGCTGTCCGATTGGGCCCCGGCCCGGCACCCAATCCGGGGTGTCACGGGTTTCGGATGGAAGGAACGATAAGATGTTCAAGGTCTTCCGCAAGGAAATGGAATGGGGCGGTCGCAAGCTGGTCATCGAGACCGGCAAGATCGCCCGTCAGGCCGATGGCGCCGTCATGGTCAGCTACGGCGACACGGTGGTGCTGGCCACTGCCGTTGGCGCCAAGTCCCCGAAGCCGGGTGTGGATTTCTTCCCGCTGACGGTGAACTATCAGGAGAAGGCCTTCGCCGCGGGCAAGATCCCCGGCGGCTTCTTCAAGCGTGAAGGCCGTCCGACGGAAAAGGAAGTCCTGGTCAGCCGTCTGATCGACCGTCCGATCCGTCCGCTG
The DNA here is from genome assembly GCF_027568365.1 of Niveispirillum sp. BGYR6. Classification (NCBI taxonomy): domain Bacteria; kingdom Pseudomonadati; phylum Pseudomonadota; class Alphaproteobacteria; order Rhodospirillales; family Azospirillaceae; genus Niveispirillum; species Niveispirillum sp. BGYR6. Next base: position 2,756 of record NZ_JANLNL010000024.1, on the reverse strand, counting down.
TTCGTCGATGGTTACCGCTGCGAGACCCAGGTGGTCTGCACCGTGCTGAGCCATGATCTGGAAAATGACCCGGACATCGTGTCGATGATCGGTGCCTCCGCCGCACTGACCATTTCCGGCCTGCCCTTCCTGGGCCCCATCGGTGCCGCCCGCGTCGGGTACGAGAATGGCCAATTCATTCTGAACCCGACCCAGGACCAGATGGACAATGCCACCCTGGATCTGGTGGTGGCCGGTACGCAGGAAGGCGTGCTGATGGTCGAATCCGAAGCCAAGGAGCTGTCGGAAGAGATCATGCTGGGCGCCGTGATGTTCGGCCATGCCCAGTTCCAGCCGGTGATCGACCTGATCATCGATCTGGCGGAAGATTGCGCCAAGGAACCGCGCGATGTACCGCCGCCGGCCTTTGACAAGGATGCCTGCAAGGCCGCCGTCAACAAGGCCGTTGGTGCTGACGTGAAGGCCGCCTACGCCATCACCGTGAAGCAGCAGCGTTACGCCGCCGTGGGTGCCGCCAAGGCCAAGGCCCTGGAAACCCTGGTTGCCGAGGGCACCTTCAGCGCCGAAGCCATTGCCGAGACCTTCAAGGAAGTGGAAGCCGACATCCTGCGCGGTTCGGTGATTGAGACCGGCAAGCGCATTGATGGCCGTACCACGGTTGATATCCGCCCGATCGTGGCCGAAGTGGGCATCCTGCCCCGCGCCCATGGGTCGGCCCTGTTCACCCGTGGTGAAACCCAGGCGCTGGTCGTTGCCACGCTGGGCACCAACCAGGATGAACAGATCGTGGATGCGCTGGAAGGCGAATACCGCGAAAACTTCATGCTGCATTACAACTTCCCCCCGTACAGCGTGGGTGAAGCCGGCCGCATGGGTTCGCCCGGCCGCCGCGAAATCGGCCATGGCAAGCTGGCCTGGCGCGCCATCCACCCGCTGCTGCCGTCCAAGGAAGATTTCCCCTACACGCTGCGCGTTGTGTCGGAAATCACGGAGTCCAACGGCTCCTCCTCCATGGCCACGGTCTGCGGCACCTCCCTGTCGCTGATGGATGCCGGCGCCCCGCTGGCCCGCCCCATCGCCGGCATTGCCATGGGCCTGATCAAGGAAGGCGACAAGTTCGCCGTTCTGTCCGACATCCTGGGTGATGAAGATCACCTGGGCGACATGGACTTCAAGGTCGCCGGCACCGAAGCGGGCGTCACCGCCCTGCAGATGGACATCAAGATCACCTCCATCACGGAGGAGATCATGAAGATCGCCCTGGCGCAGGCCCAGAAGGGCCGCATCCATATCCTGGGTGAGATGAACAAGGCGCTGAACACGGCGCGCGGCGAAGTGTCGGGCAATGCCCCGCGCATCACCGTGATCAACATCCCGAAGGAGAAGATCCGCGACGTGATCGGCTCCGGTGGCAAGGTGATCCGCGAGATCGTGGAGCAGACCGGCGCCAAGATCGATATCGAGGATGACGGCACCGTGAAGGTGTCGGCCGTGGACAGCAAGTGCTCCGACGCCGCCATCAAGTGGATCAAGGGCATCGTGGCCGAGCCGGAAGTGGGCGAGATCTATGACGGCAAGGTCGTCAAGGTCATGGATTTCGGCGCCTTCGTGAACTTCCTGGGTTCCAAGGACGGTCTGGTCCACATCTCCGAGCTGAAGAACGAGCGCGTGGCCAAGGTCACCGACGTGGTGAAGCAGGGCGATGCCGTGAAGGTGAAGGTGCTGGGCTTCGATGATCGCGGCAAGGTGAAGCTGTCGATGAAGGTTGTCGATCAGACGACCGGCGAAGACCTGTCCAAGAAGGACGCCCCGGCAGAGGGTTGATCCCCTAAGCCGTTGCGGCCCTGAATGGGGACTGTATGGAAAGGCCGTCGGGGCAACCCGGCGGCCTTTTTCTTGTCCCTACGACCAAGGTAGATGCGGCGGAAATGCACAGAGGCTCTCCCTTTGCGCGGCCTTCATTTCGCACCCGCACTCCGATAGGATGCAGGCCGGTTCAAGGCGGGTGCCGCCCGTCCCTGTTGTTGTAAAGCTGCCAAGAAGGCCCAACGATGGATATCAGCAAGATCCCCTCCGGCAAAAACCTGCCCTGGGATATCAACGTCATCATCGAAATCCCGCAGGGCGGCCAGCCCGTGAAGTACGAGCTGGAAAAGGAAAGCGGCGCGCTGTACGTGGACCGTTTCCTGCACACGGCCATGTTCTACCCCGCCAATTACGGTTTCGTGCCGCACACGCTGGCGCTGGATGGCGACCCGATCGACGTGATGGTGGTGGGCACCACCCCCGTGGTCCCCGGCGTCGTGCTGCGGTCGCGCCCCATCGGCGTGCTGGTGATGGAAGATGATGGCGGCATGGATGAAAAGATCCTGGCCGTGCCGGTGGACAAGCTGCACCCGTTCTACAGCAACATCAGCAGCTATCGTCAGCTGCCGCAGATCCTTGTGGAGCAGATCGCCCACTTCTTCGAACATTACAAGGATCTGGAACATGGCAAGTGGGTCCGCATCGTCCGCTGGGACGAGGCCGACTTCGCCGCCAAGCTGATCCAGGAAAGCTTCGACCGCTACAAGGCGGAAGGCTAATATAGCCCCTGCGGGTGTGTGTTGAAAATGCCGGTACCCCCAAGGGTACCGGCCTCAGACTGCTGACAAACCCCGTCGAAATTCGGCGGGGTTTTGTTTTTGGTGATTTCAGGCGGCGATTGGTGTTTTGGGTGAGCCGATGAGGATGGCGGCGCGAATGAGGCGGCAGAT
>NZ_JANLNL010000023.1:0-20782 GCF_027568365.1 Niveispirillum sp. BGYR6 | reverse complement strand
CGCAATCTGCCGCCTCATTCGCGCCGCCATCCTCATCGGCTCACCCAAAACACCAATCGCCGCCTGAAATCACCAAAAACAAAACCCCGCCGAATTTCGACGGGGTTTGTCAGCAGTCTGAAATGGGGGCTGTAAAGCCCCCATTAACCGAACTGCTTTGAAAGGTAGCCGCCGACATTATCTACCAGCAACCGCACGACCGTTCTGGCGGTTGCATTGTTCTTCTCGCTGAGCGCCCCTGGTGGCCACCTGACTAAACTCTTCGTCCTGGCGACCGGACTGCCAGGAGGAATGTGGCAGCCCGGAGCGTCGCCTCGGTCGTCGTCGTTGGCACACTGGCTTGGCTCCTTATGACGCGTCCGAACGCGAGGGTCAGCATCGGGACCTATTCCAACCTTCAGGAGGCTGCCATTTGGTTCGTTGGCAGGTAGGCCGGGTAGGCGGCAGGCACGGCACGGCCAGCGCCGTGGAATGGACGGTCCGTGCGCAGGAGATAGCCACCCAATGAGACCTTCGGACTTGGCTATCGGGTAGATATGGCTTCGGTTTCCAAGCGCTGGCCGCATCCTCCGTGCTGGCGCCCAGTTCGGTAACATTTGACGCAGCCGAACCCGGGTAACGCTCCGACCCCACGGCCACGGTGATAATTTTGAAGTTGACGATGATCCGTTAAGGCGTCGGTTGGCAAGGCCCACGGTTCAACTCCGACCGGAGAATGGACGGGCGTTTCAGGGCGTGAACTTGACCACCCAGTATGCGTCTTTATAAGCTGTGAGTAATCATCCTATACTTATTATAGGAATGCGTTTTTTAAAAAAAGGTTCGTTACCGCACTTGAACTGAAATTTGTATGAGGGGGAAAATGCGCAATGTGTTCCGGATCGCCAAGTTGACGACCCCCGGCGCTATCAAAGGCGCATATGCACACAATGCCCGTGTGAACCCAACCCCCAATGCCGATCCGGCTGCCCTGGGAAACAAAGTCATGGTGGAAGGCGGTCCAGACCTGGTGGCTACTATTTTGAACAAGATTAAGGGGGTGGGGGCTAAGGTCAGGAAGGATTCCGTGCTGGCTGTGGAGGCAGTCCTTTCCGCTTCGCCTGAGTATTTTCGCCCCGATAACCCAGCGGCAGCGGGCGCCTGGAACGGTACCAAGACCCAAGCTTGGGCAAAGGCCCATTGGACCTGGGCGCAGAAGGAATTTGGAGACCGGATCGTCGATGCACGTCTGCACCTGGATGAAGCGACACCTCACCTCCAGGTTATCTTCGTACCATTGATAAAAGACCCGGGTGCCGACACCGTCCGGCTGTCTGCGTTTGAACTCATTGGCCGTAAGAACCTCCGGCGGATGCAGACCGAGTCCGCACAGGCTGTCGCGCACCTGGGCATAAGGCGAGGTATTGAGGGATCAAAGGCAACCCACACCAGCCTTAAACAATACTATGCGGAGGTAAATAGACCAGCGCCTGAGGAGCCGACGCCGGTCAACCGGCGGAAGACGCCAACACCACCGGTTATGTTATTGGAAGGGAGCCGCGAAGCTTGGGCGGAAGCCGAGAACCAAGCAGCACACGCGTACTTGAAGCAGGAGCATCGGCGCTACTCTGTGGAGGTACGGCCCCACCTGAATCGATCCAAGGCTCTGGACCGATTGACCCGGGAGAGGAACGAGGCCCTGGCGACCGCTGAGGCAGCGAACGCTCGTGCCGCGATAGCTGAGGAAGCAGCCCGTAAGGCCGAAGAGAAGGCCGAAGCAGCCAGGATCAGGGACATACCCCTGGACCGGGTGCTTGCCGCCTATGGCATGGAGAAGGTCGAAAGCGGCCGGTGGATGGGGGAGGGCAGGGATATCAGGGCGGAGGACGCAGGTTGGCGGGATGATGGTCGGACCCAGGCCCGAGGTCGTGGAGCCATCGCTCTCACCAAGCACCTGCGGCAATGCGATTATCCCGAGGCGGTAGCTTGGCTGAAACAAACCTTTGGTGCGGACCAGACCATCGCCGCCATGCTGGTCGATGCGCGGTTCCTGGCCCCGACCATTGTGGCGAAGACGGCATCACCTGCCCCATTCAGCCCCCCGATCCCGATGGTGGAGAATTGGCCGCGTGTGCGGCAGTGGCTTACAACCATGAAGCGCTTGGCTGCGGACCTGGTGGATTGGCTGCATGGTCTTGGCCGGGTTTACGCCGATGAAAAGGCGAATGCAGTTTTCCTGATGGTCGACGAACGTGGTCAACCCGTTGGTGCGGAGATCGAAAGCACGGAGGCAACCCCTTTCGCCACTTTGGCGCCTTGCAGCAGCCGCAACGCGGGTGCATTCACGATCCCGGATCGCCATGGCGGGGGTGGCCCTTTGGTGCTGGTCGAAAACGCGATCGATGCGATCAGCTACGTCCATCTCCATCTAGATCAGCATGTGGAGGTGCGGTCGACTGCTGGCGCGAGGTCACAAATCCCATGGCTGAATCGAAAGAGAGAGATCATCGTGGCCTTCGCGGCAGGCCAAGCTGGCGATCAGCTTGCCGCCAAGCTGCTGGCGGCACTGCCTCGGGCTCTCAGCCGGCGTAGTCGGCCGGCCTCCAAGAGCTGGAACGATATGATTGAGATTGACATTGGCCGCTCGCAAGCTGTCGCGGGGCGAAGTCTGAATGTGGAGATAGGTGCCCAGATTGCTCCTGCTGAGGAAGTCTCAGTCTCATTGACAAATGATCAGGCTTGGCAGGCAGATCCCGTTTCCGTGTGCGACAATGACGACGGTACGACGCCATAACTTGTGAGATCCGATGACATCCTTTCAACTTTGTGATCGCCGCCCATATTTTCAGACGCGTTAACGCTGTTGTGTTTGCTGTTGACCTCAGGGTAGCACTCGAGCGCTACCCTGAGGTCAACAGCAGCGGGGCAAAGGGCAATCATGGATCTAATCAAGGTCCGTCTTGCCTGGGTCGAACTCTACGCCAAAACAGGGGATGCTGGCTTCGTTTGCCGCCGTTGTGGCATCTCGCGGCCTACGCTGCGCAAATGGTGGCGCCGCTATCAGGCTGATGGCGAGGCCGGCTTGGTAGAGCACAGTCGCCGCCCTCACCGGCTTGCTGCCCAGAAGGTTTTTGCTGATCAGGAGCCTTGATCTGTAGGGTCTGGTAACATCATTTCAACGAAGCGACAGCAGTGTCGAGGCGGTGATCGGCAATCCTGATGCGCTCTCGGCTACTGTCGTATGCTGCGTCAACGGCTTCGCGGAGAGGGGTTTTATCCAGGAGTTCACAGACGCGGTCGATGGGCGACATGCCTTTCAGAGCCGTGTGCGGCCTATTCCAGTTCCAATGATGCTGCCAATCAGCCAGCTTAGCCTCAATCTGAGGATCCTTCGGATTGATCATGTCCCAGAATTCTTCCCGATCAGCCCGATGTGTTCGCTCGACCTTGCCGTTCAGGTGGGGTGAGCGGGGTGGGATCGGCCGGAACTTTATGGCCCAGTCCATCAGCTGCCGCTGGACGGCTGCAGCAAAGAATTCACGCCCACGATCCGTTTGGATCCGTTGGATCGGAAACGGCATTTCCTCAATGAGGCGTTCGAGAAAATCCAGCGTATTGGCGGCTGTCGCTCTCTTGTAAACGCCGAGTACCTTATATCGACTGCAGTCATCAATTGCAGTGTACTGGTAGATGCCGGGTCTGATTTTACAGACATCCATTTGAATTCGATCGCCTGGTATTGGGCGATTATACCGCCGTTCGCCTTTGCGCCATCGTCGCGGTCGCTTGAGAACCTGTTTGTTATGGCGAATGAGCGTCCGATGAATAGTGTCAAGCGCAAGATGCAGGTCGTGCTGTCGGATAAGTTCATTGCGCAGTTGTTTGACCCCGAGCCGACGTTCCCGGCGTAGTGACAGGATCAGGGCCTCCTGATCAGCAAAAACCTTCTGGGCCGCAAGCCGGTGAGGGCGGCGACTGCGCTCTACCAAGCCGGCCTCGCCATCAGCCTGATAGCGGCGCCACCATTTGCGCAGCGTAGGCCGCGAGATGCCACAACGGCGGCAAACGAAGCCAGCATCCCCTGTTTTGGCGTAGAGTTCGACCCACGCAAGACGGGCCTTGATTAGATCCATGATTGCCCTTTGCCCCGCTGCTGTTGACCTCAGGGTAGCGCTCAAGCGCTACCCTGAGGTCAACAGCAAACACAGCAGCGTTAACGCGTCTAAAAATATGGGCGGCGATCACAAAGTTGAAAGCATGTCATCGGATCTCACAACTGATCCAAGACCTAACCGTTTCAATCCACGCCCCCGTGAAGGGGCGACGGGCTCTACCCAGACGCCAGCCACCCGCACGCGCGGTTTCAATCCACGCCCCCGTGAAGGGGCGACCCCGATATGAGGTGGCCCGGCCGCCCCCCTTGTTTGTTTCAATCCACGCCCCCGTGAAGGGGCGACGCCATAGGCCAGGGCAATCCCCTTCAAGCTGCTGTTTCAATCCACGCCCCCGTGAAGGGGCGACACGGCCAATTGGAAGGCCATCGCCAATGTAGTGGTTTCAATCCACGCCCCCGTGAAGGGGCGACTTCATGGCCGCCAGCGGCTCTTGGGCGATTGAGATGTTTCAATCCACGCCCCCGTGAAGGGGCGACGGCGATTTGCGCGGGCTGCAGATGACTGCCCTGATGTTTCAATCCACGCCCCCGTGAAGGGGCGACCCCCCCGGCCGCCTTTCAAATCGACGACTTCAAGTTTCAATCCACGCCCCCGTGAAGGGGCGACCGTCTATATCCGTGGCATCATCGCGGCGTTCGAGGTTTCAATCCACGCCCCCGTGAAGGGGCGACCTTTCCAGCCCGCCAAACACGCCACATGGGAGCCGGTTTCAATCCACGCCCCCGTGAAGGGGCGACCGGTCTAATTTCGAAGAATGCCCCTGCGATTTTGGAGTTTCAATCCACGCCCCCGTGAAGGGGCGACCCGTCCGAGGGCTTAAATCTAACCGGATGGCTTGGGTTTCAATCCACGCCCCCGTGAAGGGGCGACGCTTGGTGAGTTCAAGGGCATCAAGGGCGCGGATAGTTTCAATCCACGCCCCCGTGAAGGGGCGACCGCCCTGCGTTCCTGCGGTTTTCCGCACGGTGCGGTTTCAATCCACGCCCCCGTGAAGGGGCGACCATCAGGTCCGGCCAATATTCGCCATTTTCCCAGCGTTTCAATCCACGCCCCCGTGAAGGGGCGACCCAAAGGTCTTACGGCCCCACGACAATATATCATCGTTTCAATCCACGCCCCCGTGAAGGGGCGACCCAGTACCACGCGGCCTACAGCGCGGTTTCCGCAGTGTTTCAATCCACGCCCCCGTGAAGGGGCGACCTCAAACTCTTCTGTCGCCTCTTTGATCGGATCTGAAGTTTCAATCCACGCCCCCGTGAAGGGGCGACCCTGACGGCGTTTTTCGGGGGTGTCTGGGACGGGCTGTTTCAATCCACGCCCCCGTGAAGGGGCGACCCATCAGACATGCCGGCAGAAAGGCCCAGATCGTTGTTTCAATCCACGCCCCCGTGAAGGGGCGACCGGCTGATCCAATCGATCTTGGGTCATTCCAGATTGGTTTCAATCCACGCCCCCGTGAAGGGGCGACCCTGGCCAAGCCGGGGGCGTCGCCATGCGCATGACGGTTTCAATCCACGCCCCCGTGAAGGGGCGACGGCTGGCAAAGGCAATGGCCTTGGCATCGGCACCGTTTCAATCCACGCCCCCGTGAAGGGGCGACCTGGCATTGGGCTATTCGGCTGCTGAGGCTGTCAGTGTTTCAATCCACGCCCCCGTGAAGGGGCGACCCGGCCGACCCAGCTCCAGCTACTACCTGACCAAGGTTTCAATCCACGCCCCCGTGAAGGGGCGACCCCGCCACCCCCTGTTCACAATCAAGCACGAGGGGTTTCAATCCACGCCCCCGTGAAGGGGCGACCACGAGGCGATCCTGGGCGACATGACCACCCCGATGTTTCAATCCACGCCCCCGTGAAGGGGCGACCCGCTTGACGCAGTGCCGGCCATCGCAGCGGAGTAGTTTCAATCCACGCCCCCGTGAAGGGGCGACCGGCGCTGGCGAAGATCATGGTCGCCCATATGGCGTTTCAATCCACGCCCCCGTGAAGGGGCGACCCCGCGTCTATTTGGTGCTGTGGCAGGTGATCGTGGTTTCAATCCACGCCCCCGTGAAGGGGCGACCGCGATCACGTCGATTGTCTTCACCACCTGCTGCGTTTCAATCCACGCCCCCGTGAAGGGGCGACCGACCGTGCGGACAGCGCGGCCGGCAAGGGGTACCGGTTTCAATCCACGCCCCCGTGAAGGGGCGACCGATTAATGAGGTGTCCGGCAAGGGCTATCTCAACGTTTCAATCCACGCCCCCGTGAAGGGGCGACCGATCCCAGCCGCTGGCGGCAATTGACCCAGGCGGTTTCAATCCACGCCCCCGTGAAGGGGCGACCCCATGTCTTTCAGCGTATTGGCCAAGCCGGCTTGGTTTCAATCCACGCCCCCGTGAAGGGGCGACCATCTAGTGGAGCAGGTTGCTGGCCTGATCTTAGAGTTTCAATCCACGCCCCCGTGAAGGGGCGACCGGCCGTGCTGGTCTTGCGGCAACAGTAGGTCAAGGTTTCAATCCACGCCCCCGTGAAGGGGCGACCCTCCCCGCCGGAGGCACGGGCGGGCGGGAGCCCGCCAGTTTCAATCCACGCCCCCGTGAAGGGGCGACCCAGCGATTATGAGGCGGATGCCAAGGCGCTGGCGGTTTCAATCCACGCCCCCGTGAAGGGGCGACCCCGCCGCCCATAGCAGCGGGCGTGACACCAACGAAGTTTCAATCCACGCCCCCGTGAAGGGGCGACCGGCTGCGGGCTGCCCGTGAGGTGATGCAGGTAGCAGTTTCAATCCACGCCCCCGTGAAGGGGCGACCACCGGGACTCATCAGGCGGTCAGTAGGACATGATGGTTTCAATCCACGCCCCCGTGAAGGGGCGACCCGCCTGCGTCGGGCGTGCGGTAATGCCACATCGTGTTTCAATCCACGCCCCCGTGAAGGGGCGACCAAGCGTCGATAGACCGCCAGAGCGCGGAGGCGCGGTTTCAATCCACGCCCCCGTGAAGGGGCGACCTGCCCACGCAGGCGTTCGCTGCCCTGGTTGACGGGGTTTCAATCCACGCCCCCGTGAAGGGGCGACCCATGTGCTGTCGCCGGGGGGCGAGATGCTGACCCTGTTTCAATCCACGCCCCCGTGAAGGGGCGACTCCTGCGCCAGGGCGATGATGTCAGGATTGCCCAGTTTCAATCCACGCCCCCGTGAAGGGGCGACCCGCCGATCTGCGCGCCGATATCATCGCCCTGCAGGTTTCAATCCACGCCCCCGTGAAGGGGCGACCGGTCAATATCGTACTTTGGTGACGCAAGCTATTTGTTTCAATCCACGCCCCCGTGAAGGGGCGACCACCTTGTTGTCGAAGACATCGGCCAGCGATGCGCAGTTTCAATCCACGCCCCCGTGAAGGGGCGACCAAAGCTTCTGCGGCCGATGCCCCGGACAGGCAAGGTTTCAATCCACGCCCCCGTGAAGGGGCGACCATGGGGGCCGGCGCACTCGGTGAGCATATCGCGGTTTCAATCCACGCCCCCGTGAAGGGGCGACCGGCACCTCAACAGGAGCCGGGCCGGCGGATACAGGCTGTTTCAATCCACGCCCCCGTGAAGGGGCGACCGTATGGCCGGCGGGCAGCGTGACAGCGCCGGGCGTTTCAATCCACGCCCCCGTGAAGGGGCGACCTCGCACTGATGCGCAGCAGGGCGACAGTGACACCGTTTCAATCCACGCCCCCGTGAAGGGGCGACCCCGTCTGCGTAGCTAACCGGGCAACCGCCCGGTTGTTTCAATCCACGCCCCCGTGAAGGGGCGACCCGGCAAAGAGCCAGGGCGGTGCGGGATGAGCCAAAGTTTCAATCCACGCCCCCGTGAAGGGGCGACCGCCTTCAACGAGCAGGGCTATGTCGCCAATCGGGTGTTTCAATCCACGCCCCCGTGAAGGGGCGACCAGCGTATCCCGCAGCCCTTCCACACCGCAGTTCTGTTTCAATCCACGCCCCCGTGAAGGGGCGACCATCGGCGTGCTGAACATGATGCACCGGGTTCCGGGTGTTTCAATCCACGCCCCCGTGAAGGGGCGACCCAGATGAACCAATCGGCACCGTCGTCACCAAGCAGTTTCAATCCACGCCCCCGTGAAGGGGCGACCGCTGTACTGCGCTGCGGCCAGCCCCTGAAACGAAAGTTTCAATCCACGCCCCCGTGAAGGGGCGACCCGCCTTAGAATATACACTTGTCCAAGAAGGAACAATCGCTTGCTGTGCGCGAACCTTGGTGTTTGGTTCGTCGTTTGTATGGCCAGCAACCATATGTGGAGTTTAAGTTATTGTCTTTCAACGGTGTTTTCCAGCGCGAACATCATACGCTCTGCATGATCGCTTAAGGTTCGCGCACCGCACGTACTGCTTTGCTCAAAAGATCAGTGGGGCATCGAAATCCTGGGCGGGTTTGGCACCCACATGTTCGATCCGCCGGGCGGCGTTGGCACCCAGATGGTAGAAGCGTAGACTATCCACAGCGGGATCGATTTCCCCCACCAGCCTTGCCCGCAGGGCCACCCATTGTGCCGGTTCCACCTCACATTCGAAGACCGAAAATTGCACGCGCTGGCCAAAATCCTGGCAGGCGCGGGCGATGCGGCGCAGACGGCGGCGGCCTGCCGTGTCTTCGGTTCGGACATCATAGGTTATCAGCATCAGCATAGGCGGGGCACACCCTATTTCCAGAGAAATGGCGGGTATCGGTCAAGGTCACCGCGCAGGTGCCGGGCCAGCAGCCGGGCCTGGATATGGGCGATCAGGCCGATGGTCACCTTTTCTTCCAGGAAGGGATGCACCAGCTCCTCCCGCTTGCGTTCCTGATAGGTCGCCAGCACGGTTTTGCGCGCGTCATCGCGCAGCATCACGGCCCCGCCTTCGTGCTGTTCAAAATCCCGTGCTGTCACTTGTCCACGGTTCAACAATGACAGGGCCACGCGATCGGCCAGCAGGGGACGCAGCTCCTCCATCATGTCCAGCGCCAGCCCGGCACGGCCCGGCCGGTCGCGGTGCAGGAACCCCACCTGCGGGTCCAGCCCCACCACCTCCAACGCGGACCGGCAATCATGGCCCAGAATGGCGTATAGAAAGGAAAGCAGGGCGTTGGGCACGTCCAGCGGAGGTCGGCGGCTGCGCCCCCGGAACCGCAATTCCGGCGCGCCGGCGCGGATCAGATGATCGAACACGCCAAAATAGGCGCTGGCCGCGTCGCCTTCCAGCCCGCGCACCCGGTCCAGATCGGGCTCATCAGCGGCCAGACGGGCGGCGTCGCCCAGGCGGCGCTGGGCATCGTCGATGGCGGCGGCTTGATCAGCGGCCAGAGAGTTGCCATGATCGCGCAGGGCGCGGCGCAGAACTGTCCGCTGGTTTGCCACTTTGCCAGCGACAATGGCCCCGGCGATGGTGGCTGATGCTGCGGGATCGTCGGCCTGCCGGTATTGGCGGCGGCGTAGCAGCACATTGCCGGACTGCGCCCCCTCCACCCTGGCGATGAACTTGCCATATTCAGACAGGAAGCTGACACCAATCCCCTGTTCTGCGCAGAAGCCCATCAAGGCGGGCGACATGCCAACCCGGCCAAAGCAGACCACGCCCCCCATCATGTGGGCGGGCACCCGGCCCCGCTCCTGTCCCTCCACCTCCACCACAATATTGGCCCCGTCCTTGCGCAGCCACGCGCCCTCTGTGGTGACGAACAGGGTGTTCAGATGCTGGCGCATGGTTCAATCCCGCAATTGCCGACGCAGCCAGCCGGCCACATCGGGATGGTGGGCCAGCGGGCGCGGCTGGCAGAGGTCGACCAGGGAGCATTGGCCACATTTGCGCGTCTCGAAGACAGGCGGGGGCGTGGTGCCGCTGGTCAGCATGGAAGCCACCTCTGCGGCCACCTGTTCAGTCAGCGCGCGCAAGGCGGCGTCAAAAACAATATCCGTGCGTCGTCGGGTCTCCCCATAGAACAGGGCACCGGTGGGGACGGGTTGGTCGAACATTTCTTCCAGGCACAAAGCCTGGGCACAAAGCTGCACCTCATCCGCGCGGTGGGATTTGGGGCGGCCCCGTTTATATTCGACGGGGAAGGGAACCGTGCCGCGCAGTTCCACCACATCCGCCACCCCAACCAGATGGAGGCGGTGACAGCGCAGCGGCAGGGCCCGCAGGGTGCGCACCTCCCCCCGCTTGGTTCGGCCCGGTTGATCGGCGCGTTCATGCAGGATGCGGCCATCGGCGGTGGCGGCATTTTCCGCCCATTGCCGTTCCAGATGGATCAGGGCGCATTGGCGCGGGCAGAACAGCCAATGTTGAAGGGCCGACAGCGGGATCGGGTCGTCACGTTCCATGCTGTCGGCCCTCCATTTTTCAATCAGGCTCAGAACCGCTCGATGATCTCCACCCCCGCCGGCAGCCCGTCGTGGTTGATGGTCACGGCATAGTCGGCGAAGCTGCGGGCTGGCGGCCAATTGTCGGTGCGGGGGTCCTTCACCGGCACCTCGCTGCCGGCATGGCGGCGCAGCACCTGCACCCGGTCAAACAGGCCAGGGGCAGCGGCATTGCCCAAGGCATTGGCATGTTTGAACAGGATCAGCTTGCGGCTGCCCATTTCGCCGCGCGCGGCGGAACGGTCATGGTCGAACATCTGTTCCAGCGCCGACCAGAGCAGGTCCAGGTCCGCCTCCGAAAACCCCGTCTTTTCCGCCAGTTTGGCCGAGATATAGCCATGGGCGCGGTACAGCCCATAGGGGATGATGTGCTTGCGGCCCATGGTGCGGTTTTCCCGCCGCGCGCCGTCGGCCTCGCCTTCCGTTGTCGCGGCCATGCGGGTGATGGAGATTTCCAGCGGCAGGACGGGTTCCACCGACTGGGCAAAGGCGAACTGCACCGGCCCCCGCACCTGTCCGCAATTGATGCCGGTGCCCATCACGGCCCCGAAGGTGCGCACGTCGAAGAAATTGTCGCACATGAACTGGCGGACGGCCTTTTCTTCCTCGTCCCCCTTGGGCGTCAGCTTCTTGGCGGTGGCCACATCGGCATCGCCCGGCCGCACGGCCTTATAGGCTTCGCGGTGCTTCTCGTTCAGGATCGCCCCTTCCTGAACATAGATGCCCTTGCCAGCCTCCCCCTCATGGAACAGGCCCACGAAGTTGCGGATCTTGCGCTTCAGGCAGACATCGGTGACCAGACCGTGGTTGGTTTCCGGGTCCAGGCGCGGCAGGTTGCCGGCATCCGGGTCGCCATTGGGGTTGCCGTTGGTGACATCGAACAGGAAGACGAATTCGTAACGATTATTCAGAACACTCATGGATCAATCCTCCTGCCCCTGGTTGCCGGCCTCTTCGCCGGCCTTGGCACTGCGTTCATTGCGTTGATGGTAATAGCCGACGACGAAGCGCCCCTGATCCTCCAGCCCGAAATGCCGGGGCAGGGTGGTGGCCAGCCCATCCATGATCTCGCCCACCTGTCCTTCGAACCAGCCGGCCAGCCGCTTGCTCTCAGGCTTCTTGCGCAGGACCGACAGATGGTGGTTCGATCCGCGCAGCAGCAGCGGGAACACGGCGGACGGCGTGGCCGATGCGGCCCCGAAATACCGGTCGCGAATGCTGGCATTGACGCTGCCCAAGGCGCGGTACTGGATACTTTCCAGCACGGCGAACAGCCGGCCCAGCCGGTAGGCCGCGTTTGTCTCTTCCCTGTCCAGGCTCACGTACAGTTCCTCCTTGTAGCGAACGGGCGTCTCATCTTTCTGATGGCGCAATCGGCCCAGACGGGCTTGGCGGACAAACCATGCTTTGCAGATGGCGGCACGTGCAGCCATCACCCAGGGTTTGTCTGTGTCGTCACCGGCCCGGATACGACTAATTACCGCCGAAACCAATGACAGCGGATAGGAGTGGTTGGGGTCCATGATGGCGCGCATGACTTCCCCTCCCAGCAGTTGGGGGATGTTCTCGCGCTTACCCATCAAGGCAGCCGGATAAAGCAGAGCCTCTGCTTTCGGTTCCCCCTTCCAGGCCGGCGGGTCCAGCCGCAGGTCCGACCAGTGCCAGCGCAGCGCCGAGGCGAAATCGCCCAGCGTCGTTTCCTGCCAGAACCGCACCGACAGGCGGGCGGCATTGGGGGCCAGACCCAGGATGTAAAAGCGCGTGGCTGGATCGACGGTTACGGATGCCCGTTCCACCGGCATCCCCCTGGCCAGCTTTTCCAGCGCGTCGCCGACCTTGCGTGCCTCCTGCGCATCGGTCGGGATGTCCTCATCCTCATCCGCGAACCGGGGGGCCAGGGCGGCAGCGGCCAGCGCTTCAGCTTCCTTGGCCGCCTCTCTGGCCGCCGCAATGCCCGACGCATCGGCCCAGAAGGCGACAGAGGTATCGCCCACCTGCACCCGGTTCTCGCTGCCCTTGGCCAACAGCGCGTTCAGCGCCGTGCCATAGCCGAAGGCCGCCGCTTCCGACACCGGCGCATTGCCGCCCTGTTCCTTGGCGTAGGAGGTAAAGGCATCCAAATTGAAGGACACCAACGAGGCTCCGGAGCTTTGCGCGCCCCAGACCCCCTTGATGGCGGGATGCAGGCGGGCGGCGGGGGCCTGTTCGCCCGTAACCAGACACATCTGTTTGTTGCTGGCGGTGGCTGCCAGTTCCCGACGCCAGATTTCCTGCGCGGCGGGCCGTTCATGCAGGAACTGGCCGGGATAATCCTCGTCCAGCGCGAAGACGATATTCTGGTCCAGAATCTCCGTGTCCCAACCCTGATCCGCAAACGCATCCGGGTTCCAGGCCCGCAGGAAGGCCAGCAGGGCCAGCAGGCCTGGATCATCGCTTTGGCCCAGGGCCGCCTCATGCTTTTCCCGGAACGCGGCCAGATGCGCGGGATAGGTGGCAAGCCCGCCGCTGGCCTTGTCCTTGCCCAGCCCCAGCACGAATTTCGTATTGTCCCACAGGAAGAAGGCGCGGGGCGTCACACCGGGCCGTTTGAAACTGGCGGGGACGGGCAGGGGCGTGGGCGGGCGCTTCTTATCGGTGCCGCGCAGATCATCGGGCGGGCGGGACAGGGTGCCATCCCGGTTCAGCACCAGACAGAACCCGATGCCTTCGGTGGTGAAGCCGAAGGGCGGGGCCGCCCCCTCGGCCAGCAGCCGGTCATAATGCCGGTTCAATGCCACCAGGATGGTCATGACCGCACCTCCCCGCTATGCCGGTCCGGGACGGTCAGCACGCCGTCGTAAAGCTGCGCCCGGAAAAACAGCGGCACACAACGGTCATCGCAGCGATGCCCGCCCGGATCGCCATGGTGATCCATGTCCAGCAGCATCCAGCCCAGATCCTTGTTAACCTGATCCGCTGGCAGATTGTGGGCGGGGACAGGGTCGGTCCATAGCTCGAACGACGCCGGAAATTCCCGCGACCCGAAACAGGGTTGCTGGAAACATTGCCCGGCGGCGGCGCGACGGTTGAAGATGTCAAGGTGTTTGCCGGGGTTGTCATCTGGCCCGGCGCGGTCGGTCATCTCAAAATGCGCTTCGATGATGTAATCGACATGGCGCAGCAGGGTGGCGGCCCGCTGCTGCCGGTCCTGATCGGCGCGGGTGTAAAGGTCGGTGACATGCCCGGCCTTCATGGCCTGCTTCACCTTGGCCACCGGCACCTTGGATGCCACCTCGTTGCGGCGGATCGACATGAACTGAATGGGATTCAGCACATGGATGCGATCCACAACCCAGGTGATGGCTGGTTTCCAATGCACCGCCTCCAGAATGCCGCGCGCGGCAGAGGGCGTCAGGACGTCGTAGGACACCCTTTCCACCTTCATCTCCGGCCTGGAGAAACAGGCAAAATCACCCCGCACGCGCAGTTTCACGCCGAATGGCATTCGCCTTTTCCTCCCCTCACATGAATCCATTGCCAATGTCCCGATATGTCGGGTCATCCCAACGCAGGCCGGCCTTCGCGTCATACAGGTCGTTGTTGGTCAGCAGCACAAACTGATCCCCGTAAAGGTCGGGCCGCACATACTCTACCGCCTTCGCCTCCCGCAGTTTGTCCCGCGCCCTGATCGGCACCTGCACCATGTAGGGCTGGAGCTGGCGGGCGATGGCACCGGGGGAGGAGACATAGGACAGGGCGTTGATCAGTTCCTTGATCTTCTCTGCCGCTGGCTTGTACGGCACGATCACCGGGGCCTGGGTCTCGTCGATCAGGCGGAACAGCCGGGCCACGGTTTCATAGGGGAACAGCAGCGTGTCGGCCCGATCCTCCAGTATTTTCAGGATGTTATGCTTGTCCAGCGCCCCGGCCAGCCCCTTTTTCCAATAAAGTTCCTGGAAATAGGCACGGATGGCATCCAGGCCCAGCGGGTCATCAGTCCGTGACAGCACCCGGGCGGCCGTGTCGGCGAAGACCTTCAGATCGGCGGGCGGGCGGTGGCCCTCTTCATCCGCCGGATCGAACAGCAGGACACGCCCGCCCTCGCGCCCATGTTCCCCGTGGCGGTTACAGCGTCCCGCCGCTTGGGCCACGCTGTCCAGCCCGGCCAGCGCCCGCATCACCAGCGGAAAGCTGATATCCACGCCCGCTTCCACCAAGGAGGTGGCGACGACGCGCACGGGCCGCTGTTGCGCCAGATCCTCCCGGATGTCGGCCAGCACCGCGCGGCGATGTTCCGCGCACAGCGCCGTGGTCAACAGGCGGGGTTCCGCCCTGTCTGCGGCCTTCAGGGCGGCATAGAGGTCGGCGGCATGGCGGCGGCTGTTGACGATGGTCAGGCATTGCGGCGCGCTTTGCATCGCCGTCACCAGGGCCGCCACATCGGGCCGACCGGGCATGGTTTCCACCCGCACACGCTTCAGGGCCTGATACAGCCCCACCGGGTCTGGCGCCAGTTCCCGCACATTGTCCAACCCGTCGGCGAACAGCTTGCTGCTGTTCACAGCAGGCTGGGTCGCGGTACACAGCACCAGGGTGCAGCCGAAATCACGGGCCAGCGCATCAATCAATTTCAGACAGGGGCGCAGCAGCGGCTGGGGCAGGGTCTGTGCCTCATCCAGGATGATGACGCTGCCGGCGATGTTATGCAGTTTGCGGCATTTGCCGGGACGGTTGGAAAACAGGCTTTCAAAGAACTGCACCGCCGTGGTCACCACCACGGGCCGGTCCCAGTTTTCCGCCGCCAGACGCGCCTTCTTGCCACCATCCGGGGCCTCGGCATCGCTGACACCTGTATCTTGTCGTTCGGAGCCGCCGTCAAAGCCGCTGTGATGTTCCAGGATGGCATCATCATCCCCCAGCGCCTTGCGGAACACATCCGCCGTCTGTTCCACAATGCTGGTGAAGGGGATGACATAGATGATCCGCCGCTTGCCCCAGTGCTGCGCATGGTCCAGGGCAAAGGCCAGGGAAGCCAGCGTCTTGCCCCCGCCGGTCGGGACGGTCAGGCTGAACAGGCCCGGTTCCTGTGTGGCACCCGTCAGCACATGGGCCAAGACCTGGGAACGCAAGTCGTTGATGGTCCCCAATGCCGAATTTTCCGCCACATCGGCCTTTGCCTTGGCGGCAAGGGCTGCCAGATGGTCGGTCAACCGGTCCCGCAACATTCCAAGACTGGTATCGCACCCGCGCTGCACAGGCTGCTGGTTCAGGTGGGCATAAAAAGCCTCCGTCGCCAGCCGGTCGGCATCGATCAGGGTGGAGAATAACATGCGGCCCAACAGGGAGCGGCGGAGCCCGCTATCCAGATGCTTGATGGAGCTGCGGACCTGTTCCGGTGCCGGCGGCTCCGCCCCGTCGGGAGAGGTCAGATTGCCCTTATACCGGTCCAGCCGGCTTTTCAGGCTGCTGAGTTGTCCCTTCTCACCATCACCATCGGCCAGCCCTGCATGGTGCCCCGCGATGGATGCCGCCAGCAAGGGGCCCCACGACCGCCCATAATGCTGACAGGCAATGGCGGCACCGGCCGTCGAATGATCCGGGCTGGGACCCTGGCCCCGGATATAGAGTTGATAGGCCTGCGCCATCTTCCCCACATCATGCAGCAGCCCCAATGCCTTACCCGCTACCTCATACCCAAAGGCCCCGGCAAACCGCATTGAAAGGGCGGCGACACAGAGGAGGTGATCAGCGAGAGGTTCCCAGGTTCCGTAATCACCCTCACGGCCAGAATGGGCAAAAATCATTAGGGCGGTTTCCTGTGGTGGAAAATATATTCAGCGCACAAACAAAACGGATGAATCTCCACTCATGAACAATTTAAGAGAGTTATTTTTGAAATTCAACTTTGAATATATGTATCATGGCTGCCTTGCTCATCCCCTCCGTGACGGCTGTGGGCGTAAGGTAATTCCGTTCGCGCTGTTATACCCGCCGGATTGCTGCCGACGTCCGATCCTGGGGAGCCATCTCACCATCTTTTGGCTCCCAACGCGCTAAATTCCTCCCATAGGGTTTTAGCATGATGCTGAACTGGAACACCGCGCAGGGCGAAGGAGGTCTCCTTCCGGCTATAGGCCGGGGTACGGTTGGCGGATAGCCAATTGAACGACCCTTCGACCAGCAGCGCGTCATCCGCAGCAAGGGTTTTGGCGTGTACCTTGCTGGTGACCATGACCGTAGCGCCGGCCTTGGCCAGGGCGGTGCGCAGGGGGGCAGTGTCGGTCTCGCCGGTGGATTCCTGGGAGGTTGACATGCCAGTATAGATCGTCACCTCCACGCCCGCGCTGCTCGCCACTTCAACAAGGTTGAGGATCTGGTCAGCCTTGATGGCGGCCTCGGTCAGGAAGGGGGAGGAGACCAACAGCCGCTCCCGGGCGATCTGGAACGCTTCCAGCAGCAGGGCGCGGTGCCGATCGGTCCCCTCGATCCGCTCCATTTGGGTGGCGACGCTGGCATAGGCCAGGGCCGGGCGCACATCGGTCAATTCGTTGTCGGGGTCACGATAAAGATGCCGCGCGAGGACGGACGAGGGAGCATGACCGGCTGCCGCATCAAACAGAGCCATGTCGCCGATGACGACGAAGGCATTTTTGGCCCGGCTCACGGCGACGTTCAGCATATGAACGCCACGGTCGAAGAAGGGGCGGCTGCCGTTTGAGGAGGCAAAGGTAACTGTGGGCGAGAACACGACCAGATGGCGCTCCATTCCCTGGAGGGTGTGGACGGTTCCCACCGTCACCATCGCGGCCTCAGCCCCCAGGTGCTTTTCCAGCGCCTGGCGGAGCACCCGGCATTGCGAACCGAAAGGGGTGATGACCGCCACGCGCTCTTCTGGCGGGCCACCATAGCGCGTGTTCAAGCTGTTCCAATGGCGGGCCAGCCATTCAGCAATGGCCTCGGCCTCCACCATATTGGTCCAGGATTTCCCAGCCCGTTGTGCTTGTCCCCGCACATGGGCCCAGGACATGGGGGCAATCCAGGGATCGCTCTCCTCCAGCTTCATGCCGATGAGGCGTTTGTAGACCAGATCGTTGCAGAAGCTGATGACCTTCGGCACGCAACGGAAATGTTCGCGCAGCATGATGCCGGGAACTTGGGTGTCGCTATCGCCAAAGGCCGTTGCCATCTGGATTGCCGCCATCACAGACCCGCCAGCGTGGTTCAATCCCTGGCGTCGACACGCGAGCAACTGGGCATCGGTGAAGCCCTGCGCCACCATAAGCTGCTCATCCGACGCTTCGGAGAAATTCTCCACGGGCTGCAACTGATGCACGTCGCCCACGGCGACCGCCCGGCGGGCGAGGCCCAGCAGGCCCAAACCCAAATCAGGGGCGACCTGACCGGCCTCATCATAGATCAGCAGGTCGATGGGCTGCGGCAACGGCTGAGTACCGTCCCGGTCGCCGCCATAATAGCAATTATGCTGTGCCACCTTGTAGACCGTGCCGACGATGCAGGGGACGATATGGGCGCAAGCCGTCAGGAAGAGCGGGCGGGTCGCCCGCCCCTTATAGCCACCGGTGCCGGTCCATGCCTCGCTCCACTCATTGGTGCGCTGTAGAAATTGCCCTTCGCGCAGACGCAGGGCCAGGTCAAAGGCGCGGGCGCGCAGCTCATTGTCCATCCGGGCCTGAAAGGCAGCGTCAAATTCCGGGCTGTCAGGTTCGGTCCCCACCCAGTCGCGCAGGGCTTCGGCGTTCTGGCGGCCTTCGGTATTGGCGCGCAGCAATTCCGACCGCTCGTTTGCCAAGGCGTTTATCCGCGCTTGGGCCACCGTTTCGGCATCGGGGGGCAGGGTATCCAGGCGCTTGGCCTGAAACTGGGCATCGACCTTTGTGAAGACAGTCATCAGTGTGGACAGGGTCGGCGTATCCGGGGGTAGGATGGCCAGGGAGATAGCACTCTGCCGCAACAATTCGGCGCGGGCGGTGTCGATACCGCCAACGAAAGAAAACAGCTTCATCCACCAGGGGTGCAGGCTGGCGCGATGGTGCAGCATGTTGATGGCATTCTCATGCTCTCGGCGGATATTCTGCTGGCGCTGCTGCTCTTCCTGTCGGCGCTTGGCAAGGCGCGCCAGATTCGCCACGGCTTCCGCTTCTGCTGTGGCCAGGGCGGCGATACGGTCTGCAATAGTGGCCCTGGCCGCCAGCCAGCGCGCAACCTCCTCCCTGCGACGGGATTGCAGGTCAATCTGGGCGACGACATGGTTCAGCGCTGCGGTCAGCATGGCACATGCGGTGGCGATCTCGTCACCATCGGGATCAATGGCACGGAACTGGTCGCCCATCGCCTGCTGCCACGCGGCGAGCCGGGCCAGGAAATATACGCGCGCCTCTTCCTGATAGGGCTTGGCAAACACGCGGATGCGCAGATCGTCGAAGATCAGACTATCCTTGGCTTTTGCCTTGGCGTCATCCGATGCGACAAAGGCTACCCACTGGTCGATTTGCGGCAGCCAGCGCTGCCCCTCAAGCGACGCGCCGGCACCGGACTTGCCGATATCATTGGCGGCATTCAGCACCGCCTGATTGTTGGTAGAGGTGATGATGATGCGGGGCGGTTCCCGCCCCTGAACGGCGGCGCGGACCACGGTGTCGGCGATCAGGCTTTTCAGCAGGCTGGTCTTTCCCGTGCCCGGTGGGCCGTTAACCGCCAGGACCTGTCCATCCTCCAGCAGGGCCGCCGCTGCAACCGCATCCCGTTGCTTGGCATTCAAGGCACGCCCGCCGGTATGGCCCAGCCGGCGCGTGTTGGCGGGAACGGTGGCCACTGATCGGCCCTGACCGCCCGTGAGGATGGCTGCCAAAGCGGCTGGTGGCTGGTCTGTCTTCGCCCAGGCATCATAGAGGGGGAGCAACAGCTTGCTGGGGGATGAACTGCGATCCCAGGCCAGTACCAGTGGTTGCTCGCGCTGCCATCCTGCCGGCAGCCACTGGCCGGCAGGCTCATCGGCTATGTTGGCGAACATGGCCTCGGCATAGGCCAGTCGGGCGGACCAGTCCTCCTCCCGATTCACCACTTGTTCGCGAATGGCGGCGTCATACTCGTCATAGGTCGCCACCGGGGGCGGCCAGGCATTGGTTCTGTCCCCTACGGGCGGGTCCAGCAATGGACGGGGGATGAAGGGGAGATGGTTCAGATCTGGCCGCAACCTGCCATCAGGGTTCAGGGTTGCGGGCACCCAATAGAGGGGCAATTGGTCGCCATCGGCTGTGCGTGACCGACCACTGACCAGGGATATGCAGTAAGGTGCGACCACCACGGGGATGGGGAAGCGCTCAACCGATTCCTTTCTGGAAGCGTCACTCACATCCTTGCCACCGCGTTTCCGCTCAGCCGTCGTCGGCGTGGCAGATTGCTTCTGGCGCAATTGACCATACAGCCTCTCCACGATGGTGGCCGGCAGCTGTCCCTGGTTTACTGCGTCAGAATCAATAGACTGTGCCCCAGCCATATCCGGCGACCGGAGAAGCCCTTCCCGAAGGCACTGGCGCCAATACCGGATCAGCGATATCGGGAAGCTATCGGTGTTTGACGAGGCGCACGGTTCCAGGGACATGGATCATCCAGGGGGGGCGTAATTCAATTGGTTCTTTCTTATTTTGAGATACAAGTTATTGCAACCCTGTGGAAGGGGGAGCAGATAAAAGGCCAGGACTTGGCTTCCCAATATATGTCATCATCAAGAATGTTATGCCTGCAACCGGAGAAGAGATCGGATCGAAGGCGAGGGGGAGCTTCGGTGGCTTCTGCGAGGATATCTATATTAGGTGATGATCCCAGCGTATCCAGCCGATCTTGATGGGCGAGGTATCGCTGATCTGATACGCACGCTGATGGATGCCACCGCTTTACCGCTTATGACCTCACGCCCCTGTCCACCACCATAAGGCATATGCATCCATGACAGCGGACCACACACGAACCTGGGAACTGTTAAACAGCGATCGAAGGGTCAGCATACCATCGGCCAAATCCTGTCCCCGCATCCACCGACGTTACAACAACCCGTCCAGCCCCCGCTGGACGGGTTGTTGCGTTCAGGATCTCAGCCAACTTGCCGTGAAGCTCCGCCTGTACCGTAAGCGTCAGCCGATGCCCGTCTTGCGGAACGTCTGATAACTGAGATTCTGCCGCCCCCTGATTTGGTGGTGGCGGATGGTGGGAATTTTGGAAATGGACGGTCTTGGGAGTGCTCGTA
>NZ_JANLNL010000022.1:0-24745 GCF_027568365.1 Niveispirillum sp. BGYR6 | reverse complement strand
CTCATTCCACCCTGGGCGGGATGTCACCCGCCCAGTTCGCAACGTTCAGGAC
Source organism: Niveispirillum sp. BGYR6 (assembly GCF_027568365.1). NCBI lineage: Bacteria > Pseudomonadati > Pseudomonadota > Alphaproteobacteria > Rhodospirillales > Azospirillaceae > Niveispirillum > Niveispirillum sp. BGYR6. The sequence goes on along the minus strand of NZ_JANLNL010000022.1, from coordinate 24,693 downwards.
CGGGGGCATGCCCCCGGTCCTGAACGTCACTCAACCCCAATACCAAACCAGAGGTCTCTGCTTATAAACGGTGATGTCTTGGGGAGCAGGTCAACATTGCCTGGATCAAGCAGCAGCGCCTTGGCACGTTGCAATCGCCGCTGGGCGATATATCGTAGTGGGGACACACCCAGGCTGGCTCGGAAGGCACGGCCAAAATGGTCAGGGCTGAGATCAATTTCCGCAGCCAGTCGCTCCAAGGTCAGATCGTCCTGGAGATGGGCGTCGATGTAGGATAGCACCCGCCGCTGGCGCGAAACGCCCAGGCCACCATTAACCCGGATTCGTCACGGGAATTTTTTTGCCTGAAAAACGGTCGCATTTGGCCTCCGGTGCCGGGTTGGGGGTACGATTTTTCGGGTCAGGGCTTCGCGCAAAACCGGGACGAAATCCAGCCTCGACATAATCGCGCCGAATGGCAATCAAAGGATGTAAATCTTGTTACGAGCGGGCGTGTCTCATCATGCCGATCAGGCCCTTGGATCAGGCGGCAGGTTTTCGTTCGTCGGCGGCAGGGGAGGAGGTCACGGGGAGGCCAGGGCGCGCCAGGCGGTGAAGAAGATGTGCTGGACAGGGCAGGCGTCGGGCATGGAAATCCGGATCCGCCGTACCGAGGTGATCACCCGGGCACCGATTTTCAGCAGCTTCTGCCGGATGGTATGGGGAGCGGCCTTGGCCAGGTCGGTGGCTTGCAACGCCATCAGCCGCAGTTGCGTCATCAGCACATAGGCGAACCCGGCCAGGATCAGCCGGGTCTGGTTGGTTTTGAAGGCATGGGCCGAGGCCCGGTATCCGAAAAGATCAAGCTGGCAGTCCTTGATCCGGTTCTCCATATCGCCGCGCGGGCAGTACAGCGCCGCGTAGATCGTCCGGGCCAGCCGGTCGCGCGGCGGCTTATCCCCCTGATTTTCCGCGGCATCACGGGCTTGGGCCAGGGCCTCGATGACGGCAGGCGCGTTCCAGTCCAGGGAGGTGACCAGAAACCGGCAGCTTTGTTCCGTCCCCGACCGGTGCAACACCTTGGCGATCACGTGGCGGGGCCGGGTCCAACTGCCCGAGCGGGTCTGGTGATGGAAATGGCCGAAGGCTTCCGCCGCTTCGCCCGTGGCCAGGAATGCCATCGCCGCGCGTGAGCGGATCTTGCGGGCCTTATGCAGCAGATACTCGTTGCGCGGCAGGCCGAAAATATAATCGACGCCGTTGGCCTCGCACCAGTTCATCAGGTTGGTGCGCGCGAACCCGGAATCCCCGCGCACCAGAATGCCGACCTTGGGCCAGTGGCGGCGGATGTTGCCCACCACCCGCTTGATGGCCGCCTTGGCCTCTTCGGCACCGTCCACATTGCCGGGGCGCAGTTTGGAGAGCAGCAGATGCGGGCCACAGTAAATATAAAGCGGCAGAAAGCAGCGATTCGACATACAGATCCTGCAGACGCGACGGCTGTGCGGTGAATTTGTGATAACGCCGGTCGGCCTCCTCGAAACGCCGCTCCAGCTGACCCAGCGTCGAACTCCCGGCCAGCGCCGGCAGCGGCGCGCCACCCGCTATCCGCGACCTGGGTGCCGCCGTCACCTTCAGCAGCGGATCGTTGCGCATCCGGTCGTGATCGTTGAGGTCCTCGTATCCCAGCGCCATGGCAATGACCCGCTGCGCCAGCAGATCGGGCAGCGCATGCGTCACCTGCTTACGGTTGCGTCGGTCCTCGAAGCAGGCCGCCATCCGCTCAAACAAATTCAGCCGACAGGCCACCTCACGCAGCAGCAAGCCGCCCGCATCCGACGTGATTTCTCCCCCGTCAAACGCACCCATGACCACCCGCCGACCATGATCCGCAAACCGCATCCCGAAAAACACCCTGTAAATTCGCAACCGCCCCAAGATAATGGTAATTACTTGTTATAAACATGAATCCGGAAAAATGCCGGCAACCGGTGACAAATCCGGGACGAGCGACCAAACAGCAGGTGCTGCATAGAAGAGTAAGAAAATGAACAAAAAAGCAGAACAACAATCCCTACAAAACCGAATTGATAACCTCCAACCGCCACATGGAATGACGCTAACCACGAAAACACCCCGGCCTCTGATCCGATTCTAACTAGATAAAGCTAATCGTGGCATCTTACCCCTTGGTGGTTGACGTTGGGCAGGGGAAACGTGCGGCATCTGCAATTTATCGGTGCTGGGTTTGCCTCCTTGCACGTCTGCTGGCAATTGCGGCATCATCCTTATCCAACCAACAGCGTTCGGTACCCGCCGCCTTGACTGATCCCAGGTCCCCCAATTTCGCCTTTCTGGCTGTGCATTCGGCACAGTTGGTGCGGCTGGGTACCGTGGCGGAGCGGAATTTCGTGGAGGATCCGTCCACGACGCTGGTCAAGTTGCGGCAGTTCGGGGAGCTGATGGCCCAGCTGCTGGCGGCACGCGTCCGTATCCTGGGGACAACCGAGGAGCCGCAGGTGGAGCGGCTGCGGCGTCTGGCTGACCGGGGCGTGCTGCCCCGGCAGGTTGCAGACCTGTTTCATCAGTTGCGTCGGGCCGGTAATGCCGCCGTCCACGCCCTGGATGGCGACCATCAGCAGGCGCTGGCCCACCTGAAGATCGCGCATCAACTGGCCATTTGGTTTCACCGCTCCCTGGGTGATCGCGCGTTCCAGCCCGGTCCCTTTGTCCCGCCGCCTGACCCGCGCGCCGAAACCGCCGCCTTGCAGCGGGAACTGGAGCGGTTGCGGGCAGAGGTGGCGGCCAGCCGCAGCACCGCCGAAAAGGCGCAGGCCGAAGCAGAAGCCGCCGCGCAAGCCCGCTTAAGTGCCGAGGAACGCGCCCAGGCGGCAGAAGAAGCGCGTGCGCAACTGGCCGCCCTGGCGGCGGAGGCGGAGGCTGGGCGGCAAGCCGCGCTGGAACAGGCGCAGGCCCTGCAGGCAGCAGCCCCTACCGCCGACACCCCGGCCCTGGCCGAGGCAGCGGAGGCGGCGGCCCGCGAACTGTCGCTGGATGAGTTTGAAACCCGCAAGCTGATCGACGCGCAACTGGCCGAGGCAGGGTGGGAGGTGGATACCGCCAGCCTGACCCATGCTGCCGGTGCCCGTCCCGTGCGTGGGGCCAACCGCGCCATTGCCGAATGGCCGACGGCGGACGGCCCCGCCGATTATGTGCTGTTCGCGGGCCTGACGCCGTTGGCCGTGGTGGAGGCCAAGCGCCGGGCCTCCGATGTCCCCGGTGCCCTGGTTCAGGCAGCGCGCTACAGCCTCCATTATCGGGTGCAGGGGGAGGAGGTGCCGGTCACCGGCGGCCCCTGGGACGGGCATCAGATCCCGTTCCTGTTCGCCACCAACGGCCGGGCCTATCTGCCGCAACTGCGCACCGCCAGCGGCATCTGGTTCCGCGATGCGCGGCGGGCGGATAATGCGGCCCGCCCGTTGGAAGGCTGGTACAGCCCGCAGGGCCTGCTGGACCTGGCATCCATGGATGTGGCGGCGGCACAGGGAGATTTGGCGCGCCAGAGTTTCACCTATAATTTCGGCCTGCGGGATTATCAGGTGCGGGCCATTCAGGCGGTGGAGCGCAACCTGGCGGCGGGGCGGCGCAGCCTGCTGGTTGCCATGGCCACCGGCACGGGCAAGACCAAGACCTGTATAGCCATGCTGTACCGGCTGTTGGCCGCCAACCGCTTCCGCCGCATCCTGTTCCTGGTGGACCGCACGGCCTTGGGCGAACAGGCGGAGGGTGCCTTCCGCGATACCCGCATTGTGCAGATGCAGCCCTTCGCCGATATTTTTGAGGTGAAGGCCATCGGCGACACCCTGCCCGACGCCAGCACCAAGGTGCATATCGCCACGGTGCAGGCCATGGTGAAACGCATCATGTTCGCCCCCGATGGCAGCAGCCCGCCGCCGGTGGACCAATATGATTGCATCATCGTGGATGAATGCCATCGCGGCTATCTGCTGGACCGGGAGGCGACGGATGCGGAGCTTTCATTCCGGAACGAGAATGATTACCGGTCCAAATACAAGGCCGTTCTGGATCGTTTCGATGCCGTTCGCATCGGCCTGACGGCCACGCCCGCCCTGCACACCACGGAAATCTTTGGCGCCCCCGTCTTCCGCTATGGCTTGCAGGAGGCGGTGATCGATGGCTGGCTGGTGGACCATGCCCCGCCGCAGCAGGTGCTGACGCAGTTGCGCAATACCGGCATCCATTGGCAGGCGGGCGACACCGTCCCCCTGTTCGACCGGGTGGCGGGCACCCTGACCGACCATGAACTGCCCGACGATCTGGGTTTTGAGGTGGAGCAGTTCAACCGCCAGGTCATCACCCGCCCCTATAACGCCGCTGTGGCGGCGGCGTTGGCCGAACAGATCGACCCCGCACTGCCCGGCAAGACCCTGGTCTTTGCCGCCACCGACCAACATGCCGATATCCTGGCCGATGAAATCCGCACGGCCATGCGCGCCCGTTATGGCGCGCTGGAGGAAGCGGCGGTGGAGAAGATCACCGGGTCGGTGGACCGGCCCAGCCAGCGCATCCGCGCCTTCAAGAATGAACGGCTGCCCAGCATTGTGGTGACGGTGGACCTGCTGACCACGGGCATCGACGTGCCGGAGATTGTGAACCTGGTCTTCGTGCGCCGGGTATCCAGCCGTATCCTGTATGAACAGATGGTGGGCCGCGCCACGCGCCTGTGTCCAGAGATTGGCAAGACCGCGTTCCGCATCTTTGATGCCGTCGGCATCTATGCCCAGATGCAGGCGGTCAGCGCGGTCAAGCCCGTGGTGGCCAACCCGACCATCCGGTTTGGGCAGTTGCTGGAAGAATTGACCGAAACCGTGGGCCTGCCGCCACCCGCGCCGCCGGAAACCGGCGGCATGGCGGAGGAGGGGGACGCCTATGACAGCGGCCCGCCGCCCGATGCCGCAACCGCCCCGGCAGCCGACCCCGAAGCCACCCACCGCGCCGAAAAGGCCCGCTATCTGCTGGATCAGATCGTCGCCAAGATGCAGCGCCACCGCCACCGTTATCAACGGGAGGATGCCCGTGCCGAACGGTTCTGCCATCTGGCCGGCGGCCTGTCGCCCACCGACCTGCTGGACCGTCTGCGCCACGCCACGCCGGTGGAGGCGGCTTGTATGCTGACCAACCTGACCCCGCTGATCGACTGGCTGGACCGGGCGGGGGAGATGGGGCCGGTGCGCCTGCCCGTGTCGGACCATGAAGACACCTATCTGGGCCTGGCCCAGGGCTATGGCCCCGGCTTCACCCGGCCGGAGGATTACCTGTCGGCGTTTGAGAATTTTCTGAAGACCCAGATCAACACCATCCCGGCCCTGACCATCATCGCCCAACGCCCGCGCGACCTGACCCGGGCGCAGTTGCGGGAAATCCGCCTGCTGCTGGAGGAAAAGGGCTTCAAGGAAGCCGACCTGCGCGCCGCCTTCCGCGATGCCCGCCATGTCGATGTCGCCGCCGGCATCATCGGCTATATCCGTCAGGCCGCACTGGGCGACCCGCTGATCCCCTATGAGATGCGGGTGGACCGGGCGCTGGCGGCGATCCTGGCGGAACGGGCGTGGACGTCGGTCCAGCGGCAATGGCTGGAACGGATTGGCCTTCAAATGAAGCAGGAAGTGGTGGTAGACCGCGAGAGCCTGGACGCGGGTCAGTTCAGGGCCATGGGCGGCGGGTTCGCGCGGTTGGACCGGGTGTTTGAGGGGGAGTTGGAGCGAACGATGCAATCAATCACGGACCGCATCTGGACACAGGCCTCATGACGGCCTGGTCGAACGGCTCCTGTTATCCTCTTTTCTTCGTTAACGGCCTGCGGGCCTGGATCATCGCATGAATACGAACGACATCGTCTCCAAGCTCTGGAACCTGTGCAATGTCCTGCGCGACGACGGCATCACGTACCACCAGTATGTGACGGAGCTGACCTATCTGCTGTTCCTGAAAATGGCGGAGGAGACGGGGGCGGAGGAGGGGAAACATGCGCCCAACATTCCGCCCGGCCTGCGCTGGGCGGACCTGAAGCGGCAGACGGGGACGGAGCAGCTTAATTTCTACCGGCAGATGCTGATCCGGCTGGGGTCGGAGGGCAGTGAGCGGGTGCAGGAGATTTATGCCAATGCGCAGACCTTCCTGAAACGCCCGACCAACCTGAAAACGCTTGTGGACAATCTGGATGGGCTGGACTGGTACTCCGCCCGCACAGAGGGGCTGGGCGATCTGTATGAAGGGTTGTTGCAGAAGAACGCGGAGGAGAAGAAGTCCGGGGCCGGGCAATATTTCACCCCGCGTTGCCTGATCGACAGCATGGTGGCGCTGATGCGGCCCCAGGCGGGGGAGGTGGTGCAGGACCCCGCCGCGGGCACCGGCGGCTTTCTGATTGCCGCCGACCGGTATATCAAGGGCCAGACGGATGATCTGTTCACCCTGCCCGAATCCATGCAGTATTTTCAGCGGGTGCGCGCCTTTCAGGGGCTGGAACTGGTGCAGGATGCACAGCGCCTGGGCTTGATGAACCTGATCCTGCATGGGATTGAAGGGCCGGTGCATGTGGGCGATGCCCTGTCGCCCGATGGATCGGCGCTGGAACGCGCCGACCTGATCCTGACCAACCCGCCCTTTGGCACCAAGAAGGGCGGGGGCCTGCCCACGCGCGACGACCTGACCTTTCCCACCAGCAATAAACAGCTTTGTTTCTTGCAGCATATCTATCGCGGGCTGAAGCCCGGCGGGCGCGCCGCCGTGGTGCTGCCCGATAATGTGTTGTTTGAGGATGGGGTGGGCCGCGATGTGCGCCGCGACCTGATGGAAAAATGCGACCTGCATACCATTCTGCGCCTGCCCACCGGCATTTTCTATGCCCAGGGGGTGAAGACCAATGTGCTGTTCTTCACCCGTGGCCGCAGCGATCGGGGCAATACAAAGACCACCTGGATTTATGACATGCGCACGGGTCAGCCGCCGTTTGGCAAGACCCGCCCCCTGACCCGCGCGCATTTTGCAGAGTTCGAATCCGCCTATGGCCCCGATCCGCATGGCCAGTCGCCGCGCGTGGATCAGGGGGAGGGCGGCCGCTTCCGCCCCTTCACCCGCGACCAGATCGCGGCGCGCGGCGACAATCTGGACATCACCTGGCTGCGCGAGGAAGGCAGCGGGGCCGAAGACCTGCCCCCACCCGAAGCCCTGGCCGCCGAGATCATCGACCAGTTGCGCACCGCCCTGGAGGAGATGGAAGAACTGGCCGCCCTGCTGGAACCGGAGAGCGTGGGGGCGGGGGTATGAGCCGGGAATTGCCGCCGGGGTGGGTTGAGGCGACCTTTGGTGAGTTGATCCATTCAGCGCAGAATGGCTTTACCGGGCGAGGTGGTGTCGGTGAGCGATCCATGGTCGTGCTGCGTCTTGCAGATGTTGAGGGGTATGCTTTTAATCTCAATGACACCCGTCAACTTGGGATGTCACTTAAAGATGGAGAGCTTTATAGACTCAATAAAGGCGACTTGGTTTGTATACGCGTAAACGGATCATCTGACATTGTTGGGCGTTTGATATTTTTTGATTCCGACGAGGAATGTGCATTTTGTGATCATTTTATACGCATTAAGCTCAAAGACTCCGAAGTGAACGGAAAATATATTTCATATTATTTCAGAACACGCTCTGCGCGCCGACACATCGAATCCTCCTTTGTTTCCAGTGCCGGGCAGAAAACCGTTAGTCAATCGAATCTGAGTCTTACAAGTATCCCCCTCCCACCGCTGCCCGAACAACATCGGATCGTGGAGCGGATAGAGGCGTTGTTGGCCAAGGGTGCGCGGGCCAAGGCGGCTTTGGACGCCCTGCCCCCCCTGCTCGACCGCTACCGCCAATCCCTCCTCGCCGCCGCCTTCCGGGGCGATTTGACGGCGGATTGGCGGGGAAAAGACAATGACCATGCAATAGAAAATATCTCAGACATCGATCAAGTCATTGGTAAAAAGAGATCAAATGGCGACGGACGCGGTGAGAATAGTTCAATCCCCAAGGGTTGGGTGGCTCCTGAAGGGTGGAATTGTGTTCCGCTTTCCAGCATTGTTGAGTGCTATGACAGACTCCGTGTCCCGGTTAGCAAATCTGAAAGGGAAAAACTATCTGGTGATTTTCCATATTACGGCGCCAACGGTCAAGTTGGCTGGATAAACAACTATATTTTTGATGGATCTTATATACTAGTTACTGAAGATGAAACATTTTATGGTCGTGTAAAGCCAATCGCATATGCTGTGGAAGGAAAATTCTGGGTGAACAACCATGCCCATATTATAAAAGCAAAATCGGGAATAAATCAAGAGTGGCTGCTCTACACTCTCATGCGATATGATGTTATACCTTATCTTACTGGAACGACGGGGCGAGCCAAGTTAACCCAAGCAGCGTTGTTGAACTTACCAATACTGCTTCCTCCACGCACTCAGCAGGACGAGATAGCTCGTGTACTGAGGATTGCCCTGGGTGCTTGTGATAAGGCGGAGGAGACTGTCAAGTCCCTCTCGTCCCAACACACCACCCTAACCCAATCCATCCTCGCCAAAGCCTTCCGGGGTGAACTGGTCCCCCAGGACCCGGCGGATGAACCGGCGTCGGTGCTGCTGGCGCGTATCCGGGCGGAGCGGGGGGAGAAACCAAAACGCGGTCGTGCCAGAAAGGAAGCGTGACGATGGTGGCTGTGGTTCGTCGGCAGATTGTCGAATGGGATGTGAAGGGCAAGGGTTTTGCCCTGTTGATGCCGGATGATGGGGCGGTGGCGGAATTGCGGGTGCCGGGCGGCCCCGTCATCACCCTGACGCGCAGCGAATGGACGGCCCTGGCGGAAATTATCCAGACCTTGGACGAGGCGGGCAAACAACAGGCCAAACAGCGCCGCGCCGACCTGCCCGCCAAGGCCGGTGCCCCTTGGAACAAGGTGCTGGATGCTGAACTATCCAGCCTTTGGCAGGACGGCATGGATATCCCCACCCTGGCCGGCCGATTTGAACGGACAGAAGGGGGGATTCGGTCCCGGCTGAAGCGCCTTGGCTTCATTCTGCCGGAACTTGACATGGAGCCGGAGGCGGAATTCGAGCCAGCCCATGCCTGACCTGAAACTCTTCCGCCTCTCCCCCACCGGCCCCACGGAACTGACCGCCAAGGCGGCGCAGGTGGAGAAGTCGCTGCAGGTGCTGTTCGAGGCGAACCTGGAAGGCTTGCTGGGCGTGCGGTTCCTGGCGTCGGAGTACAGCACGGGCAAGGTGCATGGCGGGCGGATTGATACGCTGGGCCTGGATGAGAATGGCTGCCCGGTGATCATCGAGTATAAGCGGGCGCTGAATGAGAATGTCATCAACCAGGGCCTGTTCTATCTGGAATGGCTGTTGGATCACCGCAAGGAATTCCAGTGGCTGGTGATGGAAAAGCTGGGGGCGGACGCCGCCAAGGCGGTGGACTGGTCGGGCCCGCGCCTGCTGTGCATCGCCGGGGACTTCACCCGCTATGACGAACATGCGGTGAAGCAGATCAACCGCAATATCGAACTGATCCGCTATCGCCATTATGGCGATGACCTGTTGCTGCTGGAACTGGTCAATGCCACGCAGGCCGCGTTACCGTCCCCCGCCGCTGCCGCTGGTACCGTCGCCCCCACGCCGACGGAAACGGCACCGGGGGCGGCTGGGGCAGGGGCGGCGAGGAGCATCGCCTATCGCATCGCCAAACTGTCTCCGCCGGCGGCGGACCTGTATGAGGCGGTGCGGACCCATCTGCTGGCGCTGGGTGATGATGTGCAGGTGAAGGAGCTGATGTATTACATCGCCTTCAAACGCCTGCGCAATTTCTGCTGCCTGGAGGCGTTTCCCAGCCATGGCACAACGGTTCTGTATCTGAAACTGAACCCCGACAGTGTGGCGCTGGAACCCGGCTTCACCCGCGATGTGCGCGCCGTCGGCCATTATGGCACCGGCGATGTGGAGGTGACCTTATCCAGCCTGGATGATCTGCGCAAAGCCGAACCCCTGATCCAGCGTGCCTATGAAGGGGGGTGAGGTCACGCCCCGAACAGGTGATCGGCCAGCAGGCGGCGGATGCCATCCGCCAGGGCCGCATCCTCCCCCGGCAGGGCACCGATGGCCGACAGGCCGGGGCCAAAGAAACGGGTAGGACCGGGATAGAGGATGGCGGCATGGCGCACGATGCGGCCGCCATCGGCATGGATGATGGCGTCACGATAGGCGTGCATTTTGTCGATATCCGCCTTCTGTGGCCCGTTGCCATCATCCCGCTTGTATTTCGGATCAAAGATCATCAGGCGGGGCAGGGTGCCGGGGGCGGACAATTCCAGCACCAGATCGGGCTTTTGCGTGAAACTGACGCTCTGCCATAGGCCCCGGTCGGTGAAGGGGCGTTGTTGGGCCAGATCGATGCGCCGCCCGTCGGCATGGGCCAGGGCCACGGCACTGCCCCCGCTGGGCGACAGCGCCACCAGCAGGCACCCCGGCACGGGGCGGACAAGATCCTGTGCCACCACCTGGAACCCCTGTTCCAATGCCGCATCAACCACGGTCTGGATGGTGGACAGGCACCCCCACAGCTCGTAAAGGGCTGGTACATCCTTCAGCCCCGTATCCAGGACGCTGTCGGCCAGTTGCACCGTCAACCCGTCGGTCAGTTGCCGCCACAGCGACAGGACCTGCGCATAATCGGGCCGGTGGATCATCACTTGGCTGATCTGCGTTGGCGGATGCGCCAACGGCCCCACCCCCTCCAGGAACCGGGCCCGACGGCGTGCATCCGCCAGGGTCTGGATCAGGGCCTTACAACGCTCTTCCTCCGGGGGAAGACGCAGCGACAGGCGGACCAGCCGCCGGGCCACCATGTCATGCAGATGGCGCAGAAGCCGGTTTTCCGGCACGTCGCAGGTCGTTTCCACCCGCCGGTCCTGAATGCGCAGGGGGATGCCGTCATCATCAGGCTTGTGGTCGCGGTAAAGGGCTTCGCGCAATTGCCGGGGGCCGATGCGTCGCGCCCGCGCCGTCGGCATGTCCCACAGCACCTCGCGCAATTGTTGATGCGGGTCCTGCGCGATCCGGCACAGCAGGCGGGCCAGCCCCCGATCGCCGTCCACAATGGCGCGAAGCCGCTCCAGCTCCGCCGCCGCGCCCGTCGGGTTTGGCGGCTGGTTGCCGACCAGACCGGCAAGTGCGCCGCCCCGGCGCAGGCTGGCCACCAACGCATGGGGCAGCCGTTCATCCAGATCGGTCAGCAGGGTGGAAAGCTGCGCTGTCGACAGTTTGGCGGGCGGAATGAACAGCCGATGTTTGGCCGTGCCTGCGGCCAGTCCGGTGATGGTGATCTCATAGGTTCCGGCGGCGCTGGGCGGCCAGTCGCAAACCACGCGGGTCAGGCTGCCGAACCGGCGCAATTGCACCGGCAACGACACCCCGTTCACGGCGACGCCCAGCCCCTCCCATTCCGCCGCACGGCAGGGCAGGTGCAGCAGCAGTGCCGTCCATTCCCGTCCCGCGCGGGCCACGCCGTCCAGCCCCAGGAATGTCAGCTCAGAAGAAGGAGACGACACCATCGCGCAAACCCTTCCGCATCTGCTCGATCTTCGCGTGGCTCAGGGGGAAATCGTGCTGGGTCAGGGTTGCCAGCGTCTGCAACAGCGCCGCCAAGGCGGGATCAAAGCCCCGGATGCGGGGCAGCAGCTTTTGCAGTACCGCCTCGTCAAACGCCTCCTGCCATGTGGCACCCAGGGCCGTGGCGCGGCGTACATAGGCGGCGATATCATCGGCCGTACGCAGGGCGAAGGGGGCGACCGGACCCAGTGCGTCCCAAAGCGACAGCAGGGTATCGGCATATTCCTGCTCCGCCACATGGGCGGCCAGCATGTCCCGGTCCAGCGTCACCTCAATGAGCTGGGCGCGGTCATAGACCTTGTGGGCAAAGCCGTGGGTCGTCTCGTCCATATTGACGGTGCCGATGAAGACCAGATTGCCAAACAGGCTCACCTGGGAATCGCCCAGGCTCAGGGTTGCCTTTCCGTCCCGGTTGCGCTGTTCCAGGACCGACAGGAAATCGGCGAAGTAATGTTCGGCACGGGCCAGGTTCATCTCATCCAGGATCACATGGAAGGGGCGGATAGATGTCTTGTCCGCCGCCTGTTCATGGGCCTTGGCCGCGCGGATCAGGAAGCGGCTGAATGCCGTATGCTGATACTCACCACTGGTCGGGCTGACATAACCCAGCAGGTCTTCCCGGCTGGTCCAGTTGGGTGCGACCGGCACCACCAGATATTCGGCTGCCACCGCCTGGGCATAGGCCTCTGCCAGCCAGGTCTTGCCCGTGCCCGACACGCCGGCCAGGATGACAAAGCCTCGCGTTTTCAGCGCCACGTGATAGCGGCGCAGCAACCGTTCCGGCAGCTTCAGCTTCTTCGCCGCGATGGCGGCCACCGTGTCGGTGAAAGTCGGCTCGATATAGAAATTGTCGGGGACTTGCGTGTCCTCGTCATCAATATCACTCGGCAGGACAATGCTGTCGGGTATCGGTCTTTCACCCAAAATAGCGGCATAGAGGACGCGATCAACGGGAGATAGCGCACAGTTCATCCAGGTGGCCCGCACGCCGGGTGGCAGCCTGTCCGTCAGGTCGCGGCGATACTTGTCATTCCAGCGTACGGCGACCGTGTGCTGATACTCGGTGCGGCTGGGGTCGAAGCTGTATCCCGGCTCCACCACCTCCCCCATGGCCAGAATCTCGCTGGCGCCGCGGGTAGCCAGGACAATGTCGCCCGGTTGCAGGTTGCGGAAGTGCCAGATCTCCTTGGCCTTTCGCGTCCCCGTGGCCCGCCTGGCCCCGGAACCGGTGTAATCTTCGGGATAGGCCGCCCGCAGAACCTGTTTCAGTTCTTCCAGACCATCGGCGGGGTAATCGCGCAGGTCACCGACCTTGTCCCAACCGATGCAGATCATCCCCTCTTTCCGGCACTCCGGCCAGAACCGCGCCTGCTCACCGGGTGCGATCTTGAAGATGCGCCGTTCGGATTGTGGGTCGGTGGCGTCATCAAAGGCATCCAGCGGCGCCTCCGTATAGGCACCCGATGCCGCCACCCAGAGAAAACTCTGAACGTCGATCATGTCCTCCGGTTGCCAGCCCCACTCCTCAAGGCATGTCCGGATACCGGACGCCAAGCGCAGGCAAGCCTGATAATCGCCTGCATTCAGATGCTCGTCGCTCAACGGGCGCGGGCATCCCAACTGCCGAGCGACATCGTTGAACAAGGTGGTGCGCACGAAAATCTCATGCGCCGGATCGGCCAGCATCAGCAGCAGGGTCGGCAGGCTGCGGCTGACACCTTGCGTACCGGATGGCATATGGCGGGCCAGGATGGCGACATAGCCGGCGTTGAACCGTTCCACCCGGGTGGGTGTGTCGCCGGTGCCAGAGAGAAGGTCGCGGAACAGGTGGGCGGCCTCCAATGCCTCGGCCCCGCGCAGCCGTCCCAGATGCTCTGTTGCGCGCCAGGATAGCAGGTTCTGGATAGCGGGCGGGTTCCCGACCTTGCGCCTGGTCAGTAAATGGTGCAGGGCCTGGATGGTCGCCTCTGCCTGGGTGGCATCTTCCGCCGGTGCCGTTAGCAGCGGCAGTAGTTCAGTCTGGAAGATCGCCGCCAACTGCGTCTTATAGTCCCGTTCCTGCTGCCGGTAGGTCCCGCTGCTGTCGGTGAAGGTCAGAAAGCCGGTCATATGTGACAGAAACCGCTGCCGCATCTCCTGCAAGGCACCGGTTTCGAAGGCCGGCCCAGGATGCCCTTTGTTCTGATCCGCAACCCAACGTTCGTATCCAACCAGCAAAGCGTCCAGCAACCGGTTCAGCGTTGTGTCGTCAGGAAGCGCGTCGACCGGAAAGGCGGCCCAAGCAATGGTCCGGGCCGCCAGATCGCCGGCAGTATGGCCGTCATCCTGGCCCAGACTGATATCCCCATCCAGCCGGAAGCCGACGGATGCCAAGTCACCGATCAGCGTCCGCGCGTGGTTGGCCCGCGACCGCCATGCGGCTCGTGCTTCCTTGCGCCCTTTTTCCGCCAGATCTCGCGCGGTGCCCTGGTTCAAGCTTAGCGTTATGCCCGCCATGTCCTGCCGGAAATTGAGCGCAACCGCCACACCCTGCTGCGGTGTGGTCGTTTCTCTGGGGTCCAGGATGACCAACCAGGGAACCTTTGCCCATCGTCCCACGCCGAAGCCCGCACGGACCAACAAGGTGGGCCTGGACTGCAGGGCCGGTAGTTGTGAGAAAGCTTGTTCCAGCTTGTCGAACCGTTGCCGGAAATCGCCGGGGAAGGGGGCGCTTTGTCGGGCAGTGAGGTAATCGGCGAGCAGCGCTGCAAGCTGACCTTGAATCTCGAATGACATGCTTGACCCTTGGCTCCACCTTGAATGGACGAAGCTACGCGGGATTGCCCCATCGATACAAGATGCGGTTGGGCTGGCAATGAGGGCTGGGCGGCGCAAGAATACCGTGGCTTTCCATTGCGATATCGCGAAATATGCCGACGCCTTGCGCAGGATTTCATTCGCCTGGCGCAGTTCCCGGATCTCCCGTTTCTGCGCCTTCAGCTTCTCCAGCACATTCAGCGGAATACCGGCACGGCTGCCGCTTTCAACCTCGGCTCATCTGACCCATTCGTTCGTGCCGTATGTGCCAAACAGCCGATCTTGGATGCCACGGATGACACCGCCGCCCATCGCGACGGGTGATCCTTCTCGTGATCCAGCACCAGCCGAACAGCCCGCTCGCGGACCTCAGCTGAAAATTTGTTCGTTGTCTCGGCACTTCGTAGCTCCATCCTCTCAGGAGTTGGAGCCGCCGACAGTCCCGGCGCGGTTCAGTCTCTAGCGTGAGCGGCTTACAAGTGGAGCCCGGCGGCCATCTGGTCTGCCGGGCTTTCCATTTCTACTCAATCCTCCGGTGCGATGGTAACGCGCAGACCATCCATGGCTTGCGTGATCTTGACCTGACAGGAAAGGCGAGAGTTTTCCTGTCTGTGGTCAGATCCGCTCAACAAGTCGGACTCGTCTGCCCCCATCGGTCCTGTCAAGTGCACCTGCGCCGGGTCAATATGCACATGGCAGGTGGCGCAGGAACAGCAGCCGCCACACAGGGCTAGCAATTCGTCAACGTCGCCATCGCGCAGCGCTTCCATCAGGCTATTGCCAATGGCTGCGTCCAGTTGCCGCTCCCGGCCATCGCGCGTCGTCACCGTGATCTTGGTCATGTGGGGATCCTCAGGTGTAGATAGGATGACGAAACTTTAATTGATTAAATAACAGAACTCCAGGCTAAAGCTTCAGGGGAGAACCGGCGCCTTCAGCCCCTCCATGATGAGCAGGGTGACATGGTCAGCATAGGTCCTACGAAGTTTGTCATCGATTACCATTTCCTCCCCATGCACATATTTCAGGACGAAGCGGGCCGTGAAGATCTGGTCACAGGCGCCAATAACCATGAAATAGAACAGCTTTGGATCGACATACTGAAATTCCCCAGCCGCTACGCCTTCGTTGATCATCTGGGTATAGGCATCATAGATGGGACGCAGAAATCGGTCAGCGATACGTTGCGCTACCTTGATATCGGCATCGCGCAGCAACTCTACGCTGAGCCGGTTCAGATAGGGAAACTGGAAATAGATCTTCACCACGCCTGAAAGATGCGCCCGCATCTTCCGTGTGGGCGAAATGCTCATCCTGACCAGGCCCTGCAACTGTTCAATCGCAATGGCCAGATCGCGTTCAAGCAGGGCCAGAAGCAATCCGTGTTTGTTGCCAAAGTAATATTTGACCAGCGCGGAGTTAACGCCCGCACGGTTGGCAATATCGCTAAGCGACAGTTCCAGCGAATCCCGTTCCCGCATAATGTCGCTCGCCGCCGCCAGGAGCAGATCGCGTGCCAAGCCACGGGTCTGGGGTGGCTCTGTCATCGGATTGTCGGAAGCGACAGAAACTTTTGAAGCCATGATGTCAAGATTCTCACCGTAAAATCATTGATCAGTTATACAATACCCCTGCAGGGCCTGCAATGTTGCCGCTGCGGCGTCAACAATCAAGAAACGTCACGAAGTCATGGACCGGCAGGCGGTCGGTGACCAACCCATTTACGGGTGCCGCCATGTCCGGATAGCCAACGGCCAGGCCACTGTACAGCATCAAATGGTCGCCAATCCCCAACGCCTGCCGTACCGTTGGCCCGTAAAGGGCCCAGCTTTCCTGTGCGCAACTGCCCAGGCCCTGTGCCGCAAGCAGCAGCATCAGGCTTTGCAGATACATGCCAAGATCGGCCCATTGCGGGGGTCCCATCTGGCGGTCAACAAAGCAGAACAGGCCAACCGGAGCGCCAAAGAAACGGAAGTTCCGTTCGAACCACGCGCGACGGGCCGGCTTGTCCATTCGCGTGATGCCCAATCGTTCATACATCGCCTCGCCCACTGCAAAGCGGCGTTGCTTGTAGGGGGATGAAAGGTTGGGTGGGTAGATATTATATTCTGGCTCAGGGGGCGTGCCAGCATCAATCCGTGCCACGACGGCGTCAACAAGTCTTTGTCGCGCATTGCCAGTGACAACCCATATCTGCCAGGGCTGCAAATTCCCCCCTGATGGCGCACGCGCCGCTGTTGCCAGCAGGGTGTGCAGCAATTCCATGGGGACCGGGCGGTCAAGGAAGGCGCGGATTGAGCGCCGGTTTGTTAACGCATCGTCGATTTTCATGATTTTTGCTGCCCGTTGGAATTAATTTGTCGATTAAAGCATCGCAGCCTTGCTGAGGCAATCTTGCCATTGACGTGCTGATTGGTCTGAACTTAAATTAAGTGATTGAGTAAAATCTGTTGATCGGCGTTTGTCGTGACTGACGGCCGAAATGCCAGGAGAATCCAGAATGGCAGAAGCGTATATCGTAGAGGCGGTGCGGACCGCTGGTGGTCGCCGTAATGGCCGCCTGTCGGGTTGGCACCCGGTTGATCTGGCCGCCCATGTGCTGAATGCGGTGTTGGACCGGTCCGGTGTTGATCCCACAGCCATTGATGATGTCATCATGGGCTGTGTCACCCAGACAGGGGAGCAGGGGTTACATTTGGGTCGCAATGCTGTCCTTGCGTCGCGTTTGCCGCAATCTGTGCCCGCCGTCACCATTGACCGGCAATGCGGATCATCGCAGCAGGCGATCCATTTTGCAGCCCAGGCCGTACTTTCCGGCACGCAGGATATGGTGATCGCGGCTGGTGTGGAAAGCATGTCGCGCGTACCCATGGGATCGACCGGCCAATGGGCCACAATTCCCACACCAGGCAGCCCAATGAGCCCTGGGCTGCTAAACCGTTACCCGGGCATCCTGTTTAGTCAGTTTGAGGGCGCGGAACAGATCGCCCGCAAGAACGGCTTTAGCAGAGAGGATCTGGACCGGTTTGCCCTGGAAAGCCACCGCCGGGCCAGTGCCGCGACTGCATCTGGGGCCTTTGAGCGGGAGATTGTGGCTGTCCCCGTGCAAACCCCGGACGGGCCGCAGACCCATGTTCAGGACGAAGGCATCCGCCATGATGCGACGCTGGAGGGGATCGGGTCGGTCAAATTGCTGCGGGAGGGAGGGGTTATCACTGCCGCTAATGCCAGCCAGATCTGTGATGGGGCGGCAGCGGTGCTGGTTGTCTCCGCGCAGGCATTGCGCGATCATGCCTTGACACCCCTTGCCCGTATCCACAACCTGACGGTTACAGCGGGTGATCCGGTTCTCATGCTGGAGGAACCGCTCTATGCAACGGATCGTGCCCTGAAACGGGCGGGTCTTTCGATTAATGACATCGCATTGTTCGAGGTGAATGAGGCCTTCGCCTCTATTCCGATGGCCTGGGCACGGCATGTCGGCGCGGACCCGGCCGGCCTCAATGTCAATGGCGGCGCTATTGCCCTTGGCCACCCGCTGGGCGGTTCTGGGGCTAAGCTGATGACGACGCTGGTGCATGCTTTGCGCGCCCGTGGGGGCCGTTATGGCTTGCAAACCATGTGCGAGGGCGGTGGCGTTGCCAATGTCACGATCGTGGAGGCGCTCTGACCCTTGATCTCATCACGGATACCATCAAGGCTCATGATTTTCTGGATCGGCGAGGGGGAGGACATTTCAGAATGACAGGGCCGCTGCAAGGTCTGCGCATCATTGAAATGGCCGGCATCGGGCCGGGTCCCTTTGCCTGCATGATGCTGGCCGACCATGGGGCAGATGTTATTCGTGTCGAACGGATGCCGCCGGGGGAGCGCACACCGGGCGATGCTGCCAATGTGCTGTTGCGTTCCCGCCGAACCCTGTCGGTTGACATGACCTCACCCGACGGGGTTGCGGTGATCCGTGATCTGTGCCGATCCGCAGATGGGCTGGTCGAAGGTTTCCGGCCTGGTGTCATGGAGCGGCGGGGGCTGGGGCCGGATCTGTTGCTGTCTGACAATCCAAAGCTGGTCTATGGCCGGATGACAGGGTGGGGACAGGACGGCCCTTATGCCAGGGAGGCGGGGCACGACATCAACTATATCGCTTTGTCCGGAACGTTGCATGCCCTGGGGCGGGCGGGGGATAAGCCGACACCGCCCATCAATCTGGTCGGTGATTTCGGCGGCGGCGGCATGGTCCTGGCCTTTGGCATGGTGGCGGCGCTGCTACATGCCCGCGCCACGGGGCAAGGTCAGGTGGTGGATTGCGCCATGACCGATGGCAGCGCCTTGCTGATGTCGATGATTTGGTCCTTCCGCGCCCAAGGCATGTGGCAGGATCAGCGCGGCGTGAACCTGCTGGATGGCGGTGCCCCTTTTTATGACACCTACGAAACCGCCGATGGCGGCTATATCAGTTTGGGGTCCATCGAACCGGTCTTTTACGGCAATTTATTGTGTGCTCTTGGTCTGACGGATGATCCCGACTTTACGCATCAAATGGACCCGGCCCACTGGCCACGGATGAAACAGCGTCTGGTCACCATCATCAGGCAACGCACGCGCCAGGAATGGTGTCAGTTACTGGAAGGTCACGACATCTGTTTCGCACCGGTGCTGTCGATGGCAGAGGCGGTGGACCATCCCCATAACCGCGCAAGGGGCGCCTTCATTGCCATTGATGGCGTCACACAACCAGCGCCCGCCCCCCGCTTTTCCCATACGCCGCCGGCCCCACCGCGTCCTTTGCAGAGCCAGGCGTCAACCATCCTGGCGGGTATCGGCTATGACGATGCCAGGGTCGCGGCGCTACGTGACGCGGGCATCATTGGCTAATGGTCTGACAATCCCGGACCGGTTTAGCCCCGGTCCAGAGTGTCCCTCAACCCCATAACCAACCAGAGGACTCTACTTATAAACGGTGATGTTTTAGGGAGCGGGTCAACACGGCTTGTCGCCGATCATCCCCCGGAATAGCGCGGTCCCGCCGATGCGGGCGCTGGCGGCTGTTCGGCCGGTGCATCGGCCGTATCGGTCTTTTCACGATACGAATTATCGTACTTTTCTTCCCGCCAGTTCAGCGCGGATTTCAGCCCGTCACGGTAGGCCCGGTTCAGGAACTCATCCTCCCGCGCCATGGATGGGCGTAGAAGGGCCAGGGCCAGATAATCCACGCTCTGTTCAATCCCGGTCTTGAAGCCCATCAGCTCAAACTGCCGGTTGATGGACCGTTTGGTGAGCATCGCCATATCGGTTGGCGTCAGAGCGATTTTGCGAGCGATTTCCTCGGTCCGCGCCTCAAGCTCTGCCGGGGGAACGGATTCGGATGCCCAGGCCCATTCGGCGGCCTGTTTGCCGCTGATCGGTTCGCAGGTGAGCATATAGTATTTCGCCCGGGTCATGCCCATCAGCCAAGGCGCATATTGCAGATTGCCCGGTGACCAGTGTCGTCCGACCGGCCAGCCAATCTTTGCATCGTCCGCCACGATGCGCAGGTCGCAGAAGGCCGCCAGTTCCGTACCGCCCGCCAGACAATGGCCCTGGATTTGGGCGATCACCGGTTTTTGCAGGTCAAACAGAGTCCGATAGACGCGGTAATGTTCCAGATCATAGGACTGCCAGACCACATCCCGATCAGGATGGATATAGCCATTTTCCGGCATATTGCGCTTCAACACCCCGTCGGGCGTCGGGGTGATGTCATAGCCGGCGCAGAAGCTGGGTCCTTGGCCCTTGATGATGATGACGCGGATATCATCATCCAACTCCATCTCCTTCGCCGCCATCTCAATCTGCATCAGGCGGTGATAGCCCAGTGGATTGCGTTTTTCCGGACTGTTCAGGATGATCCGCCCGATGGCCCCGTCCTTTTCAACCTCGATCAGGTCAAAGGCAGGGCGCTCAACATTCTCTCCACTATAAGGCGGAGACCACTTGGCCATACGCGGCTTGTCCGAACTCATCTCCACCCCCCCCGACTTTTGAGCGTTAACCGGACGCCTTGGCCCAGTACTGGTCTCGGATCAGGCGCTTATAGAGTTTGCCCGTGTCCATCCGAGGTAGTTGCTGCATGAAGTCGATCTGGCGGGGGGCCTTCACATGGCTCAACTGGCTGCGCACAAAGGCAATCAGTTCCGCAGCCAGCGCCTCGTCGGCCTCGTTCCAATCGGTGGGCTGGATGACGGCGACCACCTTCTCTCCCATCTCCTCGTCCGGGGCGCCGATTACGGCGACGTCGGCGACCTTGGGGTGGGTGACCAGAATATTCTCGATCTCCTGCGGATAGATATTCACGCCGCCCGAAATGATCATGAAGCTCTTGCGGTCGGTCAGGTAGAGATATCCTTCCTCATCTACCCAACCGATATCGCCCAATGTTGTCCAGGGTTTGCCCTGCGGGTGTCCGGCTTCTGCTGTCTTGGCGGGATCATTGTGATACTCGAAGGTTTCGCCGCCGGAGAAATAGACCAGCCCCTCGCGGCGCGGTGGTAAGAGATTGCCTTCCGGATCGCAAATATGGACCTGGTGCATAATTGGGCGGCCCACCGACCCTTTATGGGTCAGCCATTCCTGTGGCCCGATGAAGGTGCCGCCGTTATTCTCTGACCCGCTGTAATATTCGTGAATGATGGGCCCGAACCAATCCATCATTGCTTGCTTGACGGGGATCGGACAGGGGGCCGCCGCGTGGAATACACAAGCCAGCGACGATACATCGTAACTTGCCCGCACATCATCTGGCAGCTTCAGCATACGAATGAAATGAGTTGGCACGAACTGCGCGATGGTCACGCGGTAGCGCTGGATCGCGGCCAGCGTGGCTTCCGGGTCGAACTTGCCCAGAATGATCACAGTGGCCCCCAACTGCAGCATCGCCATGCAGAACCGCAATGGCGCAGCATGGTACAGCGGGGCGGGGTTCAGAAAGACGCTGTCGCCCGTGACGCCATAGAGTTTGGTGGAAACCATGGTGATGCTGGTCGGCGCGTCAATGGGCTGTCCGCGCGCGGCTCTTGGCTTGATGCCCTTGGGGCGTCCGGTGGTCCCGGATGAATAAAGCATCTCATAGCCTGCTTCCTCATCCGCGATGCGGAAGGCGGGCTGTGCCTCGCGTTCAGCGACGAAATCCCGCCAGCCTGGAACAGAGCCCCCCACCACATAGCCGATGATGCCCAACGCCTCCAGCGTCGCTGTCGGCACCAGATTGGTCAGTGATGCCGATGCAATCAGCAGACGCGCCCGGCTGTCGCTTAGGATATAGCGGATTTCGTCGCCATTCAGCTTGGTGGAAACCGCGACGAAATAGAGGCCCGCGCGTTGGGCCGCGTAGCAAACCTCAAAAAATTCCGGGCAATTTTCCAGGCAAAGGGCGACGGTGTCGCCCGCCACAAGGCCCAGCGCGCGAAACAACTGTGCCCCCTGGTTGGACCGTTGATCCAACTCGGCATAGGTGACGATGCGCCGCTCCGGCAACAGGATCATGGCCGGATGGTTAGGCTTGGTCTGGCTATGGATGGACGGATGCATTTTGCTGCACTCGCTCTTGAACGTTCCAACCCGATACTTTGTTAGCGTGGGGCCATTCGAATGGCGCCATCGAGGCGAATATCCTCGCCATTGATATAGCTGTTACGCACAATTTCCGCAGCCAAGCTGGCAAACTCGGCGGGAATGCCAAGCCGCCGGGGGAAGGGGACCTGTGCCGCCAATGCATCCAGTACCGGTTGCGGCGCGGCCTTCAGCAGGGGCGTGTCAAAGATGCCCGGCAGGATGGCATTGATGCGGATGCCGTCATTGGACAAATCACGGGCGATGGGGAGGGTCATGCTGACGACGCCGCCTTTGGATGCGGCATAGGCCGCCTGACCGATCTGCCCATCCTCGGCCGCGACGCTGGCAGTATTGATGATCACGCCACGTTCACCATGCTCCAGCATCTCCAGCGTCAGCATGCCCGCCGCCGACTTTGCGACACACCGGAAAGTGCCGATGAGATTGATCATGATGATCTTTTCAAAGGCAGCGATGGGGAAATGCGAGATTTCACCCGTCTTGCGGTCCCGGCTGGCGGTTTTGATGGCGTTGCCGGTACCGGCACAGTTTACCAAAATCCGTTCCTGGCCATGGGCGGCGCGTGCGGCGGCGAAGCCGGCATCGACACTGGAATCGTTTGTGACATCCACTTTGCAGAAGATGCCGCCGATTTCCGCCGCCACTTGCTGCCCCTGTTCATCGTTCAAGTCGAACACGCAGACCTTGGCGCCTTGTGCTGCCAGGGTGCGGGCCGTTGCCTCGCCTAACCCGCTGGCCCCACCCGTGACAATGGCTGCAACCCCGTTGATCCTCATGCGATTTCTCTCCTGCTTCCTTGGGTGGCGTGCGGCTGGTGATTAGGCCTGCCGGCATCGGACCCATCATGTCGGCTTCTTGCTGTTGTGGGTAACAGGCATTCATTAATCGGTCAATGAAGATTTGCTTTTTCGCGATATTGACGGCGTAAATTAAATGGGCAATTAATATATGCGAATTCGGCCAGGAGAGCCGGCCGCGAAATCAGACATAAGGGAGGCGACGTTTGAGCCTGTTTGAACCCTCATACAGCATGACCATAAATGGTCGGGCCGCCGAAACGCTGGCGACCATTGACGTGATCAACCCCGCAACGGGGGACCTCGTGGGGTGTGCGCCTGACTGTACGATTGAACAGTTGGACGCGGCTGTGGCTGCTGCTCGCCGGGCCTTTCCCGGCTGGCGCGCTACACCCATCGCTGAACGTCGCGCGGCGGTGGCCCGCGTCGGGGAAGTTCTGTCCACCCATGCAGATGCCTTCGCACGCCTGTTCACCAGCGAACAGGGCCGTCCGTTGGCAAAGGTTTATGAGGAGATTCTGGGGGCGGCCTTCTGGTGTCAGACCATTGCCAACCAGGATATCCCGGTGGAGGTGAATGAAGACACGCCCGAGCGGCGGTCGGAAACCCGCTATGTCCCCATCGGCGTGGTCGGGGGGATCGTTCCGTGGAACTTCCCCATCCTGCTCGGTATCTGGAAGATTGCCCCGGCTCTGCTGACTGGCAATACGGTGGTGATCAAACCATCACCCTTCACCCCGCTCTGCATGCTGAAACTGGCGGAACTGGTGCGGGACCACCTGCCGCCGGGCGTGTTCAATGTCGTATCCGGCGGGGATGCTCTGGGCCCTTGGATGACCGCGCATCCCGGTATCGACAAGATCAGTTTTACCGGCTCCACCGCCACGGGCAGACGCGTGATGGAAAGTGCTGCCGCCAACCTGAAGCGGCTGACGTTGGAGCTGGGCGGCAATGATGCGGCGATCGTGCTGCCCGATGTGGATGTGGCCACGGTGGCGCCTCAGCTTTTCTGGTCGGCCTTCGGCAATAGCGGGCAGATTTGTGTGGCCACAAAGCGCCTGTATATCCATGCCGATATCTATGACCAGATGGCGGCGGCCCTTGTCGATTGCGCCAACAGTCACAAGGTCGGAAATGGCTTTGACCTGGAGGTTGCCCTGGGGCCTATCCAGAATCGGGTGCAGTTCAACCGCGTCAGAGACCTGATCGCGGACGCCCGGCAAAGCGGCCTGCGCTTCCTGACCGGCGGTGAGGTGCCGGACGGTCCCGGTAATTTTGTGCCCGTCACCCTGGTGGATAACCCGCCGGAGGACAGTCGGGTGGTGCAGGAAGAGGCCTTCGGTCCTGTTCTGCCCCTGTTGAAATTTACTGATATTGATGATGTCGTGGCGCGGGCCAATGCCTCAGAATATGGGTTGGGCGGTGCTGTCTGGTCGGCGGATGAGGCCAAAGCGGCAGAGATTGCGGCACGACTGGATACGGGTACAGTCTGGATCAACCAACCCCCCTATATCATGCCTTGGACACCGTTCGGCGGGCATAAACAATCGGGCGTGGGTGTAGAAAACGGGCTGTCGGGTATCTTGGAATACACGGTGCCTCAGACTATTTCGATCAAGCGCAACGCAGCGTGATCGGGTCAACAACGCGATGTAAAAAAGGCCCGGTGCAGACCGGGCCTCAGACTGCTGACAAAGCCCTCGCCTATGGCGGGGGTTTTTGATTCACTGTGTTTATGCTTAAGCCCCAGACGCCCCAACAGACGGAACTTGAGATGGTGACGATCGCGTCGCTTGTTC
>NZ_JANLNL010000021.1:0-26825 GCF_027568365.1 Niveispirillum sp. BGYR6 | reverse complement strand
CAGCCTGACGGCCAGCGGCGGCAATGGCGTCGGCGTCACCGGGTCGGGCAGCGGCACGCTGACCCTCTCCGGCTCGCTGGCCGCCATCAACAGCTTCGTCAATGCTGGCAATGTCCGCTTCCAAACCGCCGCCAACAGCACAGCCAGCCAGACGCTCGCCATCACCATCAATGATGGCGGCAATACCGGCACCGGCGGTCCCCTGACTGCCAGCAGCGCCGTGACCATCAATGTCACGTCGGTCAACGATGCGCCGGCCGCTACGGGTGTCGCGATCCCGCTGATCCAGGGGCAGGTCGGTCAGTCCCTCAATGTCACTCTGCCGGCCGGGCTGTTCAGCGATGCGGATGCCAACGACACTCTCACCCTGTCGGTACGCAACCTGCCGGCCGGGTTGAGCTTCGATGCCGCTACCCGGACAATTTCCGGCAGCCCGCTGACCGCAGGTACAGGCATAACCATTACGGTTATCGCCACCGACCGGACGGGGCTGACCGCGGAAGTTACGGCACAGGTACAGATCGCAGCAGAACCGGTGACGATACCGGTATCCCCGCCGCCCCCGCCGCCTCCTCCCCCACCGCCCCCGCCGGCACCGACGCCGACGCCGACGCCAACAGTCACGCCGACAGTCTCGGTCACACCGACGGTGACGACCAGCCTGCCGACGCCAACAGTCACGCCGACCATCTCGGTGACATCGGTCACGCCCACCATATCGGTGGCACCCGTCACACCG
The DNA here is from genome assembly GCF_027568365.1 of Niveispirillum sp. BGYR6. NCBI lineage: Bacteria > Pseudomonadati > Pseudomonadota > Alphaproteobacteria > Rhodospirillales > Azospirillaceae > Niveispirillum > Niveispirillum sp. BGYR6. The sequence goes on along the minus strand of NZ_JANLNL010000021.1, from coordinate 26,086 downwards.
ACAGTCACCATCGTCACGCCAACCGGGACGATTGCTGCCACGTCCGGCTTCGTCGCCCCCGCTCAGACGGCGGTTACCAGCACTGCGGTGAACACCGGCGGCGCGATCGTCGCCAGACCGGTCGCCGATGTCTCCCTGTCAACCAGCGCCGGCAGCTCGCCCCAGGTCTTCACGCTGCCACCGGCAACCTTCGTCCTTGCCGATGTCGGCTCGGCGGTGACCGTGCAGGCCACCCTGGCCGACGGCAAACCGCTGCCGCCCTGGGTCAAGTTCGATCCCGCCTCCGGCACCTTCACCGTCAATGTGCCCGCAAACTTCAAGGGCACACTGGAAGTGCGGGTGGTTGCCCGCACCGCAGAGGGGGACCAGGCCCAGACGAAGTTCGAACTGAATGTCGGTACACCAGCGCAAGATCAGGCACCGGCCCAGCGCTCCCCCAGCCAGGGCGATGGGCAGAACCAGAACCGTGACCAGAACCAGGACGGGAACAATCAGCAGGCCCCCGGTCAGCGCACCGACATCCAGGGCGACGGCACCCGTCGGGCCGCTGCCGATCCGGTCCCAGAAGGCAAGCTGCCGGTGATCCAGCAGATCAAGCTCGCCAGCCGCAGCACCGGCTGGCTGGCCGACAGCCTGTCCTGGCTGGATAGTCTCGCCACCGTCTGGCCCGGGGCGGATAATGCCGACCTCGGCGATGGCGGGAACGGTGCAGACACCAAACCGGCCGAAACCGGTGAACGGGCAGCCTGATCAATCATAATGCCGGGTGGTGCCAGCGGCACCACCCGGTTCCATCCCATCAAATTCAATTGAGCTTGTTAAAGACAAGCCGCCTTCCGCGGAAACGAAGGGGTCATCATGTGGCACGGTCTTGAAAATTTCTCATCCAGCCTGCCGGTGCGTCGGGCGCGCTTGCTGGGGACATCGGCGATTCTGCTGATCGGTCTCGGGGCTTGCTCGATCAAGCCCCAGCCCGTGGCGCTGAATGAGCAGATTGCCCAGGCCGCCGCTGATCGGGAAGCCATGTTCAACGGGCAGGAAGCCCTGAACGGCCCGGTCACGCTGGAACAGGCTCTGGCACGCGCCATCAAATATAACCTCCAGCACCGCCTGACCATGATGGAAAAGGCGCTGGAGGATCGGTTGCTGGATGTCAGTGCCCATGATCTGTTGCCCAAACTGACTGCCCGGGCTGGCCTGCGCACCCGGTCGAACGAATTGCTGACTGTGTCGGAATCCAGCCGTACCGGCAGCCGCTCCATCGATCCAAGCCGCAGCCAGGACCGCAATGGCGGCAATGCCGACCTGCAGCTGTCCTGGAACGTGCTGGATTTCGGTCTCAGCTATTATGCCGCGCAAAGCCAGGCCAATCGCCTGCTGGCAGCAGAAGAACGCCGGCGCAAGGTGGTGCTGAGCATCACCGAACAGGTCCGCTCAGCCTATTGGGAAGCGGTCAGCGCGCAGCAGCTGAAGGACGAGGTGACCAACGCCCTGGCCGAGACCCGCAAGGCCCTGGATTATGCCCACCAGACAGAGCAGCAGCGCCTGCTGCCCCCGCTGGAAAGCCTGCGCTTCCAAAAGGCATTGCTGGAGATCATCCAGCAGCTGGAGGCCCTGGATAGCGAGTTGGCCATTACCCAGGCCACCTTGGCCAGCCTGATGAACCTGCCGCCAGCCACCAGCTTCCGCGTGGCAGCCCCGGATACCACTGCCCTGACCGCGCCCAAAATGCCGCTTTCTGTCGATGATCTGGAAGCAATCGCCATGATCGAACGGCCCGAGGTGCGGGAAGAGGCCTATCTGGCCCGCAATACCGTGCTGGAAACCCGTTCAGCCCTGCTGCGCCTGCTGCCGGGGGCCAATCTTTATGGCGGGTTGAATTATGACAGCAACTCCTATCTGGTGAACCAGAACTGGGCCGATGCCGGCGTCCAGGTTACCTGGAACCTGTTCAACCTGCTGAACTGGTCTGACATCCGGAATGCCGGGGAAGCCCGCAAACAGGTTGGAGAGGTGCGCCGCACCGCTCTGCGCATGGCCGTGCTGACCCAGGTCAATCTCTCCTACCATCGTTTCGAGCGCGCCCGTGGCCTGTTCGACCGATCAGGGGAACTGGAGAATGTCGAACGCCGCATTCTGGGCAATGTCGCAGCCGCGACACAGAATGACGCCCAGAATGTGCTGGAACTGGTGCGCGCCCGCGCGTCGGCCCTGCTGGCCAGCCGCGCCCGCGGCCGGGCCTATGCCGAGCTGCAGAACTCTCTGGGCGCAATCTATGCCTCGGCCGGGCTGGACCCGCTGCCGCGGGAGGTCGCTGCCGACAATATCGATGCCCTGGCTGCTGGCATTGTCGCTGTTTCCAAGGATCTGGAAGCCGGCAAGGTGACGGTGCCACGCATCGCCCCCGCCACCCCCGAAAACCCCGGCCCGCAAGCAACGGATGCCAGCACCCCGCAGACGGAAAAGGTTGCCGCCGCCCCGGCCGGCACCCTGGACAGGATCGGAACACCCGTGGTAGCGCAGGATCCGGTTCAGATGGCTGTGGCCAGTTCAGCAGCACCCTGACCCTTGCGCCACTGGCAATCTTGACGCGCCAATCCTCCTCCCCCTGCTGGAAATATTAATGCCCTTCCTGATCACGCGTTGTGCCGGAATTCTGCTGCTGCTGCTGGCATCCCCGCTGGCGGCACAGGCCCAACCAGGTACCGGGACAGCCATGCCGCCGCCGCCCCTTCCCGGCAGCACGCAGGCCCTGACGCAGCCCGATGTCCGTGCCCAGATCAGCCCGCAGCGTTACACCATCCTGTCCAGCCAATTGGCTGGACAGATCACGGAATTGACACTGCGGGAGGGAGACCGGTTCAAGGAGGGGCAGGTGCTGGTCGGGTTGGATTGCGATATCCATCAGGCCCGTCTGGATCGCGCCCGCGCAGCAGAGGAAGCAGCGCAGCGCAAGCTGTCCATCGCAGGTCGCCTGGATCAGCTCAGTTCCATCAGCCGGCTGGAGGTGGATGAAGCCGCCTCCCAGGTGGCGATGCTGAAGGCGGAAATGGCGCTCAACCGTACCATGGTGGAGCATTGCCGCATCAAGGCACCGTTCAGCGGCCGTGTCGCCGCCAAACATGTGCAGCGCTGGCAATATGTCGGTGAGGGTGAGAAACTGCTGGAGATCCTGGATGACAAGGATCTGGAGCTGGAAATGATCATCCCTTCCCGCTGGCTGACCTGGCTGAAGCCCGGCCATCCGTTCAGCCTGCGCATTGATGAGCTGGGGCGCGACGTGCCAGCCCAGATCACCCGCGTCGGGGCCAAAATCGATCCTGTCAGCCAGTCGGTAAAGGTTTACGGCCGGATCAGCAGCAAGGATGACGGGCTGTTGCCGGGGATGAGTGGCATTGTCAGTATCAATCCTGCCCAGGCCGGCAGCAAACCCCCGCAGGAAGGTCGGGCGGAATGAACCAGGTCCGCGATCGCCAGCTGCTGGCGCTTACCGCGTTTCTTCAACTTGAAAAACGTGTGCGTGCCTGTACAAGCCCAGAGGAACTGGCGTTCCTGATGGTCAATGACACGCATATGATGGTGACCTATCGTCAGGCCGCCTTCTGGCGTACCGACAAAGGGGCCATTCAGGCCCTGTCGGGCCTGGCCATGCCGGACAAGGATGCCCCCTTCACCGTCTGGCTGCAGGGGCTGTTCAAAAAGCGGCTGGAAACAGCGGAGGGACAAGCACTCACCGCCCTGTCAGCCGCACTGGTACCCACACAGGAAGCCGAATCCTGGACACTTCATCTGCCTGCCCATGCCTGCTGGATACCACTGAAACGGGCGGGGGGTGAGGTTGTTGGCGTTCTGCTGCTGGCCCGCGACGAAGCATGGGGCGAGCCAGAACGGCAAATGCTGGAACAGCTTTCCGACGCCTATGCCCATGCCTGGGCCGCGCTGACCGCCGGCACCACCCGCCGGACCAAATGGTTGCAACGCCCCCGCCGGCTGGCCATGGGGGTGGCCGCCACTGCCCTGCTGGTCATGCTGCTGCCCGTGCGCCAGTCCGTGCTGGCGCCGGCGGAGGTGGTGGCCCGCGATCCGGTCCTTATCCGGGCACCAATGCAGGGGGTGGTGGAAACCATCCATGTGCAGCCCAATGCTGCTGTCAGCCAGGGCACCCTGCTGGCCTCCATGGATAGCCGGGAACTGGAAAGCAGGCTGGATATTGCCCGCCAGCAGCGCGCCGTGGCCGAGGCCGAACTGCGCCAAGCCCAGCAACAGGCCGTGTTCGACGATAAATCCCGCGCCCAGCTGGCCATTCTGCAAGGCCGGCGCGAACAGCACATGGCAGAAGTCGCCTATATCGAAGGCCTGCTGGAACGCAGCCGGCTCACAGCCCCACGCGACGGAATCGCTATCTTCGATGATGTCGGAGACTGGGAGGGCCGGCCCGTGTCGCTGGGCGAGCGCATCATGCTGGTCGCCGATCCTAAAGATGCCGAGCTGGAGGTTCAGTTGCCGGTAGCCGATGCCATCAATCTGGAACCAGGCGCGGCAATGGAATTCTATCTCAATATCGACCCCTCATCCCCGGTGCCCGCCAGCCTTGTCCGCGCCGGCTATCGCGCCTCCACAACACCCGACAACATCACCGCTTATCGGCTGCTCGCCCGCTTCGGGCAGGCCGATGATCGGCTGCGCGTCGGCCTGAAAGGAACGGCGAAAATCTACGGCAACCGCACAATCCTGTTCATCTACCTTTTGCGGCGACCTCTGGCGGCGATGCGGATATGGCTGAACTTCTGACCCTGGGAAACCAGCAGGCCCCGGCCCTTGAGGCGGCTCCCGTCATCCGCCTTGCCCAGTTGCGCGACGAACTGATCTTGCATGAAGGCCCGCGCGATCGCGACGGATCGCCCAGCTGGACCCTGGAAGACCCTGCAAGGGGCCGTTTCTTCCGGCTGGGCTGGATGCAGATGGAAATGCTGGCCCGCTGGGATCTGGGTGACCCCCGAGCCATTGCCGCCGCTGTCAACCAGGATACCCCCCTCGGCGTCACGACCGAAGAGGTGATGGAGTTCGCAAGGTTCCTGAGCGCCACCAACCTGCTGAAAATCAGCGGTCCTGATGCTAATGCCGGCCTGCTGCGCCAGCTGCAGGCCACACGGATGCATTGGGGTAAATGGCTGCTGAAAAACTATCTTTTCGTCCGCATCCCCCTGGTCCGGCCAGAAGCGTTTCTCAATGCCTGCAAAAATGTCGCCGCTCTTTTCTATACACCCGCCTTTCTGATCCTCACCCTGTGCGCTGGCGCCTTGGGCCTGTTGCTGGTGGCCCGGCAATGGGATGTATTCACCCGCACCTTCCTGCATTTCTTCTCCATGGAAGGGGCTGCACTGTCAGGCGCCGCCCTGCTGAGCGCAAAAATATTGCATGAGCTGGGGCACGCCCTCACCGCCAAACGCTATGGCTGTCGCGTGCCCACCATGGGGGTGGCCTTCATGGTGATGTGGCCGGTGCTCTATACCGACACATCGGCGGCCTGGACCCTGGCAGACCGCCGTAAACGCATGACCATCGGCGCCGCCGGCATGGCGGCAGAGCTGATCCTTGCCTGCTATATGACCCTGCTCTGGAGCTTCCTGCCGGACGGCCCCCTGCGCAGTGCCACCTTCCTGTTGGCGACCACCACCTGGATCATGACGCTGGCCATCAACCTCAACCCGTTCATGCGGTTTGACGGCTATTTTCTGTTCTCCGACCTGCTGGATGTCGCCAACCTGCAGGACCGTTCCTTCGCCCTGGCCCGCTGGTGGCTGCGCGAAAAGCTGTTCAAATTCGGGGAACCGAAGCCGGAAGAATTCGATCCGGGCATGGAACGTATCCTGATCGCCTATGCCATCGGTACCTGGACCTATCGCTTCTTCCTCTTCATGGGCATCGCCCTGCTGGTCTATCACTTCTTCTTCAAGCTGCTGGGCATCTTCCTGATGCTGGTGGAACTTGTCTGGTTCATCGGCCGGCCCATCTGGAACGAAATCATGGAATGGACCAAGCGGCGCCAGGCCTATCACTGGAACCGCAATACCCGCATCTCCGCCGCCCTTGCCGGGCTGGCCCTGGTGCTGTTCATTTTCCCCTGGAAGGGCAGCATTCATGCCGCCGGCCTGTTGCGGGCCGAGCGGCAGGCCCAGGTCTTCGTGCCCAGCCCCGGCCGGCTGGAGGAAATTCTGGTCCAGCCCGGCGAGCTCGTTCGGGAGCGGCAGCCGCTGTTCCGCCTGCAAAGCCCCGATCTGGTACATGAACTGGAATTGGCGGAGCGAGAGGTTGCCATCCTGCGCTGGCAAAGCGCCTTCCACAGCATGGTCAATGACGTGACCACCAATCGGGAGGCAACCTGGCGGCAGATGGAAGCCGCCACGGCAAAACAGCAAGCCCTGCAACAGCAGCAGCAGCGCCTGACCATCACCGCCCCGTTCGACGGGCAAATGGTCGATCTTGCCCATCCCTTGAAAGCCGGCGAATGGTTGCCGACCGGGGATTGGCTGGGCACCGTGGTATCGCCGGATTCCGCACAGGTGGAGGCCTATGTCAACGAGGCCGATCTGCACCGACTTTCCAAGGGGGCCCAGGCCCGCTTCCATCCCGAAGACCCCTCCAGCGCCGCCATCGATCTGACCGTTATTGATATCGCCCAGACGACCACGCGCCGGTTGGACAATGTCGCAGAACTGGCCTCAACCCATGGCGGCAGCATCGCCGCCATCCCCGGACGTAACGGGGCGATCATTCCCGAGCAGGCCATCTATCGTGTTCTGCTGAAACCATCCGGCGAAACCCAGATACCCAAACTGACCCTGCGTGGCAAAGTCGTGCTGGAGGGAGCGCGCGAAAGCATGGTCGAACAGATTTATGAACGCTTCGTCGCCATCCTGGTTCGCGAAAGCGGATTCTAGAGCCGGGTGTGTTTCCGTTTAAACGCATCCGGCTCTCGTCGAATGCAGATGGCTCCAGCAGGGGGTGAAGGGATTCCCAAGACAGGAAGTCGGTGTTTCATAGGGCACTGGCAACGGCTTGATCAGATGGCCCTGGATGACACCATCCAGGCCGCCGCTGCCGCGATGGCCAGCGGCACGGCATAGATCAGGAACAGCAGGCCCCGGTCCATGCCGATCTCCATCAAGTAGCCCGCTGCCAGCGGCCCCAGAATGGCGCCGCTGCGCCCCACGGCCATGGCGGTGCCGATGCCGGTGGTGCGGATTTCGGTGGGGTAAAGCTGGGCTGCCATTGGGTAAAAGGCATTGAAGCCACCCTGCACCAGCACACCCAGCCCCAGGATCGTGGCAAAGGTGGCGGCAATGGGCATGGAAACCCAGCCGAACAGCAGCATCAGCAGCGTGGCACTGCCCAGAAAGACGGGGATCAGCCGGTTCAGCGGCAGGCGCGTGGCCAGCAGGCCAATACCGGCACTGCCGATGAAGGCACCAATATTGAAGGTGGCCCCGGCCATGATGGCCTGATCCAGCGCCAGCCCGGCATTGACCGCGATACGCGGAATCCAGCTGATCAGAAAGTAAAGCCCGGCCCAGCCCATGGTCATGCCCAGCCACAAGGCGGGGGTGGAACGGGCCAGATGCCCTTCAAACAGGGCTGACAGCTTCACGCCACGCCTTTCCGGCAATGGCGGTGCCTCCGCCAGCGGTGGTTGGCCCAGCTTGACCAGCAACCGGTTCATCCGTTCCAGCCGGTCCGGTGCCGCCTGTTTGGCCAGGAACTGCAAGGATTCCGGCATCAGCCAGGCCACCAGCGGCAGGATGAAGACCGACAGCAGGCCCGAACCGACGAAAAGCGGCTTCCAGCCATAGGCCTGGATCAGCACGGCCGAGGCAAAGCCGGTGATGATGGCACCGATGGGCCAGCCCGCCTGCAGGAAGGCCACCCAGAAGCTGCGCAGTTTGGCGTTGGAGAATTCCGACGTGATGGAGGCCATGGAAGCCAGGATGGCGCCGATCCCCACCCCCGTCACCACGCGCCAGATCGCCAGCATCAGCATGTCATGCGCGGTGGCGGCCAGTAACATGCCGGTCCCGATCAAGGTGATGGCGATCAGCACCACCTTGCGCCGGCCGATCATATCGGCCAGGGGACCCATCAGCATGGAGCCGAAGGCCGTGCCCAACAGGCTGGCCGTCAGCACGATGCCCAGCGCCCCATCCTTCAACCCCCATTCCTGGGCGATGACGGGGGCCGCATAGGTCAGCAGCACCACATCCACCCCGTCCAGCAGGTTCAGGACAAAGCAGAGCAGCACCACGGTCAGGCGCGTAGGCCCCATGGGGGCGGCTTCCAGGGCGGCGACGCGCGCCTGGAAAGCCGCACTGGCCCGATCGATCGCCGGGCCCGGCTTCTTCAACATTCTCTTCCTCCCTGATCCGCGCATGGCCTTCTATCGGGCCCCGTCGCGGGATTTATCCCAATCCTCCTTGATCGTGACCGATCCAGGAGGATTTCCTGTTCCCTCAATCGCCGGGCGGCGGCATCCGCCGCCTTGGGCTCACGCCGCACGAGCGGCGGGCCGGCAGTCGCCGGCCTTCACCCCAGCATTGCCTTGAAATCGGCCCCCATGTCATCGGCATTCGGTTCCATGCCGGTGAAAAGCCCGAAGGCGCCCACGGCCTGGAACAAGGCCATGCCACCGCCATCCAGGGTGCGGCAGCCCCGCTGCCGCGCCGCGCGCAGCAGGGCGGTTTCGATGGGGAAATAAACGATCTCCGCCACCCAGAGGTCGGGGCGCAACAGTTCCGCCGCCACGGGCAGGCCCGGATAATCGGCCATGCCGCGGGGGGTGGTGTTCACCAGCCCATGAGCCTGGGGAATGGCGGTATCGGGCGTCGACACGGCCGTGGCGCGCCCGTCGCCAAACAGGCTGTTCAACCGGCTGGCCAGCTCTGCCGCGCGTTCCATCTGCACATCAAAGATGGATAAGTGCTCCACGCCCAGGCGCAGCAGCGCATAGCCAACAGCGGCCCCGGCCCCGCCCGCCCCCAGCTGCACCACATGGCGCAGATCGGCATCGGGCAGGCCCCGGCGGAACCCCTCCGCAAAGCCCCACCAGTCGGTATTGTGCCCCGTCTTGCGACCATCCTTCAGGACGACGGTATTGACAGCACCGATGGCGGCCGCCTCCGGCGACAGCTCATCCAACAGCGGGATGATGGCCTGTTTGCAGGGGTGCGTGATGTTCAGACCGTTGAAACCGAAGCGCTGCGCCCCGGCCAGCAGGTCCGGCAGGTCCGAAACAGCAAGACCCAGCTGCTTCAGGTCGATCAGGCGATAAACATAGCGCAGGCCCTGTCGGGCCCCTTCCCGTTCATGCATCCGGGGCGTCAGGGATGCCTGGATCCCTGATCCGATCAGGCCGGCGAGGATGGATTTCCCGCTCATGATGGGCTGTTCCCCCTTCGGTTGCCAACAAAGCTGAGGGCGGCCAGATATCCGTCGGCCCCAAGGCCGCAGATGACACCCGTGGCCGCCAGCGACACATAAGAATGGTGCCGGAAGGCCTCCCGCCGGTGGATATTGGTCAGATGCACCTCCACCACCGGGATGGCGCAGGCCAGCAGCGCATCCATGATGGCGATGGAGGTGTGAGTGTAAGCGCCGGGATTGATGATGATCCCCGCCGCCTCTGTGCGGGCGGCATGGATCCAGTCAATCAGCGTCCCTTCATGGTTGCTCTGCCGGCAGAGCACCGACAGGCCCAGCGCCTGCCCATGCTGGCGACAGCTTTCCTCAATATCGGCCAGGGTGCTGCGACCGTATTTTTCCGGCTCGCGCGTGCCCAGCAAATTCAGGTTGGGCCCGTTCAGAATGTGAACAGGCTTTCGTTCCACAGGGTCCAACACGTTTCCCCCTGCGCCCGGTGACAGGCGGTGTGTTTATCGTGGGTCGGGCCATGGGATTGGCCGTTGCGTGAATGTGTACGAAATAGTACGTTCACGTCAAGGCGCGTCTTTCACGACCCGATAATCAGCATCAGACAAGACAGGGAGGGGACATGGAACGGGCGGATATGCCGGCCGGTGGCCTGGCGAAATCCATCGCCACCGTATCGATCAGCGGTACCCTGACCGGCAAGCTGGAAGCGGCAGCGGCGGCCGGTTTTGACGGTGTGGAGATCTTTGAAAATGATCTGCTGACCTTTGATGGCCGGCCGGCCGATGTACGGCGCATCGCCGCCGATCTGGGGCTGAGCATCACCATGTTCCAGCCCTTCCGCGATTTCGAGGGGATGCCCGGCACGCTGCGCACCCGGACATTTGAGCGGATGTTGCGCAAGTTCGATGTGATGGCGGAACTGGGCACTGATCTGCTGCTGGTCTGCTCCAACGTCTCCCCGCAATCCCTGCCGGAACGCGGGCGCATCGTCGATGATTTTCGGGAGCTGGGTGACCTTGCCGCCGCGCGCGGCCTGCGCGTGGGGTATGAGGCGCTGGCCTGGGGCCGGCATGTGCATGACCATCGGGATGCCTGGGATATCGTCCACCGCGCCAATCACCCGCATATCGGCCTGATCCTGGACAGTTTCCATTCGCTGGCGCGCAATGTCCCCATCGACAGCATCCGCGATATCGACCCGGCCAAGCTGTTCATCGTGCAGATTGCCGATGCCCCGCGCCTGGATATGGATCACCTGTATTGGAGCCGGCATTTCCGCAATATGCCGGGCCAGGGCGACCTGCCCATTACCGATTATGTGCGGGCCTTGATCGCCATCGGCTATCGTGGCCCGCTGTCGCTGGAGATTTTCAACGACCGGTTCCGGGCGGGGTCAGCCTCCGGCATCGCCCTGGATGGCTATCGATCCTTGAAGCTGGTGGAGGATGAGGCGCTGGCGAAGCTGAAACGCCCCGCCACCATGCCACCGCGCATCGATGTGCGCGGCGTGGAATTCATCGAATTCGCCGCCACGGAGGAAGAGGTGGGGCCGCTGGGCACCATGCTGGCCAGCATGGGGTTTGAGCCCGCGGGGCGGCATGTCAGCAAGGCCGTCACCCGCTGGCAGCAAGGCGACATCAATATTGTGGTGAATGGGGAAACCGAGGGTTTCGCCCATAGCCATTCCATCATGCATGGTGCCTCTGTCTGTGCATTGGCGCTGCGGGTGCGGGATGTGCCAGCAGCCCTGGCCCGTGCCGACAGCCTGCATATCCCGCGCTTCGCCCAGGCGGTGGGACCGGGGGAAATGGATATTCCCTGCGTGCGCGGGGTGGGCGGGAGCCTGATCTATTTCATCGAAGACGGCACACAGGACCAAGTCTGGCGCAATGATTTCGTCCCCTTGAGCGAAGCATCGGTCGCCGGCGCCGGCCTGACCCGGATTGACCATATCGCCCAGGCCATGGGGTATGAGGAATTCCTGTCCTGGCTGCTCTATTACTTCGCGCTGTTCGACGTGACCAAGACGCCACAGTTGGAAATCGCCGATCCGTTGGGCATCGTCCACAGCCAGGCGATTGAGAATGCCGACCGGTCTTTCCGGGTCACGCTGAATGGCTCGGCCGCCGCACAGACGCTCACCTCCCGCTTCCTGAACCATTATCTGGGGGCCGGTGTGCAGCATGTGGCCCTGTCCACCGGCGATATTTTCGCCACCGCCAGGGCGTTGCAGGAACGCGGGCTGGAACGGCTGCCCATCCCCCGCAACTATTATGATGATATTGAGGCCCGCTTCGGCCTGGACCCCGATCTGGTGGAGAAGCTGGCCGCCCACGACATTCTTTATGACCGGACGGAGGAAGCGGAGTTCTTCCAGCTTTATTCCCGCGCCTTCGCCAAGCGCTTCTTTTTCGAATTTGTCGAACGGCGCGGCTATGACGCCTATGGCGCCGCCAATGCCGCCGTGCGGCTGGCGGCGCAATCCCGGTTCAACACCGATACGGTCTACTGAACGGCGCGGTAACAGCGCCGTTAGGAATCAATAGAACAGAATAACGGAGGAAACATGTCCATCTGGTCGCGCCTGTTATTGGGCGCTGCCTGCCTGTGCCTGCCCCTGGCAGCATTCGCCCAGACCGTGAAGGTTGAGGGCGGGGTGATCGAGGGCAAGGTACTGGACAGCGGCGTCAATGCCTTTCTGGGCGTGCCCTTCGCCGCCCCGCCGCTGCGTGATCTGCGCTGGCGGCCGCCGCAGCCGGTTGCCCCCTGGAAGGGTACATTCCACGCCGACCGGTTCGCGCCCATGTGCCTGCAGCCCATGCGCGGGTCCAGCATCAACCATTATTTCGGGCATGAGGCGATCAGCGAGGATTGCCTTTACCTGAATGTCTGGGCCCCCGCAAAACCGGCCCCGCCGGGCAAACCCTATCCGGTCATGGTGTGGATTTATGGCGGGGCCTTCAATGTCGGCTCTGCCAGTATGCCCAATTATTCAGGGGAGTTTCTGGCCAAGCAGGGGGTGATCTATGTCGCCCTTTCCTACCGCGTCGGCACGCTGGGTTTCCTTGCCCATCCTGAGCTGACGGCGGAGGGCGGGGGGCATTCCGGCAATTACGGGCTGATGGATCAAATCCAGGGGCTTCGCTGGGTACGCGACAATATTGCCGGCTTTGGCGGCGATCCGGGTAATGTCACGCTGGTGGGGCAGTCCGCCGGCTCCATGTCCATCGGCCTGCTGCTGGCCAGCCCGGCGGCCAAGGGGCTGTTCCATCGCGCAGTCGGGATGAGCGGCAGCCCCTTTGGCGCCCTGCTGCCGCCCCTGCCCCTGGCGGAGGCCGAGGCGGATGGCCAGCGCCTGCAAGAGGCGTTGAAAACGGGCTCCCTTGCCGATATGCGGGCCATCGCCGGGGACCGGATCATCGCCACGCCGCTGCCCCGCCGCTCCCCCATCGTGCTGGATGGCAAGGTACTGCCCCTGCCGCCCGATCAGGCGATGCAGGGGGACGGGCACAGCGATGTGCCGGTGATGATCGGCTTCACCCGCGATGAAAGCTTCCGCAGCCTGGGCCGTGCCAGCGATATCCCGGCCTTTCAGGCGCTGGTGCAGCAATCTTTCCCCGGCGTCGCCGATAAGCTGTTGAAAGCCTATGCGGTCAGCGCGCCGGCGGATATCCCCCGTGCCATCAGCGATATTCAGCGTGATGCCACGGTTGGCCGGCAGGTTGCGGCATGGGCACAGGCACAGAAGCAGCCCGCCTATATCTGGCTGTTCACCCGCCGCCATCCCTATACAGACGGTATCCGTTTCGCCGATCACGACCCGGCCACGGTGGGGGCCTATCACACGGGCGACGTGCCCTATTGGCTGGGCACGCTGGAGGCGCTGAACCTGTTCCGCCGCACCCGCGATTGGCAACCGTTGGACCTGGAACTGGCAGCCCGGATGCAAACCATGCTGCTATCCTTTGCCAGGGACGGGAAGCCGGCCCCCGATTGGCCCCGGTTCGATCCCAAACGGCCGCGCCTGATGGAACTGGGGGAACAGGTACGGGTGGTGGATTGGCCACGTTATGGCACTTTGGACCTGCTGGCCGGGTGGGAGGCACCGCCGCCACCATCGGCCACACCATCGCGCGTGCGTGATTAAGGGGAAATAATATCATGAAATATCTGTTGCTCTGTCTGATGCTGCTATGGCCCGCCAGCGTTCAGGCTTATGAAGCCGTTCCCAGCCCCAGCCTGCGGCTGGTGCTGCAGGCCCGCGTCACCATATCGCCGGCGGTGGAGGTGGGGGACAGCGACCATGGCAAGCGCCGTTTCATCCCCATCACCGGCGGCAGCTTCACCGGGGAGGGCATCAAGGGGGAGGTGTTGGCCGGTGGGGCCGACTGGCAGCTGGATCGGCCCGACGGCGTGCGGGAGTTGGATGCGCTCTATTCCCTGCGCACCGATGATGGGGCGGTCATCATCGTCCATAACAAGGGCCTGTCGGTGCCGGACCCGCGTTACCTGATGACCATCCCCGCCTTCCATGCGCCCGCCGGCAAATATGAATGGCTGAACCGCCGTGTCTTCGTCGGGCGGGTCAGTCCCGTGCCGGGCGGCGGGGCGGTGATCATCAGCGTCTTTGCCGCAGAAGGCTGAATTCGCTTCAAAACGCGCGGGGCCGCATTATCCTGTGGCCCCGCATAATCATCATCCAACGGACTTCCCATGAACGCCCCGGCGCCCAAGTCAAAATCGGCATCCCCGGCCCGCAATCCCCGCGCTGCCGAGGCTGATGAGACCAAGGCCAATATCCTGGCCGTGGCCCGCCGGGAATTTGCCGACAAGGGCCTGATGGGGGCCCGCATTGATGAGATCGCGGAGAAGACCGACACGTCCAAGCGGATGATCTATTACCATTTCGGTTCCAAGGAAGGGCTGTATCAGGCCGTGCTGGAACAGGAATATATCGCCATCCGTGATTCGGAAGCAGCCTTGCCCATCCTGGATATCGGCGCGGAAGAGGCGTTGAAGGCCCATATCCGCCTGACCTTCGACCATCATTTCAAAAACCCGGAATTTGTCCGGCTGGTGATGAATGAAAATATCCTGCACGGCGCTTTCATCGGCCATGTCGAGGGGATCAAGCGCCGCAGCCAGCATGTCATCCAGGGCCTGAAGGCCATTCTGGACAAGGGCGTGGCCGAGGGGCTGTTCCGACCGGATATCGATCCGGTGGAACTGCATATGACCATCAGCGCGCTCAGCTTCTACAATGTTTCCAACCGCTACACCTTCTCCACCATCTTCGGGTACGAGCTGGGGTCGGAGGAAGCCGCCGCCCGACGCAAGGAACAGGTGGTGGATATCGTCATGACCTGGTGCCGCAAGGTCTGATCCACACCGCCATCCAACGTTTTCCAGCACACATCGAGAAACGCACTGCGGCATAACAAACGCGATTGACGACGTACGAACTGTTTCGTACATTAACTTCATCAGAAAATGTCGGGCCGATCTATCATCCGGACCCGAAAAATCAAAAATATCGGTCGGGGGGAAAGAATGAAGCGTTCCGTCACCGCCATGTCCGCCATCTTGTGCCTGTCGCTGTCTGCCCTGTCGGCTGTCAGCTTGCCGGCCCATGCTGGCGGTGCTGATATCGCGGCCAAGGCTGATATTGGGGCCTCGGTCCAACAGGTGGGGGCCGACACCTTCTCCACCGTCAGCGTGCCCTTTGCCGATGGGGTCATCGGTCTGCCGGATGTGGTTTACAAGACCATCCCCGGTTACCGGCCCTTGAAGCTGGACCTGTTCCTGCCGCCGGGTACCGGGCAGGATGGCAAGGTTCGGCCGGTCATTCTCTATATCCATGGCGGCGGCTGGATGGGGGGCGGCCCGCGCCGCAGTGCCGCCTTTCAGGACTGGCCCAAGGTGCTGGCCTCTATCGCCGCCCAGGGCTATGTCGTGGCCTCTGTCGGGTATCGCTTTTCGGCGGAGGCACCGTTTCCCGCTGCTGCCAAGGATGTGAAATCCGCCATCCGCTGGCTGCGGGCCAATGGTTCCCGCTTTGGTGTCGACCCGGCGCGGTTCGCCGCCTGGGGCCAGTCGGCCGGCGGCCATCTGGCCGCACTGGTCGGTGCGACCTGCGGCGATCCCGCCTTTGCCGAAGACGCACCGGCCCCCGCGCGGCCAGCGACGGTTGAAACCGTGCCCAGCGGGGCCGGCGGGACGGATCAGGTATCCGACTGTGTGCAGGCCGTGGTCTCCTGGTTTGGCATTTATGATCTGTCGACCATGCCCAGCTATCTGAACAAGGATGCCCCGCCGACGGAACCGATGCGCCGGTTCCTGGGCTGCAGTGCGGTCGGTTGCGATGGGGAGCGCGCCCGCCTGGCATCGCCCCTTGCCCATGTTGATACCAAGGATCCCCCCTTCCTGCTGCTGCATGGGCGCGACGATAATGTCGTGCCGGTGGCCCAGCAGGAAGCATTTGCCAAGGCACTGGCGGCGGCCAAGATCTCCGTCAAAACCCGGATTTTCGACGGCGCCAACCATAGCTGGATCGCCGAAAAGCCGGAGCGCACGGCAGAGGTCAGCCGTCAGGCCCTGGCCGACACCATCGATTTCATCGGCAGCAGCCTCAGCCCCCGCTGAGCGGGACCAAACAAAATCAGCAAAATCAAAGCCGGGGGCCCACGCCGTTTCGGAACGGGAACCCCTGTGCGTGAGGAAAGGGAGGATAAAATGAAAACCAAGACGAACCTGATGCGGCACAGCGCCTCGCCCTTGGCGCTGTCACTGGCGGCCGGCATGGCGCTGGCAAGCCCTGCCCTGGCACAGCAGGCCGGGGCGGAGAAGGCGGAACTGCTGGAAGAAATTGTCGTTACCGGCTCCCTGATCCAGCGGCCCAACAATGTGGCCGTCAGCCCGATCACCACGGTATCGACGGAATCCATCAAGGAAAGCGGTCAGGTCGAGATTGAAGCGGCGCTGAACCAGTTGCCCTCCTTCACTGCCGCCGGCACGTCCAGCACGGGTGGCCAGGGCGCTGGCGGCCGCGCCAGCCTTAACCTGCGCGGCCTCGGCTCCAACCGCAATCTGGTGCTGCTGAATGGCAAGCGCCTGCCTTTGTCCGACATTAACGGCAATGTCGATATCAACATCCTGCCCGAAGCGATTATCGGCAGCATCGATGTGATCACCGGCGGCGCTTCGGCCATTTACGGTTCCGACGCCATGTCCGGCGTGGTGAATTTCAAAACCATCCAGCCCTTCAACGGCGTGCGCGCCGATGTGCAGTTCGGCCAGGATGAACGCGGCGACGTGTTCAAGAAATCCGCCTCCGTCACACTGGGCAGCGCCTTTGCCGAAGATAAAGGCCATATGATGCTGACGGCCAGCTATACAGACCGGCCGGGCCTGAAAGGTTCCAAACGTTCCTTCTTTGAATTCGTCACCCCCTCTTCCTTCATCGGCACCGGCACCTATGTGCCCAACGCCGCCAACCTGCCGACACAGGCGGCCATCAACAGCGTTTTCAGCAAATATGGCATCGCGGCGCCGGTGGGGCGGACGCTGAATCTGGGCTTCAATAATGACGGATCGCTGTTCACCCAGACAGGGGCCGTCAATTACAAGGGCCCGACCGACAACGGCTATGCCGTCATTGCCGGCAATGTCCGAATGCCTGTGGGCCAGCAGGTGCAGTTCCAGAACGCCCTGGAACGCAAGACGGCCTTTGGTTCCTTCGATTATGAACTGACAGAGGGTGTCACCGCCTATGGTCAGTTCATGTATGTCGACAGCGTGGTGAACACGGCCAGCGGCGGCAGCCTGACGCAGATCGGCAATCTGACCACCATTCCCACCAGCAACCCCTTCATTCCGGCCGATCTGCGGACCATCCTGGCCTCGCGCCCCAACCCCAACGCGCCCTTCACCTGGAACGGGCGCTATGTCGGCATCGCCGACAAGAACTGGGATGAGCAGTACAAAGTCAGCCAATATGCGCTGGGGCTGAAGGGCGATCTGGGCGGCAGCTGGAAGTGGGATATTTACGGTTCCTATGACGAGAGCCTGCATGATCAGGCGCTCTATAATGCCGTGGTGAAAAGCAAGGTGCAGAGCCTGCTGAATGCGGCCGATGGCGGTAATGCGCTGTGCGCTGGTGGCTTCAATCCCTTCGGCATCAGCAACGCCACCCGCATTTCCGACGCCTGCCAGACCTACATGACCAAGACTGCGATCAGCGTGGAAAAGCTGACCCAGTCCCAGGTTCAGGGCCAATTGTCCGGCCCCGTGCTGGAACTGCCGGCCGGCCCCCTGCAGGTGGCCCTGCTGACCTCCTACCGGCGCAATACCTATCGCTATACGCCTGACAGCGATCTGATGACGCAGAATATTGAGGCGGTAACCGGCTCCGCCGCCGCCCGTGGCAATATCAACCTAAAGGAAATTGCCGGTCAGGTGGATATCCCGCTGATCAGTGGGGCGGAATTTGCGGAGGAACTGGCCATCGGTGCCGCCGCCCGCTATTCCGATTACTCCACCACGGGCAGCGTCACCAGCTATGAAGCCGATCTGCGCTGGCGGCCGGTCAATTCCCTGATGCTGCGCGGATCGTACCAGCGCGCGGTGCGCGCCCCCAATATCGGGGAGCTGTTCTCCCCGCCGACGGGCACCCAGGTACAGTTCGGCACGCCGCCGGCATCGGTCGGTGACCCCTGCGACGCCCGCTCCGTGGCGCGCACGGGGGCCGGTGGAGCACAGGTGCGGGCGCTGTGCATCGCCCAGGGCGTGCCGGCCAACATCGTTGATACCTACACATTCCCCACCACGGCCACGGGCGGCACCATCCGCGGCAATCTGGCCCTGAAGCCGGAAAAGGCCAACACCTTCAATGTCGGCGCCGTGCTGACCGTGCCGGGTGACAGCCCCTGGTACAGCGGCACCGCCATTTCCGTTGATTACTATAACATCAAGATCAAGGAAGTGATCTCCGGCGTGCCGGGCCTGACCACCCTGTCCAAATGCTATAATCTCGACGGCTCCAACCCCAGCTACGCCGCGTCGAACGAGTTCTGCCAGTTGCTGACCCGTGATGCCCAGGGGCAGTTGCAGGATGTCAGTATGCCGTTCTTGAATCTGGGCGGGCTGGAAACCGACGGCATTGATGTGCAGATCAATTGGTCGGCCAGCCTGTCGGATATCGGGGCCGATGTCGGTGACGCCAGTGCTGAAATCTATGTCACGCCCGTTATCGGCTGGGTCAATCACTATAATATCCAGACCCTGCCCGGCAGCAGCTTCCAGGATTATGTCAATACCAGCACGCTGGGCCGCGCCCTGCCGCGCTGGAAGGCCTTGACCACGGTGGGCTACCGCTCCGACCTGTTCGGTGTGGGTCTGCGCTGGCGCTATCAGGGCGCGATGGAAGATGTGACGGCCGTAACCACGCCCAACAATCCCGCCCAGGGTGTGCCCGCCTATAATCTGGTTGACCTGTTCGGCAATGTGCGGCTAAGCGAGAATATCGAGCTGCGGGCCGGTGTCACCAACCTGTTGGATCGCGGCCTGCCCATCGTCGCCAGTTCGCAGAACAGCACCGACGTGGGTGTTTATGACGCTGTCGGCCGCTCCTACTATATCGGGCTGCGCGCGAAATTTTAATCCGGAAGCACCGCGCCAGTGCTACGGGGCAGGGATGCTACAAGCACCCTGCCCCTTTTGCTGCCAGAGCGCAGAAGGGAGGACATCTTTACCCATTGAGATCATTGGCTGAGAGAAGATTGTTTTCGGTGCCCCGACCCTGCCCGCCTTCAAAACCGCGCGCGGCCGGTGTATGGCTTGGCATCGGCATTGATTTGGGGCCGGCAGCCGGCCGGCCCGCTTGAAAGGATCACCCATGTCCCGCCCCGGACTGAAAGGCACCTACGCGGCTCCCGCCCTGGAAAAGGCCTTTGAAATCCTGGAATTGCTGGCAGACCGCCCCAGCGGGATGCAGATCAGCGAGATGTCGGCAATCCTGGGCCGCTCCGTCGGTGAGCTGTTTCGCATTGTCATCGTCATGGAGATGCAAGGCTATCTCCAGAAATCAGAGACGACGGATCGCTATACGGTGGCCTACAAGCTGCTGGATGTGGCGCTGCGGGCCACCCCGTCGCAAAATCTCATCGCCGCCGCGCTGATGCCGATGGAACGGCTGGCGGCAACGGTGGGGCAATCCTGTCATCTGGTGGTCGCCAATGGTGGCCGGGGGCTGGTGATTGCGCGGCAGGAAAATCCCGGCACGCGCGGCTTCGCCCTGAAGGTGGGGGCCGCCGTCGACCTTCTGCACAGCTGTTCCGGCCATGTGCTGCTGGCCTTCGCCCCGCCCGCCCGCACCGCCCGCCTGATCGAACTGGCAGAGGCGGCCCAGGGTGGGGAGGGTTGTGACCGCGCTGCCCTGGCGCAGACGCTGGCCACCGTCCGCGACCAGGGGTTCGACAGCCGCAAAAGCCCCGTCACCTTCGGCGTGACCGATATCAGCGTGCCGATCTTCGGCTTCAATGGCGACATCATGGCGGCCCTGACCATCCCCTTCATGGAGATGCTGGACGGGTCGCAGAAGGTCGGGCTGGCGGCGGCGCGGCAGGAACTGGACAGCACCGCCCGAGAGATTTCCGCCGCCCTGGGCCATCAGGCCTGAGCGGCTTCCATTTTCTTATTTGAGATTATGATTTCATAAGCGATAATCCCTGCCATCAGGGAGGTAAACGCGCATGGAAAAATTGCGTGATGGGGGCGGGCAATGACCCGCCGGCTGGTTCTGGCGCTCGACCTTGTGGCCGATGCGGCATTGATCGCGGAATATGAGCGGATGCATGAACCCGGCAGTGTCTGGCCGGACGTGCTGTCCCATATCCGCGCCACCGGGTTTGAGGAGATGCAGATCTGGCGGGTGGATGACCGTATGGTCATGGTGGCAGAGGTCGCCGATGATTATCCCCGCCCCACCCCGCCGGCCCTGGATGAAGGGGCGGCGCGCTGGGAAGCCCTGATGTGGCGCTTTCAAAGGCCGCTGCCCCAGGCCGGGGCGGGGGAGAAATGGCGGCCGATGCGCCCGATCTTCGACCTCTCCCACCATAGTGACCGTGCGGGAGAGGTTTGATGGCACCCGTCACCCGCCCCATCGGCCGCACCCGCCTGCGTGTGCCGGAAATCGGCTTTGGTGCTGCCCCGCTGGGCAATCTTTATCGCCCCGTGGCCGAGGCACAGGCCAGCGCCACCCTGGCGGCGGCACTGGATGCCGGGCTGACCCATATCGACACCGCCCCCTATTACGGCTTCGGCCTGTCGGAACGGCGGGTGGGGGATGCCGTGCGCGGCCGCCAGGATATCGTGCTGTCCACCAAGGTGGGCCGCCTGCTGGTCCCGGATGGCCGCGTGCAGGATGAGGCGGAACGGCATGGCTTCCACTCCGCCCTGCCCTTCCGCCCCGTCTATGATTACAGCCATGATGGCATCCTGCGCTCGTGGGAAGCATCGTTGCAGCGCCTGGGGCTGGCGCGGATCGATATTCTCTATGTCCATGATATTGGCCGCCAGACCCATGGCGATGCCCATGAAGCGATGATGGCGCAATTGACCCGGGGCGGCGGCTTCCGCGCCCTGGAACGGCTGCGTGCGGAAGGCGCGATCAGCGCCTTTGGCATCGGGGTGAATGAGCTGCAGGCCTGTCTGGATTGCCTGTTGCTGGCCGACCTGGATGTGATCCTGCTGGCCGGCCGCTATACGCTGCTGGAACAGGGGGCGCTGGACCGGCTGATGCCGGTCTGTGCCGAACGTGGTGTCACCCTGACGCTGGGTGGGGTTTTCAATTCCGGCATTCTGGCCACCGGCACGCGCGGGCCCTTTATCGGCCATTATAATTATGCGCCGGCATCGGTGGAAATTGTGGAGCGGGTGCGCCGGATAGAGGATATCTGCGCCCGCCATGCCGTGCCCCTGCCCGCCGCTGCCCTGCAATTTGCCCTGGCCCATCCGCAGGTTTCCAGCGTCATTCCCGGCTTGGATTGTCCGGAGCGGGTGCGGGCGATCAGCGACATGCACCAGACGCCGATCCCGCCCGACCTGTGGGCCGAATTGCGGGCATCAGGCCTGATACGCACCGACGCGCCTGTGCCGGCGGGGGCGTCCTGCCCATGAGCATCATCGACGCGCACCAGCATTTCTGGGATCCGGCGCGTGGGGATTATGGCTGGCTAACGCCTGCCCTGCCCGACCTGTACCGGCCCTTTCTGCCCGCCGACCTGTGGCCCCTGCTGGATGAGGCCGGCATCGCCGGCACCATCCTGATCCAGGCGGCCCCCACGGCGGCGGAGACGGATTATATGCTGGGGCTGGCCGCCGCCACGCCCTGGATCAAGGGCGTGGTCGGCTGGGTCGATCTGGATGCGCCGGACGCTGCTGAGCAGATCGAACGGCGGCAGGCACTGGCGAATTTTGTCGGCATCCGCCCGATGCTGCAGGATCTGGATGATCCGGCCTGGATTCTGGCGCCTGGCCGTGCGCCCGCCCTGGCAGCACTGGAAACCGCTGGCTTGGCCTTTGACGCGCTGGTAACGCCGGCGCAACTGGCCTGTGTGCCGGAACTGGCGCGCCGATATCCCGATCTGCGCATCATCATCAACCATGGCGCCAAGGCCCCGATCGGCGCCGGTCCGCAACCGGGCTGGCAGGCCGACATGGTGGCCGCCGCCGGCTTTGCCAATGTCAGTTGCAAACTGTCGGGCCTGCTGACGGAACTTGTGCCGGGGGCCGATGATGCGGCCGTGCTGGAACGGATGGCCCTGTTGCTGGACCTGTTCGGCCCGCAACGGCTGATCTGGGGCAGTGACTGGCCGGTGCTGGAACGGGCGGCCCCCTATGGCCACTGGCACAAGCTGACACGAACATTCCTGGCCCGGCTGTCCCCGGAAGCGAGGGCCGCGATCATGGGCGGCAATGCCATGAGAATTTACGCCAAGGGTCATGTGACATGACCCTTGGAGGCCAGCGACCGCTGGCCCGCGGGCACATGCCCGCGTGAGCCAAGGCGGCGGATGCCGCCGCCCGGCGTTTGAGGGAACAGGTAACAACCCGGAGCCATGATCCATGGCTCTGGGTATGACGAAGTGGAGGGGGCATGATGGCGCCGGCGGTGATCCTGCTGCATGGTGATGATAATGTGGTTGTCTGCTGCCGCACGGTGGAAGCAGGCGACCATATCCAGGTCGATGGCGTCGATATCGTGGCCGCCCAGCGCGTGGCCCTGGGCCACAAGCTGGCCCGCATCGATTTGTCGGCGGGGACCAAGGTGATCAAATATGGCGCCGCCATCGGCTCCATGACGGCGCCGGTGAAGGCCGGCGACTGGGTCCATATGCACAATATGAAAAGCGATTATATCAGCGCGCATCTGCGCGATGCGGCCAAGGGCTAAGGGGGCGTCATGAACGCGCAAGGCTATCTGCGGCCCGATGGGCGCAAGGGCATCCGCGATGTGCTGATTGTGGCCTATCTGGTGGAATGCGCCCACCACACGGCCCGCCGCATTGTCGACCTGACCGATGATCCGCAGGTGCATCTGGTGGGGTTCCCCGGCTGTTACCCCAATGATTATGCCAAGCGCATGATGAAGGCGCTGGTCGCCCATCCCAATGTCGGCGGCGTGCTGCTGCTGTCGCTGGGGTGCGAGAGCTTTGACCGGGAAGGGCTGGCCGTCCATGCAGCGGCCAATGGCCGCCCGGTGGAAACGGTGGTGATCCAGCAGGCCGGCGGCACCCGCGCCGCCATTGCGGACGGGCGTGCCGCCGTCGCGCGGATCAAGGCGCAGATGGCGGAAAATCAGGTGCGGGTGCCCTTGGCCCTGTCCGATCTGGTGGTGGGCACCATCTGCGGCGGGTCGGACGGGACCAGCGGCATCACCGCCAACCCCGCCGTGGGCCGCGCCTTCGACCTGCTGGTCGATGCCGGTGCCACCTGCATTTTTGAGGAAACGGGGGAGATGATCGGCTGCGAGGGCCCCATGGCCCACCGCGCCGCCAATCCCGATGTGGCCGATGCCATCGTCGCCTCCATCGCCAAGGCCGAAACCTATTACCGCACCATGGGTTTTGGCAGTTTCGCCCCCGGCAATGCCGAAGGCGGCCTGTCCTCGCAGGAAGAGAAATCGGCCGGGGCCTATGTGAAATCCGGCAGCCGGCCCATTGTCGGCGTGATCAAGCCGCCGGAACAGCCCACCGCCCCCGGCCTCTATCTGATGGATGTCGTGCCCGATGGCGAGCCACGCTTCGGCTTCCCCAACATTTCCGATAATGCGGAGATTGTGGAGATGATCGCCAGCGGCGCCCACCTGACCCTGTTCACCACCGGGCGCGGCTCGGTGGTGGGTTCCGCCATCGCACCCGTGATCAAGGTTACTGGTAACCCGGAAACCTGGCAGCGGATGGGGGAGGATATGGACATCAATGCCGGTGCCATTTTCGACGGATCGGCCACGCTGGACAGTGTGGGGGCGGAAATCGTCGCCCTGGTAGAGGCGGTGGCCGCCGGTGCGGAAACCAAATCGGAGGCCATGGGCCACCGCGAATTCATCCTGACCTATAAGAGCTTTGAGCCTTCCGGGCCCGGCTGCTTTCCCCGCTGAACCGCAACGATGTGACCGATGATGAGCCATAAGGGAAGACTGGCGGGAAAGACCGCCCTGATCACCGCCGCCGGCCAGGGCATCGGCCGTGCCACGGCGGAATTGTTCGCCGCCGAAGGGGCCATTGTCTGGGCCACTGACATCAACGCTGCCGCGCTGGAAAGCCTGACCGGCTGCCAGACGCGGCGGCTGGATGTACGCGACCCGGCCGATATCGCTGCCGCCCTGAAGGAGATTGGCGGCATCGATGTGCTGTTCAACTGCGCCGGCGTGGTGACGGGCGGCAATATTCTGGAATGTACCGAGGCGGAATGGGATCTGTCGTTCGACGTCAATGTCACGGCCATGTTCCGCATGATCCGCAGCTTCCTGCCCGGCATGATTGAACGCGGCGGCGGTTCCATCATCAACATGTCGTCGGTCGCCAGTTCCATCAAGGGCGTGCCCAACCGCTTCGTCTATGGTGCCTCCAAGGCCGCCGTGCTGGGCCTGACCAAAGCCGTGGCGGCCGATTTCGTCACCAAGGGCATACGCGTCAACGCCATCTGCCCCGGCACGGTCGATACGCCGTCCCTGCATGAACGGTTGCGCGCCACGGGTGACTATGAAGCGGCCTGGGCCAGCTTCACCGCGCGCCAGCCGATGGGACGCGTCGGCGACCCGAAGGAGATCGCCGCCCTGGCGCTCTATCTGGCCTCGGACGAGAGCAGCTTCACCACTGGCCATGCCCATGTCATCGATGGCGGCTGGACCAATTGATCGGGATCTGAGAGACGGTCCATAGATTTTTACGACTTTCCAGCCACTTGACCGTCATTCCCGCGAAGGCGGGAATGACGGTGGAGAGAGGACGAGGTTTCGGAAAACACGCTCATTTTCCGGGCAAAGATTAAACACATCCCCCAGGGAACCATCATGAAACTGCTTCGCTATGGCGCTGTCGGCGCTGAAAAGCCGGGCCTGCTGGCCGCAGATGGCAGCATCCGCGACCTGTCGGGCGTGGTGCCTGATATTGACGGTTCCACCGTCACCCCGGCCTCCCTTGCCCGCATTGCCGCCATCGACCCGGCCAGTCTGCCGCAGGTGGAGAAGGTGGAACGCTATGGTGCCTGCGTGGCGCGGCCGGGCAAGTTCCTGTGCATTGGCCTGAACTATGCCGACCATGCGGCGGAAAGCGGCCTGCCGGTGCCGGCGGAACCGGTGATCTTCATGAAGGCCACCAGCGCCCTGTCCGGCCCCAATGATCCGGTGATCCAGCCGCGTAATGCCACCAAGCTGGATTGGGAGGTGGAACTGGCCTTCGTCATCGGTACGGAATGCCGCTATGTCGATGAAGCGGCCGGGGCGGCCGCCATTGCCGGTTACTTTGTCTGCAACGACGTCTCGGAACGCGCCTTCCAGCTGGAGCGGGGCGGCACCTGGGACAAGGGCAAGGGCTGCGACAGTTTCGGCCCCATCGGCCCCTGGCTGGTGACGGCGGACGAGGTGGGCGATCCCGGTGACCTGTCCATGTGGCTGGAGGTCAATGGCCAGCGCTATCAGGATGGCTCCACCCGGACGATGATTTTCAAGCCGGGCTTTATCGTCTCCTATCTCAGCCAGTTCATGAGCCTGCAGCCTGGTGACATTGTCACCACCGGCACCCCGCCGGGCGTCGGCATGGGCCAGAAGCCACCGAAATACCTGTCCCCCGGTGACCGTATCCGCCTGGGTATCCAGGGCTTGGGCGAACAGGAACAGGTCGTCGTCGCCCCGGTCTGACCGGGCTGGCAAGGTTGATGAAAGAAGGGCCAGACCGGCGACGGTCTGGCCCCTCAGACTGCTGACAAAGCCCTCGCCTATGGCGGGGGTTTTTGATTCACTGTGTTTATGCTTAAGCCAGCCACGCCCCAACAGACGGAACTTGAGATGGTGACGATCGCGTCGCTTGTTCCGTCGGATCACCTGCTGCGGAAGATCGACGCGGCGTTGGATTTCAGCTTCATCCGGGACCGTGTCGCGCACTTG
>NZ_JANLNL010000020.1:0-36083 GCF_027568365.1 Niveispirillum sp. BGYR6 | reverse complement strand
ACCCTGACCGCCGCCGGAACCCTGACCGCCGCCGGAACCCTGACCGCCGCCGGAACCCTGACCGCCGCCGGAACCCTGACCGCCGCCGGAACCCTGACCGCCGCCGGAACCCTGACCGCCGCCGGAACCCTGACCGCCGCCGGAACCCTGACCGCCGCCGGAACCCTGACCGCCGCCGGAACCCTGACCGCCGCCGGAACCCTGACCGCCGCCGGAACCCTGACCGCCGCCGGAACCCTGACCGCCGCCGGAACCCTGACCGCCGCCGGAACCCTGACCGCCGCCGGAACCCTGACCGCCGCCGGAACCCTGACCGCCGCCGGAACCCTGACCGCCGCCGGAACCCTGACCGCCGCCGGAACCCTGACCGCCGCCGGAACCCTGACCGCCGCCAGAGTCTTGGTCCCCGCGAGGATCATCTTTCTGCTTCTGCGGTGGGTCCGGCGGTTGTGCCGCCTGCTGGGCGGGGGGCAGCGGCTGGAAGGGGATCAGCCAGTTGGCACCCGGAAATCCTGTAATCAGCAGCAGCAGGAAAATGGGCAGCAGCCCTGCCATCAGACGCAATGTCCCGATGGCGCGCCACCGCAGATCATCGCGCAGCCACCCCATATCAATGTGAATGTCACCGGGCCAGATGGTGCGTTTTTGCTGGGATCGGCGGCTGGCCATACTGACCAGACGACCCAGGCGGGTCGATCCATGCGCGATGCCGGCCATGTCCGCCTGGACCGCCGCCGCATAACGCTGTGCCGCCACATGGGCCTGCGCCGCCTGATCCGGCGCTGGCCCCAGCGGACGGGGCGGCAATGCCAGCCAGCTCAACAACGCCACACAATCCGGCGGACCGCCCCCCACAAGACCGGAGAGCGTATAGATGGCAATGGCCGTCGCCAGCATGACGCAGGCAAGCACCGGGACCAATGGCCCGGTGAAGGAAAGCAGGGCCAGGGCGCCACCAAGAAACAGCAGCGCCCAGAGGCAGGCCGTCAAGTGGAAGGAGAGTTTCTGGGCTGTGCCCAACCGGCGCAATATTTCGGCAGGCTCCCCCGACCGCTGCTGCCAAGCGGTGCGAAGCCGCCGGAAGAAAATCGCAAAGGTCACCGAAGCAAGCAGGATAAGTGTTGCGGCAACCAGCAGCACAACCCAGCCCCCCGTCACGACAGGGGCCGGCATCACGGCCGTCAGATAGCTTGCGAGAATGCCCAGGATGACAGACACGTAAAATCGCGGCTGTTCGAACCACCGTCGATATTCACGGGCAATTTTGAGAAAATGCGCGACCGTCGGCTGAAGGCCAGCCGCCGCCGCAGGTATGTTTACCCGCCCGCCACCGTAACGCATTACCCCTTCAGAGGGCATCCCCACCATTGCCATCCCACCGACTTTGACAACCCAATTTACTGAAATTTCGGGGGATTGGGTAAAAAATCATCGTCCAAACAGAAGGTTCGCTCGCATGTCGGGTATTTTGGCGGCGGATGAAGTCGTTTCTGACCACCGGCAACATGCATACAAGTCGCAGAAATCCAGGGCTCACGCGCTGGCGCCAACATCCGTTGGCTTGGCATAAGCCACCACCCGCAGCAGCCAGGTCATTTCCAGCCACGACCGCTTGGCATGAACCAGCCGCAGGCCCAGCCCCTGGCCGGACAGGATGGCGTTGATGGTTTCCACCGCGCAATCCTCCGACAGCAGCATCAGCACCTCGGTCCGGGAAAGGTCCAGGGCGGCCAGTTGCGGGGCCAGACGGCGGAAATAGGCGAAATCATCACCACAAAACCAGGCGCGTTCGGCCATGCTGGCAGGATCGCGCGGGTAATAGGGCGGGGTGATGATGATCAGATCAAAGGCATCCGGGGCAAAGCTGGTGGCCTGATCCGCCAGAACCGGCCGCAGGATCAGGCCATTGCGCACGGCGTTCAGCCGCGCATTGGCCAGCGCAGCCGGGTTGATGTCGCTGGACACCACCCAGGCCCCGGCGCGGGCCAGGAACAGGCCGACCAGCCCGGTGCCGCAGCCCAGATCCAGCACCCGCCGCCCGGCCAGCGCCGTGCCGGGAAAGCGGCGGGCGAAATGATCCAGCAGCACGGCGGTGCTGACGGTGGGGCCGGGCGGAAAGACGCCGGGCTGCACCAGGATATCCAGCCCCTGCCGCCGCCAGCGCCGCTCCACCGCATAATGCCGGCGGAACCAGCGCTGCAGCAGCGGCGTCAGCGGGCGCAGAATCAACCGGCGCAGGCCCGCCAGCCAGCGGTTGCGG
This sequence comes from Niveispirillum sp. BGYR6, assembly GCF_027568365.1. Lineage (NCBI taxonomy): Bacteria > Pseudomonadati > Pseudomonadota > Alphaproteobacteria > Rhodospirillales > Azospirillaceae > Niveispirillum > Niveispirillum sp. BGYR6. The sequence goes on along the minus strand of NZ_JANLNL010000020.1, from coordinate 33,823 downwards.
CGGGGCAGCGCCATCATGCCAGCAGCCCCTGATAAAGCTGGGTATAGGCTTCCACCGTCTGTTCAATGGGCCAAAGGCGGCGCGGCGGCGGCGGATCGTCCGCCAAGGCAGCCAGGGCGGCTTCGGCCAACCCCTCCTCCCCCGCCGCCAGCCGGAAGCCCGGATCGGCGCTGGACGGGGCAATGCCGACGGCACGCGACACCACCCTGGCCCCGCGCGCCCGTGCCTCTGCCATCACCATGGCGAAGCTTTCAAACTCGGCCGTGTGCAGCAGCACCCGGCTGCGCGCCATCAGGTCGAACACGGCAGAACGCGGCAGCCGGCCGGTGAAGCTGAGATTATCCGCCACCCCCAATTGCCGGGCCAATGCCTCCGCCGGTTCCAGCAACGGGCCCCAGCCGGCCCAGCAGGCCCGCAGGGTCGGGTGCGGCACCACCAACTGGGCGACAATGCGCACAAAGGCCAGCGGGTCTTTCACCGGGATCAGGTTGCCCACGGCCAGCAGATCGATTTCCCGTGGGCAGGCCGGCTGTTCCACCGGGGCCACCCCCCAGGGGATGACATGGCCGACATCCGGCCCGCCATTTTCCAGCAGCACCCGGCGCTGAAAGGCGCTGACCGCCACGCCGGTAACACCCGGCTTGCCCAGCAGGCTGTGCCAGCGGCCGATGTGCCGCACCTCCTGCCCCATCAGCGTCACCACCAGGGGGGCACCGCAAAGCCGGGCCGCCAGCCGGGCCACCCCGGCGCATTCCCCCAGCCAGAAGGCATGGATCAGATCAAACGGCCCCGCCTGATGCAGGGCGGTCAGCAATTGCGCCTGGGCCAGCAAGCGGCGCGGCAGCCGCGCATTGTCCCCACCGATGGGCAGCACATCCAGCCCGTGCCATTGATAGGGCGTGCGGCGGGCCGGGTAATGCAGGGCAAAGATGCTGATCCGCCAATCGGGATGGGCATCGCGCAAAGCCAGCACATAATCCTGCAGGGCGGGGATACAATCACTGTCCTGTTCATCGGCCGGGAAGCCCGGCGTCACCAGGGCGATGTGACGCGCACTCATCCCGCCACCCCCGCCGGGGCGGTGGTGCTGCAGGACAGGGCCCGCACATCCGGCCGCCCCGGTACCTGCCAGCGGGCGATCAGCATCCCCGCCCGCGACCGCCAGGCCCGCAGTTTCAGCCGCAGGGCGCGGGGATGCAGGTGGTTCTTCTCCTGGTCCCAGGCCACCTCATGCGTCAGATAGGCCAGGGCATGGGCGTAGTAGCGTTCCGAATAGGTGCGGGGGAACCGGTTTTCCCGGTCACTGCCCTCGGCAAAGTCAGGCGAGGTGACGTGGGGCGACAGTTCGCTGTAAAGCTCCGTCCCCTTGATCGGATAGGCCAGCGTGACCGTATAGCGGTCGGGCCGGGCATTTTTCAGATATTGCAGGGTGTTGAGGATATCCACCTCCTCCTCCCCCGGATAGCCCAGCATCAGGAAGGTGCCGGTTTCAATCCCCGCCTCGCTGGCCGCACGGATCATGGCGGTGGCCGCCTCTACCGTTACCTGCCGGTTCATGCTGTCCAGAATGCGCTGGGAACCGCTTTCGGCCCCGATCCAGACCCGGATACAGCCGGTGCGGGCCAGCAGCTCCACCACCTCCGGGCTCATCCGGTCGGCGCGGGTGATGCATTCATAGCGGATGCGCAGGCCGGCAGCGTCCAGCGCCTCGGCAAATTCCCGCAGCCAGCGGTGATTGACGGTGAAGACATCATCGACAAACCAGAACTGGTCCGGCTGGTACAGCCGGGTCAGTTCCGCCAGTTCGGCCACCACCTTGTCAGCCGCGCGGCGGCGATAGCTTTTGCCGTACACGGCGCGGCTGCACCAGGAACAGCTATAGGGGCAGCCGCGCTGGGTGGAAACGTTCAGCGAGGTCTGGCCATGCGCCCCCCGCCATGCCCGGAAATAGGGGGAAAGGTCGATGCGATGGCGGGCGGGAACGGGCAGTTCATCCAGCTTGGGCAGATGCGCGCGGGATGGGGAGAAGGCCGCCTGCCCATCCGCCGCGCGATAGGCCAGCCCCGGAATCCCGGCCAATACGGCGGGGTCGGCCAGATCGGCATCGGGCAGGGCGGCGATGGTGGCCATCGTCTCCTCCCCCTCCCCCACCACCAGCAGATCGACGCCGTGGGCCAAATAATCAGCGGCGTTATAGCGCCCGTCCGGCCCGCCCAGCACCACCTTGATGCCGGCATGAAGGGCCGACGCACGCAACTGGCGGATCAGCCGCAGCACCACCTTGCGGGTCATCAAGGTGACGTAGAAGGCCACCATGCGCGGACGCAACTCATCCATCCGGGCCAGGAAGGCGGGCTCCGTCAGGAAGGTATTGTCGATCACCTCATGCACCACGCCCTGGCGATCCAGCCAGGCGGAGATGGACAGCAGGCCCAGCGGCGGATAGGGCCGCATGATCTTCTGTTCCACCGGGTCATCGGCGAGAAAGTAACCGTGGGAGAGGACGAGGCTCATCCCTGTCTCCGAAATTCCAGCAACATGTGATCGGATATCCCGGCCAGCAGCGGCCAGCCGGGCAAGGCGCGGTCGAGGCGTTCCAGCCGATCCACCAGGGCGGGGCGGTTGGTAAAGACCGGTTCCAGCGCGCTGGGGGGGACCGCCAGACCGATGGGGCGGATGGCCACACAGTCAAAATCAGCGGCGAACATGCGGCGCAGCCGGTCCGGCCCATAATACCAGATGGGGAAGCTGGCCGACCCCACCCGCGCTGTCACCGGCCCACCGCCCAGGCGGCGGAAGGCGGCGCGCGGGTGCAGGCGGGGCAGATGCCACGCCACCTCCCACAGGCAGAGCGGCGGCATCACCACCAGCACCACCCGCCCGCCGGGCCGCACGATGCCGGCCAGCCGCCCGGCCAGGGCGGCCAGATCATCGGGCGACAGGCAGTTCAGCCCGCCGAAATTGGACAGGACCAGATCAAACTGCCGGCCCAGCAGCGACGGCGACAGCATTTCCGCCGCCAGCCGGGTGGTCTGCACCAGATGGCCCAGCCCGGCCCTGGCGGCTTTACGCGCCGTCTGCACCAACATGCCGGTGGAAATATCGGTGGCCAGCACCTGATAGCCACGGGCAGCCAGATGCACCGCATCTTCCCCCGTGCCGCAATTGATCTCCAGAACGTCCGCCGGGCGGCCCAGCGCGTTCAGCACCGGTTCCAGATGCGACCAGACAAGGTTGCGCTGCGCCCGGCCAACCCGGCTGCGGGTGAAATCATCGTCATAGCTGTCGGCGGCCTGATCGAAGGCGGCGTCGGTCATGATGTCGCCCCCGCCGTTTCCGCCGCCGCCATCACCGGGGCATCGCCGCGCGGCTTTTCCAGCCGCAGCCGCAGGGCCCCCAGCGCCAGCGGCAGGGCCTGACGCGCCAGCACCGACAGGGCGCGCAGCCGCCCGCCCGGCAAATCGCCGCGCAGCACCTTCACCGCCCGCGCCCAGGCGACGCGGCGATGCACGTAACGGTGCAGATGGCGGTAGAAGTTGGGCCGATAGGCACCGGGGAACATCAGGTCCAGATCGTCGCTATGGGTCCAGTTGGTCTTTTCCCCCAGCGCTGCCCGCATCCGTTCATGGAACACGGTGCCGGGCAGCGGGTAGGAGACGGAAATACCGATCTGATCGGGCAGCAGCCCCGTCACCATGGCGATGGTGCGGTCGATATCGGCGCGGGTTTCACCGGGATAGCCGAATTGCAGGAAGAAGGCGGAGCGCATCCCCAGCGCCCGGATGCGCGGCACCAGCGCATCAATCTGGGCGCGGGTGATGCCCTTGTCCATGGCATCCAGAATGCGCTGGGAACCGCTTTCCGCCCCGATCCAGACGGTATCCAGGCCGGACGCGGCCAGCGCTTCCAGCGTGTCACCCTTGGCCAGCAGATCGGCGCGTGACTGGATGGTGTAGGAAAAACGCAAACCGCGCTGTTGCACCAGTTCGGCAAAGCGCTGAATCCAGCCGGGTTTCAGGCCGAAAATATCATCGGTGATCCAGAAATGATCGGGCTGATAGGCCGCGATCAGATCGGCGATTTCATCCACCACGCTTTCCGGGGAGCGTGAATTATAGCGGCTGCCATAGATGGGCTTTGCACACCAGTTGCAACTGAAGGGGCAGCCGCGCGTGGTGGAGATGTTCAGCGAGAAACGCCCATGCGCCTGCCGCCAGATGCGGCGATACGCCTCCATATCCACCAGATCCCAGGCCGGGCGCGGCAGCGCATCCAGATCGCGCAGCACGGCACGGCGCGGGGTGGCCACAGGCGTGGCCAGCTTGGCCACCTCCCCCGTCGCTGCCGGCATCGGCTGCGCGTGGATAATGCCCTCGATCCCGTCCAGCGGCTGGCCTTCCTGAAGGGCTGCCAGCACGGCGCGCAAGGTCGCCTCCCCCTCGCCCTTGATCACGGCATGGGCACCGGCGGCCAGGTAAAGGTCGGCATGGTCGGCGGCATCGGAACTGCTGACCAGCACCTTGGCGCCGCGCGCACGGGCCAGGGAGACCATGCCCAAAGCTGCCTCCCGCATCCGGGTCAGGCACATCTTGGTCAGATAGTTGAAACCATCTTCATAGATCACCACGGTGCCGGGGCGTTCCCCATCCACCAGATCGACAAAGCCGCGCTCATTCTCCGCCAGACCGGCATCGAACAGGGAGACGTTATAGCCGGCCTGCCGCGCCACGGCGGCGGCATAGAGCGTGCCCAACGGCGGATAGGGCTGGGCCGCCCGCCACTGCTTTTCATCAAAGCGATAGAAAAAGGCCGAGGCCACCAGCAGGCGGGAGCGGTCCACCCCACGGTCGATCAGCATGTCACCCTTATTCTCCAGCCGGTCCAGCGTATCCTGATAGGAACGCAGGATGCGGTTGCGCCAGTCACGCGTGTGCAGCTTGGCCACATGGCGGGTCATCTGCATGGCCCCGCGCGCTTCCAGCGCCGGCAGGGCCGGCACCTTGCGGCGCACCCAATAACGGGTGAGATGCAGCAGCGCACGGTCGATCAACCCGCCCCAGGGGCCGGCGAAGAGCTTCTCCGCCCAGGGACGGGGAAAGGCCGCCGCCTCCCCCGCCGGGGCGGGCAGCAGGGCGGCCGGGCGGGCCTTGGCCACCCATTTGTTGCGGCTGTGCAACTCATCCAGCAGGGCGGTGCCGGCCACCGGGATCATGCTGGCGGTTTCCACCGCCGTGAACGGGTCGCGCAGCGGCAGATCCAGCGTATTGGCATCGACCAGATAATTGGCGCAGAGCAGATCGGGATCGGGCAGGCGATGCACCTTCCACTGGATCAGCGTGCGCGCGATCCACAGCCGACCCGGCTGAGCGATGATGAAATAGTCAAAATCACCATCCGCCGCCATCACGCCTTTGGAGAGCGAGCCGGAAATCCCCACCGCCCGCACGAAGGGGATGCGCATCAGGCTGCGGCCCATGGCCAGCGCGTCGGGCATCACCTGTCGCGCGCGGGCGGCCGTATCGGCACGGCGGGCCACCCGCGCCGCAATCTCCGCCAGGGCGAAGAAGGGGCCGGGCGGCAGGATGTTGTCCGGGTCCAGACCGGGTTCCACCCCATCCAGCCGCTGCACCAGCCCCACCGCCACCAGCCGTTGCAGCCCGACGGCCAGCGCCGCCGGGTCCAGGCCGGGCAGATCGACCCAATGGGCAATCTCCGGGGCGGTCAGCGGATGGCGGAACAGGTCATGATAGGCCAGCACGCGCAGGATGGCAGATTCCACCCGGCCCATTACCGGCAGGGAACGGCCGGCATCATCATTGGCCGGGATCAGTGCGAGGGGCAGCATGTTGTTCATGGGCTGGTCGCCTCCTCTGCCCGAAATCCCTCGATCTCGGGCCGCGTATAGCGGAGCAGTTTCTGGAAAACTTTCAGTTCCAGCGGCTTGGCATAAAGCTGCAGGCCATAGCGGAGGGCCGCCAGCAGCGGCATCAGCCGGCGGTTCAGCGGCCCGACGGTGAAATCGGTGCGGGTGGGGTAGCGCGCGTTCAGCACGGTTTCAAAATCATGGATGTGCCGCACCATGGCGGGCGTCAGCCAGGGGGTCAGCGGGTTGCGGTGCAGGTCGAAATTCTCCCAGGCCGGCGACAGCCATTCCTCCAGGCTGGACGGGAAGGCAAAGCCGGCTTCCACGATCTGGCGGTGCAGGTCGCTGCCCTCCGTCGGCACGGGGCTGTAGATGTAAAGAATGATCTCCGTCGCCGGGGCCTGGCGCTTCAGTTCGCGGATAAAGCCGATATCGCGGTGAATCTGCGCCCAGACGTCGGCTTCTGTCGGCTTGGGGAAGCCCAGCACAAAGGAATATTCCGGGATGATGCCAAAGCCCGCCAGACGGCGGGCAAAGCGCAAAATCTGTTCGCCGGACTGTTTGCCGCCCTTGTCGATCTGGGCCAGGATGCTGTCATCCCCGCTTTCGGCCCCGAAAAAGATCATCCGGCAGCCGGCGCGATACATCAGCGCCAGCGTCTCATCACTGTATTTGTCGATCGTGTCGATGCGGCCTTCGCCCCACCAGATAACGCCCTGGCCCTGCATGGCGCGGGCAAATTCCACCACCCGCTTTTCCGAGACGAAGAAGTTATTGTCGGTGAATTCAATGGCATCCACGCCATGGGCATCGCGCACCCGCAGCACATCCTGCGCCACCAGGGCCGCCGAGCGCGATTTCCAGCGGCCCTGATAGATCGGCACCACGGCGCAGAAGGAACAGGTGAAGGGGCAGCCGAAGCTGGTATGCATGGCATGGGTGCGCCGCCCCAGGAAGGTACGCGGCAGGTACCCCGCCATCGGATAGCGGCGTTCCAGCAGGTGCAGCGGCAGGGGCGGCACGGCATCCGGGTCGGGGATGGCACCGCGCGACACGCGCAGCAGATTGTCACCGCGCAGCAGGATCAGCCCCGGCACCTTGTCCGGGGCCTGCCCCGCCTCCAGCGTCTCCAGCAGGGCCGGGAAGGCCAGATCGGCCGGCCCGTCGATGATGTAATCCACCCAAGATGAGCGCAGCACGGCATCGGGCTGGTTGGAGGGGAAATAGCCGCCCCAGATGATGGTGATATCGGGGAAATGTTCGCGCACCTGGCGGGTGATCGGCACCGCCTGGCGCAATTGCGGCCCCGGCATCACCGTGGCCCCGAAATAGCGGTAGCGCCCGCTGGCCAGCAGATCGCGGATGGTGGGCCAGGGATCGGCCTCCCGGTTGCCATCCACCAGTTCAACGGCGAAGCGGTCACCCAGGCAGGCGGCCAGATGCAGGATGCTGTTGGGCACGCGGGGCCGGCTGGTGGCCCAGGGGTTGAACAGGATGATGCCGGGCAGGGAAAGGCTGGACATGGATCAGGCCCCCGCCCCCGGCGCGGCACAGCGCCGGGCCGGATCGGCCTGCCTGTCCGTGCTGAAATCCACCTGATGCATCACCTGCCTCCCATACCGTCGGACCCTTGACGGATGGGGGCCGGGGATTATTCCCGGCAGCGGCAGAAAATTTCTGAAACAGAGTGGAAACAATATTTACAGTGCAGCAATTTCACTTCCCCCACCGAACAATGATATATCCCTTCGGGCGGGCCGTTAACGATCTTCAGCCCGCGGCGACAGTCGCCGCCATACCTGCCCGTGACAGACCGGGTTTCCCCCAGGCCAGTCTTGTTCCCTGCACGTCTCAGGCTTTCCCGACAGGTGTTTTCGAATGCGCAAATGGATTTTGGTGGCGGTGATCGTGGCAGCCGTTGCCGCCTTGCTGTGGTTCAAACCCTGGCACAAGGAAGGACCGCCCAAGGATCTGACGGCAACGGTCCGGCGGGGTGACATAAGCGACACGGTTTCCGCCACCGGCACGCTGGAACCATCGAAACTGGTGCAGGTCGGCGCGCAGGTGACGGGGCAGTTGAAGGCGCTGCATGTCGTGCTGGGCGACCGGGTGGCCAAGGGCGACCTTATTGCCGAGATCGATTCCATCCAGCAGCGCAATGATCTGCGGGTGGCCCGCGCTGCCCTGGCGGAAGCCGAAGCCTCGCTGAAATCCCGCCAATACCAGTTGGACAAGGCCGAGCGCACGCTGAAACGCCAGCGCACGCTTTATACCGGCAATGCCGGATCGGGGGCGGATTTCGACGATGCGGAAATCGCCGTCGACGTGGCCCGCGCCGATCTGGCCCTGGCCAAGGCGCAGATCGAGCGCGCCACGGTGGAAGTGGAAAAGGCAGAGGCCAATCTGGGCTATACGCGGATCGTCGCCCCCATGGATGGCCGCGTGCTGGCGCTGGCGGTCAAGGCCGGCCAGACGCTGAGTGCAGCACAGACCATCCCGGTCATCGGCGTCATCGCCGAGACCGACACCATGACGGTGCGCGCCCAGGTCTCAGAGGCCGATGTCGCCAAGATCAAACCCGGCCAGAAACTATGGTTCAACACGCTGGGTGACCGGCGGACCCGGCATGAAAGCACGGTGCGCGCGGTGGAACCCGCCCCCACCTCCATCCTGACCGCCGGGCAGGAAGGGCTGAGCAGCGCCAGCAGCCAGAGCACGACCTCACAGGCCGTCTATTTCAACGTGCTGTTCGATGCGCCCAACCAAGGCGGTGCCCTGATGCCGATGATGACGGCGGAGGTGCATATCACCACGGCCGGGGTGGAAAAGGCCCTGATCGCCCCGATGAGCGCCTTTACCGGCCCCGGTGCCGATGGGCTGTACCGCGCCCGGCTGCGCGGCCCCGATGGGAAGCTGGTGGAACGCAAGGTCAAGCTGGGCCTGACCAATCAGGTGGAAGGCGAAATCCTGGACGGCGTGAAGGAAGGGGAAGTGCTGCTGCTGTCCACCGGGATGGAAGGGCCGGGGGGCGCACCGGGGGCCGATGGCGATATGGGTGGGGATGAATGACGGCCAGGCTGGAACTGTCCGGCATTACCCGCCTGTACCAGACCGGCGGGGAAACCGTGGCAGCCCTGGACGGCATCGATCTGGTGATCGAGCCGGGGGAAATGGTCGCCATTGTCGGGGCCTCGGGCTCCGGCAAATCCACGCTGATGAATATTCTGGGCTGCCTGGACCGGCCCAGCGGCGGGCATTACAAGGTGGGCGGCGAGGATGTGGCCAACCTGTCGCCCGACGGGCTGGCCCGGCTGCGGCGGGAACATTTCGGCTTTGTCTTTCAGCGCTATCACCTGATTTCCGGGCTGACGGCGGCGGGCAATGTGGAATTGCCCGCCATCTATACCGGTGAACGGTCGGAAAGCCGGCGTACCCGCGCCCATGCCATTCTGGAACGGCTGGGCCTGGGCAGCCGGCTGACCCACCGGCCCAACCAGCTTTCCGGCGGCCAGCAGCAGCGCGTGGCCATCGGCCGCGCCCTGATGAATGGCGGCGGCGTCATCCTGGCCGATGAACCGACCGGCGCGCTGGACAGCCGCACCGGTGAAACCGTGCTGGCCTTGCTGAAGGAACTGAACGCCGAAGGCCGCACCATCATCATCGTCACCCATGATCACGGGGTGGCGGCCCATGCCGACCGGGTGGTGGAAATCGCCGATGGCCGCATCCTGTCCGACAGCGGGCGGCCGGTGGAACGGGCGGCCCCGCCGCCGCCCGCGCCCCAGGCGGCCAACCCGTTCCGCCCGCTGGCGGCCATCGGGTTCAGCATCCTGGGCGCCATGGTCATGTCGATGCGGGCCATGGCGGCGCAGAAGCTGCGCACCGCCCTGACCATGCTGGGCATCATCATCGGCATCACCGCCGTGGTGGCGGTGGTGGGGCTGGGCGAAGGGGCGCAGCGCCGGGTGACGGCGGAGCTGAGCGACCTGGGCACCAACACGCTGGGCATCTATCGCGGGCGGGGCTGGGGGGACATGAAGGCCGCCCGCCTGTCCAAGCTGACCCTGGCCGATGCCGATGCGCTGGCGGCCCAGCCCTATGCCGATGGGGTGACGCCGGAAATGTCCGGCTCCGTCTCCGCGCGCTATGCCGCCAATTCCGCCACCATGTCGGTGACGGGGGTGGGGCTGGATTATTTCCGCGTCAATGGCATGAAGCTGAAATCCGGCCGGCTGCTGACGCCGGCCGACCTGAACGGCGTGCAGCCCAGCATCGTGCTGACGGACAAGACGGCGGAAAGCCTGTTCAAGGGCGAACCGGGTGACCCGATCGGCCGCATCATCCTGGCCGGCCAGGTGCCGGCCACCGTGGTGGGCATCATAGAATCCAACCGCCAGGGCATGGGCGGCAGCAGCCGGGGCACCGGCTATATGGCCCATACCGCCCTGCGCGCCCGGCTGACCGGCAGTGCCGACCTGGATTCCATCACCGTGCGGCTGAAGGACGGGGTGGACAGTGCCAAGGCCGAAAAGGCGCTGAGCGCCCTGCTGATCCAGCGGCATGGCACCAAGGATTTCAACATTTTCAACAGCGACCAGATCCGCAAATCCATCCAGCGGACCACGGCGATCTTCAGCCTGATGATCTCCGCCCTGGCCGGGGTGGCGCTGGTGGTGGGTGGCATCGGGGTGATGAACATCATGCTGATCGCCGTGACGGAGCGGACACGCGAAATCGGCCTGCGCATGGCGGTCGGCGCCCGCCAGTCCGACATCATGATCCAGTTCCTGATCGAAGCCATTGCCGTCTGCATGGTCGGCGGGTGTACCGGGCTGCTGATCGCCTTCGGGCTGGGTGGCCTGTTCAATTCCGCCAATTTCGGCCTGTCGATCATCATCACCCCGGCCGCCATTCTGCTGGCCTTCCTGTCCACCATGCTGATCGGCCTGATCTTCGGCTTCCTGCCGGCGCGCAAGGCCGCGCGGCTGGACCCGGTCGATGCCCTGTCACGGGATTGAACAACCGATGCGCGCCCGCCTGCTGCCCTGTCTGATCGCCCCGCTGCTGCTTTCCGGCTGCCTGACCACGCCCGCAACTTATCAACGCCCAGCGCTGCCCGGCGGGCTGGACTGGCAAGCGGGGCAGCCCGCCGATACACCGGCATCCCCTGCCCCAACCGCGCCGGTGCCGGCGCCGGCCGATCCCTGGTGGCATTCCTTCGGCGATCCGGGGTTGAATGCCCTGATGCCGGTGGTGCTGGCCGCGAATAATGACGTGTTCAGCGCAGCCCTGCGCGCCCGTCGCGCCCTGCTGGAGGCTGATCTGGCCGGCGTGCCCAGCATTCCCAGCCTTTCCGGCTCGGTCAGTGCCGGGCGCAACATGCCGTTGTCGGGCGATGGCAAGGCGCGCAACAATGCCGGCACCAGCCTGGGCCTGTCCTATGAGGTCGATCTCTGGGGCCGCATCGCCGCCAGCCGGGGGGCAGCGGGGATGGAGGCGCTGGCCTCGGCCGAAGATGTGGAGACGGCGCGGCTGACGGTGATTGCCGCCACGCTCTCCACCTGGTGGCGGCTGGCCCATGCCAACCAATCCATCGCCAGCGCGCGGGCCGGGCTGGAAACCACCTACCGCACGCGGGAAATCGTTGCCACCATGCTGCGGGCCCGCACGGCGTCGGAGCTGGAACGGCTGGAGATGGAACAGACGGTGGAGGCGCAGCTTTCCAACCTCGCCGCATTGGAGCGGGAGCGGGATGCCCAGCGCGCCGCCCTGGCCGTACTGCTGAACGGGGCCGTCAACCCGGCTGCCGAACCGCAGATGCTGCCGCAAGGCGCGCTGCCGCCGCTGGCCCCCGGCCTGCCCGCCAGCCTGTTGTCGCGCCGGCCGGACCTGCGTGCGGCCGAGCTGCGGCTGCGCGCCACGCTGCGCCGCACGGATGAACGCAAGGCCGGCTATTTCCCGGCGCTGACCCTGTCGGGCAGCCTGTCCACCAGCGGGGAGAAGCTGGCCGAATTTCTGACCAATCCGGTCGGCGCGCTGGCCAGCCAGATCAGTATGCCCTTTCTGAACCTGAAGGAAATGGGGCTGAACCTGAAGGTCTCCCAGGCGCAGTATGAGGAGGCGGTGGCCAGTTTCCGGGGTACCGTGCTGACGGCCCTGTCGGAAGTGGTCACCGGCCTGTCAGCGCGCGAAACCCTGCAGCGCCAGGATGATCATCTGGCCCGGTCCCTGACCCTGCAACGGCAGGTGCAGGCGCTGTATGATGTGCGGCTGCGGGCCGGTGCCGTGCCGCTGCGCACCTTGCTGGAAGCGCAGGAGCGCACCCGCACGTCCGAAAATGCCGTGATCGACAACCGGCTGGCCCGCCTGCTGAATGAGGCGACGCTCTACCGGGCATTGGGCGGCAGCCCGGCTGCTGGAGGGGATTAACAAGGGCGCTTGGCCGGGGAATGGGCATTGTGCAAAAGTTCCTGCCCGTTCCCGCAACACCGCCCGGTTCCATGACACTCGCCGCCCTGTTGCAACACGACCCGTTGCTGGTGTCGTTCGATATTTTCGACACGCTGCTGCTGCGCCGGGTGGAACCGCCGACGGCGCTGTTCGAACAGGTGGGGGCGGCGGCCCTGGCAGCCGGGCTGGTGCCGGCCAGCCTGTCCCCGCCCCTGTTCCGGCTGGCCCGGCAGGAGGCGGAGCGGCGGGCAAGGGCGGAACGGTCGGGCGGAGAGGTCGATCTGGCGGCCATTTACGCGGCACTGGGCTTTGGCGACCCGGCGGCGCTGATCGCCCTGGAACTGGCGTTGGAGCAGCAGGCCATTTTCGCCAACCCGCTGCTGCTGCCGGTGCTGCGGGGGCTGGCGGCGGCCGGCATCCCGGTGGTGCTGCTGTCCGACATGTATCTGGCACCGCCCGACCTGACCCGGTTGCTGCAAGGGGCCGGGATCGGGCCGGACCTCTATCGCCGGCTCTATGTTTCCAATGCAGAGGGTGAGTCCAAGGCGGGGGGCGGGCTGTTCAACCGGCTGCTGGCCGATCATCCACACATTCCGCCCGCGCGTATCCTGCATCTGGGCGACGATCCGCTGGGCGATGTGGCCATGGCAAAGGCAGCGGGGCTGCAGGCTATCCATTATGTGCCGGGGCCAGGACTGGCCCGGCTGCGGGAACGTGAACGGTCGGTGGCGGGGCTGGGGGCGCCGGTGGAAGGCTTGCTACCCCGCCGCGCCGCCGCCCTGGCCGGGCGGACGGATGCGGATGACGAGGCCGGGGCGCTGGAATTCGGTGCCCTGGTGCTGGGGCCGGCGGTGGCGGAATATTGCCGCTGGGTGGTGGCGGAGTGCCGGCGGCAGGGGATCAGGCGTATCCTGCCGCTGATGCGCGAAGCGGCCCTGTTCGCCCCCCTGCTGGAAGATTGCATCCGCCAGAGTGACGGGGGGCTGACGGTGGCGCCGCTCTATGTCTCCCGCCAAGCGCTGTTGCCGCTGGAACTGGCGGGGATCAATGCTGCCGCAGCCCACCGCCTGCTGACCGCCCGGCCACATCTGCCCTGGGACCGGCTGTTGCAGCAGGCCGGCGGGCAGGTGCCGGCGGACCTTCAGCCCTGGGCCGGGCTGACGCTGGAACAATTGCTGGCCACAGCGGCCGCCGGCCCCGCCCTGGCCTTGTTCGATGACCCCGCCCTGCAGGCCAGCGCCGCCGCACAGGCGGCGGCAACTCGTGCGCTGCTGCTGGAATATCTGACCCCACTGCTGGGGGAAGGGCCGGTGGCGCTGGTCGATCTGGGGGCACGGGGCAGCACACCCGCCGCCCTGGTGCGGCTGTTACCGGACGGGCGGCAGCGCTGCCAGATCTTCCTGGCCTATGCCGTGGCCGATATTGCCGGCCCGTTGGCCGACGGGATCGGTATTCAGGTCTTTGCCGGGCAGGATGCGGCCGGTCAGGCCCTGGGCCGCATCCTTTACCGCAGCCCGCAACCGCTGGAACGGGTGCTGACGGGGCTGCATGGCACAACGCTGGGCTATCAACGCAAACCGGATGGCGCGGTTGTGCCGGTGCTGGCCGACCCGCCGGCCACGGGTATGGAGGCGCGGCTATTGGGCCTGATGCAGCAAGGCATCCGCCGTTATGCCGGCATGATGGCCGCCGCCTGTCCGACCGACAGCAAACCCGCTACCGGCTTTGCGGCCTTGCTGCCCCTGGCCGCCGCGTTGCTGCGCCCCACGGCGGCAGAGGCAGCCCTGCTGGGCGGGTTGGCCTATGACCAGAATGACGGGACGGAAGGGGAGCGGGTGATCTGCGATGCCACCGCCCTGGAAACCGTGCGCCCCCTGGCCGACCCGCCGATGCAGGGGCCGACCCTGGCCCTGGCCATGGGGCTGCGCCCAGCGCTGGCCCCCTGGCCGCAGGGCGCGCTGACGCTGCTGGACCCCGGTATTTTTCAGCGACCGGCCGACCAGCTGGGGCTGGAGGCGGGGCATGGCCCTGTCTGCCGGGCGCTGATGGCCAAGTTGCAGCAACAGGGCGTCAGCCGTTTCGGCATTCTGGCCGTGGGCGGGGAAGGCGGCATGGGGCCGGATTTCATCCGCCACGCGCGGGAAGCCGGGCTGGAGCCGGCGGCCTATGCCGATCTGATGGGGCATCTGGCCCCGCCCCCGCTGTTCCACGGCGTGCCGGTGCAGCCGATGGCGGCGATGCGCGATGCCGGCCTGCCGTTGGTGCTGGTAACGCTGGGCTATGCCAGCCAGTTGACCGCCCTGATGCAGGAGGGTCCGGGGGAGCAGCCGCCGCTGATCAGCCTGCGCCGGGGCTGAAATCAGCGCTCCTCTTCCGCCTGCTTGGCGGCGATATAGGGATAGGCGTTCAGGATATGGGCCGGCGGTACCGGCCCCCCCCGCAGCACGCGCAAGATGTCGGAGACATATTGCGCGGCGATGATGATGGTGGCCGCCGCCATCTCCTCCGCAGCGATATCCTGCGGCCGCGCCAGAGGCAGGCCCAGCAGCTCCCCCCGGCGCTCACTGTCCAGGAACCCCCGCAGGCGGGGGCGAATGGTTGGTGGCAGGCACGCCAGCACCAAGCCCCCCCCCTGCCCTGCGCCATAAAGCCAGATCGGCCCTGTCCCCGGCAAGGCCGCGAAATCTGTTGCCCGCCAGAGGAAAGGGAGACTGGCCGCCAGGACTGGATCAAGATCGTTCAGCCCGGTCAGGCGCGGCGGACGTTCCGCCCCCGGTGCCGAATGTTCAGGCCAGGGCAGCAGGCGGCCCCGCAGCCCGGCCGCAAATGGGGGCGGCCGCAGCAGGCGCAGGCTGGGCACGGGGATTTCCCGGACCTCCCCCCGCGCCGCCAGTGCGGGGGCGAGGTTGAGCGCCAGTTCCAGCCAATCCCCCGGCAGTTCACCCAGTTCCCGCAGCCGCACCACCCGGCATCCCAAACCCGCCGCGCGCAGCCAGGCGCGTTCCCCCTGGCGGTCTGCGGGGACGGTCAGGGGCGGGGGTGGCGGCAGGGTGCGGTCTTCCGCCGGATCGATGGGAAAGCCCTGATCCACCGTCTCGCGCGGCCAAAGCCCGGCCGCCAGCGCTGCCCCCGCTTTCCCGGTCGCCCGCAGCAGCCCTGCCAGATGGCTGGGATGCCATTCCACCCCCGCCGGCAGGATGGCCAGCATCTCCACCCCCACCAGCGCCGCCACCAGACCGGGCAGCCCCGCCGGCCCGTCCAGCAACCGCAGCGACAGCCCGGCGGGAACGGAGGCGGGGGCGTCCCCCGCCGGCAGCAGGGCAGTGATCGCCAGCCCTTCGCCCGCCTGAGCGGCAAGTTGCGCCAGCCGGCTGTCCAGTTCCCCACCCGGTGGCAGCAGCACCGCCACCGTGGATGGTTGGGCCTGCACGGGCCGCCGCCGCAGGTCCGCCAGCAGATCGGGCAGCGGTTCCAGCAGCACCTCCAGGCAGAGGGCGCGGTTGAAAATATCCTGTGCCGCGGCGGCCATGGCGCGGGCCTGCGCCGGGTGCGCCTTTATCCAGGCCACCCGGTCCAGGATATGGTCGGCCAAGGCCGCTTCGCCACCGGTCGGGTCGACATACAGCACCGTATCGCCGAACCATTCTTCGATGAAGGGATGGCGGTCGGCGATGATGACGGCACCGGCCGCCGCCAACTCGAATACCCGCATGTTGGGCACCGCCGCTTCCCGGTGTGCCGGCAGATGCAGGCACAGCCCCATACCCCAATGATGGGCGGCGGCGATCACGGCACTTCCATCAAAGGGCAGTGGCCCCTGATAGGCGTCCTGCAGATGCGACCAGCGGTCGGCCGTGCCATGCAAGGCCAGCACCCCCGCCGCCGCCAGCCGGCCCAGCAAATGGGGATAGCGCCGCCCATCCCAGTTGGAACCGACATAGAACAGCCGGCTCTGCGGTCCCAGATTGGGCGCCAGGGCGGAGCGGGGGGAGCTGACATGGAAGGGCAGTGTCGGCGGATCGCGCCCCACCAGTGCCATCCGCCCGGCCAGATGCGCCGCCAGTCCGGGGCCAGAGACCAGATAGGCATCATGGCTCAACTCAAACGCGCGGCCATGATGAAAGGCGGTTTCGCTGCCCGCCGCAATCAGGGCCGGCGGATTCCAATAGCAGGCCAGCCAAGGATGCGACGTCAGCTTGGGCGTGGCCTGCGGGTGCAGGCACAGCACCGCGTCCGGGTCCATCGCCGCCACATCGGCGGCCCGGCTGTGGATGGCGGCCTGCCAGCCCAGCCCGGCCATGGCCCGGCCCAGCCGCAGCGCCAGTTCCCGTTCAGCCAGCGGCTGGGCCGGGTCGAACGGGTTGAACAGCGCCAGCCGCGGTCCTTTGCTCTCTCCCGTCATTGGGTCCGTCACCCCGCCGCCTAT
Organism: Niveispirillum sp. BGYR6; assembly: GCF_027568365.1. NCBI lineage: Bacteria > Pseudomonadati > Pseudomonadota > Alphaproteobacteria > Rhodospirillales > Azospirillaceae > Niveispirillum > Niveispirillum sp. BGYR6. The sequence continues at coordinate 17,084 of NZ_JANLNL010000020.1, read as the reverse complement.
GTTCATGATCAGATAAGCCCGTTCGCCAGTTTACCGGTTGAGGCCGCTTTGCGATATGGGGGATGGGGGCGATGGCCTTTTCCCAACTTCCCCCTACGCCCGGCCCCGGGCGCGGTGTAAGCTGGCCGTCTGCGCCGCCCCCGCCCCGGAACAAGATGCAAAGCTGGCTGGTCCTTACCCTGTCGCTGGTCTATCTGGCCGCCCTGTTCGGCATCGCCTGGCAGGGCGACCGGTTGGCGGACAAGCATTCGGGTGCGGCACAGGGGGGGCGCGCGCCCCTGCTCTATGCCCTGTCGCTGGCCGTCTATTGCACCTCCTGGACCTTTTACGGGGCGGTGGGGCGGGCCGCCAATGGCGGGTTTGATTTCCTGTCCATCTATGTTGGCCCCATCCTGATGATCGGGCTGGGCTGGCCCATCCTGGCCAAGATGGTGCGGGTGGCGAAGGCGGAAAACACCGTCTCCATCTCCGACTTCATTTCCGCCCGTTATGGCAAAAGCCGGGTGCTGGCGGCCTTTGTCACCTTCATCGCCGTGCTGACGGTGCTGCCCTATTTCGCCTTGCAGCTGAAGGCGATCACCATCAGCCTGGAGGCGATTTCCGGCAATATGTTCGGCGGCCCCCTGCTGGACAAGCCGGGCCAGAACACTTTCATCATCACCTGCACCATGGCCCTGTTCGCCATCCTGTTCGGGGTGCGCAACATCCACGCCAATGAACATCATCGCGGGCTGATGACCGCCATTGCGGCGGAAAGTCTGGTGAAGCTGCTGGCGGCCCTGGTGGTGGGCGGCGGGATCGTTTTCACCGTCGCCGGCGGCCCGTGGGAGATTTTCGATCAGGCGATGGAACGGCCGGAACTGCGTGAGATTCTGACCCCGCATCTGGATGGCGGGTGGTGGACCATGACGCTGCTGGCCGCACTCGCCATCATCTGCCTGCCGCGTCAGTTTCATGTGGCAGTGGTGGAAAACACCCATGTCGGGGATATCCGCACGGCGTCCTGGCTGTTCCCCGCCTATCTGGTGGGGATCAACCTGTTCGTCATGCCGGTAGCCCTGGCCGGATTGCTGATGTACCCCGATGGCAGCGTCAATGCCGACACATTCCTGGTGACCATTCCGCTGGAACTGGGGCATCCCGGCATGGCGCTGCTGGCCTTCATCGGCGGCCTGTCGGCCGCCACCAGCATGATCATTGTCGGGGCGGTGGCGCTTTCCACCATGGTCTGCAACGATATCATCGTGCCGGTGCTGATGGCCTATCGCCCGGCCATGAAGCGCTGGCAGGATGATCCCAAGCCCATGCTGCTGACCGTGCGGCGGTTGACCGTGCTGGCCCTGCTGACCATGGCCTATTTTTATTACCTGTTCATCGGCACCACCTTTCCGCTGGCCACCATCGGCACCGTCTCCTTCGCCGGGGTGGCCCAGTTCGCCCCGCCTTTGCTGCTGGGCCTGTTCTTCCGGCGCGTCACCAAGGCCGGCGCCATTGTCGGGCTGGGCGCCGGCTTCATCACCTGGGCCTATACGGTGCTGGTACCCAGTTTTGTGGTGGCTGGGCTGATCCCCGGTTCGATGATGGATGAGGGACTGTTCGGCATTTCCTGGCTGACGCCCACCGGGCTGGGCGGCATCCATGATCTGGACACGCTGGCCCATGGCGCGCTGGTCAGCCTGGGGCTGAATCTGCTGGCGCTGGTGCTGGTCTCCTTCTTCACCCGACAGTCCGACCTGGAAAAACAGCAGGCGCGGCGCTTTGTGTCCCAGCGCTCCGACGCGCGGGACGGGCGGCAGGCGCCGCGCGGCGCCATCCTGGCCGATTTGCATGAACTGGCCGCCCGTTATGTCGGCGCCAAACGGGCGGATGCCGTCTTTCTGGACCTGACGCAGCTGTCCAACCCGCGGTCGGACCAGTTCAAGGTAGCGCTGGAAGCCCGCATCGATGAAGAGGCGATCCAGGCCACCGAATGGCTGCTGGCCGGCGCCATCGGCAGCGCCTCGGCCCGGGTGGTGGTGGCCAGCCTGCTGTCTGACCGGCGGCTCTCCCGCTCCGATGCGCGGTCGATCATCGACGAGGCATCACGCGCCATTCTGGACCAGCATATGCTGCTGCGCTCCACCCTGGAGAATGTCGGCAAGGGCATCTGCGCGGTGGACAAGGATTTCCGCCTGCTGCTGTGGAATTACCGGTTCCTGGAACTGCTGGATGTGCCGGAGGGGTTGATCACCGTCGGCACGCCGCTGGGCCAGCTGGTGGCCTATCTGCAAAGCCGGGGGGAATTCGGGCGCGAGGGTGAGGTGGAAAGCCTGTTCATGCGCCGGCTGGACCCGAAACGCCGCGACCAGGATGACGTGTTCCACCGCACACGGCCCGATGGCACGGTGCTGGAAATCAGTTCCAACCCCATGCCCGACGGCGGGTTCGTCGCCGTCTATAATGACATCACCGACAAGCACCGCGCGGCAGAGGCGTTAAGGGCGGCCAATGAGGGGCTGGAGCGCGGCATCGCCGAACGCACCACCGACCTGGCCGCCGCCAAGCAGGAGGCTGACCGTGCCAACCAGGCCAAAACCCGCCTGCTGGCCGCCGTCAGCCATGATCTGTTGCAGCCCCTGCACGCCGCCCGCCTGTTCATCTCCGCCGCGCTGGAGCGCGGGCAAGACCCGCTGGTGACCCAGGCAGATGCCGCCCTGCGGTCGGTGGAACAGCTGCTGGGCGATCTGCTGGATGTCACCAAACTGGATACCGGGGTGGTGAAGCCCAACCGCACCGCCGTGATGGTGGACGATATCCTGCGCCCGCTGGCGGAGGAGCTGGGCGTGGTGGCCGACCGGCATGGGCTGCGCCTGCGCCGCGTGCCCTGCCGGGCCAGCGTGGATACGGATGCCGTGCTGCTGCGCCGCATCCTGCAGAATTTCCTGGCCAATGCCCTGCGCTATACGCCCAAGGGCCGTATCCTGCTGGGCTGCCGGCGGGTGGGCGACCATCTGCGGATTGAGGTATGGGACACCGGCCCCGGTATTCCCCCCGAACGCCAGCGGGAGATTTTCCAGGAATTCCGCCAGCTGGATACCGGCCCGGGCGATCGGGACAAGGGGCTGGGCCTGGGGCTTTCCATTGTGGAGCGCTTTGCCGCCATCCTGGGCCACCGGATCGGCCTGCGCTCCACCGTTGGCAAAGGCAGCTGTTTTTCCGTGGAGGTGCCGCTGGCGGCCACCCCGGCGGCGCCAAGCCGCCCCACCAGTGCGGTACAGGTGACGGGGTTGCAGGGCACGCTGGTGCTGTGTGTGGAAAATGAACCCGCCATCGCGGAGGCCACCCGCGCCCTGCTGACCGGCTGGGATTGCCAGGTGGTCTGGGGCAAGACGGGGGAGGCCGCCCTGGCCGCCCTGGGCGATGCCAAGCCGGATGTGCTGCTGACCGATTTCCATCTGGATCATGGCGCCAGCGGGCTGGACGCCCTGGCGCTGGTGCGCGCCCGCTTTGGCGAGGCCCTGCCAGCCGCCGTGGTCACCGCCGACCGCAGCGACGCCGTGCGGGAGGCGGTGACGGCGGTGGGTGCGCGCATCATCTACAAGCCCGTGCGACCCGGTGCCTTGCGCGCGCTGTTGACCCAGATGACCGCCGAACGGCGGCGACCAGCCGCGTGATATCAAGCTGCCTAAAGGTTGACCTTTAGGCGGGTTGGCCACGCCAGGTGCGTGGATAGGCTCGCCCGGCGCCTTAGAGTCCGTCCGGAAAGTTTCACGTTATCTCAACGTCTTACACGTCTTATCTTCAAACGCTACCGTCACCCCGGCGAAGGCCGGGGTCCAGAATCACAGGCGCTTTGCTCTACGAAACTGGACCCCGGCCTTCGCCGGGGTGACGGGATTAAAACACTAGAGCAGATCGCGGAAAAGCGGAATCGCTTTACAGCGTGAATCTGCTCGCTGAACAAGAGCTTAGAGCCTGATGCGTTTACGATTAAACGCATCAGGCTCTAATACGTTGAGAAAGAAGGAAAAATTTTCAGGCGGACTCTTAGGGAACGCAAAATCTGCCTTGATCAGAAAGACGCTGATGGCAGCGGATCGATGCTGTCATTCAGCAATTCCAGCAAGATGGGAAAGGCATGGGGGCGATCCAGTAATTCCAGCCCGATCGAGCCATCCTTGCAGTTACCCAAATGGCGGATCGTTGCCGGCAGATGTGACCAGCTGCCACCATCGGCCCGCAGCACGGTGATATCCACCGCCATGCCCACCAACAATCCGGAGGCGGGCAGTTCCAGCCGGACCCGCAGGCCCCCGAATGACCAATCCAGCAGGCGCGCCGGGTAACCGGCGACCATCAGGAACATGGGCAGCGTCACGGTGCGGGGGTGCAGCCGCCGCTCACAAGGGCTCTCTGGCATACGCATGATGGTCTTATTTTGAACCAAGCGCTGTTATTTGGGTAGAAAATTCACAAACGAAACATTGTTGATGGCCAAAGGCGTGGTGAGGGATGACGCCGATACCCGCGGCCAGGAAGCGGCACGACAAAAAAGCGCCGCATCCCTGCGGACGCGGCGCTTTTCAGAGGAGCAAACAACCCGAACGGATCAGGCCGCGTTCTGGCTATGCCCCAGGCGGCGGAAACGGGTGGCATCCAGCACCACCTCCAGCGCCAGCGACAGCCGGTCGCTCGACCGGCCTTCGACTAGGAATTCCACGTGAACCGGACGCGTGGCATGTTGATGGACGGCATGAACCAGAAGACGCCGACGCGGCACCTTCAATTCCTCCAGCCACTCACCCGCCTTCGGGGGCTCGGCGACCCGCCTGGACAACACCATCGCACTCTCCTCACCAAACCGCCCCGACCATAGGGGGAACATACCGGGCACAAACGGGGGTACCGCCGTGCAACCGGACTTCCCCACTGTTCTGGAACCCATGATAGCCGAAAATTCTCCTAAAGGAATAGAGCATCAAAAGGTCAGCCAATTCGGCTGCGACAATGAAGGGGTAGGCGGGCGCCCCTCCGGCCTTGCCATCACCTTGCCGGCTGCGGCGTTTACCCATGACAGGCCGGTTGGCTTGGGTTACAGCACGGGGCTCCCGCGCCGCTGAGCCAAGGCGCCGGCAATCGAAAAAACAGAATGGCAGCAGGATCATGTTCGAACAATTGTTGGGTCTGGTGGAGCAGATGGGATATTGGGGCCTGCTGGCCCTGATGTTTTTGGAAAATCTTTTTCCCCCCATCCCGTCAGAACTGATCATGCCGCTGGGCGGTTTCCTGGCGGCACAGGGCAAGATGGACCCGGTGCTGGCCGTGCTGTTCGGTACCGCCGGATCGGTTCTGGGCGCACTGCCCTGGTATTGGCTGGGCCGCGCCTTTGGGCGCGAGCGCCTGTTCCGCATGGCCGACCGATTCGGTTTCATCATGACGATGGACCCGCCCGATGTGCTGAAGGCCTTCAACTGGTTCGACCGTCACGGGCGTAAGGCCGTGCTCTATGGCCGGCTGATCCCGGCCATCCGCACGCTGATTTCCGTGCCGGCGGGGCTGGCCGCCATGTCGCTGCCGGGTTTCCTGGCGCTGACCACCCTGGGTTCCCTGGTATGGACCAGTGTGCTGACAGCTGCAGGATATCTGCTGCAAAGCCAGTATGAGCAGGTGCAGGATTATGTCGATCCGGTTTCCAAGATCGTGGTTTTCGGCGTGATCGCCATCTATCTATGGCGGCTGGGGCGGCGGCTTCTCACCGGCCGCCGCAGCTGACCACCCGGCATTTCCGGCAAATCATACATCAAGGGGCGTCGAAAGGGCGCCCCGTCAGCGCAGGCGGCGAAAACGGTTGGCGTCTGACAGGGCGAAGATCGACAGGCTCAACCGGTCCACCACATTGCCAGCAATCGCCAGTTCCACATTGGCCGCCTTGATGCCCGGGCGGGCATGGATGGCCATAATCTGCAGGCGCCGGCGCGGGGGCTGCAGCTCCTCAACCCATTCACCTGGGGCGAAATCAGTGAAGTCACGAGCCATGATGAGAGCGCACCGGAAAAGCTTGTTGTTGATCGGCTGGTAAGCCAGTTATCCCCACATTATGCCAGCTTGGCCGCTGATTGCACCAATGATTGCAGGTACGTGAAAGAAAATCATCCATGTGGATCAATTCGTATCCGGTCATAGAGCCGATTCCCGGCGGCGAATCATTCCAACGGAGATAGTGGTCATCACCACCTCGTCCTTCTGGTTCAGCACCTCTGTGCGTTGACGCACGGTGCCCATTTCCGGCCGGGAACGGGATACCCGTGTCTCCAGCACTTCCAGCCGGACCCGCAGACGGTCGCCCGGCCGTACCGGGCGCAGCCAGCGCAATTCGTCCAGGCCGGGGGAACCCAGCGATGTTTCCGGACAGAGATAGTTATCCACCATCAGGCGCATCATGATCCCGCAGGTCTGCCAGCCGCTGGCCACCAGCCCGCCAAAATGCGTCTGCCGGCCCGCCGCCTCATCCAGATGGAACGGCTGGGGATCATAATCACGGGCAAAGGCCACAATCTCCTCTGCCGTGATCAGGCGGTCACCGAATTCCAGCACCAGACCAGGGGCCAAATCCTCAAAATATCGCAGCTGACGCGTCATTCCCGTTTTTTCTCCCCTGTGTCGCCATCGGTATCGGCGTTCCAGGTAGAGTAACCCGGAATGCCGAGAACGACAATCATCAGCATTATTGAACTATAGATTCCAGCAATTCGACAATGAAACCAGTTATCAACTGCATTCAGCTTGAGTTGCAAGACGTTATCACGCGACAGATGGGAGAAGATGTGCCAGTATTGCCAAGACATGATTTCTCGACCACATCAGCGCCCTTTACCAAGGCGACAAGCCGGCCGTTGATGTGATAGCCATTCCCACCACCACCATCCGCATGAAGGTTCCCATGAAGGGCGATCCCACCGTCATCCGTCATCTCAACACGATCCTCACGAATGAGTTGACGGCCATCAACCAGTATTTCCTGCACGCGCGCATCATCAAGAACTGGGGTTTCCTGCGGCTGGCCAAGAAGGTCTATGAGGAATCCATCGGGGAGATGAAGCACGCTGATCAGCTGATCGAGCGGATTCTGTTCCTGGAGGGGCTGCCCAACCTGCAGGATCTGCACAAGCTGATGATCGGCGAGGAAGTGCCGGAATGCTTCCAGGGCGATCTGGCGATTGAAACCCGCAACCGCACCGAACTGATTGAAGCGATGCAATATTGCGAGGGCATCCGCGATTACCAGTCCAAGGAAATCTTCCGCCGCATTCTGGAGGATACCGAGGAACATATTGACTGGCTGGAAACCCAGCTGGGCCTGATTGATCGGGTCGGCATCCAGAATTACCTGCAGGAACAGATGGGCGCGGAATCGTAATTCCCCCTGCTGGTCGCAGCCACGGGCGATCCCGCCGGGGTCGCCCGTTTTGCTGTCTTGTATTGATCCGCCGCCGGATCAGGCCGCCTCACCGGCGGCCATCTCCTCATAGCGGGCATAGAGGATCGCCTCCTCCTTATGCAGGCGGGATTGCAGCTGGGCGCTGATCCGGCCGAAATCGATGGCGAAGGCCATCCCCTCGCCCCCATCCTTATATTTGTCAAAGAAGGCGAGGATGGCTGCACCCAGCTGGTGCATCTCCTCGGCAAACCGATCTGCCGTCGCGGCCCGCAATGGGTCGCGACGGGCCAGACGACGATAATCGGGATAGAAGGCTTCATCCTCCCGCTGGATATGGCGGATGAACCGATCCCGCGCCGTCAGAAGCGTTTGCCGCCCGGCTTGGGTGCCGATTCCCTGGCGGCGCACCTCCTCCAGAATATGTTTCAGTTCAAGATGATCGTGCTTCAGCTCGGGAACAATCCTGGCCATGGCTGCCTCTCCATAACATGCATTTAATATGCATATTATCCCTCCCCCTTTGCTGCGACGATGCGGCACCCGGTCGCATCATCCGGAAGGCAGCAAAGGCGCTGGGTCAATCAAGCTGGTAGAAGGCCCGATACCAGGTGATGAAGCGTTCAACCCCTTCGGCCATGCTGGTCCGGGGCAGATAAGCCAGATCGGCCGTGCTGGCGGCAATATCGGCATAGGTTGCGGGAACATCGCCGGGCTGCATGGGCTCCATGATCATTTCAGCCTTACGGCCCAGGGCTGCCTCTATGGCGGCAATAAAGTCCAGCAGCCGTTCGGGGCGGTTATTTCCCAGATTATACAGGCGATGGGGGACCAGATCGCCGCCCGGCTGCTCCGGCGCCGGCCGGGCCGGACGGTCCAGCGCGGCCAGCACGCCGGCGACAATGTCATCAATATAGGTGAAGTCGCGCCACATCTGTCCGTGGTTGAAGACACGGATCGGCCGCCCCGCTGCCACAGCACTGGCAAACAGAAACGGCGCCATATCCGGCCGACCCCAGGGACCGTAAACGGTAAAGAACCGCAAGCCCGTGGCCGGCAAACCATAAAGATGGCTGTAGGTCCGGGTCATCAACTCATCAGCCCGCTTGGTGGCCGCATAAAGCGAGACCGGCCGATCCACCGCGTCCCCCACCGCAAAGGGCTGCTTTTCGTTACCACCATAGACGGAGGACGAACTGGCATAGACGAAATGCCGCAGCGCCGCCAATTGGCGCGCCCCTTCCAGCATCACCACCTGTCCCATCAGGTTGGACTGGACATAGGCATAAGGGTTTTCCAGCGAATAACGGACGCCGGCCTGCGCCGCCAGATGGACGATCCCGGTAATGTCCGGATGGCGGGCGAAAAATTCCTCCATGCCCGTGCGGTCGGCAATGTCCAGCCGCGTCAGGCTGAACCCAGGATGCCCCGTCAGCCGTGCCACCCGCGCCTCTTTCAGCCGGACATCATAATAATCATTGAAGTTATCGAGCCCGACCACCCGGTCGCCCCGCGCCAGCAGCGTATGCGCCACATGCATACCGATGAAGCCGGCCGCACCGGTGACAAGAATGGTCATGACAAACCCTCAGCACAATCTCTTGCGAAGTAGAATATATAAGCCGGAAGGAGAGGATCGGATAAGCCTGCTGCACTGCCAAATTACAATTTTACAGCTCTTGGCGAAAATGGCTACAAACCAGCCTGCCCCGCCAGGAATGCAGCCAACCCAGCCTTGCAATCCACCGCGGACAAACGGTAACAGTAACGTCGCCTGCCGCCGCCGTGTGGTTAGAGTTCTCCGAGGGATGAAGATGAATTTCGACGGTTTTGACCTGATTGTGGTGGGCAGCGGCTTTTTCGGCGCCACCATCGCCGAACGCGCCGCCCGCGAGCTGGGCCTGACCGTCGCGGTGCTGGATAAGCGCAGCCATTTCGGCGGCAACTCCTATTCGGAGATCAATGCCGAGACCGGCATTGAGGTGCATCCCTATGGCACCCACATCTTCCACACCAATTCCGAAGAGGTGTGGACCTATATCAACCGCTTCACGCAGTTTTCCGATTACCGGCACCGCGTGTTCACGGTACATGATGGCCGGGTGTTCGGTATGCCGATCAACCTGGGCACCATCTGTTCCTTCTTCGGCCGGCATTTCACCCCCGATGAGGCCCGCGCCCTGGTGGCCCGCGAAATGGCGGCCGAAGGGATCGGCGAGCCTGCCAATCTGGAAGAAAAGGCGGTCAAGTCAATCGGCCGGTCCCTTTATGACGCCTTCATCCGTGGCTACACGATGAAGCAGTGGCAGACCGATCCGCGCCAGTTGCCCGCCTCCATCATCGGCCGGTTGCCGGTGCGCTTCACCTTTGATGACCGTTATTTCTCTGATCGGTTTGAAGGGATGCCGCTGGGCGGCTATGGCGCGATCTTCCGCAATATGCTGAACCAGCCGAAGATCCAGATGTTCCTGGGTGTCGATTTCTTCGATATCCGCGACCAGATCCCGGCCGGCAAGCCCATCATCTATACCGGTGCCATCGACCGTTACTATGATTACCAGTTCGGGGAACTGGGCTGGCGCACGGTCGATCTGGAATGGGAAGTGGCACAGACGCCCGATTTCCAGGGGACGTCGGTGATGAATTATGCCGATGCGACCGTGCCCTTCACCCGTATCCATGAATTCCGGCACCTGCATCCAGAACGCCCGTTCGATGGCGACAAGACCATCATCGCGCGGGAATTCTCCCGCTTTGCCGGCAAGGGCGATGAACCCTATTACCCGATTGCCACACCGGGCGACCGTGACCTGTATGAGCGTTATGTCGCCTTGACCGAGCGGGAGCCGAATGTAATTTTCGGTGGTCGCTTGGGCACCTACCGCTATCTTGACATGCATCAGGCCATCGGTGCGGCGCTTAAGTGTTTCGATAGCCAGGTGGTGCCGCTGGTGACGGCTGGCAAACCGCTGCGCGTCTGACCCCCGGTTTCTCTCGTTTTTCAGGCAAGGCGCCAAATGGCTGCAAATTCGCTGCGTGTGAACATCGTCGTCCCTCCCCTGCATCGGGAGAAGTTCACCGGCGGCATCCTCTGTATCCTGGAACATGCCCACCAGCTGCATAAGCGTGGGCATCAGGTGACGATCATCCCCACGCGCCCCTGTGACGCGCCGGCCTGGTTCAAGAAGGAATTCGGCACCCTGCTGCATTGGGCGCCGCAATCCGCCGGCGGCGCCCTGGGCCGGCTGGCCGGCACCCTGGCCCGCTGGTTGCCCCGGCGGGATGAGGCCGGCAAGGCCGATATCCGGCGCGATTTCATGGCGTTGGTGCGCAACCTGCCCCAGCTTTGGACGCCGGAGATTGAGCAGGCCGTGCAGCATCATGAGCTGCGCCGCATGATTCCGCCCGCCGATATCACCATCGCCACGCAGTACAGCACAGCCCTGCCCGTCTATCTGTTCGGGACCGGCAAGCTGGGCTATTTCATGCAGCATTACGAAGTCATCTTCGCCAACGACACACCCGATCCGGAACAGACCCACAAGGTCGCCGCCCTGTCCTATCGGCTGGGGTTGGAGATGATGGCCAATTCCCCCTGGCTTTATGATCAGGTGGACAAGGCGGTTCCAGGCGCCTCGCTGCGCCTGTCGCCCAGCGCGCTGGACCATAACATCTTCAACGGCGCGCCCAAGCCGCTGGCCGGTCCGGATGACCGGAAGGTGACGCTGATCTCCTATGGTGGGCGCAATGTCGCCTGGAAGGGCTTCAAGGAGATGGCAGAGGCAACCGCCATGGTTCGCCGCCGCCTGCCCCATTATCAAATCGACTGGCATGTCTATGGCGGGGCCGCCCTGCCGCCGGACAATCCGATCGCCCCTTACAAGGATTTGGGCTTCCTGCAGCCGTTGGCGCTGGCAGAGGCGTATCGTCAGGCCGACATCCTGCTGTCTGCCTCCTGGTATGAGAGCTTCCCGCTGTTCCCGGCGGAGGCCATGGCCTGCGGGCTGGCCGCCGTGACCACCCAGCCGGGGACCGAACAATATGCCATCCCCGGCCAGACGGCCGAGGTGGTTGAGCCGCAATCGCCGGAATCGGTGGCGGCCGGTCTGGAACGGCTGATCGCCGATCATGCCCATCGCCGGCGCATCGCCCAGGCGGGTTGGGAAATGGCCCGCAGCCTGACCTGGGAGGCGGCCGGCGATACGATGGAAGCCAATATCCGGTCGATCATCGCGGGAAGCCCCTCCTGAAAGGAGGGTGCGCGCCATGATCGACCGTAAGATTCTGCATAATATCTCCTATCTCGGCCTCACCAACGTCGCCAACCTGATCATCCCGCTGGTGGTGCTTCCCTTCATCACCCGGGTTCTGGGACCGACACAGTTCGGGCAATATGCCTGGGCGGTGTCGGCGGGGACGCTGCTGGGCCTGGTCTGCGATTTCGGCTTCAACTGGAGTGCGGCGCGTGAAGTGGCCATCCATAAGGAGGATCGCCAGCGCACGGCCGCCATTGTTGCCGAAGCCTATGCGGTCAGGGCGCTGCTGTTCACCCTGACCAGCCTGCTGATCTTCGCCATCTGGTCGCAATTGCCGCATGGCGATGGTGTCGGGGTGGTGCTGTCCTTTGTACCCCTGATCGCCTTCTGCAACCTGCTGACCCCGCCCTGGCTGTTTCAGGGTCTGGAGCAGTTCCGCATCGTCGTGTTTTCGTCCATGTTCGGGCGGCTAGCCGGGGTGATCGGCATCTTCGCCCTGGTCCGCGGGCCCGAAGATGCGGGGCTGGCCATCGCGCTGACGGCCGCCGGCGCCCTGTTGCCGGGGATGGTCACTTTCCGCTTTCTGGCACAGCATTATGGTGATGTGCTGCGCCTGCCGACACGGACGGAAGTCGGCGCCCGGCTGCGATCAGCCTGGCGCATTTTTGCCGCCGATCTGGTCATTCAAGTCTATACCATGGCGCAGACCTTTCTGGTGGGGCTGCTGGGCGGGCCGGTGGCGGCTGCGCAATATAATATCGGCGACCGCTGCCTGAATGCCGGCAAGGGCTTCCTTGCCGCCATCACCCAGGCCGCCATGCCCCGCGTGGCCAACCTTGCCGTCACGGACCCGGCGGCGGGAATGCGGCTGATTCGCAAGGTGATGCTGATGGTGGGGGGAGTCGGTCTCGCTGGTGGTCTGGTCATGGCCTTTGGCGCCGACCTGCTGGTGATGACCGTCTTCGGGCCGGATTTCATGGAATCCGCCCGGGTGCTGCGTATCCTGTCGCCCGTCCCGGTACTGGTCGGCATCGGCTCCTGCTTTTCCTCACTTTACATGTTCAATTACGGGGAGAACCGGTTGTGGGCCCTGATGCTGAAAATGGCGGCAGCCATTAATTTTGGCACCATGCTGGGGCTGCATCTTCTGGGCGTTGATATGCATATAGCAGCCCCCATAGCGGTGGTTGCAGCCGAATCATTCGTCTTCCTGCTTGCCGGGTATCGGTTTGTCCGCGCGGTGCGCCGGGGCCATTAGGCAATCATGGCAAAAACAAGGCAGAAAGCGGCGCTCTTGCCCTATCCTTAGGCGGTAAACTGTTGCATCCGCGCCGATTGTCGGAAGTTTTTTGGCCTGCATACCGGGGCTGGCCATAAGTGAAGTGGTATTCTGTTATAAAGTCGCTTATGTTGGGGATCAGGAATTGATCTCAAGGAAGCCGCATGTACACCCACCCCCAGCATGGTGGCGGTGAAGAGGTCAAGGAGCTGCGCCGTCGCGCAGGTGCTTGGCTGAAGAACCGTCGCACGGAAGTCGGGCTGACACAGCGGGCTCTGGCCGAAGCTGTTGGCCTTGAATATTACACCATGGTCTCGATGATTGAGGCGGGTCGCGGGCGTATCCCGCCCGACAGCTATCTGGCGTGGGCCAGCGCGCTGCAGATGGCACCGGCTGAATTTGTTCGTACCCTGATGCAGTTCTATGATCCGATCACCCACGCCATCCTGTTCGGGGAACCGGGGGATATTGGTGCGGGCATGGCCGACAGCGGGGCTGCATCCGGCAAAGCAACTAAGTTCCGGGTCGTTTAAGGGAAGGCCGGCGATGGGCGAGATCATCCCCTTGCGTTCCGATCCGCCGGAGGCGCCGCGCAATGATGTGCAGGAGCTGTCCCAGCGTGACCGGATCAGCATGGCGCGCGAAAGGCGCGCGGCATGGGGGCGTGTGATCCGCCAGCAGCGTCTGGCCACCGGCCTGACCACCCGCACGCTGGCCAGCCGTATCGGCCTGCCCAGCCCGGGCATTATCAGTGCCGTGGAGGCCGGACGCGGACGGTTGCCGGAAGGCTCTCTGTCCGTTTGGGCGGAAGCATTGGGGATGGAACCGGCCTCCTTCGCTGCCGGCTATTTGATTGCCTTTGAGCCAGACGCCGCAGCCCTGCTGCTGGCCGACAAGCAAGGCGATGTGTCGGAAGGGGAGGCGTCATGAGCGTCTCGGCCGAAATCTTCAGTTTTCCCGGGCGTAATGGCGGGGGTAATGGCGGAGCCTGGGGTAACCAGGATCTGGCCGATATCTATCGCTGCATCGACCAGTTCGCCCGCCATGGCATCGTGCTGGAGGCGGCATCGGGCCTGACAGATGAAGGGGATCCGTGGTTCGCGCTGGAGGATGTTGCCAGCGGCGAGACCCTGGTTCACATCGCCAGGATCGACGGGTTCTTTATTGTACATATCATGGACGGGGAAACCTGGCAGGGGGATACCCTGCGGGCCGCCCTGGCCAACCTGGATTTGAACGCACTGGTTCTTGTTGACCCCCATCCGCTGGCCGATCACGGCCAGGATGGTACGGATAACAAGACAGACCCCGACGGGTCACATGCGTTCCTGCGGATCGTCAGCGCCGTCATTGCGGTGCTGACGGCGGATGTGATCGCCAGCACGGTGGCGCATGACGCGATGGCGTCGCCCCTGCCGGACGTCAGCGAAACTGCTGCTGGCGATCACGCTTCGAATGATATCAGTCATACGTTTGCATTGCCAGAAATCCATGAGGCGGAGCAGCCGGCCCCCCATCGCCATCCGGCCGAAGCAACGGCAGACACGGCAGCGTCAACGGCCACTGCGGTTTCCGCCCTCCCCCACGGAAATGAGAAGGCGGAAACCGCAACTCTGGTGGAGGAGCCCGCGGCCGCGCCGCATCAGACACCGCCACAGATCGATTTCAGCCAGATCCTGGCATTGGCCGAATCAGCAGCCCCGCTTAAGACCGACGCTGCAGGACCGCAGCGATTGATCGCGGTCACCACCAACGAACCAGCCACGCCACAGCAGGCGGAAATGCTGCATGTGGTGAACAGTAACAAGGTGGTGCTGGCTGCCACGGAAAAGGATGACCTGTTCGTCATCGTGCTGGCACCGCAAGAGGAAAAGTTGCAGGTCGTGGCAGATGGTTTTCAGAGCCATCATGACAGTCTGGTGGTGGAGAAGTCGGCACCAGGCAGCACCTCCAGCAGCATCATTGTCGATTTGTCACAGCTTCCGGCGCAGACGGGGGGACTGACGATGATCGGCCAGACATCGGCCAGCGACGCACCGCTTTCAGGGGGTTGAGGAAATGTCTTTCGCCGCACAGACACTTCTGATGGCCGGCAGCAACGTCATGTCACTTGACGAGCTGAATCTTTACCACGCGATCAATGACCAGCGGGTAGCCCAGGGCCTTTCCGCTTTGCGGCCGGTCGTTGACCTGACAATCCTGGCCGGGCAGCACGCCGCTGATTTCAACAGCAATATCGGTTATGCCGCTTGGTCGGCCGCCACATCGGTGACGGCCCGCCCCATCCCCACCCTGCATCATTGGAGTGATGGCAGTTCCTTCCTCAATGGGGTGTTGAGCGTTGCCAGCGGGCTCCACCTCACCCTCCCCGCCGGTCTGGCGGAGAATGCAGAAGGTATGCTGGCCGGCCAGACCAACGCCAACCTGCTGCAAACCTGGTTGGCAAACCCGGGAACCAGCGCCAATTTGCTGTTGCCGAGCTGGGACACGGTGGGGATCGGCATTTCCGGCGACATGACCTATGTCGTTTTCGGGAATTATGACGATGCCATCCAGACCAACACACCGGTGATCCAGGGGAGCGACAAGGCGGACATCATCCGCACCACCGCATGGGCGGAGGTTGTACTGGGAGGGGCCGGCAATGACATTTTCATCGGCGCCTCCCATGGGGATCGCCTGGATGGCGGTGCCGGTGCCGACAGGCTTGTTCTGGATGGCCCCGCCAGTGCGTATCAGATCAAGTCGGTAGAGGAAAATGGTGAGCGCTGGGCCCTGGTCACCAGCAAGAACGGCATGGAAATCCGCATCCGCGATGTTGAATATGTCGCGTTCAATGACCGTGTGGTGGATAACAGCAGCTGGGGTGAGCGGGTCAGCGCCATCCATTTCGACGCCGACTATTACCTTTCCAGCAATCCCGACGTCGCAGCGGTACTGAGAGCCACCTATCCCGGTGCCAGCAAAGAGGTGATTGCGGCGGCGGCTGCCGATCATTACTGGTCCTACGGGCAAAAGGAGGGGCGTAACCCTGCTGCCTTCTTCGATACCGGTTACTACCTTTCCCATAATGCGGACGTCGCCGCAGCGGTGAAAGCTGGCACCTTCACCGCTTTCTCGCATTATATGCTGATGGGCCAGTTCGAAAATCGCAGCCCGAATGCCAAATTCGACGCAGCCGATTATCTGGCCCTGAACCCCGACATCGCTGCCGCCATTAACCGGGGGACGGTCAGTTCCGCCATTGACCATTATGTGCTGTATGGCCGCAGCGAAGGGCGTGTGGCCTATTTCGATGAAAAATACTACCTCGCCACCTATCCGGACGTCGCCCTTGCTGTCAATGCGGGCAGCTTCGCCAGCGGCCTGACCCATTATATGCTTTATGGCGCCGCTGAAGGGCGCCACGGCTTCGCTGATTTGATCTGATCTGATAGGATCAGCTTCAAGCCAGAGGATACCCTGGAAGGGTTTGTTGGCCAGCCAATAAAAGAGAAAGCCCTGCGGATCACCGCAGGGCTTTCAGACTGCTGACAAACCCCGTCGAAATTCGGCGGGGTTTTGTTTTTGGTGATTTCAGGCGGCGATTGGTGTTTTGGGTGAGCCGATGAGGATGGCGGCGCGAATGAGGCGGCAGATTGCGCGAATGAGGCGTGCAGGGCCTGGATAATTGCCGTCAGGAGCCCGTCTGCGGGCCAGGATGGTGGCGATTTTCTTGATGTTCTGGGCGGCGGCGGCCAGCAGGCACTGCTCGGTGACCTTGGCGAGGCCGCGCATCCGGGCATAACGGTGGCCATGCAACTGCTTGGCATCGGCAAAGCTGCGCTCGACCGTCTCCTTGCGCCTTGCATAGAGGCGCTTGCCCCAGGCGGTCAGACGGTTTTCCAGGATATGGTCCTTGGCGTCCTGCCAGACATGGCGGGTGACCAGCTTGGTCTGATTGGCGCTGGTGGTGCAGGAGGCCAGCAGCGGGCAGGTCCGGCATTGGGCCGGATTGCTCTTATATTCGCGATAGAGCATCGCGCGTGAAAGCGGAATCGAAGGATTCCCTTTAAGGTCTGGATGTGATTCATCTTTGTCGGAGGTGGATCATGGGCAAGGCGTATTCAGAAGATCTTCGGGAACGCGTTGAAGC